>JAKEEU010000423.1 GCA_022616415.1 Candidatus Zhuqueibacterota bacterium | reverse complement strand
TGGAGCTCGGCAGCGAAGTCGCAGCCGCCACAACCGGAAAAGCCCGTCTCCACGGGCATTAAGCCGCTCGAGCAGTTGGCACAAAAACATCACGAGCAAAAACAGGAGCAGGCGCAAAAACTCATGGGCATTCCACCTAGCGGCAGTCCACCGTCTCCCGAGCCGCCCTTCACCATCGCCACGTTCATTCACCTGGTTGCCACCGCCCTGGATACTACCCCAGAAGCGATGCATGCTCGTGAAATCGAACGATTTCAGAATTTCTGGAAGATGCATCAGCCGCTTGGTACGGAAACCGTCAGTATTGCCATGGCCAAAGCCATTCTTATCCACGGGAAAGAACAACACCTCGATGTCTATCTCGAGGCGATCAAAACCCTGCATCTGAAATGGCAAGAGCCCGCATCCAACCCTAGCAATAACTCTCACTCCCCGGAGGGCGTATGAAACCATTGCCTTTTAAAGCCCACTTTGGCTTTCTCGCGGAACCCTTTAGCAAAGAGATCGCCACTAAAGCGCTATTTCTTTCCGAACAACTCCGCGCGCTCTTTGAACGACTCCAGCAATTCCTCACGCGCCGCGGCATTGCCATGATCACCGGCGAAGTCGGAGCAGGGAAATCCACCGCCTTGCGGGCTTTTACCGATACCTTGGACAAAAACCATCATGCAATTGTCTACCTCGACGACCCCACTCTTGGGCTACGCGGCATGCTCAACAGCATCGCCCGCCAGTTGAATTTGAATACCAAATTCTTCACCTGGCAACTGGTGCCCGAGCTCAAAGCCGCCATCGAGAAAAACTTTGCCGATTATCACAAGACCACGCTGGTCATCATCGATGATGCTCAGCATCTCAAGCTACCGCTCCTTGAAGCGCTGCGACTGTTGACCAACTTCCGCATTGATTCACAAGCGCCACTCAGCTTGGTGCTCTTGGCGCATCCGGAATTTCGCAAGATAGTTCAACTTAAAGCGCTGGAAGCTTTCAATCAGCGCCTCACACTGCGCTTCCATCTCACCGGCTTAGGACAAAGCGAAGCCACGGCTTATGTAAAACATCAATTGGAAATTGCCGGCCGGCATGATACGCTATTCACCGATGACGCGGTTGTCGAAATC
>JAKEEU010000045.1 GCA_022616415.1 Candidatus Zhuqueibacterota bacterium | reverse complement strand
TAACCTGAATTATTCACAAACTGGAACGGCATCCGAAATAGTGGACGTGTGTCCTCTATTTTGTGGTGCCGAGGTCACACGCTTACAATAAATCAGAACATCTTTGGCCTTATCTTTTACGGAAAAGACAAAATGGCGGCTGTCAGGACTCTTCGAGTGCCTTAATTTTGCATTAAATTTTGCGCATGGGCGTACGTCGCCATTGCCCCGTAGAAATGAAACTGAAATTTTTATTTTATCTGTTCGTAATATAACTACGTTTTAACCAATAACTCAAAAATTTTAAAACTACGAGTCAACGTCGTTTTCAAAGGAAAAGACGATGGCAACTCGACTTTGATTCGCGTTTTCAATTGTCGAACGCGGGCGCCGATTTTAAACAACCGCAGTCGTATGGTTGCAATCGTAGCCTTGGCCCACGGCGTATGTTTCAGAATATTCGTTTTCAAGGCATGGATGAGAACGTAAGCCGCCGAGTGCAAAAAGAGACGAAACTGATTCGCCGAAAAACGCGAGCACGAGGTGCGGTCCGATTGCAAATACAGTTTGTGTTCTTTGATATATAATTCCATCTGGCCACGCGCACAATAGATTTGCTGATATAACACCTGGGCCTTGGCCTGTTTCATGTTGGTGACGATGTAGCGCAGGTTTAAGCCTTTTGCGGCAACTTCAATTTTTGCCACCACACGTTTATGCTCTTTCCAACTCGCGGCTTTATAGTCGAAGGAATGGTATAAGCAGACCTCGTTTTTCGTCTGTTCGTAGAGTTTGGTGGCGCGGTCGCTATGGGTCTTGGTCTGCTCGTGCAGCTTGGCGTTGCCAGCCAAACCAATAACATACATGACATTGTCCTGGCGGTCAATCCACTCCATGACTTCGGGATAAGAAAAATGGCCGTCGCCACGAAACACAATCAACGTCTCAGGCCACTGCGCGCGAAGGTATTTGATCAGCCGCTTGACAATCGCCAGCATTTGCTTGCCCTTGGCGCGTTTGCCCGGTTTCAGAATCGTGGTAATCAACTTGCCGCTGAGGCCTTCGTAAACATGAAGCGGCATCAGACAATAATCTTTGAAATAATTATTGAACATCGCCAACTGCTGCCCGCCATAAACCTTATCTTCGGTATCGTCAAAATCCACGACGATCACTTTGGGTGGCGCATTGTAGGAGGCGATGAACTTATCCGCAAACACCCGGGCAAGACGAAACAAGTAGGTTCGCGAGATCGAGTTTTCAAATCGACTCATCGTGGGTTGGCTGGCCAAAGCGGGATCGCTATCGGGAAGACGTCCCGCAAACATTTTGAAGATCGGGTCCTCGCGTAAAGTGTTGCAGTCGTTGGCATCTTCATAGCCGCTGCTGATTTGCCCAATCCGTTGCATGAGTAACTCCATGAGAGTATGCTTGACGTAGCGGGCATCGCGCGGATCGTCGATCACCTCGGCCAAGCCTTTGATGATCCCAATTTGTTGTTCGACCTCGCGCAGCAGCAAAATGCCAGCATCGGAGGTCAGGCTGCCGCCCTCGAAATCGAGTAACACGGGTGTATTTTGAATCTCCGATAAACGCACGCTGTCATTCAAAGTTGATTTTTGAAGCACCGATGACGCGGGTTCGGGGCGTACAAGGGTTTCGGGCGTCGTCAAAACTGAGTTCATGAGAATTTTCTCCGTTGTGTTCGTCGTTAGATGACTGTAATATAATAAATTGCAGAGAAAATTCCTCCGACTTTTTTCACTTTCTTGAATAATTCAGGT
>JAKEEU010000422.1 GCA_022616415.1 Candidatus Zhuqueibacterota bacterium | reverse complement strand
TGTCATTCCGTAGGAATCTTTTTTCATTTCGAGTACAGTGCTAGTGCGAAAAAAGATTCTTCCAGAATGACATGCGTGGGGATGGCTGAATAGTTACAGATTCTCCATCTTTGTTTCTGCCGCTTGTTTCGATCGGCGTGGCAGAATCACCCCGCGAAACATTCAGAAGACAGAAAGATGAAGGACAGAAAAATGTTTGTGGTCTGCCATTCGTCAATTTCCCCGGCATAATGCCAAACTCCATTTTTCTGTCTTTCATTTTTCTGTCTTGGCTTTTCCCGCCTTTGTTTTAATCGGCATGGTAGAATCATCTCGCAAAAACATTTAGAAGACAGAAAGATGGAGGACAGAAAAATGTTTGTGGTCTGCCGTCAATTTCCTTGGCATGATGCCAAGCTCCATTTTTCTGTCTTTCATTTTTCTGTCTTGGCTTTTGTTCCAGCCAACTTAACATTACCAACTGAGTTATCTCATTTCCATGAATCCACTCACACAATCGCTCAATCGCCGTGACGATTTCACCACAATAAGCGTTGAGGAAATTCTTGTCGAGAGCTTTAGAAAATAAAATCTCTTCTGCGCCGGCCAGGGCGCTGGCGCCGTCAAAATCGACGTAAGCCAGACGAGCGGCTAAGATTTCGGGTTGGCAGCCAAAGGCGCTGCCCGGCAAGAGCGCGACGCCGGTTTCTTCGAGCAGGCGCTGACAGAGTTGCGGACTGGTGGTGATACCTCGAGTTTGCAGCGATTCTCGCATGGCGCTGAAATCAGGAAAAAGGTAGAAGCCGCCTTCAGGCTCCGAAACAGCGACGCCGGCTTCCCGCAGTTGTTGCGCCACGTGATTTCCCAGCGCTTGCAGAATGCGACGCGCTTGTTGCAAATACTGCTCGATCTCCTCGCCGCCCTGAAAGGCGCGCACCGCGGCGTATTGAATGGGGGTACTGGTCGAGGTATACGTCTCACTTGCCACCACGGCCATTGCCTCGAGAAGCCCACGCAAGGCGCGAGGAAAAACAAAAGTACCCAAACGCCAACCGCCGGCGCCGCACCACTTGCTCAAGCCGCTGCTGACGATCGTTCCTTCGGGGTAAAATCGCGCCATCGAAACATGTTGGCCAGTGTGGTGCAGCTCGCCGTAAATTTCATCCGATAACACAACCAGCCGGTATCGCCGGGCTACTTGCGCCAGGGCCTCGAGCGCTTCGGGTTGATAGCTCGCGCCGCTGGGGTTGTTGGGATAGTTCAAAACGAGCAGCCAGGGACGATTCTGATCCTGGCGGCAAAATCTCTCCAACGCGTCCGGAACGAGACGCCACCCGTTTTCCAAATGCGCCGGCAGCCAATGCGTTGGGCGACCGAGTATGTGCGCTTGGGGCGCATACGAGACCCAGCTTGGAATGGGAAGCGCCAGCTCCGCGTCGTACACAAGCTGCAAGATGAACATCAGCGCTTTCGAGCCGGGGCCGATGAGCACATCGTCGCCGGTGCATTCAATGCCCTGCCAGCGGCGAAAATAATTTGCCACGGCCTCGCGCAGCTCGGCCAAGCCTTTGACGGGCAGATAATCTTTTTGGTGGGCGTTCGTCTGCAAAGCCTCGACCACCGGCGGCGGAACCGGAAAAGGCGATTGCCCAAATCCCAGCTTGAAAATTTTTTGGCCTTGACGGAGGAGCTTGTTGCTGCGCTCGTTAATCGCCAAAGTTGCCGAGGGCGAAAGCTCGCGGAGGCTGGGGTTGAGGCTAATGTCGGGGATAAGTTCCATCGAAAAATAAAAGCATTAGACAAAATAATTTAGTGACAAAATGATTCACCATTTTTTAAAAGAATTATTTTGTCACTTAATCATTTTGTCATTACTCTGGCGTATTTAACCGCGCCGTCGCGACGGGGATCTGCCGCGCCAACCCATTTGCCTTTCTCGCGTGCGATGGCGTGAACGCCGCCAAAATATGGATTCAAATCGCCGTTGACCAAATCCATACGCGGTTCAGTGATTTGGTAGCCACGTTGAGTAAACGCTGCGAGCATGCTATCGGCCAAGTTCGGCGCTTCGATATAGAGCTTATCGTCCGGGACGACGTGAATTCTTTTTGCGGCCACAGCGTTTTCGATACCGATGCCGGCATCGACCCACAATTGGACGACTTGGGCAACCGCGGAAATAATGCGCGAGCTGCCGGGGCTGCCGAGCACCAAATTCGCCTTGCCGTTTTGGGAGAGTATGGTCGGGCTCATGGAAGAATATGGCATAGCGTTTGGCCGCAGCGCAAACGGATGCTCGGGCTTGCCAATCTCAAACTCGTTCATGTAATTATTATAAAGGAAACCCAAATTCGGACTCGTGACTCTCGCGCCAAAATAGGCGTTGACGCTGGCGGTCACACTCACTGCCATGCCTTCGGCATCAACCACGGAGAAATGCGTCGTCTCTCCGGACACGGCGGAAATTTCACGTTCCAGCAGCAGCTTTGCGGTATCTTTGCTGACTCGATCTGCCGCCTCGTCGTGATAGTCGAGGAGATTTTTAATGGGGTTGTTGCGCCGGCTGGTTTGGCCGATTTGAATGGCTTGAGCCAAGCGAAACAATCGCTGCGGTGAGGCCGGCAGCAGATCGTCAACCGGCGAGCGTTCCAAGAGATTGAGAATTTGAAGCACGCCCCATCCGCTGCCGGGCGGAGGCAAAGTAAATATGCTCCAGTCGCGGTACGAGCCTTTTAATGCCGGAAGCTCGACCGGCGGCGGAACATTTTGCAAATCTTCCAGCGTGATCCATCCGCCGTTGCCGGCCATGTCCGCCGCAATTTCTCGCGCAATTTCTCCGGTGTAGAAATCATCAGCGCCGTACTCTGCCAAGCGATGGAGGGTTTTCGCCAAAATCGGTTGTTGCCATAGCTCGCCCTCAGTGGGACTCGAGCCGTCTTTTTTTAGAAACAAATCTTTGGTAACAGGATGCTGGCGCAAATCTTCCATGTGACTTGCCCACACCCGGGCGCGAAAACGTCCGGCAACGAATCCTTCGTCGGCGTAGCGAATGGCAGGGGCTAACGCTTGCGGCCAGGATATTTTGCCGCTGCCGTATTTTTTCATGGCATACGCCAGCGTTCGAACCGTGCTGGGAATCGTCGTGGCTCTGTGGCTGGCAATGTCCTCGGCTGTTGCACGCTCAGGCGTGGCTTGCGGCGAAAAGGAAGTGCCATTGATGGCGAGAGGTTCCCGGTTTGGCGCGTGAATGAGAATTTGCGTCTGGCCGCCAAGCCCGGACATCGCCGGCTCGGTTACGGCCAGAGCAAACGACACGGCAACCGCGGCATCCACCGCGTTGCCACTGGCTTCGAGAATTTCCGCTCCCGCAGCAGCCGCTTCCGGCGTCGCGGCGCAGACCACACCACTGAATTGCGATTCCTGGTTCTGAACCGAACGGCAGGAGAGCCTCATCGCAATGATGGATGCTATCGTGATGACGGCAAGACTCATGCAAAAGTAGAGTCGTCGTTTCATGGGCATGGTATTTGGGTTTGTAATGCCAAGTTACGGGTGGACGACACTGACCGGTCGCTGAAATTTGCTGAGATTCTGACAAATTCCGACTTTAAGCGACCCGTCAGTCCACCTACGACTGGAACAATAATTGGATTTCAAAAAAACCTCGATAATGTAGTGCCTCAGATTCGGTGGAAAAACGTAGCGCATTCATCCTGACTGCAGACAAGATGTCCAATGTCACTAACTTTTTAAGAAAGCAAAGACAGAAAAATGGAGGACAGAAAAATGTTTACGACCTCTCGTTGCTCCATAGTGAACATTTCTTTGATGATACTAAACCAAGCCCCATGTTTCTGTCTTTGCTTTTCTTTTGTTCAAGCTAACTTAGCATTGTCAAGCTCAAATAAGACTTTTAAATAGTTTTGCCCCAAATCGTTTTGCCTTTTTGAAAAGTTAGCCGCATTGGACAAGATGTCTGCGCAACCCATCCGTATCTGAGGTGATACAGGAAAATCGGGGTTTGACTTTTATATGCGCCAAATTAAGGAAAAAACATTTGCATTTTGTCAAAAATATTATAAAATTTTAACGGAAAATTGCAAGGGCTAAATTCAATCACGAAAAAGAGAGGAGAGCCGGGCATGCACCAAAGAACGCCTCGGAAGCCGTTTACGACGTTGGATGGAATAAGCAAGCTATTTTGTCTCCACAGTTCGTCGTTTCACAATATTGGCCAAGCCCAAAACGGCAAAGTTATTTCACTCTGCTTCCTGAGCGCTGCTGCAATTTTCATGGCGCTTTTTTGGGCTCTCGTGGCAACCAATGCGTTGGCGCAGACGGAGGCGAACCAGATTGTGGATTATCTCGAACAGGTTCGCTACGAAACCGGCGCCCCCGGCATTTCAGTTGCGGTCGCGCTAAAAGGTGAAATGATCGTTTCATGCGGCGTCGGTTATGCGGAGCTGGATAATTCCACCCCGGCAACCGGACGAACGGTCCATAATATCGGCTCGGTCTCGAAGACGCTGGCAGCCGTGGCCGTCATGCAATTGGTCGAACAAGGCAAAGTCAAGCTTGAGGACCCGATCCAAAAGTACGTGCCCTATTTCCCGGAAAAACGCCGGCCGATCACGATACAGCATATTCTTACTCACACCTCGGGCATTCGTCATTATAAAGAGGGTGAGTTCGACTCACAGCGGATTAAAGAAAAGATGCATTATAACTCGCTGCAAAAAGGCATCGAAATATTCAAAGATGACACGCTGCTTTTTGAGCCAGGGAAGTATTGGTTCTATTCTTCTTACGCCTCCAATCTCATGCAGGGCGTCATTGAAACCGTCACGGAAATGGGCTTTGAGGACTATTTGAAAAAGCACGTCTGGGAACCGGCGGGAATGCTCAGCACGGCATTCGACGTGCCGGAAAGAATCGTCCATAACCGCGGGCGAGGATACATTCGAAACGAGCAGAGAGTGCTCATCAATGTTCCGTATGCCGACGTCAGTTACAAGTACGCCGGCGGCGGGATGATCTCCACGGTTGAGGATTTGGCCAGATTTGGCGCGGCGATGAACGATGGCACGCTGTTGCGGCCGGAGACGGTGGCGATGATGTATAAAGTTCAGGTCGATCCGGCCATGCGATATAACCCGAATGGGCAGCCGCAAAAGATGCCGCATCGACAGGCGCTAAGCTGGTTTATCAGGACCGATGTGCAGGGCCGGACTTTTCCGAGCCATACCGGCACTGTAAAGGGATGCCGTTCCTACCTGCTCAATTACCCGGAGCATGGCCTGGTCATCGCCTTAATCGCGAATATCGTCCCATTTGACTCTGCGAAATACGGCGATGCCATCGCGCAGTTGTTTTTGGCGCCGGTGAATCGAGCCTCAAATTGAAAAGGTGATATTATGCGCAGATCCGCATTCAAAACGGCGCTGGTCTTCGTGATAATTTTTTCGCTCACGGTCTGCCAGTTGACGCCGAGCTTGGCCGCCAGCAACGATAATCGCCGGGCCGCTTTTGCCGGAATATATTTTGAGAACGTGCCGCCGGATATACAGGAAATCCTGCTGTGGAGAATCACGGGCATCCTGGAGACGCAAAGCTCTTTTGTTTTGACCAAGCCGAATGCAGTCCAGCTTCAATATGGACAAGTAAAGACCGCGGCGTTTCTCCGGCAGCAGAATGCCGAAGCCTTTGCGGACCTGGCGAGAGAACTGCAGCTCGATCACGTTTTTTCCGGCGCGCTGGCGAATCGAAGCACCGACAACAGCCGCATCCTGCTGGTTGGGCAGTTGCATCGATACGACCACAAAGCCGGGCAGGTGAAAACCTTCGAAATCAATCACGATTACGAGCAGTTTGGGAATGCCTTGATCGCCTTCAAAGAACGATACGTCGATAATCTGCCGGCGGCGAAAGACGCCAAATCAAAAGTCTGGTCGCGCGTGCTGGCCGGGGGCGCCATCATCGCAGGCGTCGTTGCCATCACCCTCATGATCGGCGGCGCCGGCGGCGGTGCAGGAGAAGAAAACAGACCCCCGAAGGAAGACAATTAAAAAAATATTGAAGAGCACGTTTCCCATAGCCCGGCATTCACCACAAACATGGCAGAATGATTATTTGGCAGAATAATTTTTTAATCATTCTGCCGAACCATTATTCTGCCTTTCAAAATTTTCGTGATTGTGATAGTTTTGCCAAAGTCATATCATTCAGGACTACCCATGCACACGACGATGACGAAGTTATCAACTGCCCTTGCGGCAATCCGGCACAACCGTTTGGCGGTGCTGATCGGGCCGCTTTTTGTCTTTATCTTTGTTGCCTGCGAGCCGGATTTTAAGACGAACACGAAATCGCAGCCGTTTTTGACCATCGAGAACGGCCAGTTTGACGTCAACGCGATCATCATCGACGACAGCACCGATCTGAATACTTCGGCGCGGGGCTCCGGCTCATTTGCTTTCGACTATAAGGGCGATATTTCAGGAAGATTTTCGGTTTCCGGCACGCTGGTATTCAATCAGGCGACAAACGATGCGGCCGGCGCCGTGGTTGAACAGTTTGAAGACCCGGTTGCGGGGATTCCTGCTGAAGCGCTCAGCCTCGTCGGTTTTCATCCCACCGGCAACGGCAAGGCCGATATCATCGTCCTCGGCACCAAATCCCAGGCTTCGCCGTCTCCATTCAAAGCCGGGGATATTCACGGCATCGGACCCTCGGGGTCGTTCAACGGGCTTTTTTTGAGCGGCATCGCCATTGCGGATTTTTGGGCAGGCGAAAAGAATCTGATTGACGCCTCGGATCGCGCCTTCGTGTTTACCGCCGGATTTATCCGGTTCGATAGCCGGGACAGCACGCACGTCACCGGCAGCTTTGCCACCACGACGGATCCCAATCGGTAAGCTCCTTCCCTCAAATTTCCTTCCATAAATAAAAGACAAAACGATTTGGGGCAAAAGCCAAGACAGAAAAATGAAAGACAGAAAGATGGCGTTTGACATCATCCCAAGGAAGTTGGCGATGACGGGATGAAGCCCTGCATAGCGGGGCAAATATTTTTCTGTCCTCCATCTTTCTGTCTTCAGAAAAATTTCTAATTTTTTTCAGACAGATGAAAAACGGGCGCAGCCCAACTGCAAGGCTTTTTCCGTTGGTTCACTCAAACATCGTAATCAAAATCGCGCCGCTGGGGTGGTTCAGCCCGAGCTGGTTGGCGGCGTCGCCCGGGTTGAGGTATTGGATTTTCGTGATGCTCTCAACGGAAATTCGCCAGAGCGAGTCGATCGTGCCGTGCTCGTTGCCATTCACGTAGACGAACGGATAAGAGACCTCGTTGTGCAGAATTGATTTTCTCCCGCGTCCCTGCAGCCAGTGCGGCCGCAGGCCTCGAATCAAATCGTAGGCATTGTTGGCGCCGCTCTCCTGGATTTCTTCCGCAGAAATGATGTCCCGATTGGAACGGGCTTTTTTGCCGGACAATTCGCCGGAGGACGAACAGGCAAGCACGCCAAGAACGGAGGCGATCGTAAAGGCTGTTAGCAAGCGCATGGTATTTTTCCTTGATGCAACAAAAAACCCTGCCCCGAATTCAGAGGCAGGGTTTTTTATAAAAGCCTGAGATAACTTACGGATGTCCGGGCCCGTGAGCAGGATTGCCAGGGTCGTTTTCAACCCTTTGGTAGAGCGGATTCGCAAACCGCGGTGTATTGGGATTCACGTTGAGCTCATCGGCGGAGTAAAGCAGCCGGCGCGGAATCGGGCGATTATCCGGTGAGGTTTGAGTAAAAACCGGGTAGGCGGTTCTTCGCCAATCGCTCCAAACCTGCATGTTGAGGAACATGGCCTTGTATTTCTCAACCATGATCGCCTTCAGCGCCTCGGCACCGGTGAGGGCGGCATCATATCTTTTCAACGAGTTTGCCGCCAATCCCCACTTCGTCTCCAAGCCGGGCTGGATGACGGTATTGAGCCGGTTGATTGCATCTGCGGTTTTGCCGGTCGCGTGCTCGCATTCCGCCAGGATGAACTGGTTCTCAAACCAGGAGACCAGGTCGGTGTCCCAACCTTTCGCGCCGAAGGTCTGCGGATTCAGCGGGACGGCATCGCCGTTGAATTCACCGGGGGCCGAACCCACGTAATTGCCATTCCGATCAGCCGCAAAATAGACCTGCAAGCGCGGATCGTTGTCGGCTTTCAACAATTCAACCAAGAATTTGCCGGCCCGAACGTAGCCAAAGCGGGCTGCTTCAAACTGCCACCACGGCGCCTCTTCGCCCACGGTCTCGGAGTGTTGCGTCTTCCAGTTATCCGCGTCCTTGCTAATGCCCATTTGCGCTTCGGCCAGCGCCTGGGCATATTTTCCTTGATCGACTTCCGCCCAATTCAACAGAATGCGGGCTTTGAGCGTATGCGCTGCGGCAATCCATTTCGCCTTGTTGCCGGCATGGGTGAAATCAAACTGGCCGTCAAAGAACGGCTGGCCGGCATTGATGTCCTCAATGGCGCTGTCGATAAGCTGCAGGATGGCGCTATGCACCGCCAATTGCTTGTCGTAATGCGGGGTTGGAATGTCGGGATTGATCGCCTCGGAATACGGTACCTCGCCCCACAAGTCGGCGACGGTGCTCATGGTCAAGGCTTCCCACATCTTCGCAATCGCGACGACCATACGTTTACCCTCGCCCAAAGCTTTTTTCTGAATGACTCTCATATCCTGCAGGCCGCCACCGCCGTAAAAATCAAACCACTCAGCGTCAAACTCCAGGGGAGTCTGATTATAGATGTCATAACCCGTATAATGCTGGGCCACGCCAGCCATCTGCTGCATCCACATCGCCACCGTACGATTGCAGTGGTTGCCCATGACCCCATAAGAGTTGACTTGCATCCCGACCAGCAGGTTTTCCACCGGCACGTCTATGGCACGGTTGGGATCGGTATCAAGATTTGGTCCCGAAAGGAAATCGCTGCAGCCAACCATTGATACCACGAGCGTCAGGACGGCTCCGAGCTGAAATATTCTTTTCATGATATTCTCGCCTCCTGGTTATCAATAGTTCACGTAAAACGTTAACGTATAGGACCTGGTTTGCGGCTGGTTGAAGTAGTCGCTGTCTCTTTCGTCGGTTGCCTGCCGCCGGTTGGATTCGGGGTCATAGCCGGTGTAGTTGGTCCAGGTTTTGAGATTGCGGGCGCTCAAACGGAAGTTGACGTCACTGAGTCCGATCCGCGTAATAAAGTTATTCTTGAGCGTGTAGCCGATCGCGATTTCGCGCAGCCTGACGAAGCTGCCGTCTTCGGTAAACAACCAGCCGTCGCCGGAGAAACCGGAGGCCAGACTTCTGAAAAATTGTTCGTCATAGACGAATTCCTTGCCGGCGCCCGGCCCGAGGGCTTTTTCGCCATGCCGGAACCAGCGGTCGATCGGCCCGGATTGTCCGCGAACTTGGGTATCTTTGTGGGTGCCATAATCGTATAAAGCGCCCTTGCCGTGGTTCATAATCTCGAAACCCTGCTTGATATCCAAAAGCGCTGAGACCGTCAGGTTATTGAACAGCTTGAACTCGTTGCGCAGGCCGCCGGTCCAATCCGGGTTGGCATCGAAATTCGTCCAATAATTCTCCGTGCTCATGATCGGCTTGCCGTTTGCGGTGACGTAGACGTCGCCTTTTTTCCAGCCGGAGTATTTTTTGTCGATCTCAACCAGTTGCCCGGCTTCGGTAACGCTCGAGCCATAGCCGAACCGCACCCAGGATTGCAGTCGCATCGCTCCAAGCGGGCGGCCTGGCGAAGCGTACGCCCAACGGCCGATTTGCTCGAAGATGTCCTTGGTCGGGTCCCGCTGAATATCGTCGAAAGTCACGCCGCCCATTTCCTTTACGGTATTATCGTTGGTGGCGAAATTAAATCCGACGTTCCACGAGAAGTTGCGCTTGCGGATGGGGTTCAAATCCAACGTGATTTCCCAGCCCTTATTCTCGATAACCGCGGCATTCGCGGTGTAGGAGAAAAAGCCGCTGGCTGGAACCAGGTTCAAGTCGAACAGGACATCCGTTGACTTCGCCCGATAAAACGTGAGATCCAGACCGACGCGCGAATTCAAGAAAGCCAGATTCGTCCCGCCTTCGATCTCCTTGGTGCGTTCCGGTTTGACGTCATCATTGCCTTGGTTGCCGCTGGAAAAGTAGCCTTTTATGCCCCTATAGGTTGGATTCAGTGCGACACTCCAATCAAAGCCTTTGCTACCAGCGCTGAAGCCGGAAATGACAGTATAGACGCCCGGTTGAACGCCGGCTTCGCCATAAGCCAGACGGAGCTTGCCAAAATCCAAAAACGGGATACTTTTGAATTTGGTAAAATCCCAAGCCGCGCTGAATTTCGGGTACCAGTGGCGTTTCTGGCTCTTGCCGAACGTTGACGACCCTTCGTTGCGTACGGCGCCGGTGAGGTAAAGCTGATTATACAAGTCAACCGTCGCCTGCCCGAAGAAGGATTCCGTATGAACCAGGGACTCGAACTCGTCCGGTTGCAGGTTCGTCGATACGGTGTTATCGAGCTGGTTGAAACCCGGGATGCCCATATCCTGGCCGGTCACCTCGAAGCGTTTGAACTTCCGGCTGTTGATATTGTGTCCGAGCATCAGGGTCGCATCGATGTTGCGATATTTATTGAGGAATTTGTCGCCGCGAACCGTCACGACCAGATTGCCGTCGAGTTCCTGGTTGAAGAAGCTCACTCTGCTTAACAGGCCCAACCCGTCGGCGTCCGAGCTGCTGATTGGGATGAGCTGATCGCGGTCATCGGTATAATAATCCGTGCCGAAGGTATAGTCGAGCTTGACCCAGTCCAGCAGATCATATTCGATTTTGGCGTTGCCATAGACCCGGTCCAAAATCGCGGGGTTTTCGTGCTCGAACATGATGAAGAACGGATTATCGAAGTTCCGGCTTCTTCTCAACAAGGTAGCGTCTTGATACCGGTAGGAACGGTGATAGCCGGTGGCGGGATGAAGATACGGCAAGTTGTCGAATTCCGGCGGGGTTCTGAGCGCGCCAAGCTGAAGGCCGATCGCATTATCCCCGCGTTGCAGGTAATTGGCATCCGTGTGCGCATAAGCGATATTGCCCGTCAACTTGAACTTTTCCGAGAGCACCTGTGAAGCTTTGACCCGCGCCGTATAGCGTTCGTAGAAGGAGCCGGCTTTCCAGTGGCCTTGCTCGTTCAAGCGCCCTAACGACAGGAAGAAGGTCGTAAAGTCATTGCCGCCGGAGATGGTAATGTTGTTCTCGTTGTTAAAGCCGCCTTCCCGGCCCAGGAACGTGGTATTTCCCGTAATTTCTTTCGAATGATTGAAGACTTCAACAATTGGCTTAGAGGGGTCAAAATGTGGCGCGCCCAGAACATTGAGCGGCACGCCCCAACTTCTGGCCTGAGTTCTACTGAACTGTCCTGCGGCGCCTTGGCCGAACCAAGTTTGCAAGGGATAGAATTCGGATTGCTCACTAAAACCCACCACCCCTTTGTAGCTGATTTTGGTTCTTCCCGGCCTTCCGCTCTTGGTGGTAATAAGAACGACACCATTGGAGGCGCGGGAGCCATAGATCGCCGAAGCCGCGGCGCCCTTCAAGACTTCGATCGACTCGATATCCTCCACATTAATATCGGAAGCCCGGTTCTGCGACTCGGTGCCACCATTAAAACCAGCCGTGTACAATGTTTGATTGCTGACTGGCGAACCGTCGATCACAAACAGCGGCTGGTTGCCGCGGTCGATGGTGTGGCCGCCGCGAATGCGGATATACGTATTCGTTCCGGCATCGCCGCTGGTTTTGGTGATCTCGACATTGGAGACTTTACCGGACAATGCCGTAACGACGTTGGACTGATCGGCTTGCGTGATCAATTCCGGTTTGACCTTGACAATGGAAACTCCCAATTTTTCCTTGATTGTCTCGCCCAAGCCGGTCACTACGACGCCTTCGAGCTCGAGCACGTCTTCCATCAACACGAAATTCTGCGTGATGGTTCCGGAAGCAAGCCTGAGCTTGGCAATTTTGGTACGATAGCCGATGAGCTTGGCGACCAAATCCATTGGCTGGCCGGTCGCTATGGCTGCCGGCACGCGGATCGAAAAAGCGCCGTTCGGGTCGGTGGCGGAGCCATAAGTCGTGTGCTGGAGAAAAACATTGGCGCCAGGCAATGGATCGCCGCGATCGCTGGTCACCATGCCTTGAATCAAAGCGCCCTCTTGCCCGATGGCCCATATCGGCAGCAGGGCCAACATACAGGCCAGGAATACGGAAAGTTTTGGTTTCATGTTTTTGTCTCCTCACCTCGTTAATTGTGGGGTTTAAACAACATGAAAAAAAGTATAATTTTTTTGCCGGAGCACCTCCTTTCTTTTTTGCCCTTATTCCTATGAAAATAGTTTGTAGTAACGCCTTATGAATTTTGACATTCAAGTTCGGTAATATGGTCATTGCGAGGAGCAAAGCGACGAAGCAATCCTTTGAGCATTATGAGATTGCTTCGCTGAGAAGCGCTCGCAATGACATCCGGGAAAGATTACTGATTTTGATCATCAAAACGCATTAGGCGTCAGGCTTCCGGCAAAAGTTGAACGCCTGAAGGCGCCACTACAAACGCTCATTTTCATCATTATCGGGTGTCGATCCCGACTTGGGCGATTACTCCTGTTTCTACAACACTAGCGGTGGCTGTGGAACTTTTCTGTTCATATACGTGCGTGGCTGGAATTTTTATTCCAACAGCGGAAAGTTACAATTTTTTCTTGTTTTTGTCAAGAGAAAAATATTTATCCTCAACTGCCCGGCTGGGTTTCGTCGTCGCGAATCTTGGCGGCAACGGCAAAGCCCGTGTAGCCGTAGATGACGGCGAAAATAAATCCGAGATAGCACATCACCGCCCACGGCACGTACTCCACGGTTGCGACGCCGAGGGTGCCGGCCATGTAAACACCGGCGATGCTCCATGGAATCAGCGGCACCACCACCGTGCCGGAATCCTCGGTCGTGCGCGATAAATTTTTGGCCGCCAGACCTCGCGTCCGGTAAGCCGGCGCAAACAGTTCGCCCGGAATCAGAATCGAGAGAAATGAGCTGCCGGTGATCACCGCGGTGGTGATGCATGCGACGACCGTCGAGGCAATCAAGCGCCCGGTGGTTTTGGCGAACTTCAATATGTGCTGCAGCAAAACTTCGAGCATGCCGGTGCGCTGCGCAATGCCGCCGAAGGCAAAGGCGCAAAAGGCGATGAGCGTGATGTGCATCATCTCCTGCATGCCGCCGCGCGACAGCAGACGATCCACCTCGGCCAATCCGGTTGAAGCTTTGTAACCGAAAACCGTCGCGGCAACGGCGTCTTTCACGATCGTGCCTTGCAGCCACGCCGCCAAAATGATCGCCACGAATCCCGACAACAACATGCCGGGAATCGGCGGTTTCTTTCTTATTGTAAGATACAAAACGATGATCGGTGGCAGCAGCAAAGTCCAATGAAAAACGAATTTCGTTTTCAGCGTCGTGAGAATGGCGGCGATTTTTTCGGAATCGAGCTGGTGTGTTTCAGCGCCGACACCCAGAAGAAAATAAACGAAGAGGCCGATGACGTAAGCCGGTATCGTCGTCCACAACATATGGCGAATGTGGTCGAACAAATTGCTGCGCGCGGCAACCGGCGCGAGATTGGTGGTATCGGAAAACGGCGAAATCTTGTCGCCGAAATACGACCCGGCAACGATGGCGCCGGCGGCTTGTCCGAGCGGAATCTCCATCCCCTGCGCGATGCCCATGAACGCGATGCCGATCGTGCCCGCCGTGCCATACGAGGTGCCGGTCAACACCGAAACGATGCTGCACACCAGACAGGCGGTGAGGAGAAACAACGACGGAGAAATGATTTTGAGGCCGTAGTAAATCATCAGCGGAATCGAGCCGCAGGCAATCCACGAGCCGATGAGCACGCCGACGATGATTACCACCGCCATGGCCGGCATGCCCTTGCGAATGGCGTCCCAAATCCCATCTTCCATTTCCTTCCACGAGTAGCCCAGACGCAGGCCGATCAACGCCGCCACCCCAGCCGCGCCGATGAGCAGGATTTCAATTCGCAATTGATACAAGCCATAGCCGACGCCAAGAAAGAGCCCCATGGCTATCAGCGGAATAAGAGCTTCCAACAGCGTCGGCGACCTCTTCTCACGAGAGGTATTGCCCTTGCCATCGGGAGAAACTTGGGGACTGAGAATTTTTTTGCCTTCCGGTTCCGGTTTGATCATCATGGGTTCTCAACCGCCGTCAATGGCAACTTATTTTGGATACTTACTTCGCTGAACCCAACTGCGCCGCCGTGTTCACGATTTCGAGGCCGATTTTCGTCGTCGTCGCCAAATTGTCAACGGTGATGGATTCTTGCAACGAGTGCGCGCCGTGAACGCCGAGTCCGAGATTGACCGTGGGAATGCCTTTTTCGTTGAAAACGTTGGCGTCGCTGCCGCCCGGATATTTGATCGTCTGCGGCTGGTATCCGGCCTGCGCGATCGCGGCGGTGACCACTTGGATGACCTGATCTTGATCGGTGAGACGAAAGCCGGCATATTTTCGCGTCGTCTCAAATGCAATGGAACCGCCGGCCTTTTCAGCGACGGCGGTGAACCGTTGCTTGATGTCGTGAAGCAGAGCGCCAAGCTCTTTCTCATCCGAGCTGCGCACCTCGCCCTGTATTTCAACGCGGTCCGGAACAACGTTGATGGCTTTGCCGCCCTGAATCAAGCCGACATTGACGGTTCCGATCTCGCCGATTCGGCCCAGTTTTAAGTCCGCCAGAGCGCGGCCGGCGATTTGAATCGCGTGGATTCCCTTTTCCGGCCACACCGCGGCATGAGCGGCTTTTCCGAGCACGAATATTTTGAAGGCCACCGCGCCCGGCGCCTGCACCACGACGTTTCCGGGTGGCGCTGAGCTGTCGAAGACGAAGCCAAGCCGGGCCTGCAAATCGGATCGTTTTAAAAATTTGGCGCCGTGCATACCGATCTCTTCAGCAACCGTAAAAACGATTTCAATCGGCCCGTGCGGGAGGTCGCGTTCTTTCAGCACGGCGAGGATTTCGAGGATGGCGGAAATTCCGGCGCGATCGTCGGCGCCGAGAATCGTCGTTTGGTCGCTGGCAATGATTCCGTCCCGCAGCGCCGGTTTTATATCCCGCGTCGACTGCACGGTATCCATGTGCGCGCTCAACACGATCGGCAGCATCCCGGGCGCCGTTGCTTCCAGCCGGGCAATGACATTGCCGGCATTTCCCGCAAACGAGCTGCCGGCGGCATCCTGCTGCGACGGAATGCGCAGCGCCGTCAAGCGCGCTGTGAGCGCCTGCGCCATCGCCGCTTCGTTTCCGGAAGTTCCGTCGATCCGGACGAGATCAAGAAAGGTTTGCACCAATCGCTGGCGGTCAATCATCTCGTGGAACGCAACGTGGACAAGCCACAACCAAAAAGTTCTTAAAAAATTCCCAACGGATAGAAACAACCCAACGGATTATCTTGTAACTTCATTTGGTACTAACGATAACTTGCAACGAAAAGAGAACCGCAACGAAAGAAGC
>JAKEEU010000421.1 GCA_022616415.1 Candidatus Zhuqueibacterota bacterium | reverse complement strand
GGGAAGAAATTTTAGCGCCCCTTGAATGAATTGAATATAAAAATGCTTGTGCTTGCTAAAAAAAAGGATTTTCATTGTTGAAAACGCCGCCAATGCCTGCAAGAGTTGATGCACTATCTCGTAAAACTCGCCCAGAGTGCGCCTATCAACCCCAAATTTTAACGGCAACAAGAGCCAACCGTTCACGAAAAGGGAACTCTCACAGAGTTTTTGTATGAAGATTTTTTCTGTGAGAGTTCGGCTTTTGTGAGCTAAAAGTCTTTTTGCAAAGATTGGGACTAATTTCCCGCCGATTGCTCGGTTTGGGGCGCTGCTACGCTTCCCTCCGCCGGTTGTCCATCAGCAGATTTTTCGGCTTCAATAACTTGAGCGCCGGAATGAATTTCGGTTGTTTTCGGCGGTTCGGCATTAGCCAACGTTTGCGCGCCCGCCGGCGCGCCATTATTGCCGTTTTCAAACGGCGCATAGCGATCATTCGTCGATGTGCTGTAGCTGTTGTAAGCCGATTCGCGGTCGCGCCAAATGCGGTGCTCGTTGCAATACATGTTTTGCCGCGGCGGCGCCTTGTAGGTGGAATAAAATTCCCTGCCGCATCTGGCGCAAGTGTATTGGAACTCGATCCGGTCGCGATCCTGTTTCGGTGTCAAGCGCAGCTCGCGCAGATAATCCTGAAAGCGCACCACCGGAAAATCCGCGAAGCGCACGTTGGGCCGGGGATAAAGATAATCATAAGCCGCGGAGCCTTCGATGGTGAAAATGAGAATGCGCTTGCCGAGCTGGCGCACCTTGTCAAGCGCCGGCTGATAATCGGCGTCGCCGAGTACGGCGATCGCGATGTCGTACGCGTCGATGGCAGCGAGATACAGCATATTGACCCCGAGCGCCATGTCCACCGTGCGCTCCTTGGGCATGAAATTGGGATCGCTCTCCTTTTCGAGCCGGTCTTGCATCGCCATGTGATGGCCGCGAAAATCGATCTCGTGCAAAAGCAGCTCGAAGCCGAGCGACTCGCTGAGCATGGTATAGAATTTCTTCTGGTCTTCGAGTTTGATGTCGTCGTCCGGGTGTACGTTCGCCGGGACGCTGGCAAAATAATACGTCCGCAGCAAATCCAGCATCGGCGCTTCGCTGCCGAGCGTGCTGGCAAAATGATTGCGAATGAGCTTCAGCGCCACGACGTTGATCTTGCTGAAATCGATCTTGTACGGCGCGCCATAAACCTTGACCAGCATGTCTTGATTGTGATACAGCCACGAGCCGTCGATGAACGTCATGCAGCGAACCAGGCTGTGTCCCCGAATTTTTTTAAGATTGAACGCATTTTCTTGTCCCGCGGTGATGGCATTTTCTACTGTCGTTTCTTCGATGGTTGTCATTTAGATCCTCGTTTAAATTATGGTTTTCGCGTAGAGCAGAGGCAGAGAGTATAGCGCCAAAAGCAGGAAAACATTCCGTGCTGCGCTCTCCGCGCCATGCGCTAGGCCTCCAAAAAACTTTCCGGGCGAATCCGTTTTAATTGTTCCTGATATTCGATGAATTGTTGCATCAATTCCGCCACCTCGCCCCCGGACTTCTCGCGAGTTTTCAATTGCTCGCGCAAGTTCTGCACGTCTTCTTCTTTTTTCAAGCGCAGCAGCCGGGCCATGCAATCGGCGCTCCAGCGGCGATAGTCAATTTCCAAAGCCGGCGTTTGTTCTTCGTCTTCAGCGCCATTCTCCCCACCCATCGGAACTGTATAGGCGTAAAAAGTGCGGCTGACAAATTCCGCCTGTCGTGGCTCGGTAAAATATTGCAGCAAATCCTCCGCATCGACGTATCCCGTGGTTTCGCGGAGAAGGCCGTCATCCCAAAGCCGATGAAATACTCCGGCGAGCGCCCGCATTTCCGGATCGTGAAAATCTTCCACGCGCATAAAGCTGAAAATAAAACGCGCGGCCCCCGCGTGCAAAACCATGACGCGGATCAATTCTTCTTCGGCGGCACGGCAGCGCTCGGTATAACTACGACCCACTGTTGGAAGCTCGCGCCAACTCGGTTTATTCTCCGCTTTACGATCAGCGCCGCGACGAGCGCCGACGCGTGAATATTGCACGCGCCGCAGTTTCACTTGTTCCCACAACACGCCTTCGTCCATTCGCAGCCGTTCAGCCATTTTGTGCACGAGTGCTTGCCGTTCCAAACCATCTTGCACGCGTGCGAGGGTTTCGGCAATCGAATGCTCGGTCGCAACTTGCTGCGCGCCCTGATCTTTCTCTTTGGTTTTCGCAGAAGCGCCATTGAGAATTTTAAATTCGAGCAGCGGCGGTGCATTCTGCAAAATCTGCTGCATCGCCGCCGGCGGATTTTTGGTGAGGAAACTGTCGGGATCGTCGCCGGCGCTCAACGTTGCCACCGCCACCGCCAAACCGTTTTCCACCAAAATATCCGCGCCCCGCAACGTCGCGCTTTGGCCGGCCGTATCGCTGTCAAAGAGCAAAGTAACATTTTTGGTATAACGCAAAATCAGCCGCGCCTGCTGTTCGGTCAACGCCGTTCCCGAAGTCGCAACGGCATTTTGAAAACCGCACAGGTGCATGCGCATCAAATCAAGATAGCCTTCGACCACGATCACGCGATCCGCCGCCTTGACCGCGTCGCGGCCTTGATACAAACCGTACAGCACCGTGCCCTTATGATAGATCGGCGTTTCCGGCGAGTTGAGATATTTCGGCGAATCTGCGTCATCGCCGAGCCGCCGCCCGCCGAACGCGACCACGCTGCCGGCGAGATTGTAAATCGGGAACATGACGCGATGGCGAAAGCGGTCGTAGTGTCCGCTGCCGCGCGAGGAATCGCTGTCGCGTTTATTGATCAACCCGGCCAAAACCATGACGTCGAGATTGACGGATTTTTTCGCGGCGTATTGAGTGAGCTCCTCCCATTTTTGCGGCGCGTAACCGATGCCGAACGCGCGCAAGGCTTCATCATTAAACCCGCGCTTGTGCATGTATTCGCGCGCCGGCCGCCCCGCTTCGCTGAACAGCATCTGCTGAAAAAATTCGGCGGCCAAATTATTGACGAAATACAGCGCGTCTTTTTCTTTTGCGGCCGTCGCGTCCTCGGCTTCCGGTTCGGGAATCGCGATGCCGGCGCGCTTGGCGAGCAAGCGCACTGCTTCCGGAAAACTGATTCCCTGCTGCCGCTGCACAAAAGTGAACGCGTTGCCGCCGGCGCTGCAGCCGAAGCAATGAAAAATTTGTTTATCCGGATTGACGCTGAAAGAAGGCGACTTCTCGGGATGGAACGGGCACAGGCCGAAAAAATTGCGCCCGCTTTTTTTGAGCGTGACGTAATCCGACACCACGGCCACAACGTCAGAGGCAAGGCGGACTTCGTCAATAAGATGCTGTGAAATTGTCGACATGCCTAAATTTCTACACGCGCCCTGACATCTGAGCGCGACAACCAAATCATTAAGAATTTAAAATGAATTAAACTTGATTACGATTTCATTCAACAACCAGCAACCAGCGACAAGCAACCAGCCTAATCTTCATCCTTGTCATCATCTTTTTCATCCGTTTTGCGCGGACTCTCGAACAGCTTGCGCCGCACGAACAACTCCACCAAATCGTTGTCGAGCTTTCCCCGTTCGGCTTCTTCCTGCAAAATTTTTATGGTGCGTTCCAATGGCATCGCTTTTTTGTATGGACGATCCGGCGCCGTCAAAGCGTCGTAGATATCCGAAATGCACAAAATGCGCGATTGCAGCGGAATCTCATCTCCCTTCAGTCCGCGCGGATAACCCGAGCCGTTCAAATACTCGTGGTGCGCCGCCGCATATTTGGGAATGTTTTCCAAATCCTTCGTGAACGGAATTTTCCCCAGGATCGCCAACGAATGCTCGACGTGCCGTTGAATTTCTTTGTATTCCGCCGCGGTCAGATTGCCGCGCGTTACGGCCAGGCTTTCGTACTCGTGTCCCGTCAAAAAATAGCGCATCTCGCCGCCGATGTCGTAATACGTGCGCTCGGCAATCTGGCGCAGCCGCTGCAAGCCCTCCGGCGAGAGATATTCCTCGGGAATATTGATGCGCCGGAGAAATTCCAAATCCGCCTCCAGCGCTTTGATTTCCTCCTGCACCCTCGCCTCGATTTCTTGCAGCCGCGCGTTTTCATCGCGCTTGGAGCCGGACAGCTCCAGCTTCTGCTGCAAAGCCCGCATCACGAAACCGGTTTTAATGGCCTCGAAACGGCTGGCGATCGCTTCTATTTGCGCGTCGTTGAGCTTCGTGGTTTTCTCCAGCACCGCTTCTTTCACACCGATCTTGCCGATGTCGTGCAGCAAGCCGCACATGTACAATTCCTCAATCTGCTCCGGCGTGAATTTGACCTTTGCCAAACGCCCTTCGATCTCCTCGTTGATGGCCTCGGCAAAGCGCTTGGCATATTTCGCCACACGGCTGGAATGGCCGGCCGTGTGTTTCGAGCGGGAATCGATGGCTTTGACCGAGTAGCGCACGAGGGAGCGGAACAGGTCTTTGATTTCCTCGATCAATTTGGCGTTGCGAATCGCCACCGCGGCCTGGCTGGCGAGCGAAAGAATCAGCAGCTCGTATTCCTTCTTGAAGGGAATCACCTTGCCGGCTTGATCCATGGAATTGACGAGCTGCAAAACGCCGATGATCTCGTCTTGGTGGTCGCGCATCGGCACCGTCAGCATCGATTTGCTGCGGTATTCCATTTTGACGTCGAAATCCTTGTTGAAGCGATATTCGACCGTCGGCGGAATGTGGTAAACGTCAGGAATGTTCAAAGTTTCGCCGGTAATCGCGACGAAGCCGGAGATGCTTGCCTTCGTGAGCGGCACATAAAAAGATTTGAATGACTGTTTGGCGTTGGTGCGGCTTTCCAGCGACTCCGTTTGCGCCACCAGAAAATTGAGCTTGTCGCCTTCCTTAATGTACAGACTGCCGCCGTCCGCCTCCGTAAAGCTGCGTGCTTCCTTGACGATAAGCTCCAGCAGCTTGTTGAGGTTGTGCTCGCTCGAAAGCGCGATGCCGATCTGGTTCAAGCGCGTGATTTGCGACTTTAGCTCTTCGTACTTCCCCGCGGCATTCTCGTTGCTGTTCATGGTGTTCCTCAGGAAAGAATTTTAAAATCCTATAAAATTAATCTTGGTGTCATTTTTCGCATTCACCCTCACGAAGTTTGTGAATATAAAAAATTGCAGGAAGAGAGTCAAGAAAAAGATTCGTTCCGAAGGAATCTTTTTTCAACCCACGACAAGCCGTTGTTGCGAAATATAAACAAGATTCTTTCAGAGCATGTGAAACTCTTTTCCTTCCCACCGATTGAAGAACCCCACAGATAATTTGGTAAAAAATCAGTGGGATTCTTCAATCCGTGGGGGAATCAAAAAATGCAAAGCCTTTTTCTCAAAATCCGTTGGTCGCTTTTTTATCCGTTGGCCTTTCAGCTCGTTCTTGGAAAACAGAAAGTTTCAGAATTTTTTGAGTTTGGCTTTATAAGCGAACTTGCAGCGTCACACCTCCTCTTCCTCGTCTTCTTCCTCCTCGCGTGAGATGTTGCTGAACATTTTTCTAATCATGTCGGAATACGTGCGCACCAGGCCCATTTCGTCGCGGCTGAGCATGGAATTTTGGTGCAAGCCGTCCAAAACAAATTCCATACCGACCGCAAGCTGCAACGGCGGCATGTCCGCCGCTCCGGGCAAAAATCGCATGGTCAGCTCCTTCAGGCCGCTGATGCTGTTGAGCCGTTTCACGTAGTCGATATTCGTCATCGCATCGGCGATGTCGAGCTTGCGGTCATTTTTGAACCACGCGACGACCTGCTGATAGGGATTATGCCCTTTCTTCATCGCGCTGTACGGCTCCGGAAAATAACTCAAGAAAATTTGCTTGATGGCTTTGCCGAGCAGGCCCTTGGCGACGTTGCTGACGCCCTCCTGCTCGCCTTCATAAACCAGCTCGATCTTGCCGGTCACCGCCGAGAGCGCAGCGTAAAGATCGCAGACGCGCGTGATCACGTCGCTCTCTTCGTTCACGTGCGCTCGGCGCTCGGCGTTGCTCACCATATTTTCCAGGCACGTGATCGTGAGCCGCGTGGACACGCCGCTCTTCTGATCGACAAACTCGCTGCGGCGCGCTTCGACCGCCAGTTGCTCGATCGCCTGTCTGAGAAAATAAGGCACTTTCACTTGCATGCCGTCGCGCTGCAGCCACGCCTCTTGCGCGGTGATTTGCATGCCGATCTCGACCGTGCGCGGATAATGCGTGTGAATCTGCGAGCCAATGCGGTCTTTCAACGGCGTGATGATGTTGCCGCGATTGGTGTAATCTTCGGGATTTGCCGAGTAAACGATCATCACGTCGAGCGGAATGCGAATCGGGAAGCCACGAATTTGAATGTCCTTCTCCTGCATCACGTTGAACAAGCCGACTTGAATGCGCGGCTGCAAATCCGGCAGCTCGTTGATCGCAAAGATGCCACGATTGGTGCGCGGAATGATGCCGAAATGGATGATGCCCTCGTGGGCGTAGTGCAAGCGTTGCGCCGCAGCTTTGATCGGATCGATGTCGCCGATCAAATCCGCGATCGTCACGTCCGGCGTCGCCAGCTTCTCGCCGTAGCGCTGCTCGGGGCCGATCCATTCGATCTCGACGTCATCGCCAAATTCGCGCACTTTGTCCATGCAGGCTTTGCACACCGGACGATACGGATTGTCGTTGATCTCGCAGCCTTTGATGATGGGAATATATTCATCCAACAGGCTGGGCAATGCGCGCAGGATGCGGCTTTTGGCTTGGCCGCGCAGGCCAAGCAGAATAAAATCATGGCGCGAGAGCATGGCGTTGCACAGCTCCGGAATCACCGTGTCTTCGTAGCCGATGATGCCGGGGAAAAGCGTCTCGCGGCGGCGGACTTTCCGAATGAGTTTGTTGCGCACCTCGTCTTTGACGGAGATGACTTTATAGCCCGAGGCGCGCAGTTGGCCGATGGTGCGGAGGTTGAGGAGGTTTTTCATTCTAAAAATAAAAAAGTGAGCAAGGTTATTTATTTTAATCCCAAAGCATCTTTTAGGCCGCTATCAACCTTTTGCATTGTCGAAGTTGATAATTTTTCGATTCTTTTCAGTATCATTGACTTATGAATGACCATTACGGCCTCACATCGAATAACAGAGGGCACTCGTATGCCGGATTCGGTTAATTCTTTGCCAACAATCAAATATTGAGTGAGCTCATAACTATGATCGAGGTTTAATGAGCACGGCACAATAACTACATCATCCAGCTGCGCATTGTTCAAATCTTTCGAGACAATAATAGCGGGGCGAATTTTGGTTTGGCTGAATTTCGTTGCCGTCATGGGCACTTGACACAGAACGACATCACCTCTTCTTAATCTCATCCTTGAACACCTCGTCGTAAATGTCATTCTCAGCACTTAGCCACTCCCGGTAAGCATTGGAGCTCATTTGCATGCGAAAAAGCTCCTGGCTTTCGCGGCTGCGCTGGCCTTGTAGAAAACGAGCCAGATCGTAAAGAACTTCCAGCTTCCGTTCCGGCAGTTCGTCAAGGAGTGACGAAAGCTTTTTTTGAGAGTGGTTTTGCTCATCTTTAATTTCCTTTCTGCATAAAATTTAAGCTGCCGCCACCGCCATCCGCTGCACACGGGTAGGCTCATTTATTCTTGAGATTTCATCTTCTGTCGGAAAAACAGCGTGCAAAGCTATGCCGTCTTCTCTGGTTATACAAATTTGTCGTCTAAATCGTCGTGAGGTAGGAAATGTTCTGACCGAGATTACCGGACCATCCTCTAAAGTCGCCACGCCGTTGTCATGAAACAGCACAACTCTGTCGAAGTACTCAATGACGCAACCCAAAGGAAAAGCAACTGCCGAACATGGATTGTTGGAAAATGTTTCTTGAGTGCCAAAGGACAAATCATGAATTTTTGAGCGTAATCGCACTTCAGTATGAAGCTCTCGTGCAAAGTTTACACGCACGAAACGCCCATCTTTCAGAAAAAAGAAACAAGCCGTTGTGCTATTAAAACAGTATTGCACGTCGCTGTAGTTGAATGGAACTTTCTTTAAAACCTCATCCATAGAATATCTCTTTACCGCGATTCGCACGATTTCAATTTTTTCCGGGTATTCATCAATTTCCGAATATCTAAAGGGCCTTCTTGCTTTTCTTCTTTTGATTTCATTTTCAAGATAAGAGAAATAAGATTGCCTTTCGTAATTGACTACATCGAAGCTCGACCATCCCGTGCGCAAAGATTTTTTGGCATAAGATCGTGAAGAAACTTTGGTTGTTTTCTGCTCATTCCAAAGGCTTCCACTATAAAGCCCTTCGTTGTCGGCAGAAAACATCAGGCTTCCCGATCTTGCAGAAATGCTTACGGTTCTAGCATCGAATATTTTTGTCAACGGGCTTTCGAGACGCAACTCGCGATCATTGAAAAAGAGCCGCCCTTCACGAACACCATCCCTATGAGCAAGATAAACGCGCGTCGCATACAAGCGCATATCGTAAATCGGCATGGCAGGCACTTCACACAAAACCTGCCAATTATTGTCTTTATCAAATTCTATGGTGAATTCATTTAAAGCAAAGTCATTCCATGCCTTTTCCAGCACTTTGCGAAATCTTCTTATATTGAAAAAGGCGCCAGCCTGGGAATTGTCCAGCCAATCATTTCTTAGGATGGCCAACCGGAGTATGCCCTCGAAATGAGGGTGAAACGAAACCAGCGTTTCGTAAATTTTGTGAAGAGACAAAACTCGCAAGGTTCCATCTCTAAAAACGCTGAATAAATACCCAAAGTAGACGTAAGAATCCAAAACGTCGGCTGGGATGAATATTCGCAGATGGTTCATAATCTGCCCGGTTCAATTTTTCGCCGCAAATGAGGCGTTATAATGCCGCCTTTTTCCCAATGGTCCAACAAATTTGGACAAGGCTTGCTCTCTTGGGTTTGAATCGGATAACCATGCCAATAATCATTGGAATTGCGAGGAATAGGAAAAACTGCCAATCGCTCGCCATTCTCGCCTAAAACTATATTACCAAAATCCACAATAGAAAACAAGCAATGATTGACAACACATTCCCACCAAGGCTCATCAGCAATTCGAAATACATAAAACTGTTCCGCTTCACGCAAACACCATCGGCTTTTGCTCGATCTTTTCAAAGAAGTACGCGCATGATAAGAAACCGGGAAATAGTAGTGATTTCTCAAAGTCGGGCCGTAAGTGCCGTCATTATTTCTTTTGCTTCTAGGAAATTGGAAAGCCATGTCACGCCCCTCACTAATTCGTCAATCAAGCAATAGCAAAATCAGTATGCCGCCGATGTATTTCGTGTATCGCCTCATCGAGTTGTTTCTGCAGATCTTCATCAGAAATATTTTGATCGATCTGAGAATGAATTTTAGCCAGAACTTTTTCAAGGCCGACTTGTGCTTCAGCCTGCCGTCGCAGCAAATACTTTTCGTATTCTTCTCTTGTTATGACCACCGCCAAAAAGTCGCCGTTTTCTCGCAAGATATAATGATCGTTCGTTTGGCGGAGCGTGCGAAGCAGATCGAAAAGCTCTTTCTTTTTCGTCTTTTTAAGATCAATAGTTTTTTCCATAAGTACAAACTCCTAGACAAATTGCTTTGACCTAATCACAAGTCGTGTCTGGCACAAACCATATTGGGGTTTCCATGTTTCATGGCTCAGGCAACTGCAAAATCAGTATGGCGACGATGCTCTGAAGATTTGAAGGCCAATACGATCTGGTCACGAGGAATTCCTGCATTTAACAAGTCATTGGCGATTCCATCATGTGTACCGTCGTACTGAATCCAAATTTTCCCATTTCGAATATCAAGATGAACGACGCTTCCATGAATACGATACGGACCATTCCACCCAGGGTACATAAGTTCATAATGGTCGTTAGCTTCATCGAAAATAACTTCGATCTGTACGTCACCCCGGGATGGCTTGTACTGGGCATACGATTGAATGATTTCTCGAATGGTGTTGCGATAATGTTCTAATTTTTCCATAAAAGTTTACAATCCGGTTGAAATCGTGCAAGCAAAAAACGATAGAAATATATTATTTGATATTTTTGTTATTATTGAGACCTAATTTTCATCTATTTCGTTTGATCTAAAATATTAAATAAACTTCCCTTACTGTTTATCATTTGTTGCATTCCATCAAAGTCAGGAAATATAGAGTATGGGTTAATATATAGTAAATTAAGCTCATTTAATAATTTTTTCTTGGAGGCCTTTTTTATAGTCAATCTTTCAAGGCAATCTGTAGCTTCTGGAACTTTATCAAGTTCTACTTTAGAAATACCATGGATTGTAAAGCATCCACGCTGATGAAGTATTCTATTATTAGTGTAGCTGGAAATATAGCCGAATGGTTTATCTACATCTTCCGGAGTTAAATTGTTATACTTATATTTCTCAAGTATATATTTCTTGATTGTATCAAATCTCCAGTCACCTGACAGTAACGCTCTAGATAATATGTGAATTTGATGGATTTCTTCTTGTTTCTTATCTTTAACAATTATTGACCAATATTTCCAGGGATTGAAAATAATTACTTGTCCATCAGATTTTTTATGACTACAACATGCAAAATATAATGCGTTCAAAGGAGACAGTGTCCAATCAAGCAGCCTTGTAGGTAATCCATGATGTTGCATATCTGCTAGTATTTTGTCTCTTTCATCAACAAAATCATAAGTAATATTATGAGCAGGGGCATAATGCTTAAAGTCAAGAAGTATAACTTTTTCTCTATAGCGTCGAGAGCGGAACACCGTAGGTTGCAATACATAACTCTTTTTGCTATGGCCTCTAAAGAAAAGATGCTTGTCAGGCTTGAATCTTTTGTAAATAACCTTCACTTGTTTAATATAATCCTCTAAACTTTTTATTTCCTTTTCTTTCACTTTTTCCTCATTTTCATATAACACACTCAGCCCCGAAAATCAGTAAAAAGGGCAGAGTATACAACCTCATGATAAGTGTCTTTAGCTAACATAAATGTTACCTCACGTGCCGCTTCCGATTCCTAATATAATCAACAAAAACATACTGACCAAGCTTGTTCAATGAAGAAAAATAAGCGCGACCGTGGTTGGCCTCGGTCATCTGGTTGACGAAATCCACCAGCCACTGATCTTGGGCGACCATGAAAGTCGTAATCGTGATTTTGTCGCGGCGGCACATTACCGCCTCGTCCAGCGTCTTGTTGACGATCTTGCGGTCGAGGCCGTACGGGTTTTTGTAAATGCGGCCGTACTCAAAAATCGCCGAAGGCTTGCCGTCGGTGATCATGAACACCTGCTTGTTGACGTTGCGCTTGCGCTTCAAGATTTGCCGCGCCATTTGCAAGCCGGCTTTGGTGTTGGTGTGAAACGGGCCGACGGCTATAAAAGGAATATCGGAAACCTTAACCTCCGCCGCGTCGTCGCCAAAGACCACCACGTGCAAGCTGTCTTTCGGGTATTTGGTCAGAATCAATTCCGAGAGCGCCAGCGCCACGTTCTTCGCCGGCGTAATGCGGTCTTCGCCGTAGAGAATCATGCTGTGGCTGATGTCGATCATCAGCACCGTCGCGCACGTCGTCAAATGTTCGGTCTCGTAAACTTCGAGATCGTCCTCTTTGATGTTGATGCTGTCAAGACCCTCGCGGCGCAGCGCATTGCTGATCGTGGTTTGGAAATCGATATTCGACGGCTGATCGCCAAAACGAAACGGCTTGGTCTCGGAAAGCCGCTCGATGCCTTCGCCGGAGTGCGGCGTGCCGTGGTCGCCGGCGGTTGGATTTTTCTTGAGCGACGAGAAAATCTCGTTGAGTGAATCCTGCCGGATGCGCCGCCCGCCTTTTTGCGTGAGCCGACGCATTTTTTCGATTTCTTCGATGTAACCCTGTTGCTTCATCCACTCGATGAAATCACCGACGCCTTGGCCGGGCTCATCTGAAAAGATGCGATGCTGGTCGTCGAGATAAGTCAGCCACTGCAAAGCCTGGCCCACGTCGCCGTTGGTTTGCAGCAGCAATTGGCTGAACAGGCGCATCAAATCTTCAAACGTCAGGCGGCTTTTGTTCTGCTCATCACGCCATTCGGAATAGCGGAAGATCTTCATGGTGGCATGCTTTATTTTAGGGTACTCGGATTTTCCGAATCGCCCGGATAATAATGTAAGTCAAAATGCACGCATGGTTTTTAAAATTTCTTGTTGCAGCAAAATCACAATTATTAGAAGTTGTCTTTGTCCGGCGAAATTTGCCAATAGCGGCTTTTCGGCGCATAAATTAACAATATGCGAATTTATCCGCGCAAAAGCAAGCGTTTTGAGAGCCTAGAGCACAGGACAGAGCGCTAAGGGCAAAGAGCATTGCCATTGAGCAGTTTTGTCCTCTGCTCTACGCCCTCTGCCCTCAGCTCTCCTCTTCCTCAAACCCCCGAATCCTTTTTCGCAAATCATTCAATTGCTCGACGATGGTGCGCGTTTCAGACGCTTGGCGCACTTCGTGATGCCAGTATGCCTTGCCCAAATCCTCTTGCAGGCGTGGGCGCAGGGAGTTGGCGGCGCGGGCTTGCGTATTCAATTGTTGCACGAACAGCGGAATTTGCTGATTCGGATGCAGCGTCAGCGCCACGCCTTCGCTTTCGAGCTTGCTCTCGATCTCGCGTTTTTGCGCGAGCAGGTTTTCCATTTCCACGCGGCGGCGCTCCAGCTCGGCAGTGGCGCCCGCAATGCGCAGCTTGATTGGCTCGAGGTCGTCGTGCTCGAATTGGTGCGCACAAGCTTTCCAGAAATCTTCGCCAACCGCTTCCGCCGCGGCTTGCAGCCGTTTTTCATCGCCGGCGATTTGCGTGCGCAGCGAGATGATTTCCACCTGCCGTTTTGATTTGTCGAGCACGCCGCCGGCCTGCGCTTCGAGCCGGCTAATCTCGTTTTGGCGGTCGGCGATCACTACGTGATATTGCAGCGCTTTGGCAAAGATTTTTTGCAGCGCCGCGTGTTTGGAAATTTCCGGCAACAAAGATTGAAAAGCCGTTCTGCCGATTTCTTTAAAATGCTCTTCCAACGCCGTGTTGGCGGTTTTCTGCTTCTGCTGGCAAACCTGAATTTTGCTCTCGACTTTTTCCCACTCATCCTTGCCGGCGTTGAGGCGAGCGATCTTGCTCTCCAAATCCGTCGCCGTGGTGCGAGTGCGCGCCAATTGCAGATAAGCTTTGCTAATCGTGTCGGCTTCGCTCGCCGGCGGGCGCACGCTCATGAGGTCGAAAACCACTTTCCCCAGCTCGCGTAGAATTTTTCTTTCTTCTTCTTTGGCCTCGGAAAATTCCTGAATCTCCTGATAGCTCGGCAAGAACGCCTGCTCGTAATGGCGCTGCTGCTCGAAATCCGCGTACAAATCCGGAAAATGATCCTGGCAAAACTGCACGAGCTGCACGAAGCGTGTCATCAGCGGCGGCGAGCTTGCCATGATCTCAGCGAAAAAGCCAAAGAACCCGCGATGCAGCTCCTGCGCTTGCTGCTCGAATTGGTCGAAATTAACGCGTTGATGCAATTGATCTCCCGCCGCCAATTTCTTCATCGCCTCGGCGGCATCGATGAGCGAGAGATTCAACGCCAGCCCGATCCGATCCGCCGAATAATGGGTGACGCAGCAATAGTAATTGAACAAAGGACGCAAGAGCGGGTTCCAACGATTCAATTGCAAAAGCCAACGATTTACTGGCCATCCACTCTCACGCGTGCGCACCAGTGCAATCATTCTGCCCGCCAGCCAGAGCAATTGGCCGATCTGCTGGCGCTCGATCATCGCGGCGACGAGGTTTTCCCGCAGCAGTAAAACGCGGCAGCCGGGGAAAAGCCGCCATTTTGCTGCATCGGCTCGGTCGTGTACGACATAAATCTGCAAAGGCTTGCGATAAGGCAAATTTTGGGCGACGACGTTTTTGATGTAATAAATTTCCGGAAAATTTTTTTCACTGGCGCGCGGATATTGTCCGGCCATCCGCGCTTCGACAATGCGGCCAACCAGCCAGGCGATGCCAATAGCGAGCGCGACGACCAAATAGCCGGCAGCGAACACGCGCGGATAAAACGCGGTCAATGCCGCCAATCCAGCCAACGATAAAAGCGCGGCGGCCAGATTCAACTTGTAGGCAAAGGCCTCGCGCGGATGGCGCAATCTTTCAAGCTCCACCGCGCGATTCACCAGTATCTTCGCGGGCGGAATCTTATGAAGCATTTTTCTCCCTCGCAGAAATTCGGATCGTAACGCAGGCTACCAGCCTGCAAGAGAAATTGGGCCGCAACCACAAAGGCACAAAGAACACAAAGGTTGATTGGCTACGCTCATAGGGTTTCGTGGTTTAAAAAGTCGCTCGCGGTCGAGCTGTTTTTCTTGAGCGATACTGTTTTCATAAAATCAAATCCGACTTTTTAAATGATACGAAACCGCAGGATGGTTGTCAAGGGGCAGGCGAAAAAAGTTGGCAAAAGGATTGACATTCGAGCCGCCGTTCCGTATCTTGATATGAATTTAGGAAGTGGAGGCCGTGCAGTTCTATTTATTGTGCTGGGTTTTTCCCTTACCACATTGCAATACATTGAACGGAAATTTTTGATCATCGCAGGAGCGCCGTATGTCAATTCTCCGTCTCACCCAATTTACTGAAGCCGAAGACCAATACCGCGTCGAAGTGGCGCTGGAGGGCGACCGCCTGCCCCGGCAAACCGCGACCTCGTGTTTCGATTTCAAGCTCACGCCGCAAGATCACGAAGATCTGCGCTGGTATCTCGAAGACTACTTGCAATATCCGCTCGATCCCGCGCCGAAGATTGCGGCGCGTATCGAGAAGCGCATGTCCGAAGTTGGCGTGGAGCTTTTCAAAGCGGTGTTTCAAGCCAATGATGATGCCCGCGATTTGTGGGCCACGTTGCGCGACCGGCTCAACGACACGCGCGCGGAAATCATCACCGAAGTGCGGGAAGCGACTGCGATTCCGTGGGAACTGCTGCGTGATCCTAAAACCGACGTCCCGCTGGCGCTGCGAGCCCGCGCTTTTGTGCGGGCGCAACCGCAAGCCGCGCAACGCCCGAAACTGCCGCAGACCGCTGCTGGCCCCATTCGCATTCTGCTCGTCATCTGCCGTCCCGGTGGCCGCGAGGATGTGCCCTTTCGCTCGGTCGCGAGCCGTCTCATTAAAGGTTTGAGCGCAAACACGGCCGCCCTGTTTCAATTGGATTTGCTGCGACCGCCGACGTTTGAGCAGCTTGGCCGCGTGCTGCGCCAAGCCCAGGCTGAGGGCAAGCCGTATCACATCGTGCACTTTGATGGGCATGGCACCTACGAAGAGGTGGCGCCCAACGGAGGACTTGCCGATCTCCTCAAAAAAATAAACCCGCTGTTGCTCTCCACACCGCGCAGTGGTGCACACGGTTATCTCCTGTTTGAAAATCCCAATATAAAAGAGAATGTGCAGTTGGTAGACGGCCCGGCATTGGGCAAACTATTGGTTGAGACCAATGTCCCAGTGTTGGTGCTCAACGCCTGTCGCTCAGCGCACGCCGAAGCGCCCATAGCGCCCGAAACAGCCGAGGCCGATCCTCACACCCAGGCGCGGGCGTTTGGCTCGCTTGCGCAAGAAGTAATGGATACCGGCTTGACCGGCGTGGTGGCAATGCGGTACAATGTCTACGTCGTCACCGCCGCGCAATTTGTGGCAGATTTGTACGCCACCCTCACACAAGGCCATACCCTCGGCGAGGCGGTGACTTTGGGCCGCAAGCAATTACACGACAGTCCGCTGCGGGAGATCGCCTACGACCCTCGGCCGCTGCAAGATTGGCCGGTGCCGGTGGTCTATGAAGCGGCGCCGATCAAACTTTTCCCCAAGCCGAAACAGGCCAAGAAACTGAGCATAACCCTTAAAGCCGGCGAGGCCACCGCCAGCCGCGGTAACCTCGATGCCAGCCTGCCGCCACAGCCCGATGCCGGTTTCTTTGGCCGCAATGAAAGCTTGCTGGCGCTCGACGACGCCGACCGCCGGAGTGTGGCTCTGCAAGTGCTCAAACAAATTCCGGTGCTCTGGATTTGGGACAACGTGGAGCCGGTGGTCGGTTTCCCGGCTGGCACCCAATCGGCGTGGAGCGCGGCGGAGCAAAAGGAACTGGCGGACTTTCTGCGCGCGGCGCGAGGCACGAAAGCCAAATTTTTGCTCACCTCCCGGCGCGACGAGCGGGCTTGGCTGGGCGATTTGCCGGCGCGCATTACCGTGCCGCCGATGCCAATGCAAGAACGCGTGCAATTGGCGCGAGCCTTGGCCGAGAAACACGGCCACCGTTTAACCGAGGTGGAAGACTGGCGGCCACTGCTGCAATTTACTCAAGGCAACCCGTTGACCATTACCGTGCTGGTCGGCCAAGCCTTGCGCGACGGCCTGAAGGCCAAAAAACAAATTGTAGATTTTGTCGCCAAACTGCGCGCCGGCGAAACAGCGTTTGAAGACGAGATCAGCGAAGGTCGTTCTAAATCGCTTGGTGCTGCACTGAGCTATGGTTTTGAAGGCACATTTACCGAAACCGAGCGCAAGCCACTCGCGCTGCTGCATTTCTTTCAGGGCTTTGTGGATGTGGATGCATTGCTTTGGATGGGCGATCCGAAGATTGGTAATTTACCCGAAGTGCGTGGCTTGACCCGCGAGGCTGGCATGGCTTTGCTCGACCGCGCTGCCGAAGTTGGCCTACTTACGGCTCATGGCGGCGGTTATTATTCCATCCATCCCGCGTTGCCGTGGTATTTCAAAAATCTCTTCGATCACTATTATCCTCCGCAATCCGCAATCCCCAATCCGCAATCGGCAGCCGCCCGCGCCTTCGTCGAAGCCATGGGGCAGTTGGGGGATTACTACGCTGCGCAATACTATCGCGGCAACCGCGACGTGATCTCTGTGCTCACCGCCGAAGAAGCCAATTTGCTTCATGCCCGCCATTTGGCGCGCCAGTATGAATGGTGGGATCCCGTGATCGGCGCCATGCAGGGTTTGCACGTTCTTTACGACCATACCGGTCGCCGCGCAGAGTGGAAGCGGCTGGTCAAGGAGATTGTGCCGGATTTTGTCGATCCCGCTACCGACGGCCCACTGCCGGAGCGTGAAGATCAGTGGAGCTTGATTACTCAATATCGCGTGTTTCTCGCTGAAGAAGCGCTGCAATGGCCAGAAGCCGAGCGCCTGCAAAGTGTTCGTGTGGAATGGAATCGCAAACGCGCTGCCGCGGCACTGACTCTGCCCGCTGCAGCGTTGGACAGCAACCAGCGCAATGCCATTCGCACGCTGGCGGTGTCATTGGAAGAATTGGGCTATATTCAACGCAAGCAAGGCAAGCCTGATTGTGTTGCAAACTATGAAGAAGCTGTCGGATTCCATAAACGAATTGGCGATCAGCCCGCCGAATCCGTGGCCGCCTTCAACCTCGGCCATGCATACATGCAACTCCCTGCCCTGCGCGACTTGGCGCAGGCGGAGCACTGGTATCGCCGCAGTCTGGAACTCCACGACGAGCGCGACCGGTTGGGGCGAGGTAAGTGCCACAACCAACTCGGGCTGGTGGCTTACGAACGTTTCGAAGAAGCCCGCGCCGCCAAACAGACTAAGACAGAACTGGTCCGCTATCTCAACGAGGCAGCACAATTTTACCAGCAGGCGCTTAAAATGTTTCCTGTGAACGCGGTGGATGGATTGGCCGTGACGCACAACCAACTTGGTGGCATTTATTACGAGACTGGCGACCTCGACCGCGCCCTGCTGCACTGCCGCGAGGCCATTCGATACGCTGAATCAGGGAATAATCTCTATGAAGCCGCTCGAACTCGCCGCAATGTCGCGCTTACCCTAATGCAAGCCGGCCGCCTCGTAGATGCGCGGGAGTACGCGCTCGCGGCTCTACACAACTACGAAACCTACGGCGACCGCGCGGCGGAGGAGATTCAGCGAACGCAGGGATTGATTGCGGAGATTGAGCAAGCGATGGGGAAAGCCTAACTCACCCCCGGCCCCCTCTCTTAAGAAGAGAGGGGCTGGAGTTTGGACGTTTTCAGACAGTCTAATCCCCGCGCGGCTGCCAGCGCAAGGCCGCGACCATGTTGACAAGCACTAAAACCGCGTGTTTTACCG
>JAKEEU010000420.1 GCA_022616415.1 Candidatus Zhuqueibacterota bacterium | reverse complement strand
TTGCAAAACTTGATTCTTATTTAAGTCTTCACATGTGGTCAATAAAATCAGGTATCATTTAAATTTCTCTTATTGTGTTTTTAGCCGATACTCATGTAATAGATTATTTAGAAAACAAGCAGCGGAGGTTCTATTGTCTGGACTTTGCAATATTTTGCAGGATTCGGAGTATTGACTTAGAATGTAACGGAGATAAACATCATTACGAAAAGAAAGAAGATATAAAGAAAGATCAGCGGCGCAATAGAACGCTAACCAAAAAGGGTTGGGCTATATTGAGATATACGAAAGATGAAATAGATAACAAACTTGAGTATTGCATGTATGAGGTAAAAGAAACTGTGTAGAATAACATAAAGTTCGTGGTGAAGGGCGAACGGCGGCGCTAACATTGACTGCAGTCGGACGCGGACAGCGCGGGTATAATTTTCACGTCTGTACTCGCTCAAACTTCTGTGGTGATGCGAACGCTCTACCTCCGAGTCCGCGCCGCTGAGGCTCCTTGAACCCCGCATCTCAAGATAGAAAGTTTGATGCGCGATCATAAATATCGTGTTGCTTCAAAAGTTGGGCATCGCGGTGCAATCAAAAATATTGTGGCGCGTCCAACGATGAGTTCGTGCTGGCTTCGCGGACGCGAGTGCTTGTTATGAAAGTTTTTCACCCCCATTTTTAACGACCATAAGCATATTTTTACATGGATAGAAAAAATCCGCAAATCGCCGCTATTGAGTATTTCCCCAAGCCAATCGCAGATGGGCTTATACTCATTCGAGATTTGATCGTAGATAAATTTCAACCGGAAATGATCATCCTGTTCGGATCACTCGCGACAGGGAAATGGACGTGGAAGAGCGACATCGACTTGTTATTCGTTGCGGATACGAGTGAGCGACCACACTTGGAACTGGATATAAAAACGGCCATTTTAGAATCAGACGCTATTAAAAAGAAGGTATCAAAAATCGTTTCTCCGGTGGTCGTCTCTCCCGAACAATTAAATGATCAGTTGGCAGTTGGGCAATACTTCTTCAAAGACATCGTTGATAGAGGCCAGTTAATCTACAATACAGGCAGGTTCTCCCTTGCGGAAATGAGAAAGCTGGAACCGGAAGAATACGTTGACCTTGTTAAAAAGGACTTCAAATACTGGCGGGAGGAAGCGGATGGGTTCTTTCGTCTTTACAAATCTGCAATGAACGAGAATTTACCTAAGCATGCGGCATTCACTCTTCACCAAGTCGTCGAATCATCTTGCGTGATGGTGGAACTGGTTTACTCGCGGTACAGGAGCCAAACTCACGATCTCGACGTACTCATGAAAAAGCTGATTCACTTTGTGAGCGAAGGGGCGAAAATTTTTCCTAAAGATAACGAATTTCAAAAACAAGCCTACAAGCGGTTGTACAAAGCTTATATTTCGGCGCGCTATGATCAAGAATACCAGATCGAAAAAGACGAATTAAAATATTTGGGTGAGCGTGTAAAACTATTGCTTGATTTGGCGATAAGAAGTTGTGAAGAGCGAATTCAGCAGATTTTGAGAGAGCCAAATAAATACATGAAGAAATAAAGTTGTATCAGTTAAACTTCAACGCTTTGTTTTTGTGCGCGTAATATTTTAAAAGTCAAGTTGTTTCTTTGAAAGAAATTTCCTTCGTGTCAGTCAAGACGTTTTCCACCCCCATTTTAAAAGGCAACAAGAAATAAAGTAACGTGCAAGCGCCGGACAAACAAAGCATCTAGGCAAGAAATAAAAGTTGATGACGAATACAATTATTCTCAGTACTCAGGGATAATATTCGGTGTGTAGTGCTCAATGCCTGTTGATGTGCAAAACTGAAGGACGGTATCATGAATAATCATGGTCTTATTAACCAGTGCCACTCTTACAGGGGTGTTCACATGTTTGTGCGAACCTTAACAATTGCACTTCTCGCTGGTGTCATGTGCGGCTGCAAATCCGCTGCCAAGGTTAAGCTATCCGATCTCGTCCTGGTAGGGGCCGAGCAGTTGGAGCTGAAACCGTTCTCCCCTACTGGGGGCTACGAAGTCGGCTCATTCATTTACATCGATGAACGCGGCTATCCCGTTGAAGTCGCCTCTCCGGATTGGGTCAGAGAGCACCTACACAAGGATAAGGACCTTAAGTCAGAACAGATGCCGCCTTGGAGGGCCGACATGTCGTCCAATTTCAAGCTCGTACTCGAGAGCGCGACCCAGGCTGGCGAAGGGAGTGCCGATGTTCTGAATGAACTTAAAAGGATCAGCAATGTTTCGCTCATAGTCGATGAGTCGACCAGAACGTTCCTCGCGGAAGGCGAAATTGAGGTGACGTATTGGAAGAACACTCTTGGCCCCCGGCTTGCAACAGATAACTCGTTGCAAGTGTCATTGCGGTCACTCCTCGAACATGAACCAGGTTCGCCTAAGTTCGTAGTCGTCGAAACTGTCACAGTTACGAAGGGGCACTTCGACTTATCGGGAGTCCAATCGCTGTCTCTCGACGCCAAAACCACCTTCATAAGGCTCATGTCCGGTCGGTCGCATGTAGCAGTAGATGCGACTGGCGATGTTTCGATGACGATCACTTCGGACTATCCGCTGAAAATCGGGTACAGGAGCTATCCAATCCCGACCGACGCGCTCAAACAGATGTTAGCGCAGGCGAGATAGAAAGTTTGGTGCACGATCATAAATATCGTGGCGCACCGAATGATAAAGCAGCTCGCCAAAAAATGAACTATCGGCGCGACGTGAAGATGATAAAGCTCCTTTCCGTGTTTGATTGGATGAAAATATAACCAAACTCTATCACAACTCCAAATCAAGACGCTGTGATCGTAGCCTGTTCCATAAACGTGACGCGTCAGCAACGATTGGCCAAAGAACTTATCCGTGTGGGTTTTTGATCCGTGTGAAATATTTTATCATCCGGAAAATTCGGAAAATCCGGATATCATAAAAACAACGTGAAACATCCGTTGGGTTCATCTATCCGTTGGGAACAAAAAATGTTGGATTTTCTAAAAGCTTTTTTTTGTTGCGGTTCTCTTTTTGTTGCAAAATCAAAAAAAAGATAACAGTCAAGGATCATTAACCTGATTGGTTGCGGCTCGTCCGCGTTGGGTGACAAACGATAAATTAACTTTAAAATCAAGGAGATTGTGATGCAGCGTTCCCCTCTGTTCATGCTTGTGACACTGTCGTTGCTGGTGGTGGGCGCCAACGGCTTCGCGCAGGTCGCCAACAAAAAGCTTACCGGCCAAAGCTTCAGTGGTGAGATCACGATCAACGCCAGCCCGCAAGCGGTGTGGGCGGTGTTGACGGACGTGCAAAAAGTCGGCAGTGCGCTGGGTTTTGAGTACAAAGGTGTGGCCAAAAAATTGGAGAAAGTTGGCGACAGTGTTCAACTGAAAGTTTGGGGAGACGCCGGCACGTATATTTTAATTTACGCCAAGCCTGGTAGCGAGCTGCGCTATGTTTGGGAACCGGATAACGCCACTTATATCTGCCAGGAGCGCTGGACGTTGGCGCCATCCGGCAAAAGCACGAAATTAACTTACGAAGAGCGTTACACCGAATCCGGGCCGCAAACCGCGGAAGCCATTGCCGAGCAGGTGAAGTCGTACAATCAGGCGCTCGCAAAAGTAAAAGCGCTGTGTGAGGGGAAGTGAAAACGTTAGCCGGTCTGCCTGTTAGCCCGTTAGCCTGTTAGTTTTCTATTTATTAACCGGCAAACAGGCGAACTGGCAAACAGGCTAACCAAAAATCATAAACCGATAACCAAATTTATTATTCAAATCGTGTCTGAAACATTCACTGGTATTCTCGAAATCGATGAGCGCCGCTTGGGCTTTCTACGAAGAGTCTCGTTGGCGTTAGTGCCGCAGCCGAACGATCCTTTTGTCGCCCCTCCTCTGATTCAACAGCACAATTTGCGGGCAGGCGTTTTGGTCGAAGCTGAAATCGTTCCTGGCAATCGCGGCGGCCAACAAGTCGGAACTGTCGTTAAGGTCAACGACCTGGATCCGGCAGAGTGGGCCAAATTGCCGGAGTTGGAGTCGCTCGTGGCTGTTGCGCCTTTCGAGCAAATTATGCTCGAAGCCTCGTCCACGCGAGCGGCGAAATCTAAAGAAAAAACGGCAACGCCGGCGGATAATACCTCCATGCGCGTGGTGGATTTGATCAGTCCGCTGGGCAAAGGCCAACGCGCGCTGATTGTGGCGCCGCCGCGTTCTGGCAAAACCATTCTCTTGCAGCAAATCGCGCAAGCCATCGCGCGCAACTATTCCGAGATTCATCTCATCGTCTTGCTGCTCGACGAGCGTCCGGAAGAAGTGACCGACATGCGGCGCGCGGTGCAGGGCGAGGTGTTTGCCAGCTCCAACGACGCGCCGATTGAATCGCACCTGCGCCTGGCCCAGCTCGCCACCGAATACGCCAAACGCAAAGCCGAGTGCGGTGAGGACGTGGTGGTTTTGCTCGATTCACTGACGCGGACGGGCCGCGCTTTCAATCTGGGGCAGCGCGGCAGCGGTCGCACCATGAGCGGCGGATTGGATGCGCGTGCGCTGGAAATTCCGCGCAGAATTTTTGGCGCCGGCCGCAAGATCGAAAATGGCGGCTCACTCACCATTGCCGCCACGATTCTCGTCGGCACCGGCTCGCGCATGGACGAATTTATTTTTGAGGAGTTCAAAGGCACCGGCAATATGGAGCTGGTGCTGGATCGCGCGCTCGCCGACCAACGCATTTTTCCCGCCATCAATATTCCCGCTTCCGGAACCCGCCGCGAGGAACTGCTTTTCGGCAAACAAACCGCTCAATACCAAGCGCTGCGCCGCGCCGTGCACGGGATGCCGGCCAAGGAAGCAATGCCCACACTGCTCAAAGCGATTGCGGCCACGCCAAATAACAAAGCGTTGTTGAAAAAAATTTCTGAAAATTCTGAAGATTTTTCTTGACAATCTGGCCGGAGCGTATTAGTTTAACCCCAAGTCACACGAGCGGGAAAATGACGGGCAGAGCCGAGGGCTGAGTCTGTCGTGCTGCAAAATAAAAATGGCTACCAGCGAGCGCCGCCATGTCTGCGCTGGTAGCCCAACCGCTCAAGGGAAGGTTAATTTTCCCGAGCAGTTTCAAACATGTAAACGAACATATCCGTTATTTTGTTCCCACCTTTCCGAAAAATTTTCTAAAAATTTTTCGCCGACCCACTCGCAACAATAATTAAACAAATGCCGGGGCGATAACCTCTGAAAATATCAAAACTTAATTCCTGCAACTCGTCCGTGGAGAGGTTTCTGCGAACTTCGCACTTTTCGCGTATAGAACTGCAATAATTGAAAGGCAACGCCCGCAGGGGAGAAGTTGCGCTCTTGCACCTTCGGTTTTTCCACCCCTTGCCCCGATTTCTCTTTTAATCAATTTTCACAGGAAAGTCGGGGCAAGGGCAACTTTTCATCTCTTCAATCGGACTTTTGTTATTATGAGGACCTGTACTCTAGGGACGGCAGCAGTTTTGTTGTATGCAAGTATTGTATCCACCCCTATTCACTCCACCCCGCTTCAGCTTACGTCGCCGCCGATGCGCCCGGCGCCATCCGTACCGTCAGCGAGGGTTATCGGCGCCATGTCGGTTTTTGCAACGGCGGCCGATGACACCAAAAAAAATTGGTCTCGCCTGGCCGAATCGGTCGAAGCCAAGCCGTTCGTCGTTGACCACATTAATTTCATCGCACAACACAATCTCGCGTTTGTCGAATTTTACGTGCAGCTCAGCAACTCGCAACTGAGCTTTACGCGCGCGGCAAAAATCTTTCAAGCGGTTTATGACACTGATTTTTACATCGAAGATTTGCAGGGCAACGTCATACAAACCCACGCCGCGCACGACACGGTTAGAGCCTTCACTTTTGACGAAACCAAGTCGGCGTCCAACTACCGGGTTACGCTGTTTCGTTCCTGCCTGCAGCCCGGAGAGTATCGCTTGCGCGCGATCGTTGCCGATCGGGAGACCGGCAAGAGCGCCGAAGTGGCGCAGAAATTTTTCGCGCGTGATTTTTCCGGAGAGAGCTTGATGGTGAGCGATCTGCAGTTCAGCCGCCGCATTCAAATCGATTCTTCCGCCGGCCCTTTCGTCAAACACAACCGCCTGGTCGAGCCGAACGTGCTGCATCGCTACGGCCAGTTTGCAAGCCAGCTTTTCATTTATTATGAAATTTACAATCTGGCCGAGCCTATCAGCGCCACTGCCGCCGACACTGGCGATAGTGTTGTTGCGCCGTTCGCGGCATCCGACAGTTTCCGCACGCATTACATCATTCGCCATGAAAATGGCGACGAGATCAAACAACTCTGGAAGTCCAGCCGCAAGCCGGGCAACTCCTGCGTGCAAAGCATTTTGCTGCCGATTGCGGACTTGAAGAGCGGACAATACACGCTGACGGTGCGCCTCTTTGACGATGCAAGCGGCACTTACGCTGAAACCTCCGGGCGCTTCAGCGTCGCGTGGAGCCTCTTTTCGTTCAAGGATAAAAAGTTCGAAGAGATTTTGGAACAAATGCGCTACTTTGCCAGCCGCGATGAGCTGCGGCAACTGAAAAAATTGCCGGAGGAAGATCGGCAGCGCGGCCTCGTCGAATTTTGGCAGCGCCGTGATCCCACACCGGCCACGCCGGAGAATGAATTGATGGACGAGTATTATCGCCGCCTGGCTTTTGCCAATCGCCATTTCAGATGGAATGGCGGTGAAGGCTGGAAATCGCCGCAGGGCGAAATCTACATCACTTATGGCCCGCCGGACCAAATCAACCGCTGGTCCGACTCTCCCATGAAAGCCGCGAATAATGACTGGATGCGGCCCGGATCTTCGGCGGACATTTTTCAAGAAACTTATACGCGGCTAAAGTCGAGAAGACATTTTCAACAGCGGGACGGGTCTTACGAAGTCTGGGATTACGTTCAGCTCAACCGGCGTTTCTTTTTCGCCGATTTTCGCGGCATGGGAAGTTACGAGCTGGTTGATCCGCTTTTCATAAATGATGCGTGGTCCCGTTAACGCCGGCGGCATCCTGAAGACCAATCACTTCTTGCTTGCGAATGAGCGCCGATTTGTTTATATTGCTTCATACAACAGAACAAGTTTTATCATGGCTACGCCTGAAAGGTGTGTGAAGCGCTATGTCTCAATATCATAAAACTTCTTCATTGCAAAACCTCATTTTGCTTGCTGTCGCGACGACGCTGCTATTTCAGCTTGGCTGCAGTTCCGCCAAGAAATCGACGCAGGCCACGAAACCCAGAACTGAGAACACGCAGCGAGAACCCAAAGAAAGCCCAAGCCCCGCCGTCATGAACGAAGACTTTGATCCGATGACTTTGAAAGCGCCGGAATTTCGGATCGAGCGCAAGCCCCGCCCTGCCTTTGAAATTTCATCGATGAAAGGCGGGGTCCAGAAAAGCGATACGGTGACAATATCAACGGCAGTAGTACCGGTCGATACCTCCTGGCAAACGGTTCCCGGCTTCCAAGTTCAGCTCTTGCAAACCGAGGATGCGAAATTGGGGCGCGCCGCGGTTCGCGACGCCATTTTGGCGCTCAATACCGACGTCGAAATCATCTACGAAGCCCCCTATTACAAAGTCCGCGCCGGCCGCTTTACCAACCGCTACGATGCCGAGCAGTTGCAAAATCTCGCTTCGGAAAAAGGCTACGCCAATTGCTGGGTGGTACGCACGCAGATAAAAGTGCGGGCGAGCGATTTGCTGAATCAGAAGTAGCTTATGGTTTGTTAAGATTCATTACCTGGTTTGAAAAAAACAAAAAGCTTTTTTCGGCGACACTCGCTGCCTTCGGTGAAACTCGGCGGAGGTGGCTTCTCTGTCAGAAGACCTTTTCTTATCACGTCTGATTTTCGCTCTGTTTGATCCCACCGATCCCCACCACGCGCTGAACTTTTTCCGTCAATTCACCCTCCCGCATTGATTCTTTGTTCACATTGCCAATTTGGCTGAGTTTAAAGGCAAAAACCCTCAAAATTCTGCTTGGAAAACGCACAAAAATTTATTAAATTTATATTGTTTATTATTATCGTGAGCCTGAAGATTTTTGTCGTCTCATGCCAGTTCGAGTTGTTTGCCCCGCGGCGGCGGGGCAGTCTGCCTACGGCCGTAGGCGTTACGTTAATTCAGAGGTGATCGCATGTCTGGTCATAATAAATGGGCCAAAATTAAGCATAAGAAGGCAGCAACGGACGCGGCGAAAGGCCGCGTGTACACTCGGCTCATCAAAGAAATCACGCTGGCTGCCCGCATGGGCGGCGGCGATGAAAGCGGCAACGCGCGTTTGCGCAAGGCCATTTTGGACGCCAAAGCCGCCAACATGCCGGCGAGCAACGTCGAGCGCGCCATTAAAAAAGGCACGGGCGAGCTTGAAGGCGTCAACTATGAAGAAGTGGCTTACGAAGGCTATGGTCCGGGCGGTGTGGCGATCATTGCGGAGCTGATTACCGACAATAAAAACCGCGCCGTCTCCGAAATTCGCCATATCTTTTCCAAGCACGGCGGCAATCTCGCCTCCGCCGGCGCGGTGAGCTGGAAGTTTGACAAAAAGGGAATTATTGCCGTTGCCCCCGAAGGCCGCAGCGAAGACGACGTATTGATGTTGGCGCTCGATGCCGGCGCTGAAGACGTCAAATACGATCCGGAATCCACCGAGATTCTGACCGCGCCGAGCGATTTGGAGACGGTGAAAAGCGCGTTGGAAAAGGAAAACGTGAAAATCGAAAAAGCCGAAGTCGGCATGTATCCCAAAGACACCGTCAAAGTCGAGGGCAAAGAAGCCGAGCAGCTCCTCAAGCTGCTGGATGCCATTGAAGAGCACGACGACATCCAAAAAGTTTATTCCAACTACGATATCGACGTCGACGTGATGGCGCAGATGAGTGAAGCTTAACGTGGAAGCGCTTGGAGCCCGCTTGGTGCGGCGATCGTCCAAGTTAGGCGGATTGGATGCCATCGTGCCCGACCAATACGAACGGCGGTTTTTAGGAGTAGACCCCGGCTTGAGCCGGACCGGCTTGGGATTGATCACATTGCAGCGAGGGCGCCTGATTTTTGCGGCTTCGCAGTTAATCGCGCCTTCACCCGACCAACCCTTGCACGAGCGGCTATATCAAATTTACGCCGGCGTCAAAAAATGCTTGCGCGAATGGCATCCCGAAGTGATGGCGGTGGAAAACGTGATTTACGCGCGCAACGCTCAGATCGCGCTCAAGCTCGGACACGCGCGCGGCGTTTTGCTTTTGGCGGCGGCGGAGAGCAAGTTGCCGGTCATCGAGTATGCGCCGCGTGAAGTGAAGCTGGCGGTTACGGGTTATGGCGGCGCTTCCAAAGAGCAGATGCAGCGCATGGTGCAAGCCGTGCTGGCAATGCCGGAGGCGCCGGAAACTTACGATGTTGCCGACGCTCTGGCCTTGGCCATTTGTCACGCGCACCGGGCAAGTGGCAAGTAGGCAAGTGCAAGTAAGCAAGTGGCAATTTTCACTTGCAGACTTACAAACTTGCAAACTTGCGTTTGACCAAACATGATTGCAAAAATCTCCGGTTTCTTGCTCGAGAAATCGCCGACGCGGGTGTTGATCGAAGTGAGTGGCATCGGCTACGAAATCCATATTCCGTTATCCACTTTCGATAAACTGGGGGCAATTGGCGAAAAGACCAGTTTATTCACCCATCTGCACGTTCGCGAAGACGCACTGCAACTCTTCGGTTTTGCCACCGCAACGGAAAAGCAGCTATTTCAACATTTGCTCGCGGTGACCGGCATCGGCCCTAAAGTGGCGCAAAGCATTCTAAGCGGTTGCTCGGTCGAGACGTTTTGCCGGTATGTTGCGCAGAACGAGATTGCCGCTTTGACTTCGGTTCCGGGAATCGGCAAAAAAACCGCCGAGCGCTTGGTTTTGGAATTGCGCGAGCGCTTGGCGCGTTGGCTGCCGGATGAGACGGCGGTTATGGCAAAATCAAAAACTTCGGCAATTCAAGAAGAAACCATCATGGCGTTGGTCTCTTTGGGATATAACCGGACCGCGGCTGAAAAGGCTGTGGAGCAGGTGACTCGCGAAGCCGGAGAATTGCCGGTTGAAGAATTGATCAAGCGCGCGTTGCGCTATATTTGAGTAGGCAGAGGCAGTAGCAGTCGGCAGTCGCAGTGGCAGTAATATAAAAGTGCTACTGCAACTGCCTCTGCTACTTCATTATTACGCTATCTCCAATGGCCGACCAGACTCGCTCAAAAACCATTTCGGGCAAAACGGCACGAGCGCTCGACCCCACGCCGCTCGAAGGCGAGCTGGATTTTGACCGCAGTCTGCGCCCGACCTTGTTCGATGATTTTGTCGGCCAGGATAAATTGAAGAGCAACTTGCGGGTGTTCGTCGAAGCCGCGCGCGGCCGCGGCGAAGCGCTCGATCACGTTTTGCTCTATGGCCCTCCCGGGCTCGGCAAAACCACGTTGGCGCACATCATCGCCAATGCGATGGGCAAGAAGATCAAAGTCACTTCCGGGCCGGTTTTAGAAAAAGCCGGCGATCTCGCCGGCTTGTTGACGAATCTCGGCGAGGGCGACGTTCTCTTCATCGACGAGATCCATCGCCTCAATCATGTGGTGGAAGAATATCTTTATCCGGCGATGGAAGATTTCAAGCTGGATATCATCATCGATAAAGGCGCCAACGCCCGCTCGATTCAGCTCCGGCTGCCGAAATTCACGTTGATCGGCGCCACCACGCGCGCCGGCTTGTTGACCGGGCCGATGCGTGCGCGCTTCGGCGTCGTCGCCAGATTGGATTATTATCTGCCGGAGCAGCTCAACCTGATCGTCAAACGTTCGGCGCAGCTTTTGGGTATCGAAATTTTGCCGGAGGCGGCCATGGAGGTGGGGCGGCGCGCACGCGGCACGCCGCGGGTGGCGAATCGCCTGCTGCGCCGCATTCGTGACTTCGCGCAAATTGACGGCAAAAAAGCCGTTGATCTTCATTTGGCCGGCGCCGCGCTCGACCGTTTGGAGGTGGACGAGCTTGGTCTCGACGAAATGGATAAACGCATTTTAGCCGCCATTATTGAAAAATTTGCCGGCGGTCCGGTTGGCATCAACACCCTGGCCGTTGCCGTTGGTGAAGAGGGCGAAACCCTCGAAGAAATTTACGAGCCTTTTTTGATCCAACAAGGCTTATTGCAAAGAACCTCGCGTGGACGGGTCGCGACCGACTTGGCTCATCAACATCTCGGCTTGAAGCGCGGCTCGACAGCTCCCGACGGGCGTAGCCTTTCGGCCGCAACCCTCTCCCGCTCGCAGAAAACGTTATTCTGAGATCCATCGTCTATGAAACTTTCCGATTTTCACTACGCTCTGCCTCAAAAGCTTATTGCCCAATATCCGGCTGACAAACGCGACCGCTCCGAACTGATGGTGCTGGATCGCGGCAAACAAACGATCGAAGAGCATCAATTTACCGACGTGATTGATTTCTTGCAGCCGCAAGATTGTCTGGTGGTCAATGAAACCAAAGTTTTTCCCGCGCGCCTGCTCGGCACCAAAGATAAGACCGAAGCCAAAGTCGAGATTTTTCTCCTGCGGCAATTGGAAGCCGGCTTGTGGGAAGTGCTCGTTAAACCGGCGCGCAAAGTGCGTGTCGGCAATCGCCTGTCGGTGGGCAAAGAATTGGTTTGCGATGTTATCGACAACACCGTATCCGGTGGCCGCGTTGTCCGCTTTAATTACAACGGGGATTTTTTTGAAGCGGTCGAGCGGCTCGGCCAATCTCCCCTCCCGCCTTATGTGAAACGCGAGCCGGAGCCGATGGACAAAGAACGCTATCAGACGGTGTACGCCCGCGTGCGTGGGGCGGTGGCGGCGCCGACCGCCGGCCTGCACTTCACCAAAGAATTGCTGCGCAAAATCGAAAACAGGGGCGTGAAAATCGCGCCGATCGTGCTGCACCTCGGCCTCGGCAGCTTTCGGCCGGTCAACGTCGAAGATTTGAGCCGCCACAAAATGGATTCGGAATACTACGAGATCAGCGAAGAATCCGCGCGCAAAATCAACGAAACGATGAAACAGAGGGGCAAAGTTGTGGTCGTCGGCACCAGCGCAATGCGTGCCCTCGAGACCGAAGTCACCAGCGAGGGCTGGGTGAAAGCCAATCGCGGCTGGACGGATAAATTTATCTATCCGCCTTATGAATTTAAAATCGCGGATGCCCTGATTACCAACTTCCATCTCCCCGGCTCGACCATGCTCATGCTCGTCTGCGCTTTTGCTGGCCGTGATTTTGTCTTCAAAGCCTATCGCAAGGCCTTGAAAGAGAAGCTCCGGTTTTTGAGCTATGGCGATGCGATGATGATCTTGTAAAGCAAAAAGAAAACGACAACAAAAAAAGTAAGGGCAAAAACCTTCTCCGCGTGGTCGATTTGTTGTTTTTGCAACTTGCCAATTGCTATTTGCTTGTTATGCCAGCGAAAGATATTTACCATGACGTCGTCAAGAATGCTCTAGTCAAAGATGGGTGGACGATTACGCATGATCCGTACAGATTATCGGTGGGAAAAAAAGATTTGTACGTTGATCTTGGGGCAGAGCGAGTTTTGGCAGCGGAGAAAGCCGGCCAAAAAATCGCCGTGGAAGTTAAAAGTTTCGTTGGTGAGTCTGAGATCGATGATCTAGAAAAAGCTATTGGTCAATACGTGATGTACCGAGCGATTCTTGCTGAAAAAGAGCCGAACCGACTTTTATATCTTGCCGTTCCTCAAGACATTATACAGGATATTTTCGAGGAACCATTGGGCAAAATTTTACTGAAGCACAGCCTCGCTCAGGTCATCGGGTTTGATCCAAAAACGGAGGTGATCATACAATGGATACCTTAGAGACTTATCGTCAGATTATTGAAACAGTTCTTGATGAATATACCCGGATTCCCTATGCTCATGGCGATTTTCATACCGAAGCGGTTTTTGACCGCGTCAAAGATCGCTATCTTTTGGTAAACGTCGGTTGGGATAATGGTCGACGGGTTCACGGCAGCCTTGTCCACATTGACATTATCAATGGCAAGCTGTGGATTCAGCGCGATGGCACCGAGCACGGCGTGGCGAAAGAGTTGGTTAAGGCTGGTATTCCGAAAGACCGCATAGTTTTAGCCTTCCATCCGCCCGAAATCAGGCCACACACTGAATACGCCGTGGCGTAATGATAAACTGTAGAGAAAATTAATTATGGAAAGCAAAACAATCAGCTCATCTCCTGACGTGCTAAGCGGCACCCCGGTTTTTAAGGGAACGCGAGTACCGTTTCAAACTTTGCTAGAATATCTCGAAGGAGGAGAATCCATTGACAGCTTTTTGGAAGGATTTCCGACTGTCACGAGGGAGCAAGTCATTGCATTTTTAGAAGAAGCAAAAGAACGAATGTTCGATTCCAACAGAACTTGTCCAAATTCAAGATTGCGGTTTTGATTGTGTGTGCGCCGACAAATCGGCTTGTAGATTTAAAACCGCTTGTTCCGAATATTTTAGCCACGCTACCCAATGTACAAATTGGGCAAGCGACGAGGGTGGGCAACTGCTAAGACTTTACTATTTAAGGAAGTAACTTTGACCGACGTCGCTGCAATCGTCGTCGCTGCGGGGCAAGGGACACGTTTTGGCAGCGACATTCCCAAGCAATTTCTGCTTTTGCAGAATCGTCCGCTCATTGTTCATACTTTGGAGCGCCTGCAGAGCGCGGCTGTCATCAGCCAAGTCATCGTCGTCGTCGCAAAAGAATGGGTGGATTATATTGGCCGTGAGATCATCGGCCATTTTCATTTTGACAAAGTCGGGGCCATCGTCCCCGGCGGCAAAGCGCGGCAGGATTCGGTGCTGGCCGGATTGCAAGCCTTGCCGACGCCGCACGACCTCGTCGTCGTTCACGATGCGGTGCGCCCGCTTTTCTCTCTCTCGCTGTTGGAGAAGGTCATCAAAGGCTGTGAAACATTCGACGCGTGTGTGCCCGGCTTACCGTCGCGCGACACGGTGAAGCGAATCGACGGCGATCGTGTGATCGAAACTGTGCCGCGCGAGACGCTGCGTCTGGTGCAAACGCCGCAAGCCTTTCAGTACAAATTTTTAATGCAGGCATTTGAAAAGGCGCGCGCCGCTAATTTTTACAGCACCGACGAGGCCGCGCTTGTTGAAAAATTCGGTGGTCGCGTCGGCTGGACCGACGGCGAAGAAATCAACTTGAAAATCACCACGCCGCGTGATCTGCAAATCGCCGAGCTGTTCTTGCAAAAGACGTGACTGTGCAGCTATACTTTATGACTCTACTATTCGGGGATAACGTTGAAAGTGAAGAGATCAAGGCAAAACCATTAAGGGCAAAACTATTGTCCGATTTTTTAATAGTTTTGCCCAAAATTGTTTTGCCTTTTGAAATGGCCCAAATGATAGTTTTGAGGAGACGTTTAAGTGCGCATCGGTTTTGGATATGACGTTCACCCGCTCACGCCCGGCCGGCGTTTGGTGCTTGGCGGCGTCGAGATCAAACACACGCTCGGCCTCGCCGGGCATTCCGACGCCGACGTGCTCTGCCACGCCATCGGCGACGCGCTGCTCGGCGCCGCCAATCTCGGTGACTTGGGCCGGCATTTTCCCGATACCAATGCGCAATTTGCCAATATCAACAGCCTTTTGCTCCTCAAAGAAATCGCCCGGCTCCTGCGCGAAAATCATTACCTCGTCGTGAATATCGACTCCACTTTGGTTTTGGAAGCGCCGAAAGTCATGCCGTATGCCGAGCAGATGCGCCAAAATATCGCCGCGGCTTTGGGAATCGCCCCGGCGCAAATTTCCATCAAAGCCACCACCTCAGAGAAATTGGGATTCGTCGGTAGAAAAGAAGGCGCCACGGCGTTTGCGGTGGTGCTGTTGAATAGCGATAACGTAACCCAGACGGCCTCGTCTGGAAAAAATTGAGGAAAGAATATGGAGTTGCGAAGCGATTCTTATTACACTGCTGCGCGGGATAGAATCAGAGAAGCGCAATTCCTTCATGAGAAAATCCAAAGCGCAATGGACACCGCCATGTCTTTGTGGCGCAATGATTACCGCTTTCGCTCAGAAGCTGCACTGCGAGCTTATTTAAAAAAGATTGGGAGTAACCGTGGTATCAAGGGAGATTTTCTGAAATTCAATAGTAAAACGCTATATGAGGCGGCAGAAGAGATTGTTCAATTTGGAGTAAACCGATGGAAACTTTTGAACAAAAAATAAAGGATATTCTATTGGAGTTATTTGCCGAACATGAACTCCAATTAGAAACCGAACCCGATGGTCGCGTCAGCGGCTTTATCATCTCTGACAAATTTATGGACATGGATCATCTGGCGCGCCAACGCAAGATTTGGAGCCTGCTGAGAAAAAAACTAACCAAAACCGAGCAGATGAAAATTTTGGGCTTTGTGGCTTTCACATCAGCGGAGCATGAGGCTTACAGTGAACCGAGCTTATAGCGAAACGTAAAACATCATCATGAACTCCTCCCCTCGCGTTCGTTTCGCCCCCAGCCCTACGGGGCATTTGCACATCGGCAATGCGCGCACTGCCATTCTCAACTGGCTGTTTGCGCGGCACAGCGGCGGCACGTTCATTCTTCGCATCGAAGACACGGACTTGGAACGTTCCACCAAAGAATCCGAAGCGTCGATCTTTCAAGACCTGCGCTGGTTGGGTTTGGATTGGGATGAAGGCCCGGATGCCGGCGGCGCGTTTGGCCCGTATCGCCAGTCCGAGCGGCTCGCGATTTATCATCAGCACGGCCAGCAGTTGATCGCCAGCGGCCATGCCTATTATTGCTATTGCACGCCCGCCGAGCTTGAAGCGCGGCGGGAAGCGGCGCTCAAAGCCGGACAAACGCCGCACTATGACGGTCGCTGCAAAAAGCTCTCTCCCGAAGCGCGTGCCGCAAAAGAGCAAGCCGGCATCAAACCGGGCGTGCGTTTTGCCATGCCGGAAAAAAACATTACGTTCAAGGATTTGGCAAAAGGTGAGATCGCCTTTCCGCCGGAGGCGTTGGGCGATTTTGTCATTCTGCGCTCGGACGGCGCGCCGACTTACAACTACGCGGCTGTTGTCGACGATCACCTGATGCAGATCACTCACGTCATTCGCGGCGACGATCACGTGGTCAACACACCGAAACAGATCATGATTTACGAGGCGTTCGGCTGGCCGCTGCCGCAATTCTGCCACATCCCGCTGATTCTCGGACCGGATCGCGAGCGGCTCTCCAAGCGGCACGGTGCCACTTCGGTGGATGAATACGCGAGCAAAGGTTATTTACCCGACGCGTTGATCAATTTTCTCAGTCTGTTGGGATGGTCGTCGGTCAGCGGCGAAGAGATTCTCTCGCGCGAGCGCTTGATCGAAGAATTTAGCTTCGAGCGGCTCTCCAATGCGGCGGCGATTTTTGACGTGGTCAAATTGAATTGGATGAACGGCGTCTACATCCGCAACATGAATTTAGATGAGCTGACCGCCGCTTGTTTGCCCTACCTGCAAAAGGCGGGATTTCCCGACATGTCGGGACCGGATCACGAAACGCTCGAAAAAATGGTTGGCCTCGTTCGCGACGGGTTGGAATACCTGAGCCAGATTGCCGAGAAGTTGGAGTTTTTCTTTGCCGATGAAGTTCACATAACCGATGGCGTCGCCATGGGCATGAGCCAGACTGATGCCGCGGAGAAAGTTTATTGGTCCTTCCTGCGCCAGCTCGACAAATATGACAGGCTCACCGCCGAGGTGTTTCGCCAGTTGATAAAGACGATAACGAAAGAAACCGGCGTTATGGGCCGCGATCTGTGGATGCCGATCCGCATCGCCCTCACCGGCCAAATGCACGGCCCGGATTTGCCGATGGTCGTCGAAATTTTCGGCAAAGAGAAATGCCGCAAGTTTGTGCAAAGACTTGTTGAATAATTTATCAACCCACTAAACACGCAAAAAAATGCTTTCGTGTATTTAGCGTGTTCCGCGGGCTAAAAATAAAATATCCGAATATCTGTAATGTCGCCTCACTTCCGGCAGATCTTTAAAACTGCACGCCCCCTCATCGGCATGCTGCACTTGCCGCCTCTGCCTGGCAGCCCGCATTACACCGGCGACATGCAAGCGGTGGTTGACTCTGCTTTGCAGGACACCCAAGTTTTAACCGAGGCCGGCTTCGCGGGGCTGATCATCGAAAATTTGGGCGACGCGCCGTACTATCCCGATCATGCGCCGGCAGAAACAGTTGCGGCGATGAGCGTCGTGGCCGCACACGTGCGCCAACAAACAAAGCTTCCCATCGGCGTGAACGTGCTGCGGAACGATGCGCCAAGCGCCATTGCCATTGCCGCGGCAGCGAATCTCCAGTTTATTCGTGTCAACGTGCTGACCGGCACGAGCGTCACTGACCAGGGCTTGATCAGCGGCCAAGCCCATCTGGTTGCTCGCAAGCGACAACAATTGCGCGCCGAGCATGTTCTCATCTTCGCCGATGTGCGCGTCAAACACGCGGCCCCACTCGTCGAACGTGAGTTGGCGCAAGAAGTGGATGATCTCTTCGAGCGCGCGCTGGCCGACGCGATCATTGTCAGCGGCACCGGCAGCGGCAAACCTGTCGCCGCCGCCTTTTTGCGTGAGGTTAAAAAATTCGCCGGAGAACGGCCGGTGTTAATTGGCAGCGGATTGAGCTTAGAGAATGTTACGGACTTGTTCATGACCGCAGATGGAGTGATCGTTGGCAGTGCAATTAAAATTGATGGACAAATTCAAAACCGGGTGGATGGAAAACGCGCCCGCAAGCTCGTGGAGATCACTGAAACGATTGTGCCGCAAGGCAGAAAAGTCTGAAAAAATTATTGCAGGTTTGACAGAGTCTGTCGATTTTACGCAAGCGGATGAATAGGCCCAAGACATTGTTTTTTCAGCTAAAATATCGAAAATTAAATTGGCACAAAAACTGCTAATCTCAAAAACCGAATAAGAAATAATCTGTCGAATGTCGAGTCTGCTGTAAAAAAACTGGCCCCGATTTTCCTTAATATTTTTTAAAAAACTGAAGTCGGGGTCAAAATAACCCTTGACTTGATGGTAGATTATTTCTTATATTTTTAACTGGCTTTTAGCACTCACCGATAGAGAGTGCTAACAATGCTACGGATAAATCATAAATCAAGTATAATCAAGAGGAGGTCACCCCCATGAACATCAAGCCGTTGGCAGATCGTGTGGTCGTAAAGCCACTTGAGGCTGAGGAGAAAAAGCAGGGCAGCATCATCATTCCTGACACAGCCAAAGAGAAACCCATGCAGGGCGAAATCGTAGCCGTCGGCCCCGGCAAAGTCACCGAGTCCGGCCAAAAAGTCAATATGGAAGTCAAAAAAGGCGACAAGGTGCTCTACGGCAAATATTCCGGCACCGAAGTTACGATCGACGGCAAGGATTATCTGATCCTGCGCGAGAGCGACATTCTCGCCATTCTGTAAAGCAAAAAGAAAAAGGCAAAAAGCAAAAAACAATTTCTGTTTGCTTTTTCTATCTGCTTTTTGCGATTGGGTTTGTAACCATTAACCGAAATCAAGGAGTTTTGCAACTATGGCAAAAATTATCGAATATGATGTGGATGCTCGTGCGGCGATGAAGCGCGGTGTGGATGCGCTGGCCAACGCCGTGAAGGTCACGCTCGGCCCCAAAGGCCGCAACGTCGTCATTGACAAAAAATTTGGCGCCCCCACCGTGACGAAAGACGGTGTGACGGTCGCGAAGGAAGTTGAGCTGGAGAATCCGGTTGAGAACATGGGCGCGCAAATGGTGAAAGAAGTCGCCTCCAAGACCAGCGATGTCGCGGGTGACGGCACGACCACGGCGACGGTTTTGGCGCAAGCGATTTTCGCCGAAGGCTTGAAGAACGTCACTGCCGGCGCCAACCCGATGCACCTGAAACGCGGCATCGAAAAGGCCGTCAATGCGGTGATCGACGAGATCAAAAAAATCAGCAAGCCGATTCCCGGCAAAACCGAAATTGCGCAGGTCGGCTCGATTTCCGCGAATAACGACAAGTCCATCGGCAACCTGATCGCCGACGCGATGGACAAAGTCGGCAAAGACGGCGTGATTACGGTTGAAGAAGCCCGCTCCACCGATACTTCGCTGGACGTGGTCGAAGGCATGCAGTTCGATCGCGGCTACATTTCGCCGTACTTCGTGACCGATCCGGACAATATGGAAGCGGCGCTCGAAGATGCGCTGATTCTGATTCACGACAAGAAAATCAGCGCGATGAAAGACCTTCTCCCCATTCTCGAGAAGGTGGCGCAAATGGGCCGTCCGCTGCTCGTGATCGCGGAAGATATCGAAGGCGAAGCGCTGGCCACCCTCGTGGTCAACAAGCTGCGCGGCACGTTGAAGGTTTGCGCGGTTAAAGCGCCGGGCTTCGGCGATCGCCGCAAAGCCATGCTCGAAGACATCGGCGTGCTCACCGGCGGCCGCGTGATTTCCGAAGAGGCCGGCTTCAAGCTGGAGAACACCACGCTCTCAGATCTCGGCAAGGCCAAAAAAGTCACCATTGACAAGGACAATACCACGCTCGTGGAAGGCGCCGGCAAGACCGAAGAGATCAAAGGCCGCATCTCGCAAATCAAGAAGCAGATTGAGGTCACGACCTCCGATTATGACAAGGAAAAATTACAGGAACGTCTGGCCAAGCTCGCCGGCGGTGTGGCGGTGCTGAAAGTCGGCGCGGCGACCGAAGTGGAGATGAAAGAGAAGAAAGCGCGCGTGGAAGATGCGCTGCACGCGACCCGCGCCGCGGTTGAGGAGGGTATCGTCCCCGGTGGCGGCGTCGCCTACCTGCGAGCGATTCCGGCTCTCGACCATGTCAAAGCCGATGATCGTGATGAGCAGATCGGCATCAACATCATCAAGCGCGCGCTCGAAGAGCCGATTCGCCAGATTGTCGAAAACTCCGGCTGGGAAGGCTCCATCGTCGTGCAAAAAGTGAAAGAGAGCAAAGACGCCAACTTCGGCTTCGATGCGGACAGCGAACAGTACGGCGACCTGATCAAGGCCGGCGTCATCGACCCGACCAAAGTGACTCGCGTCGCGTTGCAGAATGCCTCATCGGTGGCGGCGTTGCTGCTGATGACCGAGGCGACGATCGTCGAAAAACCCGAAAAGGAGAAGACCCCACCGATGCCTCCAGGCGGCATGGGCGGCGGGATGTACTAAGACGTACCCCCCGATTTTCCTTTAAAACTACACAAAGGATAGTCGGGGCTCGTCTGGTAAAGCTTTCTTAAATAAAAAAAGCCGGCACCTTAAAACAAGGGCCGGCTTTTTTGCTTTTGCAGCAATCTCCTTTTTGATTTAAACATAGAAGTCATTCCAATTCATTATTTGCGCGGTCTGCGTTACGTTCACACGTGCAAGAATTTCCACTTGCCGCCTTTGAAGCGCCAGTAATTGAGCACCAGGCGAGTCGTTTCGTCGAGCACTTGCACGCCCCATAGGCCTAACAGTGAGAGATGCCAGGCGAACGCGACGAACCAGTTCAAGCCGATTTCCAGCAAAAAGGCGCTGGCGATGGTCGTCCACATGAGCCAGCGCAAGTCGCCGGCGCCGCGCAAATTACCCATGAGCGTGCCGTTCAAGGCTTTGGGAATCTGCGCCACCGCAAAAACGAGCAGGACGAATTTGCCGATGTGAACGACTTCCGGATCATTGGTAAAGACGCGCATCACTTGCTTCGGAAAAGCGCCGATGATGATGACCACCACCATGACAGTAGCAAACATCAGCCAGCTCGAAATCTCGGCCGTGTGCTGCGCCAGGCGCCGTTTGGCCGCGCCGAGGTTTTTGCCCATCAGCGTCATCGCGCCCAAGCCAAATCCCATATATAACATGGAAAGAATTGCTTGAATGCGCAAGAGCACTTGGTGCGCCGCCAGCAAATCGACGCCAAGCTGCGCCACGTAACCGGTGACGACGAGCTGGCCAAACGCCCAAACTAATTGCTCGATCGTTGTCGGTATGCCCGCATTGAACAACCGTTTGAACGATTGCAGATTGGGCTGGGCCATCTCGCGGAACGAAAGATAAAGCACGCTCTTGCCGCTGCGCAGCAAATACAACGTGCCGAAAAAGCCGAGCGTATGGCACGTTCCGGCAGCCAGCGCCGCGCCGCGCACGCCGAGCGCCGGCAAGCCGAACCAACCGAAAATCAGCGTCGGCGCCAAGATCAAATTCAGCCCGTTGACGCTGAGATTGATCAGCATGGAGTAATGCGTGTCACCGGCCCCGCGAACGATTCCCACCGCAATGAAATTGGTGATGATGAACGGCGCAAAAACGGCGAGCGTTGTCAGATACGTCACGCCGGCGCGCTCGGCTTCGGCGCCGCCATCTTCTTTAATCAACTTGAAGATGTTGGTGGCGCCGAAATACCAAAACAGCGCCAATGCACAGGCCAGCACCACCCCGACCATCATAGCCTGGCCGAGAATGTGATTGGCCTCCTGTTTGTCGCCGGCGCCGAGATGGCGCGTGATGATCAGCGAGCTGCCGACCACAAAAGTGATCAGTACCGTGATGCACAAAATGATCACTTGAAGCGCCATGCCCACGCCGCCAAAAGCCGCTGCGCTGATTTGGCCGATTAGAATCGATTCGACCGTCCACATGATCGTCTGCGAAGCCAAATCGACGACGGCCGGCAGTGCGGTGCGCAGCAGGCTTTTTAGAGGCGAAGGCTCCGAGCTGCTTGTTTTCACGGGCGTGGCCTGGGTGGCTGAATCCCTCTCCGGACTCGAGTGGGACAAGATTAACCCTCCGAGTTAAGCGTTCACCGAAGGTGCATGAACTCGTCGAGTCTCAGTCGTAATATTCGAGACCCAAGTGGGTGATCAATTCCTCGCCGCGCAGATGACGCAAAGTGTTCTTCAATTTCATCAATTGAATGAACAGATCGTGCTCGGGATAAAGCTCGGGCGCCGTCATCGGGCTTTTGAAATAGAACGAGAGCCACTCTTGAATGCCTTTCATGCCGCTGCGCTGCGCGAGATCGAGCAAGAGCACCACGTCGAGCGCAATGGGCGCCGCGAGAATGCTGTCACGGCAGAGAAAATCGATTTTGATTTGCATGGGATACCCCAGCCAGCCGAAGATGTCGATATTGTCCCAGCCCTCTTTGTTATCGCCGCGCGGCGGGTAGTAATTGATCCGCACCTTGTGAAAATAATCTTTATACAGCTCCGGATAAAGCTCGGGTTGCAAGATGTAATCGAGCACGGACAGCTTGCTCTCTTCTTTGGTTCGGAAGGACTCCGGATCGTCCAGCACCTCGCCGTCACGATTGCCGAGAATGTTGGTGGAATACCATCCGGCTAGGCCGAGCAGGCGCGCTTTGAGACCAGGCGCGACCACAGTTTTCATCCAGGTTTGGCCGGTCTTGTAATCTTTGCCGGCGAGCGGCGAGCCTTTGATTTTTGCGAGCTCGAGCATCGCCGGAATATCGGCGGTGAGATTCGGCGCGCCGTTGGCGAAGGGAATGCCTTCCCGCAGTGCGGCGTAGGCGTAAATCATGCTCGGCGCGATCGCCGCGTTGCTTTCGCGCAGCGCCTTTTCAAAAGATTCGATGGTGTTGTAAGCCGGATGATTCGACTCCATGAAAATTTCCGTGCTGCCGCACCAAATCATCACCAGACGCGACAGATTGTTCTTTTGCTTGAAGGTTTGAATGTCGTCGCGCAGCATTTGCGCCAAATCCCATTTGCTCTTGGCGCTTTTCACATTCGGGCCATTGAGACGCTTGACGTAACTCTGATCGAACACCGCTTTCCATGGTTTGATCGCTTGCATCGGCGCCTTCACCTGCTCGAGCAGGCGCGGCTCCAACACGCCGGCTTTCATCGCCGCCGCATAGCAATCGTCTTCATAAATATCCCAGCCGCCGAAAACGAGGTCTTCGAGCTTGGCGAGCGGCACGAAGTCCTTGATCAACGGCGTGCGTTTCTCGGTGCGCTTGCCGAGACGGATCGTGCCCATTTGAGTGAGCGAGCCAATCGGTTGCGATATGCCGCGCTTGATGGCTTCGACGCCGGCAATGAACGTACTCGTCACGGCGCCCATTCCTGGGATGAGAATGCCGAGTTTTCCTTGCGGCTCTTTAATCGCTACTGGTGCTTTGGTCAACTTAACCTCCGAATAGAAATTTTATGATCTGGAGCGTCCTTTGATTTTACATTCCTATGGTAACAGTTTCTCAACTAAAGCAAAACTTTTGCGAAAAATTCAACAGCGAGAAAGTCATGGGTTGGCTTTTAACATCGCCTTTTCCGTATTACGCACGTGCATCAAGCGCTGAAAAGCCGTAAAATTCGACAGCACCGCAATAAGCACGACCGCGATCATGAGCGCGATTTCGTGGATAATCGCGCCGAAGCCGAGCAGCACGATGCGCTCGGGGCGCTGCATGATGCCGACTTTGCACTGCAGGCCCAAACCCTCGGCACGGGCGCGCACGTAGCTCACCATCATCGAGCCGCCGAGCGCGACGCAAACGGCAATGACCGCGAACATGCGCCACGATGAATCCAGGGTCTTAAAAAAATCGGAAGGATGCCGATCGAAGAAATACGCCAATCCAAAAAAGACCACGACTTCGGCGTAACGGTCAAGCGTGGAGTCATAAAGCGCGCCAAATTTGGTGACGCGGTTGGTGGCGCGCGCCACTTTGCCGTCCATAATGTCGAACGTGCCGGAGAGCAAAACCAGAGCGCCGGCCCAGCGTGAGTATCCGAGCACGAACAGGCTCGCACTAATGAGGCTCGCGATAAATCCCAGCGTCGTAAACAGGTTCGGATTGACCGCGCGCGCAATGAAAAAATCGACCACCGGCGTGATCAAATTGAGATACCAATTTCTCAATCCGTCCGGCAGAATGTTTAATTTTAATGACAGGGTTCTTTGCATACGTGGTTTCGATGAAAATTAGTCGCCGGGTGCTGAATCGTTGGTTGATTTCTCTTTCGGCCGCCCTTCCACGACCAAAACACATTCTCCTTTGAGTGGACGATCCTGCAATCCTGCGATGATCGCCGAAACCCTCCCGCGTTTCACCTCCTCGTGAATTTTGGTTAACTCGCGCGCCAGCGCCATGCGGCGGTCGCCCCAGTGCGACAAAATATCCTGCAAGGTTCGCGGCACGCGCTGCGGTGCTTCGTAAAGTACAATTGTCCTCGCCTCATGCGCCAAATTTTGAAAAAAAGTTTGCCGGCCTTTCTTCGCCGGTGGAAACCCCTCGAACACGAAGCGGTCACAAGGCAATCCTGAAATCGTTATCGCCGCCAAACACGCCGAAGGGCCGGAAATCGCCTCGACGATAATGTTCTCCGCCAGCGCCGCGCGCACGAGATAAAAGCCTGGATCGGAAATTCCGGGCGTTCCCGCGTCCGTAATCAGCGCGATTGATTTTCCTTCCTGCATCTGCGCCACAAGCTGTGGAGCCACGTTCCGCTCGTTGAAATCGTGATAACTCACCGTCGGTTTGTGAATGTCATAGTGGCGTAACAGAATCGCCGCGTGGCGCGTGTCTTCCGCGGCAATGAGATCGACGCTGCGCAGCGTTTCCAACGCGCGCAGCGTGATGTCCTGCAAGTTGCCAATCGGCGTGGCAACCAAGTAGAGCTTGCTGGCCAAGATTACACACCGGCGTATTTTTTTTGAGCGGCGCGGGCGAGCTGCCGAATCTCGTCAAGATAACCGCGAAGGCGTTTATTGATTTGATCGTTTTCTTCGCGAATTCGCTTCAAGAAAGCGTCGGTCTCTTCCGGGCGGGGAATACCAAGAGTTTCCAAATAATCCCAATAACCTTCATCGGCTGTGCGGCCCTCGCGTTCTGCTTTTTCTATGTACGCGAGAGCAAGCTCGCGATCGAACTCATCCGTTGTACTTTTGCCCTCGTTCATATTTTTATCCTTTGGATTTGGGATCTGTAACTTTAGATAGTTTTTGCACTGATTTTTTCAGCGACTCAACTTTTGCTTCCAGATCGCGGATGATTACATCCTTTGCTGCAAGCTCCGCATCAGCTTTACTGGAAGTTTCAGCAAATTTTCCAAACTCAATTCCGGAACTGCCAATTTTGAGAATGCCGATTTGTTTCCAAAAAATTACTATAATAAAGCCAGCAATGCTGAACGCAACAAAAATCAAAGAAACACGGATCGCCAAAACTACCGGCGTCGTGAGAATCAATTTTTCAAACAAGTTGCCGCTTGCCGGCAGGCTTAAAAGATCGGATAAAAACCAGGCGATAAATGCGCCAACCAAAACCAGAACGCCACTTTTGCCCACCGCTCCTGCCAACTTCATGCCATCTGCCTTTCTTAAAAACAGTAAATTAAGTCGGCTTATTCTTTTTGCGCTGCGTTTGTGGTCATTCGAAATTCATCAAGGTTTCTCTTAAGTCTTTCATCAAGCTCGCAATCCCATTTATGTGGTTTGTAATCGCAACCAATGAGCCACCGCAAATTGAAGCAACGAGACCAACAATCAAGGAGTCCGGCATAGCTAAATGAGTTCTAATTTTAGTTTTTCGAGATATCTATCGATGATACAAAATACCTAATCTCCATTACTGATTGTCAATCTGCGCCCTTTGCAGCTTGCCGGAATAATCGACAAAAACCGTTTTGATCTCCGTAAAAAATTCATACACCGGCCAGCCGCCCTCGCGATGGCCGTTGCCGGTTTCTTTCACGCCGCCGAAGGGCATGTGGGCCTCGGCGCCGATGGTCGGCCCGTTGATATACGTAATGCCGGCTTCGAGGTCGCGAATCGCCTTGAACGCCGCATTGACGTCGCGTGTATATAATGAAGAACTCAGGCCGTACTTGGTGTTGTTGAGCACGCGGATGGCTGCATCGAGCGAGCCGACTTTGATGACAGCCAGCACTGGGCCGAAAATTTCTTCTTTGGCTATGCGCATCTCCGGATCGACTTGCGAGAAGATCGTCGGCCGGATGAAAAATCCATTGCGACAGGCGCCATCGGTGTAACGCTCGCCGCCGGTTTCCAATTTCGCGCCCTCGTCTTTGCCGACGCCGATGTAACTCAACACTTTGTCAAGCTGCTTCTGGTTGATGACCGGTCCGACCTCCGCAGTCGGCTCGAGTCCGTTGCCGAGACGAATCTTTTCCACGCGCTTGATCAGCATCGCCAGAAACTTGTCGTGAATGGCTTCGTGCAAAATCAAGCGGCTCGTCGCGGTGCAGCGCTGGCCGGCGGTGCCAAACGCGCCCCACAGCACGCCCTCGAGCGCCAAATCCAAATCCGCGTCGGGCATGACGATCTGCGCATTCTTGCCGCCCAACTCGAGCGAGACACGCTTCAAATCTTTGGAAGCCGTCGCAGAAATCAATTTGCCCACTTGGGTCGAGCCAGTGAAAGAGATCAATTTGACACCGGGATGTTCAACCAACGGCATGCCTGCCGAGGGGCCGTTGCCATTGACGAGCTGAATTACTTTATCCGGCAAACCGGCTTCGAGCAGAATTTCCACCAAGCGCACTGCCGTTGCGGGCGTGTCTTCCGCCGGCTTGAACACGACGGTGTTGCCGCAAACCAGCGCCGGAAAAATTTTCCACGTCGGAATGGCCATTGGAAAATTCCACGGCGTAATCACACCGGCCACGCCGATGGGCAGGCGAATCGACATATTAAATTTATTTGGCAGCTCCGAGGGCGCGGTAAAACCGAAAAGCCGTCGGCCTTCAGTGGCCGCGTAATAGGCAGTGTCAATGCCTTCTTGCACATCACCGCGCGTCTCGAGCAAAACCTTGCCCATTTCGCGGGTCATCTCTCTCGCGATCTCTTCTTTATATTGGACTAGCAAATCGCCGGCGCGTCTGATGATTTCGCCCCGCCTTGGCGCGGGCGTGAGCCGCCAACTCTCATACGCGGCCGCAGCCGATTTCACCGCCAGATCGATATCCTCGGCACGGGAATCCGGAAACGTGCCAATCAACTCATCCCAATTCGCCGGATTGCGGTTCTCGAAACGCTTGCCGCCCACGGCATCGCGCCAGCGGCCGTCGATAAAGTTTTTAAATTCTCGTGCCATTCTCAGAATAACGCGTAAAACGTCAATACACCCGTAACCAAAAAGTATATAAAAAATCTGACTAAAAGTCAAGAAATCATTTTCCTTGACAAAGAGAGTGCCATTTCTTATATTGATCATTGTGCTTATGAAAGAAGTTAAGGCAAAAGAAATTCGCCGCCGGGTTCGAAAGGAGCCACTGGCAAAACCAGGGTTGCCGTTCACCCGCATCAACTACTGGCTCTTCGCGTTGGGAGTCGCGGTGATCGTGATTGGCTACATCGCCCTGGCGCAGCCGGCTGACCCGCCGGCACCCAAGTCGGAAAGCTTTTGGTCCTTGACCGTGGCGCCGATTCTTTTGGTCATCGGTTATTGCATCATCATTCCGATTGCCATTTTGTACCAAAAGAAAAAAACGCTCGAGCCGACCAACGGCAGGGAATAAGCTTACAACTAATATGTCATGCTGGAAGCATCTTTTTTGAAACCACGACAAGTGCTCGCTTCAAAAAGGTTTCCTCCTGAATGACATCAAGGTTGCTTCCAATGCGGATTCCTTTAGGCGCCAAGACAGAATCGGGGCGATTAGCTCAGTTGGTTGAGAGCACGTGCCTTACAAGCACGGGGTCAGTGGTTCAAATCCACTATCGCCCACTGTTTGAAAAACAAAAAGCAAAAAGAAAAAGGCAAAAAGCCATTTCCAATTTTGCTGTTTTCTTTTTGCCTTTTGCTGTTTGCTTCTCCCTCGGGGTCGTGGTGTAGCTTGGTTAACACGCTGGCCTGTCAAGCCGGAGATCGCGGGTTCAAGTCCCGTCGGCCCCGCCGTAAATGAAAAAGGCCTTTCCTGATTTTAAGGAAAGGCCTTTTTTATTTGCATTCAAACTGCTTAATTCGAGGCGTGCATGGCGAGAATCTTTTTCGCTTCGGGATACGACAGGGCGCGCTCGATATTGTTCGTGGTTGACTTGACGATCTCTTCGCAGAGCTTGATCGCCTGCGCCTTGTCGCCGACCTTCAGGCTGGCGCGCGCCAATAGCAATTTATGAAAAGGATCGTTTTTGTCGGCTTGTTTCAAATGCTCGACCGCGGCCTGGTAATCGCCCTTTTCGAGCTTGATATAGCCGGTCAAATAGTGATACGCCTCCCAATATTGCTCGCCTTCTTTGCCGCCGTCTTCGATCATCTTCTTGACCTGCTCGGCGATCTGCCACGCCTCGTCGTGCTTGCCCATTTTGGCCAGCGTGCGGGCGCGGCCGTGGTGCATGCGGCCCTGCCACACGAGCTTATTGATGCTGTCGATCTGAGTATTAGCCACCGGCGGCACGGATTTGTAGCCGATCTCGTAGCAGCGCAGTGCGTCGTTCAGCCGGCCAAATTCCAAATTGATCCGCGCTTTGTGATTCCAAATCCACACCGGCGGGAAGCCCTGTGCCGCGCCGTTGCGGTTGTAACGATCCATAAACTCGTCGAGCGTTTTCAAAGCGGGATCCGGCTTGCCTTCATAAAGATCGGCCCAGATCAATCCGAAAAACGGCGCGAAAGGCGTGGCATCCGGATCCACTTTGGCGACCACTTGTTTGTAATAGCCGCGCGCCTTGTCGTAGTTGTCGGTCATTAAATAGCACGCGCCGATAAACGTGGTGGCGCGTGGCGTGCTCGCGTCGATTTTGTTGGCGGCTTCATACGCGGCAATAGCCTCCTTAAAATTTCCTTTGCGCTGGTTGATTTGGCCGAGCATCATGTACGCCATGCGCTCGTCCGGCAGCATTTGGTTGACCTGCTTGAAAAGCTCGATGGCTTTGTCATCTTCATTTTTAAAAGCATGCGCCATGGCTTGCAGGTAAAGCTGCTCGCCGGGCGAAGCATTTTTGGCCAAAGCCAGAAACTTGTCAATGAGTTTTTCCCGTTGCGCCGGCGGCGTGGTGGCGGCCACAAACATCTGCGCCATGGCGAAATTGGAATCCGCCGCGGCCGCCTTGCGGGCGAGCGGCGCAAAATCCGGCTGAAATGATTCATTCGCTTTGACCGCTTGGACAAAATAATCTTTAGCCTCCGGCGAGCTGGTGGTCAGCGTCAGCTTCTTTTGCGCGAAACCGGACGTGGCGACGAGCACTCCGCACAAGATCAGGCAACGGGCAAGTCCTGAAACAAAATTTTTGCTTCTCAGCATGTTTTACCTCCGCTTTGTTATATTGGGTGAATTTGGCATTTTCGATGATAGACTTGCCGCCTGCCATTTCGTTCAAGAAAAATTCACTTGCTTCTCTAAACCTGGAAACGAATGAAATCCTTGCTCTCCATCGATCGCGTGCGCTGACATACTTCATACCCATTGCTGCTGCCGTCGTCGTTGGTATTTCCTTCAATCGTTGAAAACACCGGCCCCGAGCCTGCAAAACTTAAACCCGTGTGGACCCAATCAGTTGCCGTCTGTCTGACCAGAAATATTTGAGCCACTCCTAACGCCGGCCACGGTACATTGCCGTTGGCTAGATGAGCGCCTTTAACGAATAGCCCGGCTTGTTTGGCTTGATAAGCCAGTGAGTCGCAAGAGACCGAACCGGGTATGGGCATGGGGCGATTCAATAGCATGCAAGCCTGTTTCATCACGAAAGTCACGAAACCGGCGCACCAACGCCACTCGGGTCCCTGATTACCCCCGACATAAACCCTTACCCATGGTCCGCAGTTATCGCCTCCGACTTCGATGGGATGCTGAGCGAGGTGCTGCTTTGCAACTCTCAAGATCGCATCGGCTAAAGTTACGGTGGCGGGAAAGTTTATGGGTTGAAGCGCCTTGTCGAGTGGCTGTATCAGCGCACTCCAGGTTTGTTGATTTACTTTTCCTGTAGCCGCTATTCCTTTGGACTGTTGGAACGTCTTGACACATTTTTCAGTCGCGTTGCCAAAGCCGCCATCAATTGTGGTTGCAAATCCGCCAATGCTCAGCCACTCCTGCACTCTGCGGACTTTTGCTCCTGTATCGCCTTTTTTGATTATGGCATCGAATGCCAATTCTCTTGTGACGTAGGACGGATAGTTGGGCATAAGATTACGTTTTACGCATTACGCTTTAGCATCACTTGACCATCATCAACTTTTTTGTGAGCCTCGTCACGGCGCCTGCCGGTGAGGTCGCTTCCATACGATAAAGATAGACACCGTTGGCCACGCGATTGCCGGCGCCATCCAATCCATTCCAACGAAGGGTGTGCTCGCCGGCGGTCTTTGTGCCGGACACCAAATTCGTCACCAGACGGCCTTCAATATCATAGATGGCGATGGAGACTTGCCCATTGAACGGCATGGCGTAGCGAATGGTTGTCTCCGGATTTCCCGCAAAGCGGGATGTTGCTTCGCTCCAAAATGGGTTGGGATAATTCTGCAGCAGCGTATAGGTTGATGGCGTGCTTGCCGGTTTATCCTCCACATCGGTGCGCTGGCCAATGGCAAACCAGGTGGGAAGCTGCCCACCGGTCACATACGCCTGCGACGGGCCGGCTGACTCGATCTTATTCGCCGCGACAGCAATTTGCCGCAATGTCGCCTGGCCTCCGACCTCACGTTGAAAAACAATTCGGCTGTCGTCCGGCGAATACCTGGGATAGCCAATGGATGACTGATTGCTTTCGATCAAGCCGACCTCGCCGGAAAACACATCGATAGCCCAGATTTCGTTCGTGCCTTGATCGGCGTCGAAAACGTCGAAAACAAAAAAATTGTCATTGGTTTGGGCAAACGAGGGGTTGCCGATATTGATCCCTTCCGGCTGAGGTGGAAATAATGGAAAGATGAGCTCATTGTCCACATCGAGCGCGTTGACGTCCCAATACTCAATCGCACCGCCGCCGGCTTGCGGAATGCGGTTGAAAGCATCGTAAAGCACAAACTGGCTATTCAAGTCCCAATCCAAAGCATCAGCGTATACCGTGATGTCCGCCTGCACGCCTTGTTGAGTCGTCGGGCTGTAGAGATGAATGGCTTTGCTGTTGTTGTCATCGACCAAATCAAAAATGTAGATGGTGGAATCCTCGAAAACCGAAGTAGCCGCCAGCTTGGTGGCATCGGGAGAGAGCGCGATGGATGACCATACGCCGTCGGTGCTGATCACCGTTTCTCCCGAGCCATCGGAGTTGATGCCTCGGACGAAATTGTTGCTATCGACGAACAGAATCACCTCACCGTTATCAGAGACACTGATCGGATTGCCGGTATTGGTATACACCTGAGTCGGCGTGAGTTGCACGATGTCGGTTGATTGGTTGTTGATGACCGGCCTCGCCAGATACAAGCTGTTATCCGCCAACTCAGCGTTGACAATGGCGATCCACTGATCTCCCTGTACCGGCGGGAGGTCGCCAGGTGGCTGAGTGCCGCCATCGTCCGTAATCCCGACGCCATCAAACCCGGCTTTGGCCGCGTTGACTTCGGCTGAGTTATCGCCGTATAGATCCGTGGCGGCGCGAATCGCTGCCAGCCGCAAATCGACAAACCTGGATTGCGTGTTCAGATAGCGCGCCGACAACACCCGGTAATATATGCTTTCCGTTTTGTCCCTGCCAATCGCGTTGCCAATCAAATAGCACGCCCGGTTAGGGACGCCGCTGTTGATATGAACACCGCCGTTGTCCTGGTCAATGGTGAGATCGACAAATTCATTCATGTGGGCCGGTTGCCAGCCGTTGTCGTTGAGGCTGTTGCCGCCGTTGTGAGGGTCTTGCAAGTTGCGCAAAGCGCCTGAGGGAAAATAGGAAGTCAGCGCCACGTCCTCGCCTAACAACCAATCATCACGATCGACCATGACCGCAAATACGTCGGCGAAAGACTCATTGAGCGCGCCGGATTGAAATTTGTACTCCAAATTCACCGTGCGCGAAATGACGCCATGGGTCATCTCATGCGCCGCCACATCCAGTCCGCCGGCAAGAGGCTTGAGAGCGATGTTGCCATCGCCATAAGCCATCAATGCGCCGTTCCAATAGGCATTATCCATGGGCTGTCCTTCATCCGTGACGTGAATGACCGAGATAATCGTGCTATTCTGGTCATCAATCGCCCGGCGTCCGTGCGTACTGTAATAATATTCAAAAACGCGACCGACATTGCTGTGTGCCGATACCGACGCACGATCATTCCAGGTGTTGTTATTCGAGGTCACGTGGAAAAGCTCGGTATCCCTGCCGAGATCTTTGCCCCTGGCATCGATCGTCCAAAGCGCGCCTTGCGGATCGTTCAAGATGTCAGGCTGGGTGGTTTGCCAGATGGGCCGCGAGGCGTCAATCAGGTAATAAGTGTTTCCCACTTGATAGACGTTGATGGTTTGCGTCACGCCGTTAAGGTCGGTGGCATTCGCGGTGACCGGGCCATCGAAATTGGTGTCGTTGTAACGCTCGAGAATTTCGCCGGTGCTGGCATCGATGAAATAGTACCACTTATCCCGCAGATTGGACCGGATTTGCACGTGCCAGATTAAATGCGGCTGCTGCGTTTTTTGATCGATCAAGATGTATTTCGTAGCGCGAGGCCCGTTGTATGAAAGAATTTTTTGGGTGAGCTCGCCAAATTCTTCAATACTGGTTTGAGCGGTCAGGTTGTTTCTGGCAATCTGAATGGCTTGTTCGGCGCCGAGGTTGGCCGCGTTCACGTTGATGGTTTTGGGTGTGGGCGAATAGCGCGCGTTCACACTGTACAACTCGCCGTTGGCCTCGAGATGCGCCACCAAGTCCTGCCCCCAAACCGGCACGCCTTGATACCATTGCGCCAACTTCACGTGCTGCTTGCCGAAGTCGTCTTGAAAGGACTCAACAACCTTCAGCTCGCTATGGGGATCATCCAAGCGAAAAGTCTCACGATTGGCGGAAATGATATTCAAGGCAATCTCTTCGGCTTTGGCCGCTGATGACAACTTGGCCATGGGCTGGCGTAATGCTGATCCGGCAATGAAAACCGGCGTGCCATTGCTTTCGTGCCATCGGATACTTCGCTGCCATGATCGCTGCTGCCGCGCTTGCTGCAAGCGGGCCGCCAAATCAATCGGCTTTTCACGCAAACGAGAGAGCGCAGCGCCGAGTGACGGCCGGTTGGTATTCCCATTGGGGTTGGCTTGCACTTTTCCCAGCGCGAAGGATTGCAGGCGCGCGCCGATCTTTCTCAGCTCATCCTGGCTGAGTCGATGATGCGCACCACCGATTTTGCGATTTTGTTTTTCCTGCCAGCCCCTCACGTTCTGAAAATTTGCGGCCGCTTTCGATTTCCATTGGGTGGAACCGATTACGATCGGTGTTACGCAAATGATGCCGATGACAAGGGCCAGCAATTTCCGCAAGCGTTGCTTCTGCATGGTCTACCTCCTTAAAAATGACCGTCATTGAAACAGGTTTACTTATACAACGAAACTCAGAAAAAATCTGCTCACGCAATAGAACTCTCGCGGAAGCAGAAGATTTTCGTAATTCATTTCTGTGAGCCGTTCCAATTCCGTGAGCGATTATTTTTTGGCTGCGGCTCGCGTCCGCGTTGGGAGATTACCGAACCGATTCGACAATTTTCATTAAATTTGCGTAAAAATCACGAATGGGTTGCGGTACTTTTTCCCCGGGCTCGATGCCATTCCACGAGACGACGGCGGTGTCCTGGCCGCTGATGCACCATACCCGCGTCGTCATGTTGCCGGTTTCTTGATACGACCACTGTGTAAAAGCCCCGGTGTCGAACATTTCTTTTAATGGCTGCAAGGTTTCTGAGGCGACAACTGCGCCCATTGTTTCAACCTTGCCACGCCGAAAGTATTGGCCGGACCATTTTTCGACTTTGCCATTGCCGTGGATGATGTACCCATTGGCCATGCCGGTGAAGCCCCCGCCGCTGCCGAAAATCACGGTGAAATCTTTTGCGTCGGGAGGTTGGTGGCGCGATTTTGAGGTGCAGGTCGTGAGGATAGATAACAAAAGCGTCAGAGAGAAAGTGAGACAATCCTGGTAGATTTTCATGCCAACAACTCCTCGGATGCTTTGAATATGAAAAAACCGTCAGATTAGCCGCAACATTAACTTCCGCCCTTTGCCCATCGCGAGAGTTTTTCGTCTAAACGACATGAATAGGCAGTGCCTTGCAGGCAAGGCAAACGTGTCAATGTAAAAAAGAAAAAAACAAAATGCCACAGCTTTTTTTCCTGCTTTGTCCATTTACTTTTATAGACGCCGCGGGAGATCCAAAGCCCACACCTTTAGTTTTTGGGTGTGGCGGGATTTCATCAAAGCTTCGTTTTCCCTACAGCCTCGGATCCACTGGCTCGCTCTCCAGCGCCAGCACGCCAAACACGCATTCGTGCACCCGACGCAGAGATTCCTTTCTCGCAAAGCGTTCCAAGCTTTCGACGCCGAGGCTGAATTCGCGCAGCGCCAGCGAGCGTTTTTTGCCCAGTCCGCGCTGGCGCAGGCAGGTGAGATTTTCTTCACGCAGATATTCGGGGCCGTAAATGATGCGGAGATAATCGCGGCCGCGGCATTTGAGCGCGGGCTGCGCCAGGCCGTTTTTATCGCGCACAATAAATGAAAATGGCTTGACCACCATGCCCTCGGCGTCGGCTTCGGTTAACTCTTTCCACCAGTCGGTCGCGACCTGCATCGCTTGCTCGTCGAGCACATCGACGACTTGAAATTTCGTGCGCCGAAAGAGTCCATCTGCATCCGCCAGCGCCGACAACGTTTCGAGATGCCAAAGATGGTCACGATCAAAATATGTTTTGCCTTCCGTGGCGAGCAGATGAAACGGCGCGAAGGCAATCTTGTCGATCTCCGCGGTTTCCCAAAGATAACTGGCGATGGTTTGTTGATAACGCGCGACCGCCGCCAGCGACGAGTTGGCTTGCGCCCGCAACGCCATCAAGTCTAGTGCTTCGGATTGCAAGCCTCGCGCCATGGCTTGATCGAGAACCGTTTGCGCTGCGGTCAATGCGGCATGGCCGGCTTCGGCGGTGGGCAAATATTGTTCGACGAGCAAGCCCTGTGCTTTCAAATTCCACGGCAGGATTTCGCAATCCAGCGCCAGCCAATCGGTTTGCCACTTCTCCCAAATCGCAGCGCGAGAAAGCGAATCCACCAATCGTGTTAAAATCTGTTGCTCAAAATTCTCCGGCTCAAAAAAAGGCCGGCCGGTACGGGTGTAACAAACGCCAAGTCGCTTGAGGCCGAAACGTTTTTCACCGATACTTTCATCGCGGCAGAGAATGAGAATGCCGCGCGAGCCCATGTGCTTTTCTTCGCACACGACGCGCGGCACGCCGGCGTGGCGATAGTAGCCAAAACTTTCGGTGGGATATTCGAGATAGCCCGGCTCTTTCGCCGTCTCGCACGGCGACATGGTGGGCGGCAAATAGATGAGCCAGCGCGGGTCGATGGCAAAACGCGACATCACTTCCAGCGCGGCTGTGGCGTGCTCGGCATGAATTGTCAGCCGTCCCATCAAGCGCGTTTCAATCGCGCGTTTGCCGATAACGTCGTCAAGATCGAGCAATTCTGTCGCTTCCGGCGGTTTCGCTTTTTCTGGCTCCGCAAGAAGAGGCTTTGCCGGTTGATAATACGTTTGCAACGCCGGGACGCTAACAATCTCCCGCTCCGGATAGCGCAACGCCGAAAGCTTGCCGCCAAAAACACAGCCCTGATCGATATTGATGGTATTGCCGATAAATTCAGCCTCGGGCGTCGGTGTGTGGCCGTAAACCACCAATGCTTTGCCGTGATAATCCGCCGCCCAATTTGCCCGCACCGGCAAGCCGAATTCATCGATCTCGCCGGTGGTCTCGCCGTACAGCGCAAAGTTGCGGACGCGGCCGCCGGTCCGGCCTTGCATTTCCGCTTTCATGCCGGCGTGCGCCACCACCAGCTTGCCGCTGTCCAAAACGAGATGATCCACAATGCGGCGATAACGCTGCAAATAACGCTCGGTAAGCGCCTGCCGTTCTGCCTCACCGAGCGCTTCGAGCTGTTTGATCGTATCGCCAAGTCCGTGGCTGATCTTGACGGGATTGCCTTTAAGGTAACGATGAAATTTGTCGTCGTGATTGCCCGGCGTCCAAAATGCGCGGCCGGCCTCAACCATATCCAGCGCCAATTGCAGCATGCCGACGCTATCCGGACCGCGATCCACCAGATCGCCGAGGAAAATCAACCGCCTTCCTTCCGCATGCAAATGGATATTTTTCTCATCGCGCTGATAACCGAGCTGCACGAGTAGCGTTTCCAATTCCGTACGGCAGCCGTGCACGTCGCCGATAATGTCGAAAGGCCCGGCCTCATTGCGGTGGTCGGGCCACAGCGGCACACGTTTGACGATCGCGCTCTCAACCGCCTCGACGCTCTCGAAAATGTGCGCCTTGGCAAAACCTTCTTCTCTAAAATGGCCGAACGAGCGGCGCAGATGCATCGCCTGTTGTTGAATGACATAGGGCTGGATGCGGCGATCCGTTCGCTGCGCGCTGCGATCCAAACAAATTCTCTCACTGATTTTGAAAACGATGGCAATCGGCAAGACGTGGTACTGGCGGGCAAGCTTCAACAGAGAGGCCCTTGCGTCTTTCTGCACGTTGGTCGCATCGACCACCGTCAGCCGGCCGAGTCGCAGGCGGGCTTCGACGATGGCGTGCAGCAACTGAAAAGCTTCCGGCGTGACGCTTTGATTGTTTTCATCGTCGCTAATGAGCGCGCGGCAGTTGTCGGAGCTGACGATTTCGGTCGGCAAAAAATGCTTCCGCGCCCAGGTCGATTTGCCGCTGCTGCTCGCGCCGACGAGAACGACGAGGGAGAGATTGGGAATCTTGAGATCCTGAATTGGAGGAATCGTATCTGAGAGCATTTGTCTTTATCGACGCCAAAATAAAAATGCCGGCTGTTATTCCCGCTGCATGGAGTGACAACCAGCATTTTGCCAGGTCGGAATCAATTCTTTTGGAGTTGGCTTCAAAATCAAATTTTGCAACCGGCTTCAGTTTTTACGCCCTGCCAAATCCTTCGTCAGCGCGCGAATCTGTTTTGCAGAAAGCCCGGTCACGTCAGAAATGAGCTTAAGAGGCATTTTTTTTCGCAACAACGCCATTGCGATCTCGCGATTCCGTTCCTGTGCACCCTCCTCGGCCACTTCTCGATAAAACCGGGATTTTTTGACATCTGAAAGCTCGAACATTTTCGTGATCTCCTTTCTCGACATTTGAGGGAGCTTGCTCGCCAGCAAATTAATGAGCAACTCGACGATGGTCTCTTGTTGCTTCTTATTGGGAACCTGTTCCGGCAATTGCCGAATAATTTTCTCCGCTGTCGATAAAACTTTCTTCTTCGAATCTATAATAATTTTCAACAAATTCAACGGAAATCTTTCAAGATATTTCTTTGGCAAATCAGCCGGATAGACTCGTTTCAATCTGCCGCTTTCGAAGAACTCGCGATAATGATGATGAATCCCAGGGTCGGCTGTTTTATTGGGAAAAAAGACAATGGCTCGCCAATCATTGGCCGGTGCATACTGTTGCAGATAGGCAAAGATCTTCCCGAAAAAGCGGGGGTAAAAGTCGGGCTTTTTCCGAAATTGTGCCTCGGCACAATAAATCAGCTTGCTTTTTGCTTTGGGGACGAAGAGACCATCAAAGCGAAAATCAATGTCCTTCACCTCGACAGAGGCAAACTTATAATCCTTGGCTTTCTGTTTAGCCAGCCCAATCAATAAAAAGAAAGCTTCGGGGAAAGCCAAAAAGAACCGGTAAAAGAACGAATCGGTTTTCATGCTCCCACTCCATTTTAATTAAGTCCGAGGTCATGCTGTCCTAAGTCCGGAGTCATTTAAGAGTCACTCGTAAAAAGTCGCTGTAACTCAGTCAGCCTGACTGGACCGTGCATAATTTTCCAGACCAGCGGTCTGGGTTATGACTTTTTACGAACGCCTCATTTAAGTCTGATCCAGAGTTATGGTGTCTGACGCCGCCTCCAAACCGTCACGACCTCGGACTTCGGACTCTTCGACTTCGGACTTTAATTCAAACACCGCCATCTGCGTCAACGCCCCGGTGTTGGGCATTTCCGGGCCGACGCCGGCAAATTTAACGTCGTAGCCGAATTGCGTTGCTGCCTCGCGGCACCGGCTTTCAAACTCGGCGCGCGTCCATTCGAAGCGATGATCGCGGTGGCGCATCTGGCCTTCTTTCATGCCGGTGAAGTGCACGTTAAACTCGCGATTCGGCGTGGTGATGATCAGTCGCCGCGGCCGAATCGAAGCAAACAAAACGCGGCGCAGCAAATCGAGCCGCTCCGGCGGAATGTGCTCGATCACTTCGATGAGCGTCGCGGCGTCAAAGCCTTCCAAACGCTGGTCGCGATAGAGCAGCGAGCCGTGCAAGAGTTTAAGGCGCTCGCGTTGCGCGTCGGAAAGGCGATCATAATGCAACCGCCGCGTCGCATATTTCAACGCCACCGCGGAAACGTCGACGCCGGCAATTTCACGAAGCTGTTTTTCGGCGAGCAACGATTGCAAAAATTTCCCTTCGCCGCAGCCGAGATCGGCAACCCGCTGCACCACGCCGGTTCGCAGCGGCGCGCGCAACGCCGCCAACACGGCTTGGTGGCGCTGCTCGTGCAGATTCATGCCGGGCGTCGCTTCTTCTTCGAGGCGCTCTTCTTCCGCTTGCGCCGCCCGTTCGTCAACTTCGGATTCGACTTTCAATTGCGAGAGCGCTTCGCGCACCAGTGAATGTTGATAAGCCAGGTAGCGGCGCGTGATCAAATTTTTCGCCGGATGATTCTCCAGCCACGTGCCGCCGTGCTCGAGGAGCTTTTTGACTTCGTCGGCGGCGACGAAATAATGCTTGGCGTCATCCAGCACCGGAATGAGCACGTACAAATGCGAGAGCAGATCGTGAACCGTCACGGTGCCGTGCAAGCGAACGGAGTAAATCGGACTGCGCGCCGCAAACGGAATCGCGATCGCCGGCGTAATTGGCGTGATCTCCATTTCATATCCGAGCGGCGCAAAAATCTTGCGGATCAGCTCCGGCCCGCCACGAGAGTGAACAGCGCTGAGATGGGCTTCCAACAGCAGCGGTTTATTCACCAACTCGGCGCGTTCTTTCGAGCGTCCCGCCAGCGCCGTACCGAACGCCGTATTCATCGCCACGCTGGTGAGACTCGATAGCGCATACGGCCGGTCGTTGACATACTCTTCCAGCGTCGCGCTGCGGCCGCGCACCAGACCGATGGCATCGACTTCGACGAGCATCGCCGCGGTCGCGCGGGTTGGCGTGTTCTCCGGATAAAACACGATCACGCGGCCGAAACTGAGCTCGCGCACGAAAATGCTGTCGGGATGCTTATGAAGCAGGAATCCTAAGTCCGGCGCATGCTCGCCGGAGCAAGTTAGTGTTAGGCACGTCATGGTGGATGGTGGTTGCTCCTACTCCTACCCATACTCTTGCTCGTTTGTTCATGGTTTCTCAAAGCGAGTATGAGTATGAGTATGAGTATGAGTAAAATTTTTGGGGGTTATTCAATCGTTGCCAAACATGAAACCTCCAGCCACGTTCTGAAGTTTTCTTCCATCACACAATCATGGCAGACCGTCGTCGGCATCAATACGATTTGCGCGCTGGCAGCAAACTGATCCGTATATTTCAAATTTTTTTGTCGTGGAATCAGCGGCATTTTCCTGATAGGTGTAGCCGTTGTCACGGGAGGGATGAGGGAATGGTGAATGCCGCAAAAATAGCCGCGCCCAAACGTAATCTGGCGAATGCTGCCAAATCAATGCGCGCTCTTGTGCCGAGCCGGAGACGGCCGCGAGCAATAAAATCAAAAAAACGCCGCACCGATGTGAAGACCGGCGGCGCACCTGCGAGTGCATGTCGAATCTCCAAAACGAAAAACCCCGATCCACGCCGTGAACCGGGGCCGGGGGTGCTTTGTATCAATGTTTATGAATTGAAATTCAAACGGCTGACGTTTTTCGCCTGCAAGCCTTTGGGGCCTTGCTCGACTTCAAATTCAACCTCTTCACCTTCCTTCAGCGTTTTGAAACCCTCGCCGATAATGGATTTAAAGTGAACGAAGACGTCCTCGCCGGTTTCTCGCACGACGAAGCCATAGCCTTTGGCTTCGTTGAACCACTTAACCTTGCCTTTTTCCATCTGGAAGCACCCTTTCTGTTAAACACACGGTATACGGTTGATTGCGTTCATAAATTATGATATTTTTTTTGAAAATGCAAGAGCCAATTTTGCCCCTTGCATTACTGCGCGAATTTGGCTATTTTATAAAGATCGTAGCCCAGGCTGCCAGGTTGGCTAAGCCTGTCTTGCACGCTCACGGATGAACTTTTAATGATATGGTGACTTTAATGAGAATGACTCTCGCAAGAATCGGTATTTTTATCTTGCTCGGGTTTCCCGCCGTCATCGCGGCGCCGGCTGCACTGGCACAAACCGCCGCGCAGATTGCCAATAAAAGGATGAAGATCGTCGCTGAGCCGCAGGGCGCGCGGATCGTTTTCAAGCTGCAAACGCCCGCGGGCGCCAACGCGCTCATCGCCGGCGCCTCGAACGAAGCCAACGGCAATTGGAAAAATTCGCTGCGGCCGGAATTGTTCGCGCGCTTGTCAGGGAAAGACGAAGCGCTGTTTTTCACCGCGGTTGAGACGCTGCCGAGGAAGCGCGGATTGCGTTTTTCCGGCAGCAGCAAAAATATCTCGTTCTCGCGCGAAGTCAGCTTGGTGGCGGAATATCCTGCCGCTTACGTGGTGGATGCGTGGCGCCTCAACACTGCCGCGAAAGTCGAAGCGCTGCTTTCTTCATTCAATTTTGTGCCGCGCAGCAAAAACTATTCGGAGATTCTGCCGTTGGATTTTATTTGGACGCCGAACCTCCGGCCGCAGCCGAACGATCTAATCGCGGATCACGTCTTTCGCTCGCCGGCGCTCATGCTGCAAAAGGACTCGCTGTTTGTCGCGCTCATTCCGGATTTGCAATATCTCGTCCGCCATCGCGCCATGCCGGCGGCCTTGGATTTTCAGTTGCCGCAGCCAAACCGCGTTGATTCCACGCATGCCTCGACGCCGGATGATTCCTCGCAGGCGCTGCTGCAACGCATCGCCGCGCTCGAGGCCGGGTACGCCGCGCCGTTGCTCTCGTTCGGATTCTGGCCGTGGAAAGTGCGCGATCATGTTTATTACCAGCCGGATTCGGCGCGCGCGCCGCTTTTGCAAGACACCGAAGTTTCTTATGCGTATTATCTGTGGCTCGATCATCGCGCCGCGCCGTTTTTCAAATCGGCCTCGGCAGAAAATAAAGGCACGAGCACTTATGCTTTTCGCCATGCCGTTGATTTTCTCTGGGAAAAATTCTCTCCAATATATCGCCGCGACAATGCCGGCGCGCTGCCGGGGACGCTGGATCAGATGGCGCAGCGTGCGTGGAAGCAATACGCCGAGCAAACCTGGTTCGAGACGACGTTGAACGGCCGCCCGGTTGGCGGCATGAAGAGCAATCGCCTGGCCTGGTCGAATCAATTGCCCACAGACGCCAACAACGACGTGTGGTTCAACAGTTGGTTTCAGACTTTGCGCACCGCCTACGGCATGTATCTGTATGGCAAGCGCAATCGCGACCGCGAAGCGTTGCTCATGGCGCGCGCCGAGAAAGTTCTGAATCTCGCCTTGTCAGCGCCGAATGAAGACGGAATTTTTCCATCGATATATTATTTTGCGGCACGCCCAACGGAAAAACCCGAAACGCCCATCAACGCTGCCGTGATGGGTTTGCCGGAAAAGAAGGCCGCGGCGCCTGAACCGCACCACTGGGTCGGCGATGAAGGCTGGGCCGGTTTTGGCAATGATTACAACCACACGTTCGACGCTTCGTGGACCGGTTATTGGCTGTTGCAATGGGCCGATCTTTTGCCGCAACGCCGCCAGGAAATTTTCGCCTTCTGCCGCAAATATGCCGACTTTCTGATGAAATGGCAGCAACCGAGCGGTGTAATCCCGAGCTGGTTTCACCGTGGCGACAATCAGCCGCGCTCCGAGTTCTTCAACGAGAATGCCGAAACCGCCGGTTCCGCGCTTTTTCTCGCCGAGCTTTTCAGCCGCGTTAAAGAGCAGCGCTATCTTGACGCCGCCGCCAAAGCAATGGGCTACGTCACGCGCGAAATTCTTCCGGCCAACAAATGGTTCGACTTCGAGACCTTTCTTTCGTGCTCGCGCAAGCCGTTTGATTTTTTTGATGCGACCACCGGCCAGTTTCCGCAAAATACCCTGTCGATGAACCAAGCCGCGAAAGCTTATTTGACGCTCCACCGGCTCACCGGCAGCGCCGAGTATTTGCATCTCGGAACGCATGTGCTCGATTATCTTTTGCTCTACCAACAGGTCTGGAGTCCGCCCTTTCTTTCACGCAATTTGCTCGGCGGCTTCGGTGTGCAAAACACCGACGGCGAATGGAGCGACGCGCGCCAGGCTTATTTCGCCGAAACGTTGATGGACTATTACGAAGCAACCGGCCAACGGGCCTATTTTGAGCGCGCCGCCGAAACGCTGCGCGCCACCTTCGCGCTCTTTCATCGCGACTCGCCGATTTGCTACGAGAATTGGGCGCATGGCGGCGACGACGGCCCGGGCGCGATTACCGGTATCCATTGGGGAACCGGCAGCGCCGCCACGAGCTTCGAATTGTTGCGTGACCGCATGGGCGACGTCTATATTAATTTTGGCGCAGCAGGAAAATCGAAACCGTGGACTTGCGGCGTCAATGCGCTTTGGGTGGAAAATTTGAAAATCAGCGCTGACACGATTCGTTTCAATCTGGTGTCTTCCCTCAATTGGGGCCGGCGCGTGTGGATCAAATTCGGCAACGTTCCGCCGGGAAGGTATCGCGTCCAAATTAACAACGAGCCGATGGTGCCTTTTCCGGATCATTTGCTCACCAAAGGCATTTACATGCCGGTGCGGCGGGTGGCGGCGGCGACACACACCCCGCCGCGAAATTTTTACAGCCGCACGCCGAACCCTTTGCAAATCAGCTTGAACGTGACCGGCGCCAGGCCGAATTTCAGCGCGCAGCTTTTCATCCGTAACGCGGCCTCGCCGGCGGCGGGCAAATCTTCCAGAGCAGCCTTTCAAGCTATTCCATTTCGCGCCGGGATCAACGGGTGGATAGCGAATTTGCCGGAGTCCTATAAAAAAGATGGCGCCAGCTTCCTTTATTATATCACCTGGAATCGCGACGGCAAAACGCAACGTTTGCCGGACGCGACCGAACCCGTGGAATTTTATCACGGCGAGATGCAACCGTCTTTGTTTGCCGACTGCGGTGATGACGACGAAGCTTACTTTGGCGAGGAAAAAGAATCCTGGGTGTCTGGCTTTGAGGGGGGCGGAAAAGATCGCGTCGCCGACGGTGAGCAGTGGTTCAGCTATGTTTTCCCTATTCAGCCAACCGTGACGAGAGTGAAGGTTACTTTTTCAGCCAATGGCGAATGCCGCGTGGCTGCGGGCGATTCGCTTCTGCTCGACGAGGGCGATGCCGGCCGCGGCGAGGTGACCGAACATGCCTTCACGCTTGAAGATTCAAAATTATGGGACACAGGGAAATTGGTTTTGCGCTTCAGCGACGCCGATCCCAAAGACGGCTGGGGCCCGCATGTGGGGTGGATCAAGGTTGAGGAGAGACATGGTGAATCTCGATAAAAATCATGCTCTTTGGCCGATTGCCCCGTTTCTGCTCTACTGAATCACGCGAATTTGGTTCATAGCGCATCGTAATCACGCGCTGATTCAAGACATATTTTTGTCCGTCGGGAAATACTTTGAAAACGAGCTGCTATATGCTTCGGTAATCACGCTGCAGGAGCGTCCGAATTTTCTCCGCGCGGCTGCGGCCGATGCCGGGGACTTCCATCAAATCATCCGGTGCGGCGTTAAAAACAGCTTGGAGATTGCCGAACTGTTGCAACAGCGCTTTCGCCAGATGCGGCCCGATTCCGGGAATCGTTTCGAGAATATAGCGTTGCGTCTTTTGCGGTGACAGCGAGCGGCGTTTGGAGTGCAAAGAAAACTCCTGCGCAGTTTCACGATGCACGAGCTGCGCCATTGCGAACAACGTCTCCACCGTGTCGGCCGCATTTTCCGTGTGAATGATCGGAATGCGATTGAGCAAAGCAACGTAGAGCATCGCACCGCGTACCGCGCTCGGATGGATTTCGCGGCTTGGCGTGTCGCATTTTTCAATCAGCAAAATCGGACAGGGAAAACTCATGCGCAACGCCCCGACTTGTGCAAACAGCCGCTTGTCAAAAATGGATTGAATGAAATCCGCCGTGGTCTTGCGCTCCACCGCGATCTTAGGCGTCAAAAGATAATCGCCGACCTCCAAACGTTGCATCCGCACCTCCAAGCCCTTTTCGCTGAGCGCGCGGGGAATCCCCGAAGCGCGCTCGCGCTGGTCGGCGATGATGATGAGGGGTGTTGTTGGTTGGCCCATCTCACTGGCCATCATCGGCTGATCTTCAGCAATTTGCCTGAGAAAAGTTCCCATTTTAGTGAAGCTGGTTGTGTTTATCGCATCGGAACTGGAGTAAGATGGACTCAGAACTCACGACTGCAAATTAAACCATAGAAAAATTTAAAGCAAGAAAAATAAGTGGCATGGTGATTGAACTCACATTGCAGCGAGTCATGCAAACAGGCAAACGCCATTTGCCCTTGTACTACATCGGCAGCCTGGCTTTTGCGTTGGTTTTCGCGTTTTTGCTGCAGCTGGCGTGGTTCCCTTAACGAACGGTGCAATATTCGGTTTGGTTGCAGGATTGGCGATTTATGTTCCAGAAGAGTTGCGGGTTTTCTCCAATTCGGCGCGCCGGCAATCCATTATCTTGTCGGAGTTGGAACGCGGCAAGTTGACGCCGCTTCTTGAAGCCATTTTAGAACTTTATGAAAGCGAGGTGTTTAAAATTATGGCACTGAAACAAGAAACCATTCAACGCTACATCGAGGCTTTGGGCCCGGAAAAATTTCTCGCCGTTTTTAAAAAGGAAGATATTTTAGCGACTTTGAGCAAGGAAGATCATTTGGCGGCCCTGAGCAAAGAAAAAGAAGACGTATTGCAATATTTTCTTGCCGAACTAGGGCCCGATGAATTTCAACGACTGATTGCCAAAATCAGCCGCAAGCAATCTGAAAGCCACTGACGCTGGCGGGATGGTGATAAAACGCATTAGTGAAATTTTTGCTTTCGCCAAAGAGGGCTTTTTATTGTTTATTTCACGGCATCTTCACAGCCAGTCTCACCGTTAAATTGAGAATTTCCTTCTCGCGCTCGGTGAGCGCATAATCCGCTTGCGGCGAGACGATTTTGGTGAACCTCGCCAGCAATTTTTTGGCTATTTTGTGCATTCATCGGCGCGCTGCCGGCCCGCACCTCCTTGAGCGCTTCAATGATTTTGTCCGTGGAGCCCGCCTTTCAAAAGATAACCCGTCGCTCCTGCACCCAGTGATTCAAAGACTTTGGCATCATCTTCATAAAGTGCACAAAGAAAAAATCTCATTAGGCCTGTTTGGGCAAATCGGCCACACTGTGGCGTTGATTCACACCTGAAAATTAGTCTGCGGCATTGCGGCTTGCTTCACAATTTCAAAATAATTAAACGCTATGCACATGGCAAAATCTTCATCGCCCATTTGGCACGATGATTGATTTCCATGGCGAAGAGTCAAATCGAAGCTTGACAAATCAACAAAGACTGACGGTTTTATCAACCAAGTGGAGGCTTTTATGAAAATTAACCGGAAGCCCCTTGGGCTGGCGCTGGTGACGTTCGGCGCGTTAGCGCTCGTGAGCTGCGACAAAAATCCGGCGAGCCCAACCTCGTCAACGAAAAACGATGCGTTTGCGAAGGTGGTCACAACCAGCGGGGTCGAAGTTTATCGCAGCGTGCAAACTTTTAAGCAAATCGAGCAAGCGCTGGCGGGGCCCGCAGCGCTCGGTAAAATCAACGTTCCGGCAGTCGGCAGCCTGCAAAAGAGTGGGGCGACTTTCAAGCAAGCCCTCATCCCCTTTCAACAGGAAGCCTTTGTGCTCGCGCAAAAAGCCGGCCGTCTCCACAAAACTCAAGGCGACACCATTCTCTACGAGAAGCGCTGGATCGATCCGCACACCGGCATCAATTATCATTTGTGGATCAGTTACAATACGACCAGCGGCAAAGCCACCGTTTACACCGTGGCGACCAATCATCCGGGCAGCAGTCCGCTCGAACGCGACTCGACTCGCATCGTGGTCAATGTGAATTTCACCCTCGCCGACACGACGGATGATGTCGTCGAACTGTTGGAAAATGCGAAAAATTATCGCAGCGGCTATCGCTTGCGTTACGAGGAAGGACGACTCATTCCGGACAAATATCAACCCGGCAGCCAACCGGCCGGCGGCGTGATCGAAGCCCTCAGCCAATATGCTTCAGGACAGGACACCAGTGAAATCCGGCAGCGCCTCGAATATCACGAAACGAATGGCGGCTTGGGAAGCTTTTCGAAGACCGTGAGCTTCCGTGACGGCACGCGCCACAGCGAAGACATCACGTTCAGAAGCACGCAGGTCATCTTCAATAGCGTCTATCGCGACGGCACGCGCGAGCAAGGGCAATTTACGGTGCCGGATGAAAACCATCTCTCGTTCGAGAAAACCGTTACTTATCCCGCCGGCTCCGATCCGCGCTCGATTTTTGAAAAGGGAGATTTTTCGCAAAACCCGGTTGACTCTTCCGGCACGGCGAATTTTACGCGCGAAGAATTTTTTGCCGACGGCACCTCCAAACGGCGCGAGGTTACAATCAAGGCCTCGCGCCAAAACGGCTATGGCCGCCTCGAAGTGACGGAGAGCCACAGCGACGGCACCGGCGGCAGTTGGACGCTGCAAGAGGGGCCGGCGAAAGCCGATTTGAAAGGCAACTGGATCAACGCGGAGAATCAATACATTTTGCTCGACGCAGCGTTTTATCGCGACGGCAGCGCCGATGTACACCTCGAAGTATATGCTTCAAAAGATGCCTACGACAAAGGCGAGCCGCCCATTTTCAAAGCCGATCTGCACTTCCGGCCTGACGGTTCTGGAAGCGGCACGATCACGAGCAAAGAGGGCACCTCGCAATTCTCCTTTAGCGCCAACGGCACACCGAGGAGTTAAATTTTGAAGCCCGAAAACCTTTACAAACAGAGCAAGTTTCTCCCAATGGATTGAAACAACACAACTGATAAAAGCTTTTCATCCGTTGCGTTGTTTCTAT
>JAKEEU010000419.1 GCA_022616415.1 Candidatus Zhuqueibacterota bacterium | reverse complement strand
CTTCACGCCGCGCTCCGGCTCGATCGTAACCCAGACTGCCAGTCTGGGCTATTCATTGAACTGCCATTCCACCCGATACTTCACGCCGCGCTCCGGCTCGAGGTCAAAGTTATACTCGCGGATCCCCTTTTCCGGGTTGTCCATCGCAATGGGAATCAAATTCCGTTCCAGAACGTCCCAATTCTGATCGTACGTCGTCAAGTAAACGCTGCCGGGCAAAAGCGGCTCTGAAAACAGCAAGCTCACTTCCAGCTTGGAGCAGCCGACGACGTGCGCATACGAAACGGTTTGGAAGGGAAACGTCACGCTGCTGTCGTTCAGCTCGTAGGTGAGCGATACTTGCCTGCCTTCCCCTTTTTTCATCGGCCGGCTGAACAAAATCGCGTATTTCTGCCAGCTCCACGCAATGTTGCTGGCGCCGGGAATCGCCACCAAAACGTCCTCCGGCGGCAGCTCGCTTTCGATTTTGACGCCTTCGGAGCCCGACCGAAATTTGAAGCGATAGCGGTCCACCTCGCGCAACGCGCGCAAGCGATACTGGTGCTTGACGAGGCGCTTGTCTTTGAACACCCGAATCCACATTTGATCTTCGTCGATCCAAAGGTTCGGGTTGGTCAGCGTCACGCCTTTCTCTTGCAAATTTTGTTTGTAGAAATACAAAATTGCAAAACACAGGACGGCGACGCCGATCAAAATGAGCCCCCACTTCAGGTTGTTTAAATAGGCAAAAAATAGCCCGCAACTTGCTGCTAAGATGGAAATGACGTTAATCACATAGTAGACAAGCTGAAACGTGTTCCTTCCGACCTCGATCCAATGCTCCCAGTGCCGAGATGTTTTGCGGGCCATTTTCTTCCTACTTGATGAATTTCAAAGTTGCTGCTACATAAATCTACATAACTATACCGGACAAAGCAAGAAAAAGTTCACCAAATGTTCACTCTTTTGTCTATTTTAGATTTAATCATGTAACAAAAAAGTTAAAAAGCTTCGCCGAGATACGCCGAAGACACTCTGCGGGCGTAGCCGGGAGTCGCCCAAATTTTTTGTCAACATTCGGCGGATGGCTTTTTCTGTTTGGCTCGTCGCGTTGGGCTCTAAATGACATACGACTCATACTAACGTTTATTCCGCTTGCTGAAAAACGTTGCTTTTTCGGGCAACAATAATTACTTTTATAAGTCTAAGTAAAGAAATCGGATATCCAAGAACTGATTTATTGGCGGCATTTGCAATCTGATTTCAAAAATTTTTGAAGAATTTGTTACAGTCGATTTGAAAGGAGCACATACTTTCGCATGAGCGTTTCATCAAAGGATTTGTCCATCGTCGAAGAAGTCAAGGCCGCGCACGAAACCATCGTGCGGGAAATCAGCAAAGTGATCGTCGGCCAAAGCCAGGTGATCAACGAGCTGTTGATTTCATTGCTGGCGCGCGGCCATTGCCTGCTCATCGGCGTGCCGGGGCTGGCCAAAACGCTGCTCATCAGCACCCTCGCCCGCGTGTTGCAGCTCAAATTCAACCGCATTCAATTCACGCCGGATTTGATGCCTTCGGACATCACCGGCACCGAGATTATCGAAGAAGACACCAGCACGGGCCGCAAGGCGTTCAAATTCGTGCACGGTCCGGTGTTCGCCAATATCGTGCTCGCCGACGAGATCAACCGCACGCCGCCGAAAACGCAAGCCGCGCTCTTGCAAGCGATGCAGGAGCACGAAGTCTCGGCGGCCGGCGAAACGCACAAACTCGAAGAGCCGTTCTTTGTGCTCGCGACGCAGAACCCCATCGAGCAAGAGGGCACCTACCCGCTGCCGGAGGCGCAGCTCGATCGCTTCATGTTCAATCTGTGGGTGAATTATCCGAGCTTGGATGAAGAAAAACAGATCGTGAAAACCACGACCGGCGGACGTGAGGCCTCCTTGAAAGTTGTATTGGATGCCGCCCAGATCATCGAGCTGCAAAAGCTCGTGCGCGAGGTGCCGGTGGCGGACAACGTGGTGGATTACGCCGTCAATCTCGTGCGCCAAACGCGGCCGAATGAAAACGGCGCGCCGCAATTTATCAAAGATTGGATCAGTTGGGGCGCCGGGCCGCGCGCTTCGCAATATCTCATTCTCGGCGCCAAAACGCGCGCCATTCTCGACGGCCGGCCCACGCCGGATATCGACGACGTGCGCTCCGTCGCCAGGCCGGTGCTGCGTCATCGCATCGTGACCAATTTCAACGCCGATGCCGAGGGCGTGGATGCGGTAAAGATCGTCGAGCGGTTGTTGGAGGATGGGAGGAAATAGAGGAAGTTGGAGTGTTGCAGGATTGGAGTGATGGAGTAATGGATTGTTAGAGTGCTGGATTTTTGGATTGATGAATCAATGGATTGTTGGATTGATGCGACTCCAATATTCCAATAATCCAGTAATCCACCAATCCAGTAATCCATTGCTCCAAGATGTTTAACCGATCCAATCGGCAAACAGCTCAGCTTGTCGGGTGAGTTGTTTGTCTTTGCCGGGCCAGCGCACGCCTTCGAGCTGCAGCAAGCGCCGTTTGAGATTCAAGCCTTCCTCTCCGGGCTGGCCGGAGAAGCCGCCGAGCTTGCCGTTACTTGCCAGCACGCGATGGCACGGAACGACGAGGGGAATCGGATTCGCGCCGAGCGCCTGGCCGACGGCTTGCGCCGCTTTAGGTTTGCCGATTTTTTTCGCCAGCTCGCCGTACGTATAAACCTGGCCGTAAGGAATCCGGCTCGTCAGTTGCAAAACCTGGCGCTGAAACTCGCTCGCCACAAACCGCCAATCAACCGGAATGGTGAAGCGGCTGAGCTTGCGCTGCAAATACAATTGCAGCTCTTCCCGGATCGCCGCCGTGAGCAGTTGATCGCGCTTGATCCAGGCCTCCGGCTGCAGGGTGCGCATCAGCTCTTCGATCTCGAAAGGTGTCTTGTCGGTAAACTGAATCATGCACACGCCGCGCGCGGTGACCGCGGCCATCAGCGGCCCGGTCAGCGGATGCTGCATGAATTCATAGTAAATTTGTTTTTCGCGCATTTTGTTCTTGATCGCGACGCGGAGCAACTGCGTCCGGCTGCCGCCCATCTGCTTGACGAGCGTTTCCACGCCGGAGAGAATCTCGCGGTATAGCGAGAATTCGCGGTTGCAGCCCGGACAATCGGAAACGTGGCGATGCATGCGCTGCTCCTCGTCGTTGGTCAGCTCGCCGAGATACAACGCCATCACCTGGTCTTCGTTAATGTGACCGATGAGCTGCATGGTTCCTCCACCGAAAATGTGAACCTTCCCTTGTACGTAAAACGTAAAGAGTAAAACGTAAATTTTACGCAATACGCATTACGTTTTAGATTCACGGCAGCGACCGATTCAATGAATCAAGAATGCGGCGCAGCCAGTTCGGCTTTTTGCTGAACGCCAGCACGTACCAAATCACCGCCCAAATCAGTGCGATGCCGATGGTGACATTGCCGGCGAAAATATCCTGCGTTCTGACGTAAATGCCAACCCCGAGCGCTGCCAGCAGCAAAAGCCATACCAACCAATAAAGCAACAACACCGCAATGCTATAAAAGAAAAAGAGCGTGAGCAAGCCCAGCCCGATCAGCACGGCGACAATAATGATCTTCTGCGCTTCGATTTGGAGAAGCAGAACGACAAAAGATAATAACAGCATGCAAGAAGTCTCTCACCAGCGGACGAGCCGTCTGCGCTACTGAACGATCGTCATTAAAACTTTTTCTTCGGGATCGAGCACGATGCGCTCCGGCTGTTTATCGTGCGGTAATTTGATCCGGACTTCGGTTTCTTCCATCCACACCGTGTGGCGCGTTTTTTCGCCCGCGCTGACTATCTCGACGTCGAGCGGCACGCGAAAAAATGTGCCGGCTTGAATTTGGCGCAGCGTCACCTCGACGGATTTTTCTTTTGGCAGCCAGCGCCACTCCATTTTGATTTCCGGATGTCCGGGCTGCCGCAGCCATTGATTGAAAAACCAGCCGAGTTCTTCGCCGCTCACGCGCTCCATGATCCGGCGAAAATCATCAGTCAACGCATTGCCATCTCTGTAGGTCTTATAATAATCGCGAATGCCTTGCCAGAAGTTTTCGGTGCCGATGAGATGCCGCAGCGTATGCAGCACCCACGCCGCCTTGGGATAGTTGTTGGCGTTGAGCAGATCGAAATAATTTGTAACCGTCGTATCGATAATCGGCGTCAGCTTCTTTTGCGCAAAATTCAGATAGCTGTCGCGTTTGCGCCGCATCTTATCGCGAAACGCTGCTTCGCCGTCGGCGTGCTCGTAAAATATTGCTTCAAAATAAGTGGCAAAGCCTTCACTGAGCCAGAGATGATGCCAATCCGCTTCCGTCACCGAGTCGCCGAACCACTGGTGCGCGATCTCGTGCGCCGAGGTTCCCTCGGTGCGCGGCGATCCCAGCGCCGCCTCGGCGAAAAAAATTGCGCTGGCATTTTCCATCCCGCCGAAGCGCGTCGACGATTGCACCAGCGCCAGCTTCTCGTAGGGATACGGCCCGATGTTCTCGGTGAAGAATTGCAGAATTTGGTCAGTGCGGCCAAAGCTTTTCTTCGCCACCGCCGCATCGCCGGGAAAAACGTAATAACTCACCGGAACGTTCACGGCTTCGCCGAGATGGAGAACGGCGAACTCTGCGGCGCCAAAAACCATGCAGTAAGTCGGAATCGGCGCGTTCTCGCGCCAAGTCCACGTTCGGGTGCCGTTCAGATTATGGCGCTCCTGTTCGAGACGGCCGTTGGCAACCACCGTATAACGCTCCGGCGCGGTGATATGAAATTCCACCGTGGCTTTGTCAGCGGGGTGGTCGATTCCCGGAAACCAATGGCGCGCCCGATCCGGCCAATTATCGGCAAAAACCGTGCGGCGCTGGAATTTGTTTTGGCGAATATAAAGCCCGTCCTGCGGCTCGCCCTGATATTGAATCGTCAGGTTCAGGGTGTCGAGGCGGGATGGTAAAAATACTTCGATCTGCTCGACGCACGTGGAATATTTTGCCGTTTTTTCGCCAATATGAATCGAAGCGACCGTCATGTTCGTGAAATCCAGCGTCAGCGTGCTGTCGCTCAAATCCAGGCGACGAACCGTGATGACGGCCTGGCCGTGAATCACGTTATTAGTGTCCGACACGCTGACGCTCAGATTGTAGTGCAGCACATCGAAGCCGGGTTGCCGAATATAACCGTCGGTGATTCTTCCCGAGGTTGAAGTTTGTCCAAATCCGACTGCTGCTGGCCAAAGCCAGATCAACACAAGGAGGTGGGATAAAACAACTCTGCCGTTTTGTGCTTTGTCAATCCTGGGAAATAAAGATTTGTAGGGGCAGAATGGCCAACTTATTCTATCCCACCTCCTAAACAAAAATGTCATTCGGTGGGAATCTTTTTGCATTTCAAAGAAATGTTTTTGATGGTTAAAGATTCCTTCTGAATGACATTCCTAAAGGCGGAATCGTTGCTCATGCGAATATCAATTTAGAAAATATTTTATCAATGTCAAGCAGACTTTTTTGCCATTCGGTAATCGTCCTTCGTCTCAAACCCAACGGGCGTAGCCGACGAGCGAATAAAGCGAAATTAACCCCAACAGATAGAAACAACGCAACGGATAAATATACTCGTTACGGTTTGGTTTTGGAGCGCCGAGCCTCGTAACTCAACATTTATGTTGAGAAAAAACAGGGCGCGCAACATGAATGTTGCGTTACAATCTTATCCTTAACGAGTATAGAACTTTTATCAGTTGCGTTGTTTCTATCCGTTGGGAAAAAAACTTGCTCTGTTTGTAAAGGGTTTTGGCTCTCAAAATCTCAGTCATTTGTGCACTACCAGCGTTATCATCCTGTAAGCATCCTTTTTGTTGTCAAGCACGGTGCTATGTTGAAAAAAGATTCCTACGGACGCAGTCTTCCAAATGACAGTGCTTTCCATCCAAGACTTGAAGTATTTCCGCCGTTTATCTAATGCCATTTGCCTCACCCGGTTTGAGAACTGCGCGCGCCGCCGCTTCCGGCCGGTTCATAAATTCCGGACGGACGCGCAGAAAAATCATCCCGACCCAGCTTGGATTGCGCTTGAGAAATTTCACGAGATCCTCAAAGTCTTCATCGACCACGCGCTTGACGCCCGGGCGCGCTGAGGCATTGCGATAGAAGACACGGCCGGAGCCATCGCGCAGGATGAAGCCGAGGTGCGCCACGATGATGCCCGGCCGGCTTTGCACCACACAGCCAATCTCGCCGCCCTGCAATTTAGCCTTGATCGCCGGCAGATTTTCCTCCGGAATATATTGCACCGTAATCGCTTGCGGCGGCGGAATCGCAGACAGCTCTTTTTCCGGCACGCGCAGTTTGCGCAGCGCTGCGGCCCGGTCGATGGTTTTCGTCATGTTGGTCGTGAATTCGCCGCCGATGGCCGCGGTCATATCTTCCACCAGCCACGCGTTATTGGGCAGCCAATCGGAAATGGTGAAGTGGTTGCGGTTGCGAATGTCGATATCGCCGCCACGGTAGCGCAAGCGCTGCAGAGTTTGAAACATCTCGCCGGAATTTTGTGACAAGGTCATCGCCAGGGTTTGCTCGCAAAACGTGAGGCAATCGACGCGCGTGAAATCGATGAGCGGGTCACGGTCGTATTTGCCCTTCGCGCCTTCGCCGAGCGGAAACCAGCGATACGGCGTGCCAATAGCGCGCTCGGAATAAATCAGCAGGCGTTGAAGAAAAGCAGGCTCGGCCGCGCTGGTTTGCTGCAGCATGGTGTCGATTTCCGCCGGACGCATTTGGTAAAGCCGTTGCTGCGGCTGCGCCGCCGACGGGCTCAGCACCGCAACACTCAAAGCAACGGCAATGAACAATAAATGTCTTGGCAATAATCTCATGATGATTTTTCTTGATTGCAAACGTTTTGAAATATAATTTGAAATTGATGAAAATCAAATTCTTTTTGCTATTGAAGTACCCCCGATTTTACATCGAAAGGCTAAATCTGCCACCTCTTGATTTCAACAACTGAAGGAAAATCAGGGTTTGACTTTTTACGTACAAGATTAAGGGAATATACATGCACAAAATCATCGCTGACGAAAACATTCCCTGCGTGCGCGAGGCTTTTTCTCGCCTCGGCGAAGTCCGCTTGTTGCCCGGACGCGCCATAACGCGGGAAACCTTGTTGGATGCCAATATCCTGCTCGTGCGTTCCATTACGCCGGTCAACGCCAAATTGTTGCAGAACACCGCCATTCGTTTCGTCGCTACGGCCACAATCGGCACGGATCATGTTGACATCGAATATCTCGAACAACAAGGCATCGTATTCGCCAGCGCCGCCGGCAGCAATGCCAACTCCGTCGCCGAATACGTCGTCGCCGCTTTGGTTCATCACGCCGTCACATACGGATTATCGCTCGCGCAATTGACGCTCGGCGTGGTGGGCGTGGGCCACATTGGCAGCCGCGTGGAGAAAATGGCCACGGCGCTCGGCATGCGCGTTCTGCTCAATGATCCGCCGCTGGCGCGGCAAACGCGCGATCCCAAATATCTGCCGCTCGATGCGCTGATGCAAGCCGATGTCATCACGTTGCACACGCCGTTGACTCATGAGGGCGAGGACGCCACGTTTCATTTATTCGATGCAGAACGCTTGCATGCGATGAAGCGTGGCAGCATGCTCATCAACACCAGCCGCGGGCCGGTGGTGGACAATGCGGCGCTCAAAGCGGCGCTGCAATCCGGCCATCTCGCCGCCGCGATTCTCGATGTGTGGGAAAATGAGCCCGAGATCGATGTGGAGCTGTTGCGTCTGGTAGAAATCGGCACGCCCCATATTGCGGGTTATTCTTTGGATGGGAAATTGAACGGCACGCACCAGATCTATCTCGCCGCGTGCGAATTTCTTGGCGTCACGCCGCAGTGGCAGCTCGAAACCGCACTGCCGCCGGTGAGCCAGCCGCTTATATCACTGTCGTTGGCGGGCAGAAAACGCGAAGAGATTTTACAAAGCGCCATCCAACCTGCTTATGATATTGCCGCCGACGATCGCCGGTTGCGGGCGTGTTTGAATTTGCCTCCCGAAGAACGCGGCCGCTACTTTGATCGTTTGCGCCGTGATTATCCGGTGCGCCGGGAGTTTCATAATTATCTTGTAGAATTGTCTGGGAATGAGCCGGCTTTCATAAAGCAACTGAAAGCGTTGGGGTTTCGTCAATTTTAACAACTCGGGCAAGAGGTTTGCTGAAAAAAAGGCGATTCCGCTCGGTTTGGGATCGCCTTTTTATTTTTGAAAATCTGCTTGCTTTTTTGGGCAAAAGTAATATTTTCCAAACGGATTGCCTTCGACACGGAGGTATGGTATGGTTGGCAAAACAATTTCCCACTACAAAATCCTCGAAAAGCTTGGCGGCGGGGGTATGGGCGTCGTCTACAAAGCCCAGGACTTGAAGCTCGACCGCTTCGTCGCCCTAAAGTTTCTCCCACATCATCTCAGTGCGGATGAAGAAGAGAAAAAACGCTTCATCCACGAAGCCAAAGCCGCCTCGGCGCTTGATCATCCCAACATTTGCACGATTCACGAAATCGACGAGACTAAAGATGGGCAGATTTTCATTTGTATGGCTTACTATGAGGGTGAAACACTCAAGAAGAAAATTGAGCGCAGCCCATCGCCCATCGATCAGACACTCGACCTCGCCATTCAAATTGCGCAAGGCTTGGCGAAAGCCCATGAGCATGGCATCACTCATCGGGACATTAAGCCGGCGAATGTGATGATTACACAAGATGGCGTGGTGAAGATCGTTGATTTCGGCCTCGCCAAGCTCGCCGGTCAGCCTCGACTCACCAAAGCCGGCATGACCCTTGGCACGGCGGCCTACATGTCGCCAGAACAGGCACGCGGCGAAGAGGTCGATCACCGCGCCGACATCTGGTCGCTGGGCGTTGTCGTGTACGAAATGCTCACCGGCAAGCTGCCTTTTTGGAGCGAATACGAGCAGGCGGTTATTTATTCCATTTTGCACGAAGAGCCGAAGCCGATGACCACCTTGCGTCCTGGAGTGCCGCCGGAATTGGAACGAATCGTGAGCAAGGCGATAGCAAAACGTGCGGATGAGCGTTACCAGCGTATGGATGAGATGTTGGTCGACTTAAAATCCATTGCCCGAGAGCTTGAATTTGGTACCTCATCATACCGGCCAAGCAAACCCCAAAGAACTGCCAAGACAAGTTGAACAAAAATAACGCTGACCGCTGCGCCGCTGGTGCTGGCCGTTATCGTTGGCGTTGTCTTGCTGCTTTTTCAGGATCGCGGCGCAAAGCTCCATCCGAACCGCGTCGTGGTAGCCGTTTTCGAAAACCGTACAGGTGACCCCGCTCTTGATCCGCTGGGTAACATGGCCGCAGATTGGATTACTCAGGCCCTATCGCACATCGGACTGGTAGAGGTCGTGCCTTCCATCTCAGCCTTGGTAGCTTCACAGGAGGTCAAAGCTGCTGCAGGAACAGGTTTTGGTGCCATTCAGGTTCGTGCGTTAGCCGAGCAAACCGGCGCGGGAAAGGTCATCTCAGGGGCTTACTACAAACACGGCGAGACGATTCAGCTCCAGGCTCAGATGATGGATGTGCAGCAGGAGAAACTGCTTCATGCGGTAGAACCGGTGAGTGGATCATTGCAGAATCCAATGGAGGCGATTGAGCGCTTGCAGCAACGCGTCATGGCCACGCTCGCCATGCATTTAACCCCCCGCATGAGCTCCTTGGCACCTATGATCAGCCAACCACCCAGCTTCGAAGCTTATCAAGCCTACATCGAAGGGTTGGAGCTGTACATCCGCTTGGAATTTCCGGAAGCGATTCACCACTTTGAGCGGGTAGCCGCCTTTGACTCCACGTTCATCGCTCCCCTTTTCTTGGCAGCCGCTGCGCACTGGAATCTGGGTCGAGGCGCACAGGCCGATTCGATTATCCGCATTTTAAACCAAGCACGAGTGCAACTGACTCCTATTGAACGCCACTTTACAGATTGGTTACGGGCGGAATTGCGAGGGGATAACGCTGGCGCCCTCAGCGCTATACGCCAGGTCGTAGAAACGGCACCCAGTTACGATCAGGCTCTTTACCAGCTTGGATATAATGCGCTGCAGGTTAATCGGCCTCGAGAAACCGTCGAGGTTTTCGCGCAGATTGATCCGGAGCGAGGAGTTTTGAAGGGATGGGCTCCCTATTATGGAGCTTTGACCGCTGCTTATCATACGTTGGGAGATCACCGGCAAGAGCTGAAAGCAACGCAACGCGGCCGCCGCCAGTATCCGGACATGCTCAGAATCCTTGCTTATGAAGCGCGCGCTTTGGCCGCTTTAGGACGCATCGAAGAAGTGAATCAACGATTAGACGAAAGTCTGATGCTGCCACTACAGGAGGAATGGACGCCAGCACGAGTGATGGAAGAGACAGCGGCCGAGCTGCGGGAGCATGGGCATCGCCAAGCAGCCTTTGCCGTGCTTGATCGCGCCATAAGCTGGTATCAGAACCGACCATCTGAAGAAGCAGCGACGGCAAGTCATCGCTACGGTCTCGGCCGGACATTGTACATGGCTGAGCGGTGGGAAGAGGCGCAAGCACTTGTTGAGAAATTGTCCGTCGAAGATTCCAGCAATATTGATTATCAGGGTCATCTTGGTGCAATCGCCGCAAGACGGGGCGAAGTGGAAAAGGCACGCCGAATTGCCGAACAGTTGCAGCGAATACAACGCCCCTACCTCTTTGGTAACCATACCTATTGGCGCGCCAAAATTGCTGCCCTGTCAGGAGAACGCGAGCGGGCCGTGACGCTGCTGCGCGAGGCGTTCGCTCAGGGTTATGATTATGGTACCCATATTTCCCGTGACATGGATCTGGAATCGTTGCGGGACTATCCGCCCTTTCAGGAGCTGATGAGGCCGAAGGGATAGAGTAAATCTTCCGTCGTGCGAGAAGTGAAAAGCGTAAGGGAGTGTCACGCTTTACGAAACCCAATACTTGTTTTCAAAAAAAGAGTTGACGCCTATGGCCAGTGCCAATGATGACATGCGCGATCAGCTTCTCATGCTCAAGGCCGCCAATCGCATCGCGCTCCTGTTGAGTAAAGCGCAGCGGGTTGAAGATGCTGTCGAGCAGCTCATGGCCGAGTTTGTCGAATTGGCGCAAGCTGACGAAGGCTCCATCCAACTGTTGCGGCCAACCTCGCCAATGAGCCGGCGCACGCTGATCCGCCGGGCCGGCGCCAGAAACGGATGGCTCGATAGCCGCCTTGACGATTTGCTCACAGGCTGGGTGGTGAAGCACAAGCAGGCCTTGTTGACGAATGATCTTGCCTCCACGCTTGATCTCGGCAAGACCGCCGAACGCTATGCCGAGATTCGCTCGGTTCTTGCCGTGCCGCTCATCGTGCAAGAGCAAGTCATCGGTGTGGTCAATTTAATCCGCGCGCCAGCGACCGCGCCTTTTTCCATGGCAGATCAACGGCTGGTTGACCTGCTCGCGAGGGAGATTGCCGGGTTCATCGAACAGGCGCATATTCGCGAACAGCTTTTCAATGATTATGAGCGCCTGCGGCAAGAGATACCGGAGCGCTTCGGTATTCATGGCATCATCGGTCACGGCGGCGCGATGAAAGAAGTGTTCAGCGTTTTGGATCGTATCATTCCCACCGATGGCCGCGTCCTTATTCACGGCGAGAGCGGCACCGGCAAAGAGCTGATCGCGAAAGTCATCCACTATGCCGGCCCGCGCCAGGCTGCGCCTTTCGTGGCGGTCGATTGTGGGGCGTTGCCATCGAATTTGTTGGAAAGCGAGCTCTTCGGTTATGTGCGCGGCGCTTTCACCAGCGCGAATCGGGATCGCCGCGGCTTATTCGAGGAAGCTGATACCGGCACGCTCTTCCTCGACGAGATTGTCAACATGCCGATGGAGCTGCAGGCCAAGCTGCTGCGCGCCATTCAAGAAAGTGAAATCCGCCCGTTGGGCAACTCGCAGGTTAGAAAAGTCGATGTGCGCATTATTGCCGCCGCCAGCGAGAGTGTGCGGGATGAGATGATCGCCGGAAAATTTCGCCGTGATCTCTTTTATCGCCTCAACGTCGTCAATATCAACCTGCCCTCTCTGCGCGAGCGAAAAGAAGACATCCCGATTCTCGCCGATCATTTTCTCGGCACGCTCAATAGAAAATATGGCAAGCACATCAAGGGCTTTCACCCCGATACTATGACGCATTTGGCAGCCTACGCCTGGCCCGGCAACATCCGCGAGCTGGAGCACGCCATGGAGCGCGCCGTGGTGCTCTGTCAATCCGATCGGCTGGACCAAGCCGATTTTCCACTTTTTGAAACACCTCATGCTGAGGGCGACACGTTGTTTCAACCGCGGCCCTGGGATGAAGCCATCTTCGAGCTTAAAAGGCAATACCTCGCCAACGTCCTCAAGCACACCGGCGGCGCTAAAAAGCAAGCCGCCGAGATTCTGCAAATTCAACCCACCTATTTGAGCCGGTTGCTGAAGAATTTGCAGATTGATGAGTGAACAAGGTTCACAAACGCAGAATAAAACTCTAGGAGTTTCCATGTCTTTTATTGAACGCAGATGACACGGATTGGGCGGATTGACGCGGATAAAGCCAAAAAATAAAAATCCGCGAGAATCCGTGTGATCCGCGTAATCCGTTGGGCAATTTTTTCAAAGCTTTCAACCTTTATCTCTTATCTTTTTATATCATTCTGCTGACACGAAAGGATAAATTTTCCACATCTACCGGTGCAATGAGTTCACAATCCAAGTCTCTAAAATAATTGAGTTATCAAACATGTCCGTGCTTGGCATATTATTTGTCATTATTGGAGTGGGAAAAGCAAGCGTGCACAATCTCATGGACCAATCTTACCAGGTGTGCCTTCACCTCCTGCAATTGGAGCCATACAGCTTTGCGTAGGGTTTCCTCCAGAACCTTGATCCCAACTGCGCGAGGGGAAGGGGTTCGTGGTATACTTAGTGGTGTTTTTGAAAAGGACATGTCCTTGTTGTCGGACTCTCGCAGTCTTTTGATTTCAAAAGTTACAAGCCCTCGTCGTATTGCACGTCTTTCTGATGAGGTTTTCGCAAGTATGAAATACATACCAAAAGCCTTCGCGCGGAGTGTTGACTTTGATATCAACATTCAATAGTACTGCGGCTTATGGCATAGGCCGCAAGACCGGCAAAGGACTGACGCGGTATCAAACAAATAGAGGAGAGCTATCATGAAGAAAGAGTATGGAATCTATTGGTCATTTTTAGTTCTTCGCCTATCCCTGGTGCTGCTGACTGTTACCGCAGGGACAACAGTGAGCCAGGATTATCCGCCCGCGCAGGGCCCCCCGTTGCAGGTGCTACCGTCGCCTTTCGTGCCGATGCGTCTGCTCATCAACATAATGAATGATTCGATACAGGTGGCCGTGGATACGGTAAACGCCAGAATCAGCCGGCAGGCGAACTCAACCCACGTTAGGGCTCATCTCAGTTTTACCTACACAACCCACAAACCGTATATGACCACTACACAGCACCTGGATCGACCAAACGAAAATATTCTGAGAATCGCTTTCTCCATCATTTACTATGTGACCGATATTCGCTTTTACGGCGTACCCTACTTTTCACGGCAACTGGGCCAGTCAATAGATTTGCTCGTATCCTGCAACAACTGGTTCACAAATCAGGGACGGCTCAGGATTACGATCCAGGCTGACCGGCCGAATCTCAAAGGTGAGTCATTGCCTGAGGAGGCGTTAAATTTCTTCATGGCTAATACCCTATCGAATCTCGTGGACAACGAACTCCGAAAAATACTGCCGAACGCCTTCACGGCGTTCTTTGATCTACCTGAGTCAGGTGCGCTATTTGACCCTGCTTGCAACAGTCTTGGCGCTTACCCAGGAACAGGCCCAGATTACACCGATGGCTCGATCAACTATAGGAAGACCAATATTCCGCTACCCCCAATATCAACTATCTACGATGCCTCAGTGACGTTTCAAAGCATAAAACGGTTGCCAGCCCGTACCCTCAGCCTCGATGTGCTATACAACGAAGTCGAAGACATTCAACTGGTGCTCTATGCCAACCAAACGATTCGTACGGCACAGCTCCTTGGCATGAGAGAAGGGGATGAGCGGAACCTGATCATGGAGACGGCGGGCTTGGGAAGGCTCGGAGACAATGCATCAGTTGTATTGATCTGTAACGTTGAGCAACTCGCCTCACCTCACAAGGATACACGTTTCAGGGTGTTCACAAAAGAAAACAACTTCGGCAACGGTATCCAAAAAATAATAGTACAGAAAACCTACTGGGAGTCGCCTCGACCTTTGCCGAATGGACGCGTGGGAAAGCCCACAGAGATTAAAGTCGATGCATATGAGATCATAGCTCGAATCAATGTGCCGATTGACGTCATAGAGCATTAGCAATTCTTTCTTTGACCATGAACCCTGGTATGGTGATGTACTGGCACTTAGAAATTTTGATTGGTCGACGATCAAACGTATTACAATTTATATTAAAAAGATTCCCCTTGATCAAAGTGGGGTACAATTCAAATTGTACTCCATCCGAGCATTGGAGCAGGCATTTTCTGAAATGAACAATCCTGCTTTGACTATAGGGAATAAAATCATTGCTTTTCCTGTAAACTCAAATCCCAGAAATGAAAACTTAAATGCTGAACTCTGGGAATATGTGGAATTCGATGGCATCCGCTATCGCAAGTATGATGGCAACAACAACCTGACCGGCAGCCAGGGATTTGTTTTCCCCTGGCGTGTTCCCCGAGTAGCACCAGGTTGCAACACCCTTACCTATACACATAACGGTTCGAATTCGGCATTGGTACGAATTCTTTTGGAAGGCCCAGCAGAATTTTCCGGGTGATTGTGAATTTCTGTCTTATTGCTGATATGCCAAATATGCTAAGGAAATAGACCTCATCGTAAGCATTATCAAAAACCTGGATTTTTCCGGACATCGGTTTTGGGTTTAGTGTCCATCAGCATTTTGCAGAAGTCCGTGAACTCCTTGACAATGCGGATAATTTGTTGGCGGTCGAACTTGAGGTGAGGATTTATTACGAACGGAGATAGAAAATGAGTTCACTTTGCAATCTAATCAAGAACTGCGTCCTCCCAGAATTAGCCAATACTGCTAACCCTGCGAAAGGAGACGCCCTAATCGGATTTAGACAGTCTCTCGCAAACACAGCCCCAAGGACCGTTCACGACAAGTTAGCGGAAACAATAAGTGTCAAGGATTTTGGCGCTGTCGGCGACGGCATTCATGATGATACAGTTGCCATCCAGACGGCCATCAACAGTGTCCCACAGACGATTGGCAGAGAAGGAGGCTTGGTCTTTTTCCCTGCCGGGGTTTATGAAGTGACTTCGCAAATTCTCATAAGCGGTATCCGGGTAACGCTGCAGGGCGCCGGCCGGTACGCCACGCATGTTTGCTTGAACCCCACCCAGGATAATCAAACGCTGTTCAAATTCGACCGCGGATGCGCCGGCGTATCCTGGCAGTGCGCCATTCGGGATATGGCGCTCGTCAGTAGCAATGACACAGGATTAACCAAAACCGCAATCGAGTTAAAAGACACCAGCAATATGATCGTCAAAGATCTGATTATTGCGCCCTGGACCGGAAACGGCAATAGCGTCGGACTGCGCATTCGCGGCCGGGAGACGGGGCTGATCGATAATCTACAAATCACTGCCGATCTCCCGCTGGTTATTGAACCGAATGATCAGAATCCCAGCAATGATCTTGACCATTTTCACTTCAGCAATTTGTACTTGCTGGTTACAGAAGGGGCCCGGCACCCCTGTATTTTTATAGAAGACGGCGTCAATCTACAGAATGTGGTATTCGATGGATTTCAAGCCTGGGTGCTGGGAACCTATGGGCTTTATTGGAAGGATACACAAACAACCAGCGTAAGCCTTGCCCTGGCCTTTAAGAACGTCCGTACCGAGCAAAACACCGATCCTGACGGCTATTCAGTCTATATTGAGCGAAACGCCAAACTGCAAGACCTTCTCATTGAGAATATGGTGGCTGACAACGGGCAGGGCGGGTTCTTCTTACGCAACATCAACCGGGTTACCCTGCGCCACGTTATTCATAACGGTTCCCGGGTGGCTCTGGATATCGATGAAGTTGCGGAGCTATCCCTCGATCAGGTTCTCATGGGCGTGAATTCTACCGTGTGCATGCCCAACATGCAGGAAAAAATCGCCTTTAACCGGCTGCAGAGCGGCTCACCAGTGCCGGACACTGCCTATTATATCAAGGAGGTTGGAAACCTCCCCTCCCAGGCACTGCAACTGTTTGGCGGAACCCATGTTTGGAGCTATAGCGGCGCCCTGGCCGATGATGAGCAGCTTACCCTTCCGGCCAGTAACAACTACGGGCGCAAGGCGGCAATGATTTTCGTATCTGCTTACAGCTCGGCAGGGCCAATTAGCGCCGGCGGCCAGGTGATCGACACTGCACATGATGCGATCCTGGTATCCGGCACCGCTAACTTTGGCGTCGGGAATGTGGATGGCAAGTTGACAGTGCTTCATACCGGGGCAACTAGTAGATCGATTCCAAATTAACGTTGCAATAGAGCTTTTTTAGTTGTATATTAGGTTCCGACTCAACCAGAGGAGGAACCGATGCCATTTGCCAGCCACCGCGCTAAGCTCAACTTGTCCGTTGAGGAGATTGAAAAGCTTGATCGTATTATCCGTGCACGAACTGAGAGCGTGGCGCGGATAGAACGTGCGAAGATGTTGTTGGCTTATCATCAAAACGAAACGATTTCCAGCATCGCCGCACAATTAAACACCAATCGTCCCAAAGTGGAACGGTGTATTAGTAAAGCTCTCGCTTGCGGTGTCGAGGTCGCACTGAACGACCTGCCACGAAAAGGAAAAACGCCAACGATTACACCGGAAGCCAAAACTTGGGCCGTCTCAATTGCTTGTCAAAAACCGAAAGAACTCGGATATGCCGCTGAACTTTGGACGACCCGCAGTTTGACCAAGCACATTCGAGAACATTGTCAAAAAGCAGGACATCCATCATTAGCAAAATTAGGTCGAGGCACGGTTTCCAAGATCTTATCCAAAGCCCCGATTCAACCACATAAAATTGACTATTATCTTGAGCGCCGCGACCCAAATTTTGACGAGAAAATGGTGCAAGTATTGCATGTTTATAAAGAAGTTGAGCTGTTCAAAAAATGTTATGCAAATGGTAAAACGCAGTATGTCGTCACGCTGAGCTATGATGAAAAACCCGGTATTCAAGCGACCGCGAATATCGCTCCCGACTTGAGCCCGGTACCAGGCCGTCACGCGCGCGTGGGACGAGACTATGAATACAAACGCCTGGGAACTGTTTCTTTACTCGGTGCCATCGACCTCTTTAGTGGACGTGTTCATGGTTTAGTCAGAAATCGGCATCGTAGTCGGGAATTTATTGAAATGCTTCAACACCTGGATTCCTTTTACCCAAAAGAAATGAAAATCAGAATTATTTTGGATAACCATTCCGCACACATTTCCAAAGAAACGAGAAAGTATTTGGCAACCATACCCAATCGGTTCGAATTTGTTTTTACCCCGACGCACGGGTCGTGGTTAAACATCATTGAAACATTTTTTAGTAAAATGACCCGTCAACTTTTACGTGGCATCAGGGTCAGCTCGAAAGAGGAATTAGTCCAGCGCCTCCTAAAATATCTCGATGAAATCAATGAGACGCCAGTTGTATTCAAATGGAAATATAAACTCGATGAATTGTCTGTTGTGTAAAATTGTTGGACATCATTGCTATGTTAATTAGGAATCAATCGACTAGTATTTGCAATCAGCTCGGCCAGGGGATAGATATTGCTGTATTTGTCATTTGGACTCGCTGATTTGTATCAAATTACTCTACCGAAAAGTGGCGCCAATCCCTGTCTGTGTGATTGGTATTTGGGGCGTGGTTTGGCTGCGGAAGCAGCAAGAAAGATATCACTATTGGCAGAGTATTGCGCTGCAATACCAGGAAGAATTAACCAAAATAGTGCCGTTGCTAAAACCACGAGACGCATACGAAAAACATGCGGAGGACGTTGCAGCAGAAGAGGTGGGGCCAATTCTGGCCAGACGGATTTATGAGCGTCATCTCTGGGTTACCTTGCATGTTATTGTTGTCATTTTAGGTTTTGGACTCATCTTAATATCCATGAATCCATAGCGGGTTTCCGGTTTAGTGAATACTGTGAAAAGGATGAGTTCAAATGAATGAAGAAGACAAATTGCTCAAGATACTTGAAATTGAGACGAACAGAGTCAATCATCTCGATACCATTCTCTTCAACATAAAAGTATGGACGACAACATTAGGTATCGTGATGATTGGTTTTGTTTTTGAGAACAAATTCAAGGAAGGAACCACTTTCTTATTGCTGGCTATCGGCGCAACCATCATCTTTTTCTTGATTGACATCTATTTCCGCAAAATCCAACTTCGACATAATAAAAACACCACAGAAATTAGAAGATACCTGAAGTCAATCGGAGATGTCGAAGTCTGGGATAAGCTGTGGGCAAAAGAGATTCCTGTAAGAGGTAAATTCCGACAAAGTCTGATAGACCACGGTTATACGATCGGAGTTTACGGCTTTCTGCTGTTAACACTGATTATTATATGGCTGGTTAATTCCTAGGGAAAAACCAAACTTTTATTGCTGGCAATCGGGGCAACTATCGTCTTTTTTTTCATTGACCTTTATTTTCGCAAAATCCAACTTCGACATAATAAAAATACTATAGAGATTAGCTGGACTTTATCCATTTGGAATATGCTAAAGTGCAGAGTAAATTATAGTCATACTCCATAAAAATTTCTTGGGAATGAATTTCGGCGGAAAGCTGTAAACTTCCAAATCATCCATCAGCGAAGTGGCAAACATCCAAAGAAAGGGGACAAGCATGGATACGGCGAGGGCGAGTAGGCAGGCGTAAATCAGAAAGCGGCCAAAAGTTTTTTGAAGCCGGCGAACCTCCGTTTGGCGCAGGTGATTCATGTCATGGCGTTGCTTCCTCTTCCGCACTCATTTCAATTCCGGTGAAAATATCCTGCACGGGCAATTCAAAGCCTGGCAAAAGTTCCGGCGCCGTCAGCTTGTCGCGGACGCTATATTTGCCTTTAGCGGTGCAAACCAGCACTTCCCGGGTGCTGGCAATCACGACCCATACGATTTTGACGCCTAGACGGAGATACTCGTCCACCTTTTCCATCACCCGCATAAAACTGTCATCAGGAGAAAGAATTTCGACCGCCAAATCCGGCGCCATGGGCAAAAAGCGAAAAAGGTTTTTCGGCAGCCGTTCTTTCAAAATGAAGGAGATATCCGGTGCACGCGATTCGCGGTCACGTTCAGGCCACAAACGAAAGTTGGCGTCGCCGCCAACCAGGCCGATCGGATGCTCATCCAAATAATTTCCGATCTTTTTTCCAATGTTGTTTTGAATGATGGCGTGAGCGAAATTAGGCATTTTAAATACCACCCTCCCGTTATAAAGTTCGGCAGGAAAAGGCAATGAGAGCTTTTCCAGCTCATCGACGGTCACGTCGGTGCGCTGCTCGAGCGGCAACTCCTCGCCAGTGCTATATCTGTTTATGGCGGCATCTGCTTCTCGCATTTCCGCTGGTGCGATCAAAATCGAATCAGACATGAGTATATCTCAAAAAGTTTGGTGATTTGGCGACACTTGCTTATGACCAGCAATATAGCATATTTGTCAACAAAGCGCAAGCCTTTATCGCCCCGAACGTTTGACTGTAATCCTCAAACCGAATTTACACAGACCAATCTTCGATCATCAGGTCGGGCACTTTTTCAAAATCCGAGCGGTTGCGGGTTACGAGAATGCTGCCCGTGGCCAAGGCAATGGCAGCGATCCGCAAATCTTGGCTGCCAATGCGGATCTTCGTTTGGCGAAAAGCCTCGTAGCGACCATTTGCCTCCTCATCATAATCCAATATGCGTATGCTCGCAAATAGCCGAATGACGTCGTTCAAAGCTGCGCATGCGCGAATATGCGATTCTGCATTACGAGCATTTCTGATTTGACTCAAACGACCACGTAATTGTTCCTCAACCGTGATAATTGTGATCGCACGTTAAGGCAGCGGTGTTGCTTGAATTCTAGCAACAACTTGAGGATGCCGGCGTTGGAATAAACTGAGGTGATCTGTGTCGAGTATATAAAGCATCAAACCCTTTCCTGCTCATCAAGTTCTCGCCGGTAAGCAGCGATTTCCGCCATGAAATCATCGAAGGTGGGATCATTTTCCCACATGCCGGCGAACTTCATCCAAGGGTCGTTCGATTCGTCAAACGGGATATCGAGGGTCACAACTTTTGATTGTTGTAACCGGCTTGTCACAGCATGACGAACTTTGTCAAGTGCTTCTTCCTCAGTTTTTCCCCTGATCATCAGATCGGGCCATCCAAGGACGGTAGCAACGTAACCCTCGGGTATATTATTTTGAAGAAGGACATTAACTTTCATTTGTTTACACTCCGTTAACTCAAGCTTGATTCCATTCTTTGTCAATCTTTTTACGATACGCTTTGATATCTTCCAGCACTTCATCAAACATCGAGTCATCTTTCCACATGCCGGCAAATTTCATCCACGGATGCTCGCCATTCGCAGGCTCAATCTGGAGGCTAATGATCTCGCCTTTCGCAAGCCTGTTTGCCAACTCTGCTCTGACTTTTTCCAGAGCTTCTTCTTTTGTCTGCGCCTCGACGACTAAATCCGCCCAACCGAGCACAGTGGCGGTGTAACCCTTTTCAGGGTTTGGCTGAACCAATACGTTGACAGTCATTTGACACTCCTTCGGTTGCTTTTCATTTTTGAATATACACAAAAAGATGGCCAAAAGCAAGACGAGGAATTGGGATGGTTTTTCAACTCAACTGAGTTTAAACGTCCCGCACCCAAAGTGCGTGTGTTTCCCGATGTGAAGAATTGAAGCCAATTCAAGGTAAGGAATGAGCGCCGCCGGAATGGGCGCGTAGGTTTGCGTTCCGCTCCACGCGCCTGGCCAATTCGCCGGCGCGGGTTGGAGATTGTTGTGGAGAAGCTGAAGGCGCGCCGATTCTTCCAACGCGCGTTGGAGAGAAGCTTGCTCTTCAGCGTTCAAGATGGCCATCACGCCTTCGCGAGATTTGTGGCGGCCTGGGATCAAGCGGCTCGCGCGCGTGATGAGCGCATCCGGAATAACGTGCAAGGTTTCGGGCGTTTTGTTTGATGAATGAAATGAGCCGATGTTCTCGCTCAAATCAACAGTGGTCAGCCAATTCAAACTGCGGAAAGTCCGGCGCTCCGGCGCGGTGAACGTCAACCCCTCGGCCCATTGAATCGGCGTCGGACGATAGCGCAGATCCAGTCTGCCGTCCGTCACCAACGGTTCCCATCTCTCGCCTTTGGCCACATAAACGGCATTGATCTCAAAATGGCCCCACAGCCGGTTGGGGCGATTCCATTGCGTATCGGCAGTGTAACCGGCTTCCTCCATCGCCGGTAAAATCAGCTCGAGAAAAAGGCCATGGTCCGCACTCTCACCCAGCAGCTTAAGCTCCCAAAGAATTAATTCGTCCTTTCCAAAAGCTCGTTTCGAGGGATAAGGCAACAATACCGTTTCAATCGGCCATGCCGTTGCCGGAAAAGGCTTCATCACCTTTTGGTTCTTTGCCGAAATTTCCGCATAATACTCCGCCAACGGCGCCAGCGCCTTGTGCCACGGGCCGGCCTCGTGCGTTGCCAAGCGATTCGCTATGATCGTTCCGAGAACGAAGGATAACTCAATGGGAAAATATCGGGACAACGAGACCAAAGAGCTGTTGGCCTTCCACACAATCAAATAACGCAGCAAACTAAATGGAATCGGGGAGGTCGGCATAATCGGTCAACTCATATAACAGCTTGATTCGGCTTTTCGGCCACTGGCGAATGCGCCATGCTGAGAGCATGTCTTTGGCCTCCTGGTGCAACTGCCCGAGAAAGCGTCCCCAATAAAACTGCTCTTCTTTCGGATTGCTCAAATCCAACAACTCGCGAAGCTGGCGCTGCTCCGCTGGATACAGCAACGCGCGGAAAACTTCCGTCATCTCGAGTAAGCCTAAAAATTCTGCCGCCTCAAAATTGAGCAAGCCCTGCCGGTCGCGCTCGCGCGGCTTCAAGAGGTGAAATGGTGATGAATAAAATTGAACGTGCAAGCGTTCGAGCTGCACGCGCGGCTCGTAATGCGTGGCATAACAGAAAATGTCGCCCATGCTGATGTTTCCTCTCGCGCCCAGCGGCGGAAAGATTTGAATAAGCCCCTTCAGATCGGCGCCATGATAAAGAATGAGGTTTTGCAGCCATGGCTTGAGCTTGCGCCGGCCCATCATTACCAAAAAGCGATACTCGTCGTGAACGTAGCTGCCAACGATATGCTTAGTGGAAACGCCATCTCCTTCCTGCCATGATTTGGGCAAATGATTAACAAAGCCCCAAACGATGGCGGACTTGCGTGAGATGAAGGCCACACGCTTGGCGCGCTCGACAATGGTTTTGCAAAATCGGCAGTAGAGCTCATCCGGCCCGCAACGAGCATAGAGATAACATCGCTCGCACGGGCCATCCAGCGCGGAGAAAGGCGCACCAATCATTTGCTGTTCAAACGAAGATTGAGGCGGTTTTGCAAAATATCGCAACGTGGCCAGCAGCTCCGCGCCGCTGGCGCAGCGCCGCAGCCAATCAAAGGTGTTGAGCATTCAAAACCTTTTGCAGTTCGGCGTGGTGCGCGACGACGCCGGTATTGATCCACTCGTTTGCTTTGAGGGGCAAACGCCAGGTCTGCTCGCCTTTGCCGGTGTAACGGTTCGCCCAATCGGTGAGAAAACTTTCCGGCTGAATGTGCAAGCGCAGGCTGCCGAACCCGACGTAGCGGCCCGCGCCCATCTTGTGCGCCAGCTCCGGTTCCAACGCCAGACACCAGATCAATCGTTGCAGCTCTTGCTGCTCGAGATTCCAAAAGCGCACGGTAAAACGAGATTTGGCGCCCGGCAGGATGGCGCGCATGTAAGTCGCTTGCGCGGTGTCGGGGCGGAAGTCATCCATCTTCGCGACAATCGGCGCGAGCGGAGTATGTGGAAAGAGCCGCCATTCCTCAGCGATGCGCAAAATCGGAACTCTGCCTTTTTGAATTTGCTTCCACTCGCCGTCGATGAATTGCCACGAGCCGTAGGGATATGGCACTTTGAACCAGGCAAGCTGCGGTGCTTCGAATGGGCTGAAGCTGAACGCCAATCGTCCCATGAGTGCCTGGTTGGGACCGGTTCCGACAAAACCAAAGAGACTGTCCACCGGATTGAGGCGGCTAAGATCCGGACTGGGTTTGATGGAATCGCTTGCGATGGTGTAAATGTGCCGAACCATGCCTTTGATGCTCTTGCTCGGCAGCGCATAAATTTTTTGTGCGCCGCGCTTGTCAGCCTCTGGCGGCGCCATCGCAAAGAAGTCGTGGCCGTAAATCGGGCCGTCGTCGAGCATGGCCTTGAATGACGGCTCGCCGCTTTCCTGCACGCAAGCCGGCGTCAAAATTTCTGCGAGCACCGAAAGCTCGCCGCAATAGCCGCTGAAAGCGCGGTGTGAAATAAAACCCTGGCTGGCCTTGAGCGGCGCCGAAGAGATTTTTTTCTCGCTGGCAACGAGCGCGTTCGTGGGCCGCAACATGCCGGCCGCGGTTTCTCCCGCCAGATTCAATTCGCGCCAGATGCCGTTTGGCGCCAACGGTTGCTCGCCGAAAAGTTTTTTGCTGACGCCGTTGGGATTCGCGGTCAACCAATTGATTCCCGCGACCGCGGCTTTGACCCAACCGAAGCCGCAAGTCTTTTCGCCGCCCAGCGGAATATCGCCGCGCTGAAAATCCTGCAGCAGATGCCCGAGCAGCGAAAAAGTTTCCAAATCTTTGTCATCGAGATCCTGCAGATCGAGGCGGAGATGGAAAGTCAGTTTGTCGCCGAAGGCATAAAGATAATCGGCCTTCGCCTCTTCGATCGGCTGGGCGGTTTTCGGATCCATCCTCACGCCGTCCATCGCGCCTCGCGCCTGCTCGAAGGTTTTCGAATCGGCGAGATAAGCGTCGGAGAAAAATGCGAGACCTCTTTCTCCTTGCGTTCCGAAGAGACGATCCAGCTTCGCGTTAGTCTGCGGCGATTCGCCCCACAAGGTTTTCAACACCTGCGCGGCGCGTTTGCGGAACGCGCCTTTGATCGTGCTGCCAGGGATGTAAACTTCCCAGCGTCCGGCCTCTTTTGACGACGGCGCCCAATTGAGCATGCGCATGAACATTTTATCATACGGCTTGCCGTACTTGCGCGCGATTTCGCGGTTGCTCACGCCGCCGGCGCGAAAGTCGGTATTATAGGGCTGCGATAATTCCTGGCGAACGCGATCGCGAGCGGCCTTCAGCAGCGCGATTTGATTGCGGTCGTTGCTGATGCTCTTGTTGAGATTTTTCGGCTGGAGCATGTGATGGAAATCGACGCGGCTGTGCGCGTCGAGAAACTCTTTCCACGTGGCGGCGCGAATGCCTTCCGGAGGCGTCGCGGGATTTTTCCATTGCTGCTCTTTGATCTGGCCGTTGAGCAACATTTCCTTGATCCGCAGATGCTCTTCACGGCTGGCAATTTCGGCGTCGATCCACGGATCGCTGCGCAGCATTTTGATCTGGCGATCAACCTGCTGATGGAGCATGGGCAATATTCTCCCGCACGCCGGCGACAGTATCTGAATGAGCGCCGCTTCGTTTTGAATTTGCGCAGCCAGGCGGTCGCCAAGTTGCGGATTGAAACCAAGACCGCCGGCAAGCTGGCGCCAAGCTTCGTGATCGAATTGTTGCATCGTCTGCTTGACTTGTGCCAAAACTTCGAGAACCCGATTCGCCATGTTGGATTTTTTACCGAGCACATCTTCGAGAGCGGTTTTCGCGGCATCCTGACTTGGAAACGGCTTGTCAACGAGCGGCTGCAAGCTATCGAGTATTCTCTTGGAAAGCGGATGCTTGCCCTTTCCTAATTTAGTGACTGCGGCTTTGGGAAATACCCAGCCTTCGATTTCCCTATTTGATTGCTCGCGCAGCCAGATCGCCATGACTTTCGGCAGATATTCCGCCAATTTCTTTTTCCAAATTTCGGGGTTGAGAATCGGTCCGCCAATGCTCATCTCGAGGCGTTTGCGAATCGGCTCCGGCAGGGTGCGCATGGCTTCGACGAGCAAGCGGCCTTCGATTGCGGCAAACGCCGGAATCGCGGGATCCAATTTGCCCCAGTTCCAGCCCACGAGCACGGGGTTTTCCGTATTGAAACGCAGGTTGATGGTCAAATGATTGGCGCGCTCGTGAACGCGCGGCGGCGTCGCCGGCGCGGGAAGAGAAGTACTCATTTCGAGCCGGCAGCGGCCCAGCCCTTTGCTCTTGCCGGCGCCGAACCAGAAGCGGCCCGCTTGCAGTTCTTGCAAAACGTAATACAAACGCGCCGAATTTTCGCCTTGCTTGAGGGCGGCGTCGTTCACTTCCATTTTGAGGTCGAAAACCGAGTTGCGGAACAGGGTTTCGTACTTATAGTTGGCGTTGGCCTCAGCGGCCCAGCGATCTTCGTCCAGGCGAATTCCCATGCGCAGATCAAACAGGCGGTCGCGGGGATAACACTCTTCGCGCAGATTGCACTGCACCCGCTTGATCAAATCACCCGGCATGGGCGCTTTGTACAGCCGCAGCCACAAATGATTGAGCAGGCCCATGTTCCCGCCGGAGCGCGAGGCGCCAATAAACGCATCCATCAACGCCTGTGCGGTGCCGGCGATTTCTCCCGGCAACGAAACCAAACGTTGCGTCCCGTCACCGTCGCGCGTGAACAAGGTTTTGCGGGCGTTGCCTCGGTAAATCGGGGATTCGGCGAAGAGTTTGCCTTGCAGGATCATAATCCATATCCTCCTCTCTGATTGATTCCATGAACGACGCTGAGGAATTCGCCTCAACGGTGATAAAAAATTGGTTGCGGGCAACAAGTCTTCATTGGGGTTTTTTGCGAAATTGATTTATCCAAAGTTAAGCAATCAAACTTTCAATGTCAATCCAAAATTCAATTATAACACCGCGATTTGCACAATGACGTCTTTCCGTTCATAATATTTTCCGGCTTGATGTCACGATGCGCGATGCCTTTCTCGTGCGCTGCCACCAATCCCTCGGCCATTTGGATGCCGATGTCGACAATCTATTCGATGCTTGCTTTTTGCTGTTTGACTTTTTCCGAAAGCGTCTGGCCGTCGACGTATTAAGAGCTTCAGCCGCGCAGGGCGAATCTGCGCCTAACTTTCCAGTAAAATGAATCTTTGTATGTATACCAGAACTTACTCAAAAATCCTTGCCCTGCGCCGACTGGTAATGATCTAAGCCATTCATAAAAAGATGAATGAACCAAAACTCACTTCGTTTTGATTGTTAGATGGATAACTTGGATTCGCCACATCAAATGAATTTTCTATCGCAGCGCATTAAAATTCCAAGATTGTAATTTTTGATCTGACAAATTCACCCTCCCATGATGCAAAATTATTGCTCAAGCCGGTGAATTGTGAAAAGATTTAAAAAAAGATACCCCAACACTTTTTAAATTTCATTTCTTCATTTTTGCCCCTCCGCAGGTAATTATCATCGTTTATGGAAACAACTAAGGTTGAGTCAGTTCGGAGGATTTCCATGTTAGGCAAGAAAGACTTCGTCGAAAATGAAAGGTCGGGCGAGCTTAATACGATCATCGGCAAGGGCACGGTAATCGAGGGCCTGCTCACGGTGCAAAACAGCCTGCGCATCGACGGCCGGGTGACGGGACAGGTGCAAGTCTCGGATTCCCTGGTCGTGGGCAAAGAAGGCGAAATCGAGGGCGAGGTTAAAGTCAGAAACGCCATCATCGGCGGCCGGGTGAAGAATCGGGTTGTGGCCACCGGCAAGGTGGTGCTGGAGTCGCACGCCATGGTTCACGGCGAAGTGAAGACCAGCAAGTTAGTGATCGACGAGGGGGCGGTTTTTGACGGAAACTGTGCCATGAGTGAAAACGGCAGGCCGCTGGCGCTGCCGGAACAAACCAAGCTTGACGAACGTGGCCGGGTTTTCGCCGCGGCTCGTTGATTCCGCTCCATGCATATCGGCTGTGGACACAAACGGCTTTTCTGCTTTCGCAGGCCCGACCTTACCAGGTGGGGCCTTTTTTATTTTCTTGACATTCTGCCGGTAATTTTTTAACATGCAATAACCTGTTACAAGTGGTATCTTTGCAAAAAAAGCAAAGACTTTTAGTGGTATCCGGATTTGCCGAATCGCCCGGATTCAAGCCCTTAGATCTTTGATCCGGGCGATTCGTAAAATCCGGATACAAAAAGCCTTTGCCTGTACTTGTCAAGAAAATTGGAGAAAGCACCATGTCATCTCACACCATGGTTGGTCGAGCGTCTTTTTTGCCCCAAAACGAGAACAATGGCCGGCGCACAAGGCGCCCACGAGAAATCCGTTTCAGCAGTGCCATCAATTGTTGTTTAATTGCCATTCTGCTGCCTGCCTTTTTAGCCTGCCAGAAAAAGCCGGCTCAAAACGTCGATCTTGGCGCCGTCACGCTGGCGGCCGATCCCGCCTGGCAAACCGTCACACCCAGTTCTTCCATGCGCAAGGCACAGTTTACTTTGCCGCGCGTTGCCGATGACGCCGAAGATGCCGAGCTTGCCGTGTTTTATTTTGGCGCCGGCCAGGGCGGCTCCGTTGAAGCCAATTTGCAGCGTTGGTACGGCCAGTTTACGCAACCCGATAGCAGCTCGTCGGCGGAAAAAGCCAAGACTGCAAATGAAGTGGTGGATGGCATGAACCTCACCATCGTCGATGTCAGCGGCACGTACGTGGGTTCGATGATGCCCGGCATGCAAGAAGAGCAAAACAAGCCGAATTTCCGTATGCTCGCCGCAGTCCTGGAAACGCCGCAAGGTCCATATTTTTTTAAGCTCGTCGGACCGGAGAAGACCATCGCGCATTGGGCAAACAGCTTCAGCGAATTTGTCAAAAGCGCCAAGAAGAGCACGGCCTAAATGCACAAACGGGTGCATTACGCGGTTTTTAAGAAAAAGCGTTTTTCCGCCGAAGATCACCGAAGCCACCGAGAATCGCCGAAAAGATTTAAGAATTAGCTCGGCGCCTCTCGGTGTTTTCGGCGGATTTCGGTGGAAGGCTTTTTTGTTGCAGCATCTGTAAAAATCACGTCATGCTTCCGGACAAAAGCTAAGACGTATGGCTCATATCCCGGAAAGGACTTGCCTGGCTTGTGGGCGCAAAGTGGGCAAGCCGGAATTGCTGCGCATCTCCTGCAATAAAGATGGGAGCATTGCCGTCGATCCGCGGCAACGGCTTCCCGGACGCGGCGCGTATGTGTGTCGAACCCTCGCTTGCGGTGAGTTGTTGAAGAAAAGGAAAGGCCTGCACCACGGCTTTCGCCGGCCGGTTGCAATTGAAGTTTACGATCAAATTATTCTATATTTGCGCGATCATGCTGCCACCTGAACTGACGGGATTGCTCGGCCTGGCGCAACGCGCCGGCAAAGTGGTCATCGGCTCGACCGCGGTCAGCCATGAGGTGCGCCGGCCTCGCGAAGCGCTGCTGGTCATTTTTGCCAGCGACTTCTCGCCCTCGGCGCGGGAAAAAGTATTGGCGAAAGCAACCGCAACTCCGAAAATTTTAGAGATCGGCACGATGGCGGAATGGGGCGGGTTTTTCGGCCGGCAACAAGTTGGGGTGATCGCGGTCGTTGACAAAAATTTCGCGGCGGGAATATTGCAAAAAGTAACCCAGCCGGCTCGACCGGCAAAGCAAGGCTCCAAATAGACAAGAGTGAATCCCGTCGCTTCCGAAAAGCATCTGCTGCGCGAGCAGATGCGCTCAATAATTTCGTCGTTTTTTCTTTTTGCCGTCTTTTTCTTTTTTGCTTTTCGGCCGCCATTGAAACCGCGCGAGATCGACGCCATCATTGCCATCAAATTTAATTCCTTCTTTGACGAGCAGGGTCTTTTGCAGTTCGTAGCCGCCATAGCGCGGCAGCGAAATGGTTCCAGCGCTATTGATCACGCGTTGCCACGGCAGTTTCTCTTTGTCCGAAGCGCTGTGCAGTACCCACGCCACTTGCCGCGCTGCGCGGGGATTGCCGGCCAGCGCCGCGATCTGGCCGTAAGTCGCTACCTTGCCGCGCGGGATCTTTTTGATCACATTGACGACGCGGCGAAAGAAGCTGGCGGGGCTTTTTGTTTTTTCCATTGATTGAATTTACTACACTGTGAGGAAAAAATGAAGCTAAAATTTTCCGGCTTTATTGGTTTTGCGTTCGCCGCCGTTTTGTCGATTCAAAACCTCTCTGCCCAGCCGGACAGCGTGGATGTGACTTTTTTTTACAAACCGACCGGCAATCCGTCGGCCGTGTTTCTCCCGGGCGAATTCAACAATTGGGGTCCGAATAGCAACGGCACCATTGCAGCGAATGCGCCGTCCCGCATGAATTTCGATGCCGCGAGTGGAAACTGGGTCAAGACCGTGCGGTTGCGCGTCGGCGGCCAACCGAACGGTGGCGTTTCCGGCGCGTATCAATACAAAATAAACGAGAACGGAGCCAATACGGGGTGGAGAAGTGATCCATTGAACCCACGCAAAAACAGCCGCGACAATGACAATTCATTTTTATACGTTCGCAATCCCACGATCCACTATCTCTTGCCCAATTCGGTCTCCGGCGTGGTCAAAACGCGCCAACCCTTGATCACGGCCTATATTTTCCCCTCAACCAAAACGCGCGTCGACACTGCATCGATCGTAGTCAAGCTTGACAATGTTGAATACACGCATGTCGGCGCCGGTTACGACGAGAGCGCCAAGAAATTTAATTTCACGCCGGCGGTGCCGCTATCGAATGGCACACACCAACTTATTCTCCTGGCCCGCACGCTGGCAAATACGATCAGCTCCGATACCACTCGCTTCACCGTACAGGCTGATCCCGTGCAAATTTTCACGCAACCGGCAGAGACTTGGAAAACGAGCTGGCCGATTCGTGGCGAAATTTTGCAAGCGAACGGCACGCCGGACAGCACGGTGCGCGCGGCGACTTTGCTTCGTGTCGCCGAGAGTTGGGCGATCACGGTGCGCAACGGTAAATTCGATACAACGATGTCTTTGCTCGAAGGGGATAATATTTTCAATGTGCGAGCGCTGGTTGGCGGCGTGATCGAGACTTCACAGGCTATCCGCATCATGCGCAAGGTCAATCACGCGCCCTTTGCGGTCATTACCTTTGACACGGCTGGAGCTCAGCTCACTTTGCGGGCCGTGCAAAGCACCGATCCGGACAGCCAGCCGCTCACGTTCAACTGGCAGGAAGATGCGGCCAATCCCCAAACCCTCGGCATCAATAACTCGGCTGAAGCCGTGATCGCGGTTGCCAAACCCCAAACGCCGGGAGAATATTATTTCACTTTAACGGCGCGCGACCCGGATGGCAACAGTGACCGCACGCGGCAATTCGTGACCGTGACCTCAACCGGCCAGGTGATTCCGGCGACGCTCAAGAGCAATCCGGCGTGGGTGAAACAAGCGCGTGTTTATGAAATTTTTATTCATTCTTTCACGCCTGAGGGCACTCTGAAAGCGGCGGCCAACCGGTTAAATTATATTCAGGCAATGGGCTACAACGTGATCTGGCTGATGCCGGTTATGGATAATAATTTTACCATCGATGTTGTCGGTGCAGGATATGACATCGTGGATTTTTATCGAGTCGCGCCGGAGTATGGAACGAACGATGATTTTCTCGCTTTCGTGGATCGCGCTCATCAGCTCGGGATACGCGTCGTGCTCGACATTACGCCCAATCACACCAGCCAGGCGCATCCGTTTGCCGCCGACATTCGAACCCATCGGGAGCATTCGCGTTACTGGAGTTATTATCAGCACAACCTAATCAATAATGGCAATTACCGGCCCAATTTGCCGGAACGCCTCAGCAACAACGGCCTTTTTGTTTATTACGACGGCTTTAGCGAAGAGATCATCAACTACTATTGGGCCGATCTCGATGCGCGGCTGTATATGATCGAGGTGTATAAATTCTGGATCAACGAGATGAGCGCCGACGGCTTCCGCTTCGACGTGTATTGGGGGCCGGCGCGCCGGGCAAACAATGGCAACGGCAGTGAAAACGAAATGGGCGTGCCAGTGCGAGAAGCGCTGAAGCACATCAAGCCGGATATTTGGCTGCTGGCGGAAGACAGCGGCGTCGGCTTCGGAACGGAGCGCATTTACGCCGATGGCAACGGCGGGGTGGATTCCGGCTACGATTGGCCGCTGTATTTCGACGGTTTTCGCGCCGGCAACATTTTGACCAGCAACGCTTCGCGAATTCACGACAAAGTTTTCAATAATAATTTTTATCCCGGCCCGAACAGCTATTTCTTCCGGTTTTTGGAAAATCATGACGAGTCCCGCTTGGCGCTTCTCGCCGGCAGCATTCAACAAACCGTGCCTTATGCGGCAACGCTTTTTATGGCTCCCGGTATTCCCATGGTTTACGCCGGACAAGAGGTGGGGTTCGGCAACGGCATCGGCGATTTTGACGGCAAACGCGGCAAAGTCAATTTTAATGATCCGGACAAATCCGTAGTACAGAATTTTTATCAAAAACTTTGCTACGTTCGCGCGGGCTTTCCGGCATTCTGGACGCAGCGACTAATCCGTCTCAATCAAGCTAACAATGACGTTTATGTTTTCTCGCGGCCTCTTACTGATGAAAATGCCATAGGCGCTGTAAACTTCAGCAGCGCAACCCGAAATGTGACGGTCACGCTCAATGCTTCAACTGTTGATTTTAGCGGGGGCATCACGGCTGGAAAAAGCATGGTCCTGAGCGAATTGTTGACTGGTGTTGCCAACACGATTATGGCAGATGCCTCTGGCAGTGCTACATTATCGCTCAACCTGCCGGCGTACGGCACAGTCGTTTATATTGTTGCCAATGAACCCAAATCGATCACGGTGCCTGACATTCCGACGCGCGTTGAAGAGAACAAAAACGCGTCGATCCCTCAGCAGTTCACTTTGCATCAAAATTTTCCTAACCCCTTCTCAAACGGCGCGCAACGCCCCGCTCTTAGCGGGGGAAATCCCGAAACGACGATCCGTTTCGAGCTGCCGCGCCAAGCCGAGGTGAAACTGCGCATTTTCAACTTGCTCGGAGAAGAAGTAGCCATTCTCGTCCAGCAAAAAATGTCAGCCGGAACGCACACACTGATTTGGAACGGCCGGAATTCGATTGGAGAATTGGTGAGAAGCGGGATTTATTTGCTGCGGCTGGAGGCTGGCAGCGAAGTAGCGGTGAGAAAGATGGCGGTTGTACGATAAAAACATGAACAAGAGGGAGTGCGGACATTCTTGTCCGCAATGCGCGTGTGAACTAGAAAGTCCACACGCCCCTTTCTTTAGATATTACAGAAAGCCCCTGCCTTCTCTGGAATCCTATCCAAGAGGAGCAGGGGCTTTCTTCATCTAGCAGGAAGCGAAATCCGGCCAACCAACCCAATTCAGACGAATTATTCCGCCAGGATTTGCTTGAGCTGAAAACTCAGTTTGTGGCGGTTATGCTTTCGTCGTATTTTCGGCGGCTGCGAAAATCGTCGCTGCCGGTGTCCTTGTCTTTGGTTTCCTCATCATCTTCCTTCTTTTGATCGGCAGGCTGCGCTTTGATCGGCCCGCTCTCGCCGTAGTGCCGGCGATTGAGAAAATCGTCGAAACTGTTCTCTTTGGGCTTGACTGTGAAATTCACCTTTGGCTCGGCATTTTGACGCCAGCGATAAATGATGAACCCGGCGAGCGCAAACACGACGGCGCTCAGAGCAATCCATAACCACGGGAAGCTGGTTTCGTTTGCGACCGGCTCAATGGCGATTGGCGCCGGCGTTCCCTCAACCGGCGCGACCGGTTCGGCCGTCCCATTTCCAGTCGTGGCTTCACCAGATGGTGTCGGTGTCGTGGCCGGAGCGGTTTCGGTTAGCGGTTGGGACGGCTCGCGCGTCAACTTCTCCTGATCATTGACGAGCGCATTGACCTTGGTCAAGGTTCGCGCGCGGCCAATCTCTGCAACCACGTTGGCAGCCGGAACGAAAATCTTCTCACCGACTTCGACGTGGTTCGGATTGGGGGCGCGGTTGATCAGCGCCAATTCGCGCCAGCGTTGCGGGTCGCCATAATACTGCTGCGCCAAGCGGCTGAGATACTCGCCTTTTTCAATCTTGTGAACCCGCGGCTCATCAAGAAACCGGCGATTGCTCCAAACCATTTCGCCGTGCGACCACAGCACGAAAATACCGGCGGCAAAAAACAAGGTCAAGAAAATCTTTTTCATCACACACCTCCTTGTGTTATAGTTAACTCAAAATGTCAGGCCGCCTCCCAAGACCAATTGTGTGTCGTCCATGACCATCACTTTGACTTGGATAAAGGGAATCACCGGCCGGCGGCTGAAACCATAGGTGGTTTTCGCCGGCGGGCCGCGCTTCTTGAATATGGCACAAGTGAATTTTCATCAATTCATCAATCTGATCGGCTTAAGAAATGACTTTCTCACGATCAGCAAAGTATTGCCACGGCAGGGAAAGCAACAGCTCCGGGCTTTCCACAATCGGATACCGGCGAAGATTGTTCATTCACTACCATACTTTCCAGGAAACGCGACGCCACTTTTTGGGCGATTTCCGCATTCTCACACAAATCGAGAGAAAAGCGATAGGCTTCGAGATACATGCGTTGTGCGTTATCCTGCCTTGATATTTTCTCGATCTTCCGATCGTCCACTTGGTATCTTTGCAACATAAGCATGGTCTCCGTTTGATCCTTGTCCAGGCCTCAGAATGCCCGCTTCTGACTATGCCCAGAACTTGCAAGATCAATGCCAACATTAACTAAAAAATCTTAACGAGGAAAGATGAAATTCTATTGAACTTAGCAGGAGGGAATGGGAATGGAGTCCGGACCTGAAAATACAGCGCTAAAAAAATAATGTAAGTTTTACCGCCTCGGCTTGGGTGGGTGTATAAAATCTTTCTGAAGCGAATGATCAAATCGCCGGGTCAATATTCTTTATCGAGCTTCACGTTGGTGTAATAGTGTTGCAGGATCTGCGCGAAGTTTCGGCCGCGCAACGCCAATATCGCCGCCCCGGTTTGGCACATACCGACGCCGTGGCCCCAGCCGGCGCCGAGAATTTTGAAGCTCGCCGGCAGGCGGTTGCGGTCGATGCCGGATTTTTGAATCGCAATGCAAGCGCTCCACAACGTTTTGTCGGCCAGCGCTTGCCGGATCGCCAGCTCGCGGTTGATTTCAAAAATTTTTTTGGTGCCGATCACGCGCAATCGCATCAAGCGTCCGGACACGCCGCGCGCCAGCGGCACGAGATCCTGCAAATCGCCGAAATCTTCGCCGGTGCGTTTGCGAATCAAATCCTGCAATTCCTGCCGCGGGTAATTGATCTCCCAACGAAAATATTTTTTGGTGTATTCCATCGCCGCGGGAATTTCGCCTTGCAAGGTATTGCAATAAACCCCCGGCCTGGTCGTCACCCACCGCAGCAAAGTATTTTCATCCATCAACGAATTTCCCAGCAGATCGGGCCGGCCATTCCCGTCGAAAATGCCGCGCAGATAAGGCCGGGGCAAACCGTTCCAAACGTTCTCATTGTTTTCCGTTTGCCCGCCGCAGACACTGGCATAATTTGCGTCGATGACGGCGCCGTCCACTTTCATCACCATCCCCGTGGTCTCCTTCACGGCTCTATCGGTGTTCGCGGTTTGCCGGTTGATGCCGCTAAAAACCTGGCAGTGCACGTCCGCGCACAGATCGAAATTATCTTCAAGATGGCGCGTTCCAACTTTGGAAAAAATCTCATTGCGCGCCGCCACCGCCTGCGCTTTCAAGGCCTCGGGTGGAAAGCCATGGTGCATCTCCGACGGCACCACGCCGGCAACATAGTCTTCGATCGGCAGAATATTCACGGCCGTCAATTTGCCGAAACGATCGATGAAAAACTCCACGCGACCGCGATAAACGCGATTCTCGCTGCCCTCCCAATGGAATCCGGCGCCGACGGCAACATTCGATAAGCCAACGCGATCGGCGATCACCTGAAAGCCATTGGGAAGCTGGTAGGTTTTGCCGTTGTCCAAATTTTTCAGCTCCAAAGTTCCCTGCGCCGGTTTCCTGACCATCTCCCAAAGCTCGGTTTGAATTTTTTCAGCGAGTTCTTTTTGTTTGGCGAGCGCGGCTTCGCGGGTGGTAAATTTCTCGCGCAACACGACCTTGTAAATATTTGTCGCATTCTGCGCCACCCACAAGCGATCGTAATCCGGACGTTCTTCGATCATTTTGGGCGACACGCCGGCATCCGTTACTTTGTCTGCCATCGCCTTGGCCTCATCTTTATTCCTGGTCGAGATCACGAGCAGACGATACTCAATCCGGGCCGGCTCGAAGCGTTTGATAGTCACCTGCCAGCTTTGCCCCGGCACGTCGCGCGCGATAAGGCGGCCTTTCGGATGAGCAAGTGAGAGTTTGTCCGGCGTTTGAAAACGCACGGTTGCCAGGTTCTGCATCAAGCCGATCCGCACGATGGGATCACTTCCCATGTGAGGAGGGGGTGGCCCAAGACAGGCAAACAACATAGACAAGAGAATCAACAAGCTGTGGAAAACGAGTCGTCGAGTCATCGGTCGTTTGATAGTAAAGTATTAGCAAAAACTCTCCAACGGATGAATTAAGACCAACGGATGTGTTTATCCGTTGGTCTTAATTCATCCGTTGGGGGGAAAAAATTTTTGAATTGTACAAAATAATCAAAGCTCAAAAAGTATTCTTCACCACTTTTCCATCTTTCATCACGAACTTTACGCGCTGCAGCTCGGTGATGTCCGCCAAAGGATTTCCGCTCACCGCAATGATGTCCGCGAGCTTGTTGGTTTCGATGCTGCCAATCTGATTTTGCCAGCCGAGCAGGTCGGCCGCGACGGCCGTGGCGGACTTCAGCGCCGCCAGCGCCGCCATGCCGTAACGCACCATCACTTCCAGCTCGCGGGCGTTGGTGCCGTGCGCGCCGGTGAGATCGCTGCCGAACGCGATTTTGAGCCCGGGAATTTTGAGCGCGCGCTGAAACGTGGCTTTATGGCGCTGCGTCGTGCCCTCACTCATCTTCCGCGCCGTCGGCGTAGCGTTGGGATTTTCCAAGCCGCGCAAATAAGCGATCATCGTCGGCACCCAGTAGCAGCCTTTTTGCGCCATCAAGCGGAACGTTGCCTCGTCGAGATACAAACCGTGCTCGATGGAAGTGCAGCCGGCATTTATGGCAGTTTGCGCGGCAACACTCGTGTAAGCGTGCGCGGCGACTTTGATGCCGACTTTCGTCGCCTCTTCGACAATAGCTTTCGTCTCTTCCAGCGTGAAAGTTGGAAAGCCGGTGAGCGAGTCGCCGGCCAGGCTGCGGCCGCGGCGATGGTCGATGTAAATTTTGATGACGTCCGCGCCGTATTTGATTTGCTCGCGTGTTGCCAAACGCACGCCCTCGACGCCGTCGGCGATTTGCGCGCCGTAAACCATCGGCACTTCCGGCGAGAAGCCATACGGCGAGTAACCGCCGGTGATGCCGAGCGAGCGCGTCGAGGCCTGCATGCGCGGTCCCGGCACTACGCCGTTATTGATGGCATCGCGCAGCGCCACATCGGCATACATCGCGCCCTCGGTTTCGAGATCGCGAATGGTGGTGAAGCCGGCCTCGAGCGTTTGGCGCGCATTGACCGAAGCGTAAATGGCGCGATACGCGATTTGCTCTTTCAACAGTTGGTCGTTGTAATCGCCGTCGTGCAAATACATGTGAGTGTGGGTGTCGATCAAGCCGGGCAGCACCGTGGCCTTGCTCAAGTCAATCACTTTGGCATTGGCAGGAATCGGTACGTTCGTCCCGACTGTAGTGATGCGATTGCCTTGAACGATGATGGTTTGATTGTCGAGCAGCCTCTCATTTTTGCCGTCAAACAGCTTGCCGCATTTGATGGCGATGGTTTCGGTGGTTTGGGCTGCGAGTGCGACAACAAGTATAAAATAAAATAGGATTATTCCACAACTTTTTTGGCGAGCAAGCATCATTTTCCCATCCTCCTTAAGTTTTAAAAATGAAAAACGAAATCGTCGTACGCCAATTTATTCCGAATGTAAACAAGGAATATTTCAGCGTAAATAAATTATTCGATTTTTCGATACCTTGTGCTTCTACCCATTCCCAGCCGTTCGATTTTTTTAAGCCTCAGAAGTTTTTCCAGAGCTTGGTTCACGGTTGGGCGCGCAACATTGGCATGCTGTGAAATTTGCAGAGGCGCTGCTTCCTGAACAGATTGCAGATAGCTCCACACGGCCAATTGCTTTGGAGACAGCAGTTTTTCAATCTGCTCTTTAGAGAACAACGCAACCGCCATTCGTGATTGTACGAGGACGATCTCCAAAAAGAAAACCAACCACGGTGTAATATTTTCCTTGCCACTTTTCAATGTCTTCTGGCTCTTTCTGGGCGCCATGTAGTAATCAGGCTTATTGTCCTCGATCAGTTTTTCGTGGGAGACATACGGCATGTAGAAATAGCCTTCTCTAAGCAGAAGAAGGTTGGTGAGAATTCGCGATACCCTTCCATTGCCGTCTTGAAAGGGATGAATTTGGAGAAACTCAACAAGAAAATTTCCAATAATCAGAAGAGGGTGGTGCTTATTTTTTTCAAGCGCTTCCCGCGTCCATTCAACTAATTCCTGCATCTCTTTCGGAGTCAGATAAACTGGTGTGGTATCGAAAAGCACGCCGACTGATCTGCCGGCTTCATCGATCATCTCCACCTTATTTTCTCCCTTTTTATACTCTCCTCGGTGCAGTTTGTCTTTGTCCACGTATTTTAAAAGCTCTTTATGGAAATGCTTGATCGTGCTTTCTGAGAAGCGAATGTGCTGCCATGATTCAAACACGTTTTCCAGAAGCTCATAATATCCTTTTACTTCCTGCTTGTCACGATCACGGAATTTTTGCAGAGCGAGGCCTCGCATGAGCTTTTCAACGTCTTCGTCAGAGAGCCGCGCGCCTTCGATGCGGGTCGAGGCGCCTGTAGACGTCACCAGAACGGATTTTTTTAGCCTGCCAAGCACCTGCGGACCTAATTGCACCCCGGCGGCCCATTGGCCTTTAAGCTCATCAATTTGGATAATTTTATTCCAGATTGTAGTGGGCAGATTTTGCAACCTCTTATCGAATCGGTTTTGTGGCATAGAGATTGACAAAGGGAGAACTTCAAAATCTTATATAGTAATTATATAACCTACATTCCGCAGGTTGTGATCGAGCATTTTTGGATTTTTGGCGCTCCCAGTCGGAAGCGTTATAATCGTTCGTAAGTTCTTTTTCTTTCTTGAAT
>JAKEEU010000418.1 GCA_022616415.1 Candidatus Zhuqueibacterota bacterium | reverse complement strand
TCGGCAATGATAAAAAATTTGTTCTTTGACCATATCGAGATTCATCAGCGATAAGACCAGCGCCCAGAGATTCTCTTTGAAAAATCGCGCGACTTTCAACAGGCTCAACTGCGTGTGATGCGTTTCGAGATTTTCCCGATAGAGCTTCACAAAGAGGTGGACCTGAAAAATCGTGATGAAGAGCAGCATCGCATACACGTGGGCTTGCACGCGAACCACGTTGGCGCGGGGAACGTCGGCGAGGTTGAAATAACTCTTCCAGGATTTGAAAATGATTTCGATCCGCCATCGCAAATCATAAATCTCGGCAATCTGTTGCGCCGTCAACATCTCCGGTGGCACATTGGTAATGCACAGGTCCCAGCCCATGAGCATCAAATGCTCTGTCGAGGGGTTCCGCCGGCGATCGCGATTGGTTTTGTATTTTCGTCTTCTTTCGGCGGCCACCTCTGCTGCAACAGGAATGGCAATCAAGCGACAGGGGAACTGCTCGTGCGCGCCGACGCACACGGTGAGATCGACGAAGCCGTACTTTTTCAATTTTTTGAGCAGGTTGATTTTCTTGTTGCCAAGGCTCTCATAAAGATTGACGTCATGCCTTAACCGGCTGATAAAATAAGCTTTGGCGCTGGCAATTTCTCGGAAGGCCGGTAACACAAAAAAGCCCAAATCACGGACAAGCAAATCTCCCGCGTGCAGAGAAGGCACAATCTCCCGGGAAGCGCTTTGGTCATTGTGAGTAAACGGACTCAAGTGAAAATCAATGAATCGTTCGCTGAGCAAATCGACGGCGGACCGAATCTTGAGAGTCGCGATCTCTTGGCCGGTGGCGTTCTGGCTGCCCGGATAAAATGTAGCTAACCATGATGGCAGATGGATGTGGGTGCTATCTTCCACCAGGACCCGGTTGAACTGGGACAGCGTCGCCGGCGTGAACAGGCGATCGGATTTTTTAATTTGGCCGGCCAAGCTGGCGGCCAAGAGCAGCTCCAGAAATTTCACCAGCCCTGGGTTCATGCGCTTACCGATGGCTTGTTTAGAGATTTTACAGTTGCTCACCAGTCCGCTATGGCGCGCGCCGCTTGCAAGTCAGGGCGATTTTGCATGGCCTGTGCCAACAGCTTTTCTAAAT
>JAKEEU010000417.1 GCA_022616415.1 Candidatus Zhuqueibacterota bacterium | reverse complement strand
GGCGCCGCGTCACAGATCGCGATTGAGAAAGCCGAGATGTCCCAAAACCCGGTGGCCATCGAACCCGGCAAATATACCGTGATTCTCGAGCCCGCAGCTTCGATCGATTTGCTGCAAAACATGATCTTCAGTTTCAACGCGCGCCAGGCTGATGAAGGCCGCAGCTTTATGGCCAAAGCCGGCGGCACCACCAAGCTCGGCGAAAAAATCGTGGACGAGCGGGTGACGATCTATTCCGACCCGACGCATCCGGAGGTGCCCGCAGCTTGCTGGGCCGGTGATGGTCGTCCTTTGGAAAAAACCTTTTGGATAGAAAAAGGCGTGGTCAAAAATCTGTTTTATCCGCGTTACTGGGCGCAAAAGAAAGGCGTGAAGGCCACGCCCCCTCCGGCCAACGGCATTATGGAAGGCGGCACGGCCACGGTTGAAGACCTGATTCGCGACACGCAGAAAGGCATTTTGGTAACGCGCACGTGGTACATCCGCACCGTCGATCCGCAAACGCTGCTGTACACCGGCTTGACGCGCGACGGCTTGTATTACATCGAGAACGGCAAGATCAAGCACGCGATCAAAAACTTCCGCTTCAATGAAAGCCCGATCATCATGCTCAACAATCTCGAAGCCCTCGGCAAGCCGGTGCGGATCAACGGCAACCTCGTGCCGCCAATGAAGATTCGCGATTTTACTTTCACCAGCTTGTCGGATGCGGTATGAGCGGATTAATCCGCCATGCTTCCCCAGCGGATGAATTAAGGCCAACGGATAAAAGCTGCCAACGGCTTTGTTCCCAAAGCTCTTCGTCGATTTTGGCCGCCTTTAATCGCAATGATATTGGCAATAAGCCATAAAGCTTCTCGTGCAGAAATCGCCCTTGATATCGAGGAAGGAGTGACTTCTTTTTTATAAAGGTTTTCTCCATAATTTTGCCCTAAACATTTTGCTATTTCTTTTTTATCCGTTGGCCGCTTTTATCTGTTGGTCTTGTCGATATTTGCAAAAATATTGGATACATGCACTCACGTTTCTTTTTCACGCGCCTGCAGTACCTCTCCGGCGATTGGGACGTCGATCAACGCATGCCCTCCAATCTGCTCAATTCTTTGGTCGAATACACCACGGTTGAAGTGGACACCGCCGAAAAGATCATTCCGCTGAGCGACAAAGCGATGCTGCATTCACCGTTTTGCTATCTTTCCGGCCACAAGCTGGTGCAATTCACTTCGCGCGAGCGGGAGAATTTCGAGACGTACGTTCGCAACGGCGGCTTCGTTTTTGTCGATGATTGCAACCACGACATCGACGGCCTGTTCGCGCGCTCCTTCGAAGCGCAAATGGCCGCCATTTTCGGGCCGCATGCGCTCAAGAAAATCCCCAAAGACCATGAGCTTTATCATTCATTCTTTCATTTTAACAACGGCCCGCCAACCACTTCGTTCGAGCTGAACGGCTGGGGCGATGATCTCGTGCATGATTATCTCAAAGCCATTGAAGACGACGGCCGTATCGCCGTGCTTTACAGCAACAAAGATTACGGCTGCGAATGGGATTACGACTTTCGCAACAAACGCTGGCTGGCAGAGGACAATACCAAATTTGGTGTCAACATCGTGATGTATGCCATGACGGCATGAGCGATGGTTTATTTAGTTTATAAACGAACGTGGCGTTACGCAAAGAGCTTTCAGCCAAAATCATTGTTCCCAACAGATGGATGAACCCAACGGATAAAGCTTTACAGTTGGGTTCATCTATCAATAAATTTTCGTTGCGGTTCCCTTTTCGTTGCAAATTCTCTTGTGGAAATGACCGAAAACACAGTCAAAGAACTGTTGCACAAGCTCGCGCTGCTGCAGCAGGAAATCAAGAAAGTCATCATCGGGCAGCAGCAGACGATTGACGAGCTGCTCATCGCTTTCGTTGCCGGCGGACATTGTCTTTTGGAAGGCGTGCCCGGCCTCGCGAAAACATTGATGATTCGCACGCTGGCTGACGCGGTTCATCTCTCGTTTCGACGCATTCAATTCACGCCTGATCTGATGCCGACGGATATCATCGGCACCGAGATTCTCGAAGAAGAACACGCCACCGGCAAGCGTTTCTTCAAATTCAATCACGGACCGATTTTCGCCAACATCGTTTTGGCGGACGAGATCAATCGCACGCCGCCGAAAACGCAAGCGGCATTGTTGGAAGCCATGCAGGAATTTGCCGTTACTTACGGCGGCACGACCTATCAATTGGAGCGGCCGTTTTTCGTGCTCGCCACGCAAAACCCCATCGAGCAGGCCGGCACCTACCCGCTGCCCGAAGCGCAGTTGGATCGCTTTCTCCTTTATATCACCATTGACTACCCGCGCGAACAGGAAGAGTTCGAGATTCTCGCCACGACGACGGGAAAAAAGCAAGCGGGGGCTCGTTCGATCATCACGGCTGAAGACATTCTCAACGCGCAAGCGTTGGTTCGTGAAGTCAGCATCAGCGACGAAATGATCGGCTACGCCAACCGCTTGGTGCGCGCGTCCCGCCCGGCGGAAAGCACGATTCCGCATGTCAAAGACTGGGTCAGATGGGGAGCCGGGCCGCGCGCCGGCCAGGCGATCATTTTAGCCGCCAAAGCCCGCGCCTTGCTCAATGGCCGTTTCGCCGTCACGCTACCCGATCTGAAAGCCATCGCGCCGGCGGCGCTGCGCCATCGCATCCTGATCAACTTCAAAGGCGAGGCTGAGCGCATCGACTCCGACGCCGTGACCCGCGAGCTGCTAAAACAAATCCCCGACCCGCGCAGTCCGCTCGAAAATTTTTGATTTCGACTTCTGACTTTGAACTTCTGACTTTGGACTTCGGACTCAAGACTTCGGACTTCATACCCATGCACGTCTCCTCTTACCGCTTCATCGCCCCGCACATTTTGGCGGCAATTTCCGATCTTCATCTTCTGGCCAAAACCGTTGTCGATGGTTTCATGCTCGGCGCCAATCAAAGCCCGATTCCCGGCGCCGGCTTGGAGTTCAGCCAATATCGCAGCTATCAGCCCGGCGACGATTTGCGCCGCGTCGATTGGAAAATGTACGCCCGCTCGGATCGCTATTACGTGCGCGAATCGGAAACCGAGACGAGCATCACGATTCGCTTCGTGCTCGATGCCAGCGCTTCGATGGCGCACGAGGACAACGGCGTGACGAAATTCGACTACGCGCGTTTTTTGATCGCTTCGCTCGGGTATCTCGCGCACAGCCAGGGCGAAGCCTTCGGCCTTGAAATCATCAACGAGGCCGCCGATTTGCACTTGCCGCCAAAACGCGATCACCAGCAACTGCACCGCTTTTTGCACGAATTGGAGCGCGCCAAGCCCGCTGGAATCTGGCCGGATTGGGCAGACCTGGAAAGCACGCTCACCGGCGCGCAAAAACGCGAGATGATCGTGCTCGGCAGCGATTTACACGAACATCAAAATGAGATCACCGCCGCACTGTCGAAATTGCGCGCGCTGAAAAACGAAGTACTGCTCTTTCATCTTATGGGACGCAACGAGATGGCCTTCGATTACGAGGGCTTCTTAACCTTTGAGGATTTGGAAAGCGGCAAAACCGTGCAGGTGGACGCCCAACAGGCGCGCGCTTCTTATCTTAAAAACTTGCAGCATCGACTTCAAACGATGAAACAAATACTGCGAGAGCAAAACCTCGCTTACGAGCTTCTGACACTCGACCAGCCGCTCGATTGGGCGTTGCGAAAATATTTGATACAACGAACTAAGCTTTAACTTCACGTTGTCATTCCGAAGGAATCTTTTTTCAGCCCAGCGTTCTCTACTGCAGTGGTTCGTTCTGCAAGTAACTTTATCATGTCATCGTGGAACGATCTTGTTAGTATCAAGCACTGTGCCAATAACAGTGAAAAAATAATTGTTTTAAAAAATATTGAATTATTTTGTCCCTAATCATTTTGTCTAATGCTTTTGCTTTTCATCCGTTGGGTTTTTCTATCCGTTGGGAAATTGTTTTTGCTATAAACCTGTTTGGTTGCGG
>JAKEEU010000416.1 GCA_022616415.1 Candidatus Zhuqueibacterota bacterium | reverse complement strand
CGACGGTCTCCACAGCCTGCAGCACTTTTTTAATCGCCTGGCTTCGCCCGATAATCTCCTCGAAGTTGTGTTGGGTTTTGATCTCTTCTTGCAGGTAAATGCTTTCCTGCTCCAACCGCGCCTTGAGTTGAGCGATCTCTTCATAAGCCTGCATGTTCTCAACGGCAAGAGCGACCTGCTTCGCAATCTCCTGCAAAAATTCGGCGTCACGCTCCGAATACTGATCGGGCGCGAGGCTCGTGAGATTCAACACGCCAACCACTTTTCCCCTGGTAATCAAGGGAAGCATGATGTATGATCTGATTCCCGACTCGACCAGCGCGGCGATAATATTGGCATCCACTGATTCGGGCGTTCCTGTCGCAAGTCCCGACCGATAAGGGGCCGTTTTTGATCCACTGCCCGTCCCATCATACTTCCTTGTCGCGGAACATTGATCCCGGCGCCGAGGGCCGCTTTCTGCGCGGCGATCCCGCTTACCGCGAAGCCTTTCAAGAGATCATTGACGGGATCATAGATGGAGAGGCTGAGGCGATCAAAGGAGAGAATGGAGCGCAGGGTTTTGGCGATGGCCTCAAATAAGGAGTCGCGGTCGAGGTTGGAGATGATGGCGTTATTGATTTCGAGCAGGGCGCGTTGCCGTTCCTCGGAGCGGCGAAGCTGAGCCGTGCGCTCATCGACGAGCTCTTGCAGTTTTCGGAGTATTGTTGCAGGGCTTGCTCCAAACGCTTGCGCGCTGTGATGTCCTCCAGCATCGAACGGTCGGCAACGACTTTGCCTCGTGCATCGAGAATTGGCTTGAAGGATAAGAGAACCCACACTTGCTCGCCACCGGCGTTACGCAGCTCCAGCTCTTCACTACGGACTTCTTCGCCGGCAACAAGTTTCTGAAACAGTTTTTGCGCCTTCGGTTTCCTCAAGGGGGTATCCGCGATAAAGTCAAACACGGAGCGGCCGAGCAGCTCTGGCATTGGATAACCCAGCAACTCCACCGCGCGCTTATTGGCCTGGCGAATGCGGCTGTCGATGCCGATGGAGAAATACGCGATGGGCGCCTCATCGTAGAGGTCGCGATACCGTTCCTCACTTTCCCGCAGCGCCTGCTCCGTCTGATGATGTCTTCCAGCATCGAACGCGATGCTAAAATCAGCATCGTTCCGGGTCCGGTCCTTTCCGCCAAACAGCGCTATCAGAATTTCATCCGCCTCAGTTACGGCCATCCTTGGTCGGTCAAGCTGGAGCAGGCGCTGGCGACGCTGGGGAGGTTGGCGAGCAGTATTTAGATTGCAGGCTTTAAAAATACACTTGCATTATGGTGCTGAGTTTTATAATTTATGAGTACGCCAGATTTCAAATATTCATTGACAATCAGTTAATTCATGATCAACAGGTGAGAAATGGCTATCGCAATAACTCTCAGCTTGCCAGAAGGCATCGTCGAGCATGCCAAACGTTTCGGCTGGGCTACACAACGAGACGTTGAAGCGGTGCTGATTGATGCGTTGGAAATGATATGGCCGACGCTTGGAAGTTTGCCAGATACTGATCTTCATCCGCCTGTATCAAGCCTTGCCGATGCAGAAGTGTTGGCATTAGCAGACGCAAAAATGGATCCTTTTCAAAATGAACGGCTTGGCGCGCTACAAGCAAAAGGAAAAACAAGCGGGCTGACGCCGGATGAGCGTTATGAATTGCTGGCGCTCATGCAAATTTATCAGTTGGGACAACTGCGCAAATCAGAGGCGCTTGCCGAGGCAGTTCGGCGCGGATTGCGGAAACCATTACCTGCATGACCAAACTCCCAGAAATCACTCGGCAACGGGTACGAGAACGTGCAGGTAACCGCTGCGAATATTTGTCTTTATCAACCCCCAATGACGGTGCGGCTGGGGTTGGAGGTGGGATTTTAAAGGAGCAAGTTTTTAATGTCGGCAAGGGCATATATGGCTCGTTCTTCAGAGGTAACCAAAGTGAAGGCCGATTCAAGGCGTGACCTGATGCGCTTCGGCCCGCAGTTTGTTGAATTGTCTAAAAAGATCGGTTTGAAAATGTAAAGTTGCTTTTCTGATCGATTTTTGCTAAATTGTGATAGCTTGGTCTGGTCATAATCAAAACAGTATTGAACAAAGAGTATTGATTTTGACTTGTTGAGCCGGTTTAGGGACTAAAGAAAACGGAGAAAAACTTCATGGAAACTATGCAAATTCAGTTGCCGCTCCCTTTGGCGCAACGAATCCGGCAGGAAGCAGATTCAAACGAAGCCTTGAGCCGAATCGTTGCCGAGGCGATTCAAAGCTGGCTGGACAACGTGCGTAAAGATAAGGTTGACAGAGAAAAAGTTTTAAAAACACTCCGCGATGCCGGTTTGATTATGTCCTCTGAAAGGCAACGTGCGTTTGCTCAGGCCATGATAAGCTCCCTGCCACTTCGGGACACTCCCACCCGAGCACATGTAGAAGCTGCATTGGCGAAACTTAAAGTGCCTCTTTCCGAAGAGATTATCACCATGCGAGGGGACCGTTGATGATCTACTATTTTGATAGCAGTGCCGCGGTTAAACGATATGCGCCAGAAAAGGGTAGTCATTGGATAAAAGGCATAGTTGAACCCGCTGCTGGGAATGTCATACATCTCGGCCAGATTGGCGTTGTTGAAATCGCTGCGGCCCTAAGCAAAAAAGTTCGCACCAGGGAGTTGACTCAGGAAAACTATGAGGAGGCCTTGCAGTTGTTCCTAACCGATGTACAAAACGAGGAATATATTACCGCTTTTTTGAGTGACCCAATTATCGAATTGGCAGTGGATTTGACGAAGCGACATCCGCTCAGAGGGTATGATGCGGTGCATCTGGCCACGGCAATTTTCCTAAACACAACTTTGCTTGAAGCGGAGTTGCCACCTCTTGTTTTTGTTACTGGTGACCGCGCTCTGCGCGAAGCCGCACAAGGTGAAGGACTCACTGTCGAGAATACGGATGAGCATTGATTCTGCAAAAGTTATTCTTCCGATAATTAACTTACCCATTTAAAACGATATACTCGTCGCGCTGGATTCTTGCAATAAGTTTTCCTATCTCTCCACCACCTGCATCACATGCCCATCCGGATCGCGCACCAAGAAACCCTTCTTGAAACCGAGCTTGCTTTCCGGAATTGCGACCGCGGCGGCAGATGAGACGAAGTCGTAATTATCTGCGGCACGAACGCGCTGGGCTAATGCTTCGGTGTTATTGAAAATCAACGTGGTTTGCCAATGAATGAGATCATTGGCGCGGGTATCATCGGGATAAGGCCGGCCGTCGCGCGGGGCTAAATATTCGAGAAACTCGATGCCGGGGCCTTTCGGCGCACGCAGGCCGCTGATGAGCAGTCTCGCGCCGAACACATTGTTGAGATGTTCTTGCTCGGTGCCGTAATTCTCGCTCTCCCCTGCTAATTTCAATCCCAACAAGTCACGATAAAATTTCAAGCTCGCTTCCGTGTTCGAGACAACAATTGCCGTATGGTCAATCCCCAAAAATAACTTGCCACTTGCAACTTGCCACTTGCTGTCCCCCTTTCCCGCTGGAAAATAAATCACTTCCAAATGATGCCCATCGGGATCGCGAAAATAAAACGCGCGAATGCCGGCAGCGCCCTTGTTCCAATCCGGAATGCGCTGCGGGCCGGTGGAAGCGTGCTGAACTTTGAACTCGCGCAAGCGTTGGTACGCCTTGTCCATGTCGCTCACCACGATGGCGATGTGCTGGAACCAGCGGTCGTTGCTGCGCATGTCCACCGGAATCGGCCTGCCCTCCGGCGCGAGATAATCCGCCAATTCGATGAACTCCTCGCCGAGCTGCAAACGCACGACACGAATCCGCAAGCCAAAGACGCCGTAAAGGTGCTCGTATTCATCGCCGGCTACTTCGACGTCGGATACTTTTTCAAAGGTCAACACCTTCGTGTAAAAATCCAACGCGCGATCCATATCCGAGACGGTCATGCCGATGGCATCGACGGCTTGCACGAGATCGTGGCCGTTGGTTTGGCGGCCTTGGGCCGGAAAAGCAAAGAGCAAAAGGCAAAAAGAAAAAAGCAAGAGGCGAGCGGGGATTGATCGTTTCGTGGTCTTCACTAACATGGCAAATTCTCTCACCAAAAATTGTTTTTCAGAAAATTTCTAAAAGTCTTTATCCCCAACGGATAGATGAATCCAACGGAACTAGTTTTTACAGTTGGGTTCATCTATCCGTTGGGGACGGCTTTATTTTTAGTTGGTGAAAGTGTCGAAGTCCCAACAATTCATTAATCCAAAAATCCATTACTCCAACACTCCACCACTCCGTTACTTCATCCTTTGCAGCAAATGATCTCCCACCCGCAGCGCATTCGCTATGATTGTCAGCGCCGGATTCACTGCGCCACTGGAGGGGAAGAAGCTGGCATCGACGACGTAGAGATTATCCACTTCGTGCGCTTTGCAATTTGCATCGAGCGCCGAGTTTTTCGGATCGTTGCCGAACCGGATGGTGCCGTTTTGATGCGCGACGCCGGCCAGCGGAATGCGTTGTCCGAGAAAACGTTGCAATGGAATGATGTGCTCCATGCCTTCGATCTGTTTCAACATGCTCTTCAATTTGGCCTGCAGACGTTTGTGGCCTTCTTCGTTGTTCGGCGTGTAGGAGAGCATAATATTGCCATTGCGGTCAAGTGACACGCGATTGTTGGGAGCGGGCAAATCTTCCGACGTCAACCAAAAATCGAGCGAATGCTTCGCCATAATATCAAGTGTTAGGCCAGGGACGAACGGCGGCGCGCCGGCTGAGAGTGTGACGCCATCCAGCTTGCCGACGAACGAAATGTGGCCCATCGGAAAATCCCATTCTTTCGAGCGGAAATAAAAATCGTTGAGCGCCAGTGTCTTCTGAAAGATCGAAGGATTGGGATGTTGCGAGATGGCGAGCACGATGGAATTGACGTGTCCCATGTAATGGCGGCCAACCACGTCCGAGCCATTCGCCAAACCCTTCGGATGCTTGTCATTGGCCGAGCGCAGCAACAACGCCGCAGAATTGATCGCGCCGCACGAGACGACGACGACGTTTGCTGAGTAGCTCTCTTTCATACTGTTCCGCTCGACGTGAACTTGGGTAACCTCACGTCCAGAAGAACTGGTTTCAAGATGCGACACGTACGCTTCGGTCAAAAGCGTTACATTCGGATTCTTCAGCGCCGGATCGACGCAAATGACTTGCGCGTCCGACTTCGCGTAAACCAAACAGGGATGGCCATCGCACGTATCGCAACGAATGCAGCGGCTATTAAACCGATCTTTCTCGTTGAGCATGATGCCAAGCGGCACGTGGAACGGTTTGTAGCCGAGCTTGGCGAGATCATCGTGCAGTTTTTGAATGCGCGGCTCGTGGCTGACTTTGGGATAGAGATAGGGCGCGCTCGCCGGCGGCTCGGTCGGATCGACGCCGCGCTCGCCGTGCACTTGATAGAGATGCTCGGCTTTGGTGTAGTACGGCTCCATCTCGTCATACGAAACCGGCCACGCCGGAGAAACGCCGCCGTGGTGTTTCAGCTCGCCAAAATCCTCTTTGCGCAAACGAAAGAGCGCTGCGCCGTAAAACTTGGTATTGCCGCCGACGTAATAATTGGTGTGGGGATGCAGCGGTTTGCCGTCTTTGTCTTTCCACTCTTCTTTGGTGTTGTACTTGGCTTGCACGTTGACGGCGCGCGTGCTCCAGTTGTCCTTCTCGCGAGGCACGTAGCTGCCGCGCTCCAAAATCAAAATCTTTTTGCCGGAAGGCGCCAAATGGTAGGCGAGCGTCCCGCCGCCCGCGCCGCTGCCGATGATAATCACGTCATAATGATTTGCGCTGGCCATGGTTTTCTCCTCTAAAGTTGGTTCTCCCATTGGTCGCGCGACAGCGGCAATCCTTACACTTTATCAAGTTATTGCGGTGGGCTTGCCGTTTAACCATATTTTCCCGCGAGCAAACGCGCGCGGTCATCGAGCTTGCCGAGAAAAAGCTGGTGACGCCTTATAGTCTGCGAACGCTCACGCCCGATCACCCCGCCTATTGCGGAACGTATCTCGGCTCGTCGAAGCACTTGGCCGCGGTGCGGCACAATGGCAGTGTTTATCCTTGGTTGGTGACTTGTTTCACCCGTGCGCATAAGCGCTTGTACGACAACCCGCGCGCCGTGTACGAAATGTTCGAGCCGCTCTTTGGCGACACGGAACGATCTTGTCCCGGCCACCTTGCCGAAATGTACAATGGCGACCCGCCGCATCATCCTCGTGGCGCGCCCGCTTACGCGGCGAGTACTGGTGCGGTTTTGCAGAGCTGGCAGATTTTGCAGGGGAAGGCTAAATAAAAAAGCTGGCAATGAACGGAAATGGTTTATTTGCTTTTAGCAAGCCTTTTCTGTTTTGATTGCTGCAAATGAGTGCAGCTCTCGTCAAAAATATCAACGAGTAACTGAATAGCATCACGCATTTCCGGATGCTGGCGTTCTAAAATCGCAGGATCTCTATCTGATTGAATATATTCCAGAGTTGTTACATAGGGAGCATAGAATGCTTCGGCATCGCTGAAATGTGCAGCCACGATATTGATGGTTTTGCGAATCATTTCCAGATTAGCCGAACGAAAGGCTGACCGCAACAATGTTCGAATAGCAACTTCTACGCGTTCTTGCGGCCCATCAGTCAATTCTTCAATAAGTGTAGTAAGGACTTGGTTCAAATCGTGAGCCGATTTTTCTGGCACTCGCTCTCTTTCCTCGTTAGTTGCGTACCAATTCTCAAAGAATTCAAGCAAATATTGCACACGTTCTCGAGCCGCACGCGAGTGGTTCATTTGATGCCAAATTCGGAAAAAACGCTCTGGTATGATATAGATGGTTCGTTTTCGTCGTCGCTCTTCACGACGAATGTAGCCGGCTTTCTCCAATCGCGTCAACAAGGCTCTGACGTGCTCTCCGGGCATACGCGCTTCTTTTGCTAGCTCAGTCGGAGTACACCCTTCCGGCAGCAATGCCATGGTTTCGAGAATCTTGCGTTCCTGTTCCGCAATTTCCTTCATCCGGTCTTGATAAAACGGCGTAAGCTGATCGAGAAGAAGATCAAGCTCGGTCTTCACATCGGTGATTGATTGATTTGCCACCAGATCATAAAGCAAAATCGTAAGCCGTGGATTGCCGCCGGTAAAATGATAAAGCGCTCGCAATTGTGGCCGAAATTTGGTCACGTCATTCTCAAAAGCAACATTTCCCTCCAAAGCTGCCAGTTTTTGCAGCATTTGTTCTTGTTGCTCCGGTGTCAATTCTGACAGTACCTTGAGATAGAAAAATTCGAACAAGGGTTCTTCCGGTTGGGTGACCGCGTTTAAGTAAGTTGGCGAAGTACAAATCGTTATAATCCAATCTTCTTCGATCAGAATTTTGCGCAGCAGATGGATTTCTGATTTAAGATGCATTTGTCGTTCGAAAACGCGATTAACATTCTCCACCATCAATAATATCCCGCATCCTTTTGATTTATGAAACCGCCGGAAGGCGTCCAAAGATAAATCTGTCACCCGTGCTTCATTGTCGTCAAATTTTACCCGCTCATAAACCCGTTTAATGCTTTCTTCGCCGGTATCTTCAGCCAAAATGCGAAGGGCCTCGATGAGCAGATCTGTTACGCGCGTAATTCCGTAAGCATCTTCAGCAATAGAAACAGGATGCCATTTCTTGTTCAACTTGGGAGTTTGCCGGATTCGATGTTCAATGAGTCTTAGCAGATTGGTCTTCCCTATCCCACGAGGGCCGATGATGAGATAGTGCTGTCGCGATGCCCGCGGTTGCCATCGTGTTAAACGAGCAAGGATATCCTTCAGCAAAGGCTCTCTGCCGACAAAAATGGCTTCTAAATCCTCAGGAGCAGTACGTTGCGGACGATAGGAATGAATGACTTTTGTCATAGTTTATTCACTTTGAAAACCGTAATGCGTTTTCCACCATAATTGCAGCACACGACTGAAAAACGCAAAAGAGTCGTCTTGGCTTACCACATAAAAATCGTTGTCAAGCTTGTACATTAGCCGCAAGAAATCTTCTTGCGTTTTTTGGTCAGGTTGTCGATTGCCGGTTTTTAGGAAAATCTGGTAAAGCGTATCGCGTCGCACCGGGCTTTCCGAGCGAGACAATATCCCAAGAATGGCCTTGGCAGCTCGACCTTCCAAGTCAGGATAATATTGATCGATTCACGACCGATAGTGCCGAAAGACGGCTGCGGTTGCTCCACCGAGCAAGTCATCTTGGAAAGCCGCGTTGACCATTTCTACTGACACTTTCTTGCGCGTCGCGCGTTGGCGGTCAAAGATAGCCGTCAACAAAACCGACAACAAATAAGGAATCGGCGCGCCGACCAACTCAAGGATGGTGTCGCGAATTTTGGGCGCGAGTTTGACGCGCCGTGAGGCAAAAATGGTTTCAACGAAACGCTTGGCAGTCTTTGTATCAAAAGGCTCTAACCTTACAATTGAAAGATCGTTGACGGTGTCGACCAATCCCATGGCGTCCAAGGTAGCTATAAGATTGATTGATCCGCCAAAGACAAAACGAGCTTTGGTTTCCGGCGCGGTGCGAACGGCACGAAACCACCGGAGGAAGCGTTCAGCTTCTTCAACGCTATGTTGAGCGATATTATCAATCATAATGGCAAATTCATCAATCAGCAGAAGCAGATGCGGTTTATCCTTCGCTAACATAGCCATAACCCTTTCCCCATAGGAAATCCATTGCTGGGAAACGTCCGTATCTTCGCGAAGTATGACTTTGATTCCGCCCACGTCGATGCTTTCAGGCAAACTGCGCAAGAAGCGTCCGAAGCCTTTGGTTTCTTCCCGCAGCTTATTGATCACTCGCGAGAAATGATGGTCGCGAAGCAACGCGGCCAAAAATTCAATCATGAAGTCAGCAGCGGACATGATGTGTTCAACATTGATATACAAGGGATGGAATGGCTCACGCGGCTCATCCAACAAGCGGTACATCGCGCCGGTTTTTCCGAACCTTCTTGGCGCCACGAGCAAAACATTATCCCGTTTAAGTCTGGCCCAGAGATTTTCAATTAGGTCTTCTCTGCCAAAATAGTCTTCACCTCGCGGCACGCCGCCAACATTCAATTCTCGCATTGGTTCCTCTCCTGTTTCGTTACAATGTTGTTGCGCAACATATTTGTTGCGCAACAAATATGTTTTAATATAAAGAGCTTCATCCAAATAAGCAAGAGAATTTTAGAAAAACGTAGCAAAATAAAAACGCCCCTTGTCGGTCAACAAGGGGCGTTGAAGCCACTTTGAAAAGAATAGTAAACGCCTGAAGGCGTAACGACGAACTACTTCAAAAATGACATCTTCTTCGTCTGCTTGAACCCGCCCGTCACCAACTGGTAGATATAAATGCCCGTGGCCACTGTCTCGCCGCGATCATTTTGGCCGTTCCACTCGACGGCATATTGGCCGGGGGGCATCTTTTCATTCACCAAAGTCCGCACCAATTCACCGAGAGTGTTATAAATGCGCACTTGCACGGCAGCGGGCTCCAGCCCAACGTGCGCCGGTACGCCGAAGCGAATCGTCGTGCTCGGATTGAACGGGTTCGGATAGTTCTGTGCTAATTCGAACGTCATGGGAATCGGCTGCAGTTCCAGCGTGTGGTCGATGACGTGGGTCGCGTCGATCAACATGAAATCGGCGCCGGTTCCGGCCCGGCCTTCAATCTCGAGGCGCATGACGTTTTCACCTTCCAGCAGATACGGCTTCAAATCGATAGTGATACTCCCCTCTTCGGGAATAACGTAAGTATTCCGATTCCGCACGTTGCTACTGGAGCTGGCAAGGTTGAAGAGATGGCCATTTAAATCCACTCGAATCTCCGACAGGCCGTGATTCTCCAAAATCAAATAGCGATCAACGCTGCGGAATTTGAGGGTGTATTGACGATTGGCGCCGTCCGTCGAGAGCGATAACAGCACCGGATCACAAATGTGGCTGTTGCCGCATAGATCGGTGACTTTAATATCGAAGCCAATATGCGGCTCAGAACCGACGCCGTCAAGGCGGAAATTCACCTTTTTGGCGCCGGGCACGAATGGATCGACGGTGAGCTCGGCGTGGGAAAGAAAGAGCGCTTCGATTTTGGCAATGCCGCTTTCATTGTCGAAAAAAGTGCCGGTCACAGACCTGGTCTCCTGCGTGAAAGTGCAGGTCGGCGCAGTTTTATCATTAACCGATTGAACGCGAATAGTATCACGACAAACCGCGGTTTTGCCGCAACTGTCGGTGACGGTGCACATCGCAATCAAATTATTCCAACCCCGCGCCAACGGGACATCCGCCGTAATGGTGTTGCCGGCGACGGTGGCCGCCACCCCGTTGATGCTGCAAGTTATTGTAAATGGCGGAACCCCTCCGGTGATGCTCGTCACCGCAGCGACTTTGACTTTCTTATCACAGGTCACGGCGCTATCGGCTGGCGTGGTGATTTCAAGCGTGCACACCGGCGGCGCCAGGCCAATAACCCGAATGGTATCGCGACAAACCGTCTCGCGATTACCGGCATCCGTCACTTTGCAAGTTGCAATGAAAGTATTGTTGCCCGGCGCGACGGGCAGCTTCAAAATAAATCCGCTGGCGGTGTCACCCGCCGGCACGCCGTTCACGTCACACGTTTTCGTATAAGGCGGAACGCCGCCGGTAATCGTAAGCGTGCCCACGACTTCGACACTATCGCCGCAGATGATGGTGCCACTTGGCGGCGTGAGAGCGAGGCTACACCGCAAAGAGTCGATAATCCTGGCTTCAACCCTGATGGTATCGCTGCAGACAACGGCTTTTCCGCAACTGTCGGTGACGGTGCAAGTCGCGATCAAATCATTCCAACCCGGTATCAACGGAACAGTGGCCATCAGCGTGTCGCCGGTGACGGTGGCGGCAACGCCGTTGACGTTGCACGTTTTTGTGAATGGCGGAACCCCGCCGAGGATGCTCGTAACGGCAGTAACTTTGACAGTGTTTCCATTGATCAGCGCGCTATCGCCAGGCGCGATGATTTCAAGCGTGCACACCGGCGGCAAGGGACAAATAACGTTGACGGTATCAAGACAAGTCGCTGTGCGGTTCCCGGCGTCGGTTACTTTGCAAGCGGCGATGAACGTGTTTTTCTTGCCCGGAACACACGGCAGCTTCAAAATGAATCCTGTAGCCGTGTCGCGCGCCGGCACGCCGTTCACCTCACACGTTTTCGTATAAGGCGGAACGCCGCCGGTGATCGTGAGTGTGCCCACGACTTCAACGCTGTCGCCGCAGATAATAGTGCCATTCTGTGGTGTGAGGGTTAAGCTGCACTTCAACGTGTCTGGGGTCCTGGCTTCAACTCGAATGGTGTCTGCGGAAACACACGAGCTTAACGAATCCGTAAAGGTGCACGTCGCAATAATCGTGTTGAACCCGTTGATGACCGGAACTTTCACACATAATCCCACGAGCGGAATGCCGTTCACGGCACAAACTTTTGTGAGCTCTCCGACCGCGCCGCTGACTTGAGTAACCACGCATACTTCCACGGAATCGCTGAAGGTGACGGAACTATCTGCCGGGCTGGCGATTTCAGTCTTGCAGACTAACGACGGAAATCTATCGATGACAGTCAGGTCCAACTGCTTTGAATCCGATAAGCTCGGCGCGCCATTATCCGTCGCCACCAATGTGATCTGAGGATATGCTCCCGCGTCATCGCGGCCCGGCCTTAAGCGCAGTATTCCGGTGCCGTTGCCATTATCAACAAAGCTGCCGAATGCCGGCAGGTTGCTCATGCGCAACACAATGCTGTCGCCATCCGGATCTTCGGCGGAAAGCGTTATATTGAGGGTATCCCCTTCATTGAGCGTGATGGCATCCGGCGGCCGAATTTGCGGAGCGCGATTGACGTTATTCACCGTCAGCCTAAATGAGGCCGTGTCGGATAATGCCGGCGTTCCATCATCGGTGGCAATCACTTGAATATTCTGATAAATACCGGCTGCGAAAAAGCCAGGAGTAAAACGAATTCTGCCGGTGCCGTTGCCATTATCGGTGAGGCTGCCGAACGAAGGCAGGTTCTCAGCAACCAGTGTGATTCTGCCGCCATCCGGATCGGTGGCCGCAATCGGGACATCCAGTGTGTCGCCTTCGTTCATCGTTTGATTAAATATCGCCGCCAAAACCGGCGCGCGATTGGGGCTGCGGACGGTGATTGTGCCGTTTTGAATGATGAGCTGGCTGCGTATGTCCCGAAAGGTCGTGGTGAACAGTTCGGCAAAGCTCAGTTTTAGCGTGTCCATCGCGCCGGCCGCGCCAATAACCCTCAAATTGACGTTCAAGATGTTGACCTTGCCGGTAGAGCCGCCGGTTTGAAAATCGTTCCATTCGATCTTGCCCGCCGCTACATCGTTCAGATTTATATTGGGAGCGTTCCAAGGCGAGGGGGCAGGTGTGGTATTGACGAATTGCAACACAGCCGGATTCCAAAGCAAAGTCGCTTGATACGAACCGAGCCGATTGTTTGGCGCCTGCAGGTTACTGACGTCGACATTGATGACGACGGTAATCGTTTCATTGGGCAGCGGCGTCGCGTTGTTGGGAACGCTTTCCGCCGGCACGGATTCGCTTTGCGTAAAACCATAAAGCGGAAGGAACAACAGCGCCGCCACGGCACAGCAATATGCCATGACGTGCTTGAGCCAAAAAAGTTTAAATGCTCTCATAGCGGTCTCCTCTTAATGCCTATCCAAAGGTTGATGCCACACGGCCTATTTGCCTAGAAGAGCGGATGGCTTAGAGATTAATTTCAAAATTCAAGCCGAATACGTTATCGAGAAGAATGTCATCGAGCGGAAAGCGGAACAGCAATCCGGGCGTGACTTTTTCAAACACCAGCTTGGCGCGCACGCTGATTTGATGAATGGAGCTATCGCTGAACGTGCCGCCGGAGCTCACCCAGGTGCGCCCGCTAAAAGTCGCGCCCAAATAAACCGGCTTCAGCTCCAGCCAGCCGTCCGCGCCATAGAGCACATAAAGCTCGCCGTCGTCTTCACGCAGCCGGAAGATGCGCGCGAAAAAATCGTTGCGCTCGTTTTGCAGCTTCACCGTCAATGACGCGCCGCCATAAGGATGGATGCTGATCTTGCTGGCATTGATCTTGGTTCGAATCATCGCGAAGATCGGCAGAATATCCGGCACGAAAGCCTCCTGGCGGTCGATGTCCGCAAGCGCTCCGATGAAACTGCCAAAGCCGTTATTCGTTATAAGCCTCTTTTGCACAACTGGAATGCGCGCGCCGAGGTCGATGGTAAGACGCTCGTGGTCGAAGCGCAAGCCAAGTCCTGGGTTGCCGATGGCCTCCCCTTCGGTGGGCACTGTCGCGTCTTTCAATTTCCCAAAAGCGAACGGGAGCTGGCCGACGAAGTGGAGGCGCTTGTGAATCGGCACCGCAACGGTGACAAACCATGCCGACGTCCAAAACGTCGGCTCCGCGCCGGCAAATTCAAACTGTGGCCGCAGCGCTTCGATCTTCAAAGATTGTGCCGAAACCAGAGACGGCAACAAAATCAAAACAAAAAATACACCCATAAGGCGTTTCATGTGCGCTCTCCTTAAATTATTTTCAAGTGAGATACATCCCAAAAACAGGATAGCTTGTTTAGTGAATGCACTTATGAGTGTAATGATTTTTGTGAAAATATCAAGCTTTTTTTTGCAAAAACTTGCCAGAGACAACCAGCGCAGCACGAGCCAGGATCAAAGCCAAAAACGAGAGGTGGGCCTGCGATCATCCTTTTGTGCCGGACGACCGAGGTATCAGCAACAACGGCGTCTTCTTGGCGCAGGCAACGCCAAAGGAAGAGATACCCGTCCTTGAAACACTTTTTAAATACACGCCTTCGCGTCAAATGCGGACAAAAAAATTTGCCTTGGCCTCAATTTTTTGTGGAAAGCAAAAACCCCAACGGATAAATTAAGACCAGCGGATGCCTACGGCCGTAGGCTTTTATCCGTTGGTCTTAATTCATCCGTTGGGGCAAATTTTTTGATTGTCTTGCTCGGCAGAATCTGCAAATTGTTTAGTTCGAAATCACAAATTTGTCATCTTGCTTGGCATATTGCAAATCCAACGTCAAACAAATCGAAGCGAGCACGGATTCAATCGGCTTGTGGAGAAACGAGCCGGTGATCGTATGCTTGCCAAGAGACGGATCGGCCAATGCAATGGTCACGTTGTAAACCCGCTGCAATTCCGCAACGACTTCGGTGAGCGAAGTCTGGTCGAAAACGATCTTCCCCTCCAACCATCCAAGCAACTGCTCGGCATCAATCGCGCGTGGAGGTTCGGGCGGGTTTTGCCGTTGGCAGGCGCTCATTTGGTTGGCGGTTAATTCGACCGCGGCCACCGGCGGCAACTCCAAAGCGCGAAGAGACACGCGGCCCTCGCGCACCGTCACGCGCGTTTGCTCATCACGCGCCCAAATGCCGAATTTCGTTCCCAAAACGCGAATTTGCGCATTGCCGGTGTTGACATAAAACGGGCGATCGTCGTGTATGACTTCAAAATACGCTTCGCCGGTGAGAACAACATAACGCGCGGAATCGGGGAAATTTTTCGGAAATTGAATTTCGCTGCCGCTGTTTAATTTTACAATGGAGCCATCAGGCAATTCGACGCTCTCTTGTTGCGCATAGGCCGTGGCAATCGTTTTGAGTCCCGTGGCCTTTTGCGAGTATCGATAAAGAATCGTCGCGAACGCCAAAAGCAGAACCGCGGCCGCCGCCCAGACGTATCGGTCGCTCCGGAAGACTTTTTGCGCCGGAGTCGGGATCTGTGACGCTTTCTTTATTTCCAAAATTCGCGCCGGCTGCGCTTCCGGCGGGAGGCCAAGCTGGGCCGACAATTCCGACCACGCTTGGTCGACATTGGGAATTTGCGGCGCCCTTTCTGGAACAGCGTGTTGCCAAATTTTAGCAAGCTCGGCAAACACGCGCTGATTCTCCGCAGAAGCTTGCCGCCATGCCTCCACCCTGGCGCGCTCCTCGGTGGTGGCTTCGCCGGAAAAATAGCGCACGAGCAGTTCTTGCTGATCAACGTTCTTCATGACATCAACTTGAGATTAGTAGCCAACGGTCATCTGATTTCCTTAAT
>JAKEEU010000415.1 GCA_022616415.1 Candidatus Zhuqueibacterota bacterium | reverse complement strand
CGGGACAACGGATATAATTTTTTATCCGTTGCGTTGTTTCTATCAGTTGGGAAAATTCTTTCTTGTCGGTTTGAGGCGAAGCTTCGCTGGATAGTTACAAAATTTAAATAGTTTTGCCCCAAATGGTTCTGCCTAATTGCCTTTGCCTTCTCGAAAATCCGGCGTCGCTTCTTTCACCTCGTCATCGGCGGTATTCTTCGTAAATCCGCAGCACCGCCGGCACATAACGCGCCGTTTCGGCATGCACGAGCTGCTTGGCCCTCCCTCCCTGCAACCATAGCTTCGCTTGCCCATCCCCGCCATTATAAGCCGCCAGTCCCGCTTCGACGCCGTAATTCGAGATCATCTCGTCGAGGTAGCGGCAGCCCAAACGCAGATTAAAAATCGGGTCGAACAAAATGGCTTCGGTTGAAGTCCACACCAAGCCTTCGGCCCGCGCCAGGTAAATGCCGGTCGTCGGCAAAATTTGCATCAGGCCCAAAGCGCCGGCGGGTGATATGGCCTGCGGATTCCAGGTGCGTCCGGTCTCGTGTGTGATGGTGGCGCAGATCAAATCCACGTCGAGCTGGTGATATTTGAGGCTCATCTCGTAAATTTCCGCCGCAATACGGAATTTCAATTCTTCCCTCATCTCGCGGTTGAAACGATCAATGATGGCCTCGAGGCGTCGAATCTGCCGTTGGCGCGTGCTGTCCACTTGTACGATTGCTCTGAGAGGCCGTAATTGTTTTTCCAATTGTAAAATCCGCTCTTGCTGTTGGCGATGCACTTGCTGCACGTGAGAATGGAATCTGACGCCCAGCATGGCGAACGCCAGCAACAAACCTACACACGCGATTTGATAAATCCGTTTTGCCGTCAGATTCCGAGTTATATTCGGAGCCGCGGCTGAAATCGTCTTCACGGCATCAGGCGCTGCAATATTCGCATTTTTTGTGGAATCGGGCTGAGACAGAATTTCCGGTACCACCATGATTTCCACTTCAAGCGCTTGCAGCACCTCCGGCATGGGAAAAGCCAGGGCGAAACTCGGCTCATGGCTGCCGGCAAAATGCAAGGCCACGGCGCGCCGCGTCGAAGCTTCCAACCACCACGCGCCGGAGTCGCCGGCGTCACAAATTCTATCGCCGGGTTTTTCCGGGGCGATGTGAAGCAACGGCCCGAGGAGACGTTTGCCGCCATCATCATGGCGAAGGCAATAACCAGAAACTCCGGCAATGATTCCTGACAGCTCGCTCGGGCCTGCGCCGGATTTTATCACGCGCATGCCAAGCTGCGGCGTGAACACACCGTTTGCTGTAATGATTTTCCGAGGCGAGGTGACATCACGAGGCCCGATCACCGCAGCGTCGAGGCCGGCGTGTATCGCGCTGCGAATAGAGGCGGTCGCATTATTACCGTCCGTCGATGCGGTTTGATCAGTTGAAGGACCTTCACCGGCCAAGCGTGAATCCGCTAAAACGTGCCAACAACCGAGCATCATCTCCTCCCCGCTTTGCCGGTCCCGCACCCTGCCGCCCAATGTTTCTAACCTGTGCCTGGCAAGGGTTGGATTGAGGATGCTCGCACCATACCTGCTTTGAGCAAACAGTTGTTCTTGCGCCGGCGCCTCACGATCCAAATGCAAGTCATACGTCGCTGCAACGACCTCGACGGCAAAACCGAGGCGACGTGAGGCTTCAGCAGCGAATTCATCACACGCTTGATCGGACAATCCATTGCGAACATGAATACGCACGGCCAACTCCGGTGTAAAGCTTGCCGGTGTAGAAGCGCTCTTACGAAATCCGAGATCTATGAGAGCGACATTCGGATCGTCCAAGTAGAGTGAAAGCGCTCTTTCCAGCGCGCGGCGTCCGACACGCCAGGTTGTCGGATCGAGGTTTATCATGCGTTCTCAGAAAATCATCAAAATCATAAAGATTTTTAACCACGAAGCACAGGCACAAAAAATACATAAGTGTTGCCGGGCGAAGTTTTGTGACCTTTATGCTTCGTGGTTAAATTGCGGCGTGCCCCGAGGGATTATTGGCTGCTGAGGGACCTTTGCGGGGCAAAGCAACGCTACGGAATCACTCGTAATGACGGGCCTTGATAAAAAGCGACGTTCGCAATCGGATGGAGCAAAAAGGCAACGATTTGCAATTGATAACGCCCCGTCTTTGGCGCCTCGAATTCGAGCCGGAGTCGATAATTGGTCTGATTGGCTTGCAGCCGCTCGGTACGCGACGCCAACAGCTTGGGTTCGCCGGTAACTTTGTCAACAGCATGAATTTGCGCGCACAGCGGCGCTTGCTCGGCGGTCGCCATGGAAGCTTTCCGGCCCGTCAACCCACAATCAATTTCAGCTCGCAGGAATTTCGTGGATGACCTATCAGGTGTGGCCGGCAAGGTAACTTGCGCGAACCCGGCATTTTGAATGCGCAAAATCAGCCCCTCATTTTCACCATTCAGCGCCGCGGCTCGAACAGAAGCGCCGCTTTTTTGTATGCCGGCAACTTTTTCCGGCGCCAAAACCAGGCTTTTCTCTTCCCGCTCACTCAAGGAAGGTCCTGCGAGCGTTTCTTCGTCGTTATTTTCGCTTTCTGTACTCGCAACCGGTTGAGGCGCTTTTTCATCGTTCGGCGTTGCGCAAAGCGCTTCAGCATGTGAAGAGTTATCGGTTGTTTCCTCACTCGCCTTTTCGTCGTTTATTTCAGCAGCGCCGGAAGCCGGATTTTCAGCCGCGAGTATCTCCGCCCATCCGATCCAATTCCGGCTCGCAATCGCGTCAACCGAAACAGAAATGCCTGTTCGCCCCAGCAAGGCTTGTGCGAGCGATTCCGGCGAATAGCCGCGAAAGTCGGAATACCGATGAATGCCAATACTGTTGAGCGCCATTTCCATGGTCGGATCGATGCCTTCAATATTGAGCAAATCATCGCGAGGACGAAGCGAGAAAGCCCTTGCCGTCTCCACTTGACTTTGCGCATTGGGTGTAGATGAAGCTGTTTTTAGCGGCGGAAGGTCTTTGTTTTTTTTCTTGCGGCTCGCTTTCGAGGTTGAATCATGCGTGCTCATCACAGTTGTCCTTTCAGATTGCATTTTCCCTGCTATACCGCAATTTCCACATTCAGCGACTCCAGCACTTCCGGCATCGAGAGCGCCAGCCCAAACTCCGGCGCATTGCTTCCCGCAAAGTGCAATCCCACCGCGCGCAATGCGGAACGCTCCAACCACCAGGAGCCGGAATCGCCCGGCGCGCTGATTTCCTTACCCGGCGCTTCCGGCGCGATGTGAACAATATCACGGATGATATGAGTAACGCCGGCATAGCGTTGTTTGGTGTAACCACCGACGCCGGTGATGATCCCGCTCGTCACTCTCGAACGCCGTCCGGATTTGATAACTTTCATGCCGAGTTGCGGCGCAGTGGCGCCAGTAACCGCGCCGATTTCCAACTGCTCATTATGCAAGGGCCGCCGTCCATTCAGCTTCGCGACGGCGGCATCAAGATTGGCGTTCATCGCGTCACGGGTGTATGCTGCTATGGCATTTGTTTCACTGCCGCCGTCAACAATCGCCGGTTGGCAAATGGACAGGCCCGCCTTGACCAACCACGATCCCGCCAACACGTGCCAATTGCTCAGAATCATTTCTTCACCGCTTTGCCGATCACGGACTTTTCCGCCCAAGGTGCCAAAGCCAAAACTATCGGCATTGGAAATGCTGATACCGCCACGCAGCTCGCGATACCATTCAGCCCGCTGATTCTGTGTTTGCCACGGCTGCCACCACCACTGGAGACGATAAGTCGCCTGGGGAACGTCGATGGCAAAACCAATGCGGTCGGCGTCAAAAACCCGCTGCGGTTGGCGCGCCGCAAAAGCGCGAAATGAGGTGTCGGCAAGTTTTTGATGGACGTGAATGCGTACCGCCAGCTCCGGTTCGATGCGGTTGCCCTCGGAAGAAAGAATTCTTAAACCGAGATCGATATGCGACACATTGGGATCATCGAGATGCAGCGCCACGGCCCTATCGAGGGCTTGCTGCGCCGTACGCCAGGTTGGAGAATCAATATTTTTCATGGTAATTTTAATAAGTTGGATCACCGGCTCGAGGCGGGTTTACCGGAAACTTTGCATGAAAGCTGTTTTTATTTTTTGAGTCCTGAACGATTGGATTAATGCGCGCAGGATGATTCACGGCACCCCACCGGCTATGGTTGAAACCAGAGCCGGTGGAATGATGCCGTGATTCAGTGGCGCTAAATTCCACCCGATACAACGGGCTTATCGCTTGTAGACCAAAAAGCGCATCGGTTGTTCGTCATGCACGTGTGGCCACTTTGCCGCATCCAATGGGAAGGGCAAGCCGTTGGGATCGTAATCAATGTCGAGAATGCGCGTGGCAAATGCCGCGAAAGGCTGCGGGCATTTTCTATCGACGGCATCCGCGGTCACATTGATTTCGTACAGATTGGGATAGCATTCCGGCGCCTTCAGTTTGAACGTGAGCAGAAAAGCCTGCACCACGTTGGTATTGAATTCGCTAAAAATGTGAATATCCGGTCCGTTGGTCACATTGGTCAGGTTCACCAGCTCGGCATTCAGGCAGAATTTCCGGCCGCACATCAGGTCGAGAGCCGAAGGCCCGCAGTAGCACGTGGGCAACGGATTCTTGACCACGAAGGCGAGGAAATGAACCAACTCGCCAGCCGCGACGATCTTGTGCGGATAGAACGGCGGACAGTTGAGGTTTTGAATCGGGCCGATGACGTAAATGTCCCACCATTTGTACAGTCCGGTGATGGGTTCGCCAATCTCGATATTGGCGGAAGCGCCTTGCTCGGCAATAGCCAACGCCTTTTTGACGTTCAGATCGATGCGGTCTTGCACCTTCTTAGCGTAAGTGTCCAAAACGGCCTCATACCGCTCAAGCAATTCCTGCGGCGGTCGTTGCAGGCCTTGGGCAAAAGCCACACGTTCCAGCGTCGCTGCGGCTTCCACTTTCGTTAGAACGCCGCCCTTGGCTTCATCGCCATTGCCGTTCGAGACGACGATCTCGCCGGTGCCAACGACTTCATGGAGTTGGGTTTTCATTGTGTTACTCCTTAGATTAAAGGTTGAACAGTTGATTTGAATTAGTTGGTTCTATTCTTATAGACAAAAACACAGTCGTGATTTCCCGTATTTTTCTAAAAGAATCAAAAAATATTTTCAATGTCCTTTGGATCTGCGGCCCGTCACTCCGCCAGCGGGTCTCCATTGCGGGCCGCGCCTGACGGCCTCCAACCGCGGCGGCTTTGGGGACGCGGCTTTTTTATCTGGTGAATGCCGCACAATTCATGCTCAAATGACGTGCCAGAAACATTTTCTCAATTTGACCAAAATGTTTTAAAAATCTAAATATCAAAGCTTTAAAATTGTAATCGTCTGTCAAGCTTCTAATTTTTCGGCAAAACATAATCATGGCGATTTCCAAAAATTGGCTGGCGCTGGCGCCACCAGCCCGAACCTCACGGGCGATTTCATTATGAAGTTAGAAGCAGGGAGAGAAAATGGGGCGGCGATGAAGAGATGAACGGCTTTGAGAAAACCGGTGAAAGCTGCATTTCCAAGTTACATTGTTCGTGGAAATTTGGAAATGCCGCTCAGTGTGTATTTCCAAGATTCCGTTTGCAAAGCCATTGGTGCGGGCAAAACGGAAATTCAAGTTTATAAAAAACAATTTAGTTTTCCGGAGCTACGGCTATCGTCCGGTAAACGAATTTTGGAAATGCAACGATTTCCAAAATTCAGCACGGAAAAAACCTCGACAAGGCATTGCTCCAAGCCCCTGTTTTTACGAGACGGCCCGACCGGCATCATTTCCATTCATTCTTGGAACGACGTTTGTATTTCTCACGCGCCAAAGGAACAATAATCCAAGAAATTCATTGGCGTCGCCAGGAACCGAATTTACCTGGCGACGAACGCCATGCGAAGGGAAGGTGGAAAAATGAAGTCTCGGGCAGATCGCACACTCACGCAGCTCTCCCATGATGAGCTGATCCGCACGCTTGCGGCAAATCCGGGCGACGCGGTCATGGCGCGTGAATTTATCTCACGCTACGACCGTTGCATTCGCCAAACCGTTGCTTCTGCCATTTATAAAAGGATGGCGAACGCCGGCTACGAGCGCATACAAACCATGATCGAAGATTTGGTCAATGAGACCTACTGCCGCGTGTTCCAAAATGATTGTCTGGTGTTGCGCGCGTTCAAGTGCCGCTATGAAAATTCCATTTTTGCCTACTTGCGGACGATCGCATCGAATGTTGCAAGCAATCAGATGCGCCTCTATCGCCGCCAGCAGGCCCTGGAACAATTGCACGCTTTTGACGGCGCGCCGGAACAGCTTGACGGCAAGCTTTGGAGCGGCGACGCGCCTGCTGCCGATTTCGGCGCTATGGCTACACAGGCAGCGGAATGCAAGTCGCTCGAGCAAATGGTGCGTGCCAGCTTTCACGCGGCCTTTCGCGATGCCAACGCCAATCGCAATTTCCTTATTTTCAAATTGCATTTTCTCTACGGCTACCATAGCCACGAGATCGCCCATATCAAAGGGCTCGGCCTCAGCGAGCGCGGCATCGGCAACACCGCCGACCGCATCCGGCAATGGTTGCGCCAAAAGCGCAATGCGACCAGGAGGGTTTGGTCATGACCCCGATTTTGCATTTTAAAGCCGAAGATGCCACCTAATGGGTTTCAGTGATTAAAGGAATCCCGATTTTCCTTTTAAAATTTCACAAAAGGAGTCGGGACGGGGTTTGACTTTTATATGTGAAAGATAAGGTATGAAAAAGCAATTTCACGAAGCCTGCCTGAGCAGCTTCGCTTTTATGGAGTATTTGAGCGGAACGGCCTCCGGATGTGAAAAGGCCGCGATCGAGCAACATTTGAGCGTTTGCGAAACGTGCTTTGACACTTTCATCAACGCTTTCAACCGGCATCTCGATCACGCGAGCGTTTCCCTCGGCAGGCGGCAAAGCTCGCCTAACGCATATCAATTCGCCTGACGGCAATCTCCCAATCTCTTCCCGGAAACTTTCCACGATGGCTAGTTGTTTGATAAAGGTAAACCACTCCAATAACAGCTCCAATAACAGCCCCGCGATAAATCACGGGTCTGAAAAAAGAAAGGACGCTAAAGCGCCCTAAAATTCAAATCATGGCACCATTTATGGTGCTTTCATATCTCAGCCTAATGATTGATCATCGGGCGATTAACCAGTGAGGAGGATGTCATGAGAGCAAAAAGCGCGTTCGTGCTCGCTTCCAAAAAGAAATCCGGGTCAACGACTTCCGCCGGACCAAAACGTTCTTCCAAACCGTCGAAGCGCAAAGTGACCACGAGAAAGGGCGGCAAGACCACGGCGGCCGGCACGAAAAGAAACCCCGGGAAATGAGCCTAAGAAATGATTGGACCTTGCCACATTTTAAGGAGGAAGTCATGTTGGAAGCCAGACCGCCAGTCCGGCATCTGTGGGTGAAAATCCTGCTGGGCGTCTCAGCGACGTTCTTGCCTTTGCTGCTCTTCCAAGGGTTCGGCTTTTTAGAGAGATTTGAGCTGCAAGTTTTGGATTTCATGCTGACCCTGCGCGGCCCGCGCGTTCCTCATTCCGACGTCGTCCTGGTTACAGTCGACGACCAAACCACCGCGGCGCTGCACGACGTGCTGCCGCGACGGTATTGCGCGCAAACCGTCCGCGCCTTGAGCCGATATGGCGTCAAGGCTTTCGTGTTTAACTTTCTGTTCCTGGACGAAGGGGAACGCGCCGCGGATACGGAATTGGCAGCCGTGACGCAGGAGCTTGGCAACGTGATACATGCGTTTCAGTTCAATTATTGGGATGACAAGGAAGGAAATGGAATAGCGCAACATCCTCCTTACGCGAAATACTCGTTCCAACCGCGAAACGAGGCGAATTTCAAGTTTATACGCGGTGACTCGGTGCGAATCCCGTATGCGGTTTTTTTGGAAAATTTCAACAAGGCCGGCTTGATCTCCGTCATTCACGATTCCGATGCCAGAGCCCGCCGCCTTCCTTTATTCTTCAAAAGCCATGGCGCCGTTTATCCGGCCTTGAGTCTTGTCGCCCTCGGTGAATACTTGCAAACGCCGCTCGACAGCCTGCGCCTTCGGAAAAATTTTTGGGGATATGCGATCGCGCTCGAAACGCCGCAAGCCAGAATCGAGGCGCCCATCAACGAGCTGGGGCAGATTCTGCTCAATTTTTACGGGGAATTGAAAACCTTCAAATCATATTCCATTCTCCAAATTCATCAAGCCTTGCAAGACTTGGAAGAGAGAAGAGCGCCGCGGGTTCCCCTGCACGATTTCGCCGGCAAGATCGTGGTTATCGGCACGGTGGAAACCGGCACGGATATTTATCCCAATGCTTTTGCCGACGATTTTCCCTCGATGGGGCTGCATGCTACCGCCATCAGCAATCTGCTGAATGGCGAGGCGTTGCGCCAGTTGCCGTGGTACGTCGATGCCGGCACCGTGCTCATTCTCGTTTTGCTGCTGAGCGCCGGCATGATGCTGGCCGGCAAGATCGACAAAACGCGCGAAACGGCTTACAGCGGCGCGTTCTTTGTTTTGATGATGCTCGCGTTCAACGCGGCGGCTTATCTCATTTTGTTCAAAGGCTTGCATCTGGCGCCGGCCATGTTGAAGATCAACAGCGCGCTGGCGTTGTTTTTTCTCAGCGTGACGTTTTACGAAGAATCACTGCGCGTCAAGCTGCTCAATCGCGAGGTGCAGCGGCTGGAAAGCGATAGAAAGGAAAAACTCGCGCACGTCGACCGGCTCAATACCCAAATCAGCGAGCGCGACGATCAATACAAAACCGTGAATTTTTTCATTGGCGAGATCGAGAGCATTTTGCCCAACTCCTCGGAGGAGCGGTCGGATTTGCTCGCCAACCCGTTGATGAAGATGCAAATCATCAAAGAGCAATTGAAAAACGAGCTGGAGCGCCGGCGCGCCGAAAAGGAGATTCTCGAAGCGGAAAAGGAGAAGCTGAATTTGCAAATTGCGCTTTATAAAGGCCTAGAAGGGGGAGAGCAGAAAAGGGAGAGCCCGCCGGCAAAGACGGAACCGCCGCCCCAAAAGTTTGAGGAGATGAAGCGCGTGAAGGAAAATTATGAAGCCTTCGAGCAGAAAACGAAATCACCATATTATTTAGAGCCGGCATTCGGCATGGTCACGGCTCCGGCCGGCAACCGCAACAACCACGACGCCAATAAAACCAAACTGCAGGAAATCTTCGCGCAAATCAGCCGCATCAGCCCGTTTGATTCGACCGTGCTGATCACCGGCGAAACCGGCACCGGCAAGGAGTTGGTGGCGCAGGCGATTCGCCGGAACAGCAGCCGCAAGAACGGGCCGTTCGTGGTGCTCAATTGCGGGGCGATTCCGGAGGGATTGATCGAGAGCGAGCTTTTTGGCCACGAAAGAGGCGCGTTCACCGGCGCGGTTGGCGAATATGCCGGTGTCTTCGAGCAGGCGAACGGCGGCACGATTTTTCTGGACGAGATCGGCGACCTGCCGCCCCATTTGCAAACCAGGCTGCTGCGCGTGCTCCAGGAAAAGAAGGTGCGCCGGCTGCATGGGAAGAAAGACATCGAGATCGACGTTCGGGTCATCGCGGCGACGCATCGTGACTTGCAAAAGCTCATCCAGGATGAGAAATTCCGCGAGGATTTATATTTCCGGCTCGACGTGGCAAATATTCACTTGCCGCCGCTGCGCGAGAGAAAAGAGGAGATTCCCCACCTCGTTCAATATTTTCTCGCCAAGCTCGGCGAGAAGCACGGCCCGGCCAAACGCCCGACCGAGGACGCGCAGATGGCGCTGATTCTTTACGATTGGCCTGGCAACATTCGCGAGCTGCAAAATCTGGTGGAGAAAGTCTACGTCACCACGCCCGGCGAGGCCATTCGCTTGAGCGACCTGCCGGAGAAAATTCAGCAGGGTTATCGCGAGATTGCCGGCCGCGAGGAAATTCTGATGTGGGACGCGATCGAGAAAGCGGCGCAAACGGAAATGGAAAATTTGCTCGTGACGTGCCAGCAGATTTTGCGCGCCGGCGAAGTCGAAGCCGCATTGCAATCCGGCCAGCTCAAGCTGTGGGGCGCGTCCTGCGAAAATTGCTTCGAGTATATGAAGGCGTATCTCGACGGCAAAGGCTCGCTGTTCCCGCAGGATCGTCGCGAAGCGCTGGCGAAACAGATCATCGTCGCCATGTCCGAGCAGCTTGCCAATTGGTGCAGCGATGAAAAAATCTTTAGCACCAAAGAGCAAGCCTGGCGCGGCCTCGAAAAACTCCTCGGCCGCACGCGGCGGATGATTGATAATTGGAAGCGCGAGGTGGGGGCGGCGGGGTTTTATGTGTAGTCCTCGCCCCCTGTGGGCGACTGTTGTTACCACGATATTTGGCCATTGATGAACGACGTTTCACCATCATCCCACAATGGGATAGAAAACCAAGGCGAATTTGTGCTCGTAACATCGCCCCACAAGGGGGCGGGGCTACGATTGTTTGGCGATTTCTAACATTGGTAGTCCCTGCCCCTTGTGGGCAGATGTTACTATGGTGATGTTTGTTCGTTAGCGCAACGTTTCGCTCGTCACGCGATTGGGATGAAAATCGAAATAGGCTCGGTGCTTGTGACAGCGCCCCACAAGGGGGCGGGGCTACGAGTGTTTGGCGATTTCATTGGTAGTCCCTGCCCCTTGTGGGCAGATGTTGCTACCGCGGTGTTTGTTCAACGAGTACAACGTTTCGCATCGTTCACGCGATTGGGATGAAAATCGAAATAGGCTCGGTGCTTGTGACAGCGACCCACAAGGGGTCGGGGCTACGATCGCGCCCCACCGGGGGCGGGGCTACAAACCTACCGGCCACGGTTCCATCATGCCGCCCCATGGCCATTCTTCCGGTGTATCGGCCAATCCTTTGCGCACCGGATTCTCCAAAGTATATTCGGCAATTTCGCGAAAATCATCTTCTTTGCGCAGGCCATGATCATACGAGCCGGGTTGCCATAGCGTGCCTTTCCAACCCAATTTCCAGCTCAGATTGGTGGTTTTGCCTTTGAATCTTTCCGTGAAAGTCAGAACCGACGAACCGGCCTCACGCGGACTCGTCAACAGATGGAGATGATCCGGCATGAGGCAATAAACAAAAACATTGCAGCGGTAGGTTTCACGCGTTTCGCGGAGCGTATCGATCACCATGCGATTCAGATCATCGCGCACGAATGGCGATTGAAAAAAGTAAGCACGGATGGTGAAGAACCAAACGATATTAGGTTGTTCGTAGAGTTCCCGCGGCAGGCGTTTGTTGCGTGGTTTCATGGGAAACCATTTTGGGCGTTCGCGCATAAATTATCCTCCGTGTTTGTAGTCCCCGCCCCTTGTGGGCGACTGTTGTTGCCGCGATATTTGATTAACGAGCGCGATTATTTGTAATATGGTTTGATTCGGATGCAAACCCGAAAAGGAATCGTGCTCGTAACATCGCCCCACAAGGGGGCGGGGCTACGATGGTTTGCGATTTTGCCAGCGCAATGTTTGGCAATCGCGCACAACGATTTGCATGTCAATTGGATTCGGCGCAAAAACTAAAACGAAATCGCGTGCTTGCCACAGCGCCCCACAAGGGGGCGGGGCTACGAGTGTTTGGCGATTTCATTGGTAGTCCCTGCCCCTTGTGGGCAGATGTTGCTACCGTGATGTTTGTTCGTTGGCGCAACGTTTCGCCTCGTCACGCGATTTGAGTGGAAACCGAAATCGGCTCGGTGCTTGTGACAGCGCCCCACAAGCCCCGATTTTCAATAAAGAGTTACAAAGGAAAATCGGGGCACGGGGGCGGGGCTACGAGTGTTCGGCGATTTCCAACATTGGTAGTGCCTGCCCCTTGTGGGCAGATTTTGCTATCCGAGGTTTGTTCGTTGGCACAACGTTTCGCATGTCAATTGGATTCGGAGCAAAAACCAAAACGGAATCGCGTGATTGACACAGCGCCCCACAAGGGGGCGGGGCTACGACAGCACCCCAAAAGGGCGGTACGACATTAGTCCGCGCCGCCTTCCAACCCAAACAGGCTCATCCGGCGGACGACGAGGAGATTGTAGACTAACGCAATAGTCAGCCCGCCGATAAAACCGTAAATAAAGCTCAACCACAAATTGAGGCGCAGGTCGGCCACAAAGTCTGACAACGTGCCACTCGGCGCACCAACGAGGCGAAAAAGCCCGAAGAAAAGCACAAACGTGAGGCCTAGAGCAAAGCCAAAGGCCAGCGCCAACAAGCCCTGCGAACGCAAAACGATTTTGGGCGTCTTCGGATCGTCTTCACAAGGTGGTTGTCCGGTTTGACCACAGACATGACTTATTTCATGAGACATGTTAAACCTCCAGTTTGAATGAGTATTTTATTGAGGCATGACGGTTAGTAATACCGTGCTTCCCCAGAAATAGGGATGCGGTTGTTAATAATAGCGCTGTCCTTGCAGGGTCTGCACGGCTTGACGTTGACTCACTTGCAACGCGCGTGCGGGATTCCAAGTTGTGGTCCACATGGTCAGAAAATCTTGGGCTTGGCTGATGGCGTGCGTGGCGTCAACTTCCCAAAGATTGCCTACAACGTTTTTTGCGCCAAGGGAAAAAAATTCTTGTTGCAAACCGGAAATGCCGGCGCCGCGATAAAGCTTGCCACCGGCAGTTTCGCAGCCCACCAGCATCACCATCTCTGCGCCAAGCCAATTGATGGTTTTCAAATCCGCCACCGTCAACCGTATGATCTTAGCTGTCGAAGCATTCGGCGTCTGGACCGATAATTCAATATAACCCCGTTCGGGGTATTGAGAATTGGCTCGTCCATGTCCGAGAAAAATGTAAATTTGATAATCTTTTTGTAATTGCGCTAGAACCGCGTCTTTGGTAAATACAGGATCAGGAACCGCCAGCTCTTCAGCCAAGGGAAAGATTGATTTGACCTTCGCAACAAAGTGTTCTGCACCGGGAAACCGCTCGTCCGCGCTGATCAACACTTTCTTGGTTTGGCGCGTATTTAGAGTACCATTGGCAAGAGGCAAATTTGCCAGCAAGCTCGCACTCGGCAAGGTCAAAACCGCGCTATGATTCACCAAAAATGTTTTCGCCTCGGATCGGTTGGTCATGAGGGTGGCGAAGGGTATCTCATAGAGAAATTCATCCGGAACAATATAGAGCAGTTCGGTCTGTGATAAACGCGCTTGGATTTCCGGCCATCCCAACAAATCGTGATAAAGTTTTTGTCCCACGGCGGCTGTGGCCGCGTAATGCGCCTCCACTTCCTGAGCGTCATAATGCTGAAAAAGGCGCGGAGTTTTGTTGAT
>JAKEEU010000414.1 GCA_022616415.1 Candidatus Zhuqueibacterota bacterium | reverse complement strand
TGCGAGGCGCTTTTTGCCGAAGCAATCTCTTGATTTTCAAAGGATTGCTTCGCTGAGAAACGCTCGCAATGACGTTACAAAATAACCCGTGATGAGTATAAAGGCCGCCAACAACGTGAAGACGGCAAGGAACGCAACACCCAGCAACGCGCTTTGCGGCTTGCGGTTCCCGCGAAGGGAAAGCAGATTCTTCATGGCAAACCTCCTTTCAAGCAGCGTTTGAGGAACATGTCTTTTCCCTTTCATAAAATGCTCGTATTGGAACGCCTGACTAATCGGCTGCCAACTACGCTTCGCTTCGTTGGCGGCCCGACTCGATGCAATTGTTGAGCAGGAACGATGGGCAACGCATCGCTTTTAACCACCCTACCTCACGTGATAAAATAGAAACCTGGTCTGAAGGATTGCTCCAGCACCGCTAGAGTTTGCCGGAAGCTGGAAAGTAGCCGGATTCGCAGTAATGTCCAGAAATCCTAAGGGACCCAGGTGCAATGTCTTTGTTTTGCTTGATGCGAGATCAAACTGAAATTGATCGTTGCCAATCTGAAACAACGTTGCGTCTTGTTCCAGGGTGACAGTTTTAGTCACAGTTTTCGTGCCGCGTAGATAGCTAATCGTAAAGATCGTTTTTATTGTGTGTGTTTCAGTCGGCCCGGGGAACGTTCCATCATTAACGCCGACGGTAAATGAAGCTTCATGTGTCGGAGTTACAAATGGAGCTCCCGGCTCAAGGGTTGTTCCGGTGGGACCAAAGCCAGCGAACGTCACTGTCGATTCTTGTACCTCACCTGAAAAGTATGTCACCGGTCCAAATCCCGTGGTACTGTAAGTGATGCTAAGGCCAGATGCGAGTTGACTCGTGTGTAAGCCCTCCTGCATCTGATTTACTTGCTCTTTCTCTGGCTGCGTCGGATTTTTGGCCTTCTCACAGCCAAGCGATACCGTCAACGCGAAAACGGCAGAAAACAACAGGGAATGTTTCATGATAACCTCCAGGTTTAGAAATGTTTGCTAAATAATGGCGCCGGCAAATTTCTCGATCTTTCTTCTTTTAAAGGTTGATTGGTTCTGCCCGGCTATTGAGTTGATTTTGATTTCAGAACCATTTGCGAGATTGATCAAAACAACAAACATGCCATGACGGCAGGATTGGTATGCGCTGCCAAGCCGCGCGACAAATGACTGATTTTATGAGGGAGAAATCCCTGGGTTGGAAGAATGAGGAGAATGGTTATGGTGAAGCAAAGAGAGGAATCGTGGTATCAAAAACCACCGCGGGGTAAAAAGAACTACTGCAGGCAAAGGTCTGGAAACGTGCAGCCACTGAAATTACTTCTCAAAATCTTTGGCGTTAATGCCAAGTCGATGCAGCTTTTTGCTCAAATTGCTCTTGTCCATGCCGCCGCGCCGCGCCGCTTCTGCAATATTGCCGCGGGTCTCGATCAACAAAGCGCTAAAGAATTCGCGATCAAACTTTTCTTTTGCTTGATTATAATTGAATTCTTTCATCTCCACGCCACCGGAGGGACCGGCTTGTTGAAGCGCCGAGGGCAAATCTTTAATCTCGATGATCTCACCATCCGCTGAAATTACGGCGTCATTGACGGCATTCATCAAGTCGCGCACATTGCCGGGCCAAGGATAAGCCAACAACAAGGCGCGCGCCTTTTCATCGAAAGCTTTGACTATGCGCTCATGCTCTTGAGAAAGCTTTTGGAGAAAATATTCCGCGATGTCCATAATGTCTTCACGGCGCTCGCGCAAGGGTGGAATCTGAATCGTAAACTTCGCTAAACGGAAATATAGATCCTGGAGAAAGTCCCCTTTTTCGATGAGCTGCTGCAAATTCGGGTTCGCCGCCGAAATAATGCGCACGTCTGCCCGGCGCACCACGGTCTCGCCGAGACGGCTGAATTCGCCGGTTTCCAAAACCCGCAACAACAGCATCTGAAACTTCAAGCTTGATTTCGTGATTTCGTCAAGGAAAATCGTGCCGCCGGCGGCGGCTTCGAAATAACCGGCTTTTTCTTTTTCGGCGCCGCTAAAAGCGCCTTTGACATGCCCGAAAAACTCGGAAATCAAAAGTTCCGGATTGACGAACGCGGCGCAATTCAAAGGCACAAAAGCTTGTTTATGGCGTTTGCTCTTTTGGTGCAACACTCGCGCGACCAAATCCTTGCCGGTGCCGGTCTCTCCGAGAATCAACACGGGCGATTCGGTGCCGGCCACATTTTCAATGCGCTTGCAGGCCTCCAACATGGCCAAACTCTTCAACCCCTTAATCTCATCATAACCCTTGCTCTTGGCCAACATTTCTTCGAGCTGGCGGCGGCGCTCGATTTGTTGGCGCAACTCGACGGTTTCGGCTTCCAGCCGGCGGCGCTCCAGCGCATTTTTGACGGCCACGGAAATCAGCTCGGCAAACTCGCTGAGCAGCTTTCCGGTTTCGTCGTCAAAGACCGCCTTAATATCGCGGTTATCAATATAAATCACGCCCAGAAATTCGCCTTCGTGGCGCAGCGGCGCGCCGGCCACGGAAAGGATGTGCAAACGAGGAATGCTCAGACTTTTGTCAAAGCTTGGATCTTCCAGAGCATTCTTGACGACGACATATTGGCCGCTTTCACGCACCCGTTGCACGATCGTCGTGCTGATTTCCTTTTCCGGCTGCTCGATGTTTTTTTGATGATGATCGCGCGCGACCTGAACCAGCGGCTCACCCTCCGGGCCATACACGATGATCATGCCGCGCTGGGCTTTGGTCTGCTCGATGACTTTGTCCATCGCCAGCGGCAGCAGCTTGCCGAGGTCGGTTTCGGCAAAAAGCGACTTGCCGATTTCAAAGAGAAATTTGCCGACTTCGAAGAGGGTGCGATAGCTCGACATAAGAATCCTTTCGCGCTAATCGTTTTCCTGTTTGCTCAACTCGTGAAAAATCTTGGGCAAAGACCAGCCAACCGTGGCACCGAGCTTAACGTGAAATCTGTCTTTACTCGGATGATTTCGCCAATAACCTCCCCCGACCTCAATGGCCAGCCAGCGCAAGGGAAAAGCTCTCACTGCGATCGCCACCAAATTTCTGGTTCCCACCTCTTGGAGCTGTTGCGAGTCATCTACTTTATATAAGGCTACAGGTTCGAACCCGGCCATAAACATCGTAATGGAGTTCACCTGCCATTGCAAGGCAGCGAAGATTTTGCCATGCTTTGAATCTGAAGAGTCGCCCGGCATATCACGGACATCTAGAACACGCGCTTTCAAAATCATGTGACTCAAACCGCCGTGAAGTCGAACTGATCCCAGCGTTTTGGAGACATAGAGCACGAGGCTTTCTATTTCCTTGCGATATTTCCTGTTTTCTTTCAATTGATCGGCATCCAAAACACCGAACGACGTGCGTCCAATTACCGTTACGCCCGGTAACACAGGAGCAAGCAATCCTTCGGGGATGCCGAGCTTGAAGGCCCCGGTCAGGAGTTGGGCTTTGCCATTGGAAAGTGTGTTGATAATCTCGATGGTTCGCAACTCAATCTCGGCGATATTCAGGCCGATTCGAAGATGAGCCAGGACAGGATTATCGTACTCGTACTGCAAGTTCTTGTAAGGGCCACCCAAATAAGTTCCTCCTCCCAAATTAATCTCCAGCCAACCTAAAACATTCGTCTCGGGCTGGATGATGGATTCTTTCGGAGCACATTTTTGCTTTAGTTCCTCCACCCGAGCGATAAAATTTGACACGGGCAATGGTTTGGAGAGATCAGGCGTATAATCGGGTTTGCGTTTCAGAAGCTCGCAAAGCAATTCCTCGGCTAGCTCCTTGTCCCGGTGCTTGAGCGCGACAAACGCTCGCAATTCAAGGGCGTTCGGCTCCTCACAAGTCGCAACCAAAGCTAGAGCTTTATCAAAAGCACCTTCATAAAGATAGTAACGCCAAGCGACCTGTAACGAATCGCAGTTGGATTGCTGTTGAGCAAGCGCATCAATCCATGCCCCAAGAATCAAAGCGAGCATCGCGACCCTGAGAAAAAGACGCACTTGCCTGGGCAAGCAGCCAACTTCATTGTAATCGTTTGAGTTTGAAGATAAGCTTGTCGTTCTTTTCGACATTCAATTCCCTCCGGTCAATTTCATATCCTTCCAATCGAACTTCTATTGCATGATGCCCGAAGTTGAGCGACAAATTATCCGGCGTATATTGGCCGGTGGGTCGATCGTCTAAATAGATATTTGCCCCCAGCGGTTTATCGGTCAAATCAAAAGCCAGAACAGTGATAGTGTATTTTTTAGTAAAATCGATTTCTCTAAAAGCGCGTTGCTCCCCTATGGTAATTGTCTCTGCCCATCTTCCCAGTGTGGGATGAACAACTTTGAAGGTATAAGTTTTAAAGGGAAGTGTGAAGTCGTATTGCGTCGATGTTTTGGCCGCCAAAGAGTCGCCAATATAAACCTCGCTTGGGGGATCGATGGCAAGCGTTAAGATGCCTGTCCGGGGAGGCGTTTCGACAGAGCTTGATGACGTTGAATCAGTAACCACAGTATCTTCCAGAACTGCTTTTGTTTCTGAATTCTTTTGCTTATCTTTGGAAGCCGGTGTCGAAAGTGCGGCTATCCTTGCCTGCTTTAATGTATACGATTGCGGCGGATTGGGGCCTTGCCGCAGAAAATTTTTTTCATCCATGGTTACGTATCCATCGCCGGTGATGCGAAGGCCATGCTCACCCACTGCCAGCTCAATATGCCCCCTTTCAGCGGGTGAAATGATTTTCCCATCGATCATGACCACAGCGCTTTCCGGCACGACTGCAATCGCGAAGGTCGCTGCAGGTTTCAATATAAAAATCAGCGTGGTATCCGTCACCTCTTTCAGCACGATCGAGGTATCGATGCCGAAGTAAGTCGATTCTTGAATCGAGACGCGCATTGTATCGACATTAACGAAGCGGCTGCGCAGCGGACTTTTACCAACGGGCTTTCCTCCTATTTCGATCTTCGCTCCAGCCGGTTCGGTATAGATAGCCACTTTGGTTGGCGAAAGAATGCCGGCCCATTTTAGAATGCGAAGAGGCAAATCCGGCACGGCAAATACTGTAATAAGGGTCAAAACCAATGCAATGGTGATGACACCCCAGACGATTTCGATCGTCAATCTGATCCGCCGCCGTTTCACCGCCGCAGGATCTTCATTTTTTTCCTGTTCCGCCTCAAACTTCTCAACCTCCGCCAGCATCTCCCCCGCGTTCTGGAAACGCTTCCCCGGCTTCAACGCGATCGCCTTCCGGACGATCTTGCTCAACTCCTTCGGCACCGCGGCATTGAATTTTGTTGGCAGTGGGAAATTATCCCGCAAAATGGCGTTGAGAATTTCGACGGTGGTCTTCTTTTCTTTCAAGGGCATGTATCCCGCCAAAGCTTCATAGCAGGCCATGCCGAGCGAGTAAATATCACTGCGAAGGTCGACCGGCTTGCCCTCGACTTGCTCCGGCGACAAATAATACAGCGTGCCGCCGGTGTGCTCGGTTTTTGTCGAGTGCGTGGCACCGGCACTCGTTTGAATTTTGGCCAGGCCAAAGTCCATCACCTTTACCTGGCCGTCAAATTTGATCATCACGTTGCCGGGCTTGAGATCGCGATGCGTGATGCCGGCTTGGTGAGCATGATCGACCGCCGCCAGCATCTGCTTGAAAATAGGCGCAGCCTCTTGATGAGGCAATGCGCCGATTTGTTCCACCTTCTTGTCCAACGTCACACCCTCGACGTATTCCATGACGATATACCAGTTATTCTGGTATTGTATCAAATCGTAGAGAATGACGATATTAGGGTGATTCAGCCTGGCCAGTACTTTTGCCTCTTTTTTGAGGCGCTCGATATATTTGTCATAGCCGGGGAGGGAAGATTTGATTTCCTTCACCGCCACTAAACGCTCGAGTTCGAGGTCCCAGCCGAGATAAACGACACCCATGCCGCCTTCGCCCAGGATCTTTTCGATGCGATATTTGTTGATGACTTTGCCGATCATGGTCAATGCTATTGCCCAACGATTTCGGCGCCATTCCAATTTTATGGAATGCGCATTTAGTGGAAATTGTTACGTCTACAGGAATTCCTTTCTTGGAGATTCGCAACTGGAAAATGCAGTCCGCGCCGGAAGAAGCCCCGATCCAATTGCAATCTTAATTTATGCGCTTTTGCGAAGAAAGCAAGGTTTTTTTAAGGGGTCGAGCGCGATTCGTTTTTTAAAATGCTTGCATGTACAAACAAATTTTTGTATATTGAACTTCGTTATGGAACACGAGCATTCAAAGTATTGCCATTGCTTATATTATTCTGCCAACGCCCTGGCGCGAGTTCTCACCAAAATGGCGGAGGAAGAATTCGCTGTCACCGGCCTGGCGCCTTCGTATGCCTTTCTGCTGATGGCGGTGAATGACGAACCTGGCATCCAGCCCAAGCAAATCAGCGCGCAAATGCAGTTGACGGCTTCCACCGTCACCCGCTTGATCGAAAAGATGGAGCACCGGGGATTTTTGGAAAGAAAATTCGTCGGCAAGTTCACCAAAGTCTATCCAACCATAAAAAGCCGAAAGCTGGACAAAAAGATTCATGAGGCTTGGGCCAATTTGTACAAGCGCTATTCGGATTTGCTGGGTGAAGCCAAAGGCCGAACATTGACCGGCGAAGCTTACAAAGCAAGCAAAAAACTCGAGATGTAATTTTTATAACTGACTTGGCGATGTTAAATTGGCTTGAACAAAAAGCAATGACAGAAAAATGACAGACATAAAAATGGCGTTTTGCATCATGCCGGGGAAGCTGACAATGACGGTGTGGAGCAGATGGCAAACATTTTTTGTCCTCCATTTTTCTGTCTTAAGTTGTCATGCTGAAAGCATCTTTTTCAACACAAGCACCATGCTCGAGATTAAAAAAGATCCTTCCAGGATGACAGCATGGAATTGCTTGATAAAGGAACACTCAATTGGTGAGGACGCTGGATAACCGCAAATTCTTATATACCAAACTTGTATGTACAAGCAATAATAACATCAACCACGGAGGATAACATGAAGATCGGAATTCTCGGATCCGGAGATGTTGGACGGGCGTTAGCCAGCGGCTTCATCAAGCACGGCTACGAGGTCACGATCGGAACGCGCAGTCCGGAAAAGCTTTCCGCATGGAAAGAAAAAGCCGGCAAAAGCGGCCAGGTTGGCAGCTTCGCCGAGGCCGCCACCTTCGGCGACGTCATCGTGCTGGCAGCAAAAGGCACGACCGCCAAAGAGACGTTGAAGATGGCCGGCGCAGCGAACTTTAAAGGCAAGACGATTATTGACACCACCAATCCCATTGCCGAGGCGCCGCCGGATCATGGTGTTCTGAAATATTTTACCTCACTCGAGAACTCTCTCATGGAACAATTACAGGCGGCATTCCCTGAGGCGCACTTCGTAAAAGCGTTCAACAGTGTCGGCAACGCCTTCATGGTTAATCCGGATTTCGGCGGCGTCAAGCCGACCATGTTTATTTGCGGCAACGAGGCGGACGCCAAAAAGGAAGCAGGCAAAATACTCGATTTGTTCGGCTTTGAAGTTGAAGACATGGGAAGCGTCCAGGCTGCGCGTGCCATCGAGCCGCTATGCATTCTTTGGTGCATCCCAGGCTTTCTGCGGAATCAATGGACGCATGCTTTCAAGCTGTTGAAGAAATAGGCCTTTGGTTCACGAAAGTTAGAAAAAAATTCTAACTTTTTTGTGCCCAACGGATAGATGAACCCAACTGTAAAAGCCTTATCCGTTGGGTTCATCTATCCGTTG
>JAKEEU010000413.1 GCA_022616415.1 Candidatus Zhuqueibacterota bacterium | reverse complement strand
AGAGGATGATGTAGAAAGGATGCAGGATGTTGGCCAAGGGAAGATAAAGAAGCAGTTGTTGCTCGCCAAAAAGGTGAGCGGAGCGTTTTAAGAGAATTAATTCTGCCAAAGCTTTTATCGCCCACAAAAACAGAATGCCGCCGAGCCACGGCCATTTCCCCAGCGCCAGCGAAGCGAGAAGTCCGCATCCCAGCAATAAGTTCATAAAATAAACTGCGGCCAAAGCCGCGGTCATTTTCGGGTCATAATGCCTGCTCTTCGATGCGAAACGAATCCGCTGCCAGAAGAACTGCCGCCACGAGTGCGGCAGCTCGGTTTGCACGGCGGCCTCAGGCTCTGGCACATAGAGAATTTTTCCAACACGGCGATGATGCATTTCGTGCAAGAGCAGATCGTCGTCGCCGGAGATGAACGAAGCAATCTTCTCGAAGCCGCCGATGGCATAATAGGCGCGGCGGCGATAAGCCAGATTGCCGCCGGCGCAGGTGAGCGGCACGCCGATGCCGATGCCCGCTGCGCTCACTGCGGCCAGAGAAAAAAAATCAAGCGCCAAAAGCTTATGTAAAAAACTCCGGCGCGGATGGTACGGCGCATAGCCACAAACCATCACCACGTCGCTCGAGAAGCGCGTCGCAAAACTGCGCACCCAATTTTCTCCTGGGCGGCAATCGGCGTCGGTCACCAAAATGATCTCGCCGCTGCTGCGGCGAATGCCGAGATCAATGGCGCGTTTTTTGGGCGCGACGTGCGGAACGGTGTCGATGATGCGCAGCGGTATCACGTTCTTCAATTCCCTTGCACCGGTTTCGATGCGAGCAAAGGTTTCATCATCCGAGCGGTCGTCGATGATGCAAAATTCAAGAAGCTCGGGAGGATAGTTTTGCCTTCTCAAACTTTTGAAAAGTTCATCGATGTGGTGCGCTTCATTGCGCGCGGGAATGATCACGCTCACGGTAGGCAGTGGATTTCCATCATGGCGAGGGTAATTCAAAAAACGAAAGCCACGATAGAAGTAAAACAGCGTGATCACATAAAGCAAAACCAGGCAAGCGAGGAGAATGAGCAAAGTTGTTGGCATCTTGCACCGTTATTTGATTTACTTTCGTTTTCTGACAAATTATCACGGGTACTCTTCGAGCAGCTTACTTCTTT
>JAKEEU010000044.1 GCA_022616415.1 Candidatus Zhuqueibacterota bacterium | reverse complement strand
GGTCTTTTCCAACCAAGGTGAAGGCGCTCTCCAAAAGTGAGTTTCTGCCAACGATCTGTCACTTGATGAAGCAAGTTTCAATCCCACGATGGCTCGATTCAAACTTTGGCGCTCAGAACAGCGCCAAATTGGCGCTTGAATTGTTTCAATCCCACAATTGGCGGCATGAGATAAAAAACTATTTTCCACTTGGCGGCCATTGAAACGGCGGCAGGCTTGCGGTTTTGTTGGCACCACCGTCATCCGATGAAGTCAGAATGTATGCCGTTGCGCCAATCGCCGCTGCGCCAACGCCGCCGGCAACCCACAGCCATGTGCGGGAAGAAGATTTGGACTTTGTCACCATCTCCACATTCAGGTCTTCGTCGCGCGTCATCGTCAAATTTTTTTCCCAATCTTTGTAGCCCGGATATTTGACCCGAATTTTGAAACTGCTGCCAGAGGGAACGTTGCGCGCGAGCGGGGCCTTGCCAATGACTTTGTTGTTGATCATTACCTCCGCGCCTTTCGGGGCGGAGTAAACCGCCAGCTTGTGGGACTTCCTCCCGGCCACCTCAAGCGCAATGTCCTGCAAGATTTCCAGCAAGCCGTCGATTTCTCCCTCATAATTGCGGTTGAACGATTTTTCAATCCGGCCGGACTCCACGTCGATCATCGAAATGTTGATGGCGTAAGTCTTGTTGAGCCTGCCGATGCTGCCGCCCACCATCTTTTGCACGTTCAGCATGCGGCCCGCGCGCACGGCGCATTCGGTGAGCGTGCAGCCGCTTTGCTGAAAGCCCTGCTCCCTCAGAATGTTTTCCATCTTGCCGCGCTCCAGCACGATAAACGCGCCGAGATTCACCAAATGCCCGCGCAATTGATCGGTAAGCGTGGCGGCCTCGTCTTCAGAAATCTCCCGGCCCTCGAGATTGAGAATGGCGACGTGGGGCTTGAACTGACCGAAGGAGTCAACGAAGAAAAAACCGATGAAAAAGAAGAAAAGAAACGCCGGTGGTGGCAGAGATATTTTAGGTTTTTGCATAGTTCTTTGTTCGCGGTTCAAATCAAGCGTGACGGGAGCAAGCGCCAATGCTGGCGCGTTCCCATTGCTTCAATCAAGGTTGAAAATAAATATACCCGCAAACACCGGCAAATGCGCTTGGCAAAAGGGCTTGACTTTTTGAGGAAAATTCTTACTCTTTGTTTTATGCACTACCTTTATCTTGACGAATCAGGCGATCTTGGCCACCAAATTGGAAGCCCCGGCGCGTCGCGGCACTTTGTGATCACCATTTTGGAAGTTGCCGGCAATGTGGCAAAAAAGGCCATTGAGAAAGCGATTGTCCGGACCATGCAAAATAAGATTCGAAAAAAACGTCCTCGCGCGTCCAGCCAAGTTATGGAACTCAAGGCGACCAACACTGAATTTGCTGTCAAGCAGTATTTCTACCGTCAAGTGGCAGCCATTCCATTTAACCTCTACACGGTGATTTTGGATAAAGCGCGGTTCATCAATCATCTCCAACTAAACCCAAACCGAGTCTATGGTTTCATCACGCATTTGGTGCTCAAAGAATTGCCGCTTGAGCAAGCGGCCACCCAAGTCATTCTCGCTTTGGATAGAAGCATGGACAAACCGGCGATTCAGGAGTTTAATGAATATTTGATCAAGCATTTGGAGTTGAGGATTCCGCCTCAAGTGCCGTTGGCCATCTATCACGATCTCTCACACGAGAACAAGCCTTTGCAAGCCGTGGATTTGTTTGCCTGGGGAATCTATCGAAAATACGAAGCAGGAGATATGCAGTGGTATGAGGTGTTTCGGGAGAAAATTGCTTATGAGCAGTTCTATCCGCCTAAATAAAAAAGAGAGCGAACCCTGCACAGCGCAACCCCAAGGCTCTGTTACCTACCTATGGAAGGGAACACCTCGGGAACCGTACAGGCCTTACTCACTCTCTTTGTTTTAAAGTTAAAATTTTTTTCCAAAAAAGCAAGAGAAAATTTTAAACAATCGAAACATGCGTTGCAACTAAAATTTCGTGACTTCTCAACTCAAACAGCGTTATCTCCAAACCAACGGCATCACCTTGCACGCCGTCGAAGCCGGCCCGGCGGATGGCCCGTTGGTGATTCTGCTGCACGGCTTTCCGGAATTTTGGTATGGCTGGCGCTATCAAATCGAGGCGCTCGCCAAAGCCGGCTATCGCGTGCTGGCGCCGGATCAACGCGGCTACAATTTGAGCGACAAGCCGAAGGGAATATCCGCCTACAATCTCGACGCGCTTGCCGGCGATATTTTGGGATTGATCGATGCCATGGGAAGAGAAAAAGCCTGTTTGGTCGGGCACGATTGGGGCGGGGCTGCCGCATGGTGGGCGGCGATCAAATATCCGCAGCGTTCGGAGAAATTGGTGATTCTCAATGCGCCGCACCCGAAGGTGATGCGATGGAATATGTTACACAATCGCGCCCAGCGCCACAAGAGCTGGTACTTTTTGCTTTTTCAAATTCCGTTTTTGCCGGAATGGCGAATGCGAAAAGACAATTGGCGCATCGGGGTGCAGGCGCTGCGAGGATCGAGCCGGAAGGGAATTTTTTCCGATGCCGACATTTCTCGCTATCGTAAAGCGTGGTCGCAGCCCGACGCGGCAAATGGAATGCTCAATTGGTATCGCGCCGCGTTGCGCCGCCGGCCGAAACGTGTGCCCAGCCAGCGCGTGACCGTACCGACCTTGTTGATCTGGGGCACGCAGGATCGCTTTCTCGGCCGCGAATTGGCGCAGCCGAGCATCGATTTGTGCGAGGAGGGGAAATTGGTTTTTATTGAAGAGGCGAGCCACTGGGTGCAGCACGAGGAGCCGGCGCGGGTGAATGAATTGTTGCTCAAGTTTTTCGCAACTTACGTAAAATAATTCTGCAACGAAAAGAGAACTGCAACGAAAAATATATTTAAGCGTTCATTGAAAGGCAAAACGATTTGGGGGCAAAACTAATAAAAGCTTCATCTGAATTTTTGGGTATGAAAAAACGATTTGACAAAAAGTTCGTGATTGGCGGAACGATCCTCGGGATCACGCTCGGGCTTGCCGCCGGCCTCGGCGCTTATACATTTATTTACGCCAAGGGCGGATCGTATCTGACCAACGACCCGGCGGCGTGCGCGAACTGTCACGTCATGCGCGAGCATTACAGCGGCTGGATCAAGTCGAGCCATCGCGCCGTGGCGGTTTGCAACGACTGCCACACGCCGCCCGGCTTTGTGGCGAAGTACGCAACCAAAGCGTCGAATGGGTTCTGGCATTCGTTTGCATTTACCTCCGGCCAATTTCCGGACCCGTTGCGCATCAAGCCGCACAATCGCGAAATTGCCGAACAAGCGTGCCGGAAATGCCATCAAGCCATCGTCGAGGCGATGGACGGAGCGGCGCCGGCGCGCGAAGCGTTATCGTGTATTCGTTGCCATAGCGAAGTTGGGCATTTTGAATGACGCTTTGTAGTTACCTCTTTAAGGCAAGTCTTTGCAGAAAACAAAAATTTTTCCCGCCCCAACGGATAGATGAACCCAACGGAAAAGCTTTTTACAGTTGGATTCATCTATCCGTTGGGGATCTGGTTTTAAAACCTGTTTGGTTATGACTGTATTTATAAAAGAGTCTATACGAATTATCTTTATTTTAAGGAAGCATCATGACTGAAGCATCTTCGGCCAGCGCCCCTCGCCGCCGCACGTTTACAATCATTGGTGTGACCGCACTCGTCACTGCGCTGGCGGCCATTGGCGGCGCGGCGCTGCTCGTGAATATTTTTGAGCGGAAAGTGGAAGCGAGAAACCCATTTTACCGCGTGGTCGCGCTTTCGGACACGACCGAAGCTCCGATGATTTGGGGCAAAAATTTTCCGTTGCAATACGACGGCTACACGCGCACGGTCGATCAAGTGCGGACGCGATTTGGCGGCAGCGAAGCCCTGCCGCGGACGCCGACGCAAGTCGATCCTCGTTCGGTCGTGGCGCAATCACGTTTGGAGGAAGACCCGCGCCTGAAGACGATGTGGGCAGGCTATGCTTTTGCGGTTGATTTTCGCGAAGAGCGCGGCCATGCCTACATGCTCGAAGACCAAACTTTTACCGAACGCCAACGCGTGGCGAAGCAGCCCGGCACGTGCATGCACTGTCACGCTTCGGTTTACGTGCCGTACATGAAGCTCGGCAACGGCGATCTCATCAAAGGCTTCGAGAAGATGAATCCGATGCCGTACAGCGAAGCGCGCCAATTGGTGACGCATCCGGTGGCGTGCATCGATTGCCATGACCCGCAGACGATGCAGCTTCGCATAACGCGTCCCGGATTTATCGAGGGCATGCGCAGCCTCAAAGTTTCGCAGGGTGTGAAGGATTACGACGTGAACAAGATGGCGACACGGCAGGAGATGCGCGCGTTTGTATGCGGCCAATGCCACGTCGAATATTATTTCAAAGGACCGGAAAAGCGGCTCGTATATCCTTGGGCGAAGGGGTTGAAGGTGGATAGCATCATGGCGTATTATGACGAGCAGAAATTCAAAGATTGGACGCACGCGGAGAGCGGAGCGGAGGCGCTCAAGGCGCAGCATCCGGAATTCGAGATGTGGAATCAGGGCATTCACGCGCGCTCGGGGGTGGCGTGCGCTGATTGTCACATGCCGTACAAACGCGAGGGCGCGCTGAAGATCAGCGACCATCACGTGCGCAGTCCACTGCTCAATATCGATCGCGCTTGTCAGACCTGCCATCATTGGCCGGAACAAGAGTTAAAAGCGCGCGTGGAGACGATTCAGGAACGCACTTTTGAATTGCGCAATCTCGCGATGGAGGCGCTGGTGGATTTGATCGACGACATCAAATCGGTACACGCCGCCAACAACACCGGGGGTGATTTGGCCTCAGCGCGAAATTTTCAGCGTCGCGCGCAGTTTCTGCTGGATTTTGTGGAGGCGGAAAATTCAACCGGCTTTCATGCGCCGCAAGAGGCGGCGCGGATTTTGGGACAGTCGATTGATTACTCGCGGCGGGGGCAGATGGCGCTGCGTGGCCAACGCGTGTCCATCAAATAAAAGGAGGTTCAGAATAAACCCATTTGTGGGGAAGGAGATTTTTCAGCTTTTTGTGTTTGTGGCATTTTTCGTCCAAACAATTCTCTCAAATCAATCTCAGCCGGCTCGATTTCCGCAGTTGTCAGCGCCGCCACGTTTTTTTCCAGCAGCGCCAGATTTCCTTTCGGCGCGCCGTGGTCGCTGCGCACAAATAGCGGCGCATAGCCCTTGCGCAAATTTTCTGTTGCGCCTGCCCAGGTTCCGCCAGTCTCAAAATCGCTTGCGACCACGACGGCATAATCGGCAAGCGCATAGATCACCTTATTGCGCGACATCGCATTGGCAATTTGAAAAGGTGTGTTGGGATGAAAGGGTGTGAGCAGGAGCAAGCGTTCCTCAAAAATATATTGCCGCGCTTCCCGTTCACGAATTTTTTTTGCCAAGGAATCGCTCATCACGCCAATACACTGGCCGCCGTTTTCCACGGCTGTTTGCATGGAGATGATGTCGACGCCTTTGGCGCCGCCGGAGACAACATTCATCCGATTGCAAACGCACAAAGCGGCGAGTTTAGCGGTGAACTCTTTTCCGGCATCGTCAACAGCGCGTGATCCGATGATGGCAACGCCTTCTTTTTGCGCCAGCGTCAGTTCGCCGGCATAAAACAAAACCGCCGGCGCCGATGTTTTCAGTTTTTCTTTCAACCGCTGCGGATAATGTCCGTCGGCGCGTGTCACCAGGCGAATGCCGGCATTCATCATGCTTTCGAGCTCGAATCCCACCGCGCCGCCGCGATCCAACAAAGCCGCCAAGCGCTGTGCTTCTGCGAGTGAAAGCGCGAGCTCACTTTGCAATGCTTCAGCGGAAAGACCCAACATTCCGCCCGGCGTTTTAAGCGAAGATTGAAAAATTTTTGGCGCCAGGGCATTCCATTCCTTCAGCGTCAAAGGAACCAGTTCTGCTTTGGGGTCAAGCCCGACATAAGAGCAGGCCATGACAAGCGCATGTGCATCATCGGTTAATTTCATATCGTTCATTTCAAACTTTTAAGAAATTCATTGACCGGTCGCTGAAACTAAATTGTTTTTAAATGTACGTCATCTCAGCGACCGGTCGATTATATTTTTTGTATCACTCCATCGTTCTGCGAGCAGCGGCTTTGGCAAGCGCGAACGGATAAACCGGCCGGCCGCCATGCTGCGCGATAAGAAATCCGGCAACGGTCAGAGTCCAGCGTGAATCAAAAATGTCATCGACCAACAAACACGGCCCGGCTGGCGCGGTCCCAGTCATGCTAAAAGCCGAAACAATGTTTTGCACTTGTTGCGCGCTGTTGGCCATTTCTTTTTGTGGCCGCGTTTCTTTGCTCTTTGCGATAATGGAAACGAATGGAATTGCCAAAACTTTGGCCAACCGCTCCGCAAAATTCCTGACCAAATCCGTTCGTAAAGAAGGCACTGCGACCACAAAACGCGGAAACGGATCGGGCCGCCAGTCGTGCATGATCAAATGTGCCGCTGCAGTTACGAGCTCGTCACTAAAATGATGATCGCGATACTTGCCTTGCGCCACCAACCGCCCCCATCCGGCATCACCGTAAATGCACAGCGCCCGGCCTTCACGATTTTGCCATTCTTCGGGAATAGTGCGTTTTTCACCAGGCTGAATTGGACCCGGCCATTGCTTGCGCGGCAGAATGATTTGATGGTCTCGTCGCAAAAACTTGATCGCTTCCAGCGTAATCTGTGGATTGATAACTTTGCCCGGCAGGGAGGGTGTGCTGCAATTGCTGCAACACCCGCAAGCGCGGGCAAAGTGGTCGGAGAGCTGGCGAGCCAGAAACGCCATCAGACACTCTTTGGTGTGAACGTATTCCCGCATTTTTTCCAGCTCTTGCCGGCGCACTTGCGTTACTGCCTCGTAGCGCGCATAGTTGGCTTGCCAGGGATTGAGCGTGCGATGATAAATGGTTTTCTCCTTGTTGACGGCGCTTTCAATCATCAGCAGTTTCAGGGCTTTTTCGAGCGTTGCATATGAGCAGTTGATGCGCCTTTGCAAATCTGCGATGGTGAGTCCGTTCGAATTCGCCAGCGCGTTCAATACCACCTCCATCACGTCGGGTGGGGGAAAAGCGCTTTCAATGAAATATTCCTGAATTTCGTCGTCTTCGCGGCCCGCCAACAAAATCCCTACCGAAGCTTTCAACGCGCGGCCGGCGCGACCCACTTGCTGGTAATATGCTACCACGTTGCCAGGCCGCTGAAAGTGAATGACAAAAGAGAGATCAGGCTTGTCGAAGCCCATGCCGAGCGCGACGGTCGCCGAGAGCGCTTTAACCTGGTTGTTGAGCAACGCCTCTTCGCAAGCGATGCGTTCCTCATTATTCATATCGGCATTATATGGTCGCACATCGATCCCTTGTTGCTGCAGCCAACGCGCCACGCGGTTGCTATCGGCTACGGTCAGGCAATAAATGATTCCGTTCCCCTTAAATTTGGGTAGATTCTCTGCCAGCCACGCCAAGCGTTCGGCTTGATCGGCAAGCACGATATTGCGCAGGCGCAAGCCTTCGCGCATCAGAGGGCCGCGACTAATTTGCAAATCGCTGCCGAGTTGTGCGATCACATCTTGGACAACTCGATCATTCGCCGTCGCGGTCACACCAACGACCGGCACATTCTTTGGCAACAGCTTGACGATGCGCACAATGCGTTGATAGTCTGGCCGAAAATCATGGCCCCAATCCGAAATGCAATGAACTTCGTCGACAACGAAAAGGCCGATACGATGCTGCATCGCCGGCAAAACTTTTTCGAGAAAACGCTCGCTATTCAAGCGTTCCGGCGAGATCAAGAGAATGTCCACGTCGTCTTGCAAGAGGCGAGCTTCCACGTCCTGCCATTCGCTGACGTTAGCACTGTTGATCGTGGCGGCGCGAACGCCGATCTTCTCGGCCATGAGAATCTGATTGCGCATCAATGCGAGCAATGGGCTGATCAGCAAACTCGGTCCCTTGCCCTGGTTGCGAAGCAAGCGAGTGGCAAGAAAATAGACGAGACTCTTGCCCCATCCGGTGCGCTGCACAACAAGCAAGCGCTGAATTTTGCTCACAACGGCATCAATCGCTTCCCATTGCCCGTCGCGAAAAGCAGCTTCGGGCCCGAGTATTTGTTGTAAATGTATAAGTGCTTGAGAATACATGCTGCCAACCTCAATCAATTCATCGCAATCTTGGCACAGCCTTCTGCTCAACATTTCACCGATTTCCCACGTAGGTTGACGAACGTAGGAAGAACGATATTAGCATACAAAAAAAAATCAAAAGAGGCAAGTAAATAAACTTTTGTTTGACTTATGGGCTTCGTTTGTTATCTTAATACAAAGAACCAATTTTAAGGAGGCAATGATGGAAGCAACATTTCGACGAGTGTTTTGCTGCTTGCTTGTTGTTGCATTTGCGCTCTATGGACAGTCCGATCTCGAGTCCCGAATCCAGCGCGTTGAAACTGGATTGTTGCCGGCGGTACTGGTCAAAGGTGATCCAACCTGGACGATGCAAGAGCGGATGCAGCATTATAAAGTTCCCGGCGTCAGCATCGCCGTCATCGAAAATTTCAAAATCGCCTGGTCAAAAGCTTATGGGTTGAGAGATACTGCGACGAAAGAGCCGGTTGCTTTGGAAACCCTTTTTCAAGCCGGATCGATCAGCAAGCCGGTGGCGGCAATGGTGGCGCTGAAAAAAGTCGAGAAGGGGAGACTCTCGCTTGATGAGAACATCAACAACAAATTGACTTCGTGGAAACTGCCGGATAATGAGTTTACCGCGAACAAGAAAGTGACGCTCGCCAATATTCTCAGCCATACCGGAGGCCTTACCGTGCATGGTTTTCCCGGCTATGCCGTGGGCGAAACGCTGCCGACGCTGCCACAAGTGTTGGATGGTGTTTCGCCCGCCAATACAGCAGCGGTGCGCGTAGACATGGAACCCGGAACTAAATTTCGCTATGCCGGTGGCGGCACCACCATTATGCAATTGGCGGTGATGGACATCGAGAAAAAGCCGTTTCCGCAAATTGCCAAAGAAACCGTGTTGGCGCCGTTGGAAATGACGAACAGCACGTATGAGCAGCCGCTGCCGCCGGATTGGCTGAAACGCGCGGCGGCCGGTTATCGCGGCGACGGCAGCGAGGTGGAGGGGAAGCGCCACATTTATCCGGAAATGGCCGCGGCCGGACTATGGACGACGCCCATCGACCTGGCAAAATTCGCCATTGAGATGCAATTGTCGTTGCAGGGCAAATCCAACAAAGTTCTTTCGCAAGCGATGACAGAAAAAATGCTCACGCCATTCATCGAAGACTTTGTGGCGTTCGGGTTCTTCATTGACAAAAAGGGCAACACGATCTACTTCCAGCACGGCGGCGCCGACGAGGGCTTTCGCGCGCAGTTGATGGCGCACAAAACGAAAGGCTATGGCGCGGTGGTCATGGTTAATTCCGATAACGGGCAGATCATGAACGAAATTCTTCGCAGCATCGCCAAAGCGTATCAGTGGGATGATTACTTGCCGGAGCCGTATGAAATTGTCGCCGTGGATTCAAAACTGCTGGTTAACTACGTTGGACGCTATTTGGTCAATCCGGATCGCGTGCTCAACGTCACCAAAGAGAACGACAAACTCTTTGCCGAACCGACGCAATCACTCAAGATCGAGCTTTTCCCGATCGCCGAAAATGTTTTCATCCGCAAAGATGCGCCCATTCAATACAGCTTTTTGAAAAACATGAATGGAAAAATTGACACGGTAAAGATCAGCTCTCAGAGCAGCCCTTCGCTGGCGCCGCGCCTTGCGCAGGATTTCAAGATTCCGTATGACCACTTGCTCGCCGGACATTTCGATGTCGCGGTGGAAGCATATCGCCAAATCAAGCAAGAGCAGCCGAACAACGTTGCGGTGGATGAAGGCCGGATCAACGGTTTGGGCTATGAGTTGTTGCGACAGAAAAAGTATGCCGCGGCGATTGCAGTATTTAAATTGAATGTCGAGCTCCACCCACAATCATCGAATACCTACGACAGTTTGGGCGAGGGTTATATGATGAACGGCGACAAGGAGCTTGCCATCGAGAATTATAAGAAGTCGTTGGAGCTGAATCCGAAGAATACGAATGCGGTGGTGATGTTGAAAAAGCTTCAGCAGTGAAAAAAGACGTGCCATTTTTACAAAACTTCCCAACGGATAGAAATCCCGCCGCAGGCGGGACAACGGATAAAAAATGTGCCAATAAAGCAAAGAAGGGTAGCATTCAAGTTTATCCAAAAATCCTTCATCCGTTGCGTTTCTTTCCGTTGGGGCAATTTTTTGAAACTTATTTTTAGTTACAGAATCGCCAGGAGAAAAACGATGAAAACAAATTGTCTCAGCTTGATTTTGCGGGGCTTTCTTCTGCTGCTCATTCTGTCTCAGAACGCTTCCGCGCAAACCAAACCGCGCGCTCGCGATCTCGGCATTCCGTTTGAAGGAACGCCCGGCCCGCTCAATGCGATCACCGATGTGAAAGGAGTCGAAGTCGGCCACACAACATTAATTTCCGATGCAAATCAACAAAAGCCGGTACGCACCGGCGTTACCGCCATTCTGCCGCGCGGCAAAAATTCCAAAGATCAGGTTTTCGCCGGCTGGTTCTCGCTCAATGGCAATGGCGAGATGACCGGAACCACGTGGGTGGAAGAATCCGGATTTCTCGAAGGCCCGGTCACGATCACCAACACGCACAGCGTCGGTGTCGTGCGCGATGCGGTGATTGCGTGGCGCGTCAAACACGGCCTGATGTTTCAGCCGTGGGCCTTGCCCGTGGTGGCGGAAACCTATGACGGCTGGCTGAATGACATCAACGGCTTCCACGTCAAGCCGGAGCATGTTTTTGCGGCGCTCGATAATGCCAAATCAGGGCCGGTGGCAGAAGGGAATGCTGGCGGCGGCACCGGCATGATTTGCCACGGCTTCAAAGGCGGCATCGGTACCTCATCGCGAAAGCTGGATGAAAAATCCGGCGGGTACGTTGTTGGCGTGCTGGCGCAATGCAATCACGGCGGCCGGCAGCAACTACGCATTGCCGGCGTTCCGGTGGGGTTGGAGTTGACCGACGAAGTTTTGCAGCGCGATGACGTTGGCTCGATCATCGTCGTGGTGGCCACGGATGCGCCGTTGTTGCCGCATCAATTGAAACGCCTGGCGCGCCGCGTGTCGATGGGGCTGGCGAGAAACGGCAGCACTTCCGGCAACGGGTCGGGTGATATTTTCATCGCGTTTTCTACTGCAAATCCAGAGGGGGCGAAACCCGAGGGCATTGCGAAGCTGGACATGCTGCCCAACGATCGGATGAACCCGCTTTTCGCCGCAACCATACAAGCGACCGAAGAAGCGATTATCAACGCGATGATTGGGGCAGAGACGATGGCCGGCGTGGATAATCACAAGGTGATGGCGATTCCGCACAAGCCGCTCAAGCAGGTGCTAAAAAAGTACAATCGACTGCTGGAAAGGAGCAACAAGTAGAGAACTTAGATCACCGTAACTATCTTGACAATGTTAAGTTAAAAAAGAAGCGACTTTGTGGTTGGTGGCCTTTGAACTCATCCCCCTGCCCCCTTCTCTTGGAAAGAGAAGGGGGTTTTCAGGGTCACTTTAGACTCAAATTTCTTTGTTTTTACCCAATACTCTCCCCCTCTCTTCTTAAGAAAGGGGGCCGGGGGGTGAGTTCATGAATTTCCAAAAATCAACTTAACATTGTCGAGCTATTCAGGTACAAAAAGGGGCTGTCATTCCGTAGGAATCTTTTTTCATTTCGAGTACAGTGCTAGTGCGAAAAAAGATTCTTCCAGAATGACATGCGTGGGGATGGCTGAATAGTTACAGAT
>JAKEEU010000412.1 GCA_022616415.1 Candidatus Zhuqueibacterota bacterium | reverse complement strand
TGCCTAAGGGGCTGATTCTTAATACCGGAAGATCACGGGAGCGCAACGGCATGGATCGCGGCCCCCAAAGCGGTTCGGGTGGTTTTACCAGAGTTCGGGCAAAAACGCCACAACTTATTCTTTTATTTTGAAAGCGTGCGCATCAATTCCATACTTGTTTATTTTTAAATGAAAGTTCTTGAAATCAATTCCTGCCGTCTGCGCCGCCTGGCTGATGTTTCCCCTTGCGGCTCTCAGGCAATTCATGAGATATTCACGCTCGAATTTCTCGATGGCCTGGCGTTTGGCAATCTTAAAAATCGACGGATTATCTTTACTTGGAGCAATGGTCCCCGAAGCGAGCAAGGTGGCGGGAAAATGGCAGGGTTCGATAAACTCGGCTTCGGCCAATAGCGCAGCCCGTTGGATGATGTGCTCCAATTCGCGAACGTTGCCTGGAAAATCATAAGCCCATAGCATAGCTTCGGCATCGGGCGACAGACGCAAGCTCTCTTTGTGATACTTGCCGGCAAAGTATTGCAAGAAATGTTGGACCAAGAACGGGAGATCCCCTTTGCGGTCTCTCAGCGGTGGAAGCGCGATCTCGATCACATTGAGCCGATAATATAACTCTGCTCGAAACTCGCCTGCTTTCACAAGCTTTTGCAGGTCCTTGCTGGCGGCGGCCACCACCCGAACGTCGCAACGGCGAATTTGCGTGTCGCCGACCTTGGAGTATTCGCCGCTTTCCAACACCCGAAAAAGCTTGACCTGAAGCGCCGGGGTCATTTCATTGACCTCGTCCAGAAAAATCGTGCTTCCGGCGCTGCGCTCAAACCAGCCGGCTTTTTCCCTGATGGCGCCCGTGAATGCGCCGCGCACGTGACCGAACAGCTCGGATTCCAGCAGATTTTCGGGAAGGGCGCCGCAGTTGATCGGCACGTAGGGCTTGTCTTTGCGGCTGCTGTTGTAATCCAGAGCTCGCGCCACCAGCTCTTTGCCGGTGCCGCTTTCACCCTGGATTAACACGACCGCATCC
>JAKEEU010000411.1 GCA_022616415.1 Candidatus Zhuqueibacterota bacterium | reverse complement strand
GGATAGATGAACCCAACGGATAAGGCTTTTACAGTTGGGTTCATCTATCCGTTGGGCACAAAAAAGTTAGAATTTTTTTCTAACTTTCGTGAACCAATGACCTAAGGCCGTGGGCATCAATTGGTCTTCATTCCGTTGGCGGTTTAAACTGTCAAGATTTTTTGTGAGTTTGGTTAACGAATCCGCCTAATCAGTCAACAAATAGGCCGATTTCGGCTTGCCGTTGGTGGCGAAACCCTCCTCCTCAAACTCCGGAATCAAAATGTCCGGCAGCGATTCGAAGGCTTGCGGCCGGCGGTCGTCACCGCGCTTGCGCAAATTGTGCTGGCGGTAAATGCTGATCTTCTCGTGCGCCGCATCACGGAGGCGAAAAATATGATTGTGGCAGGAAGACTTGAACGCGTTGCGCCGGCTGCCGAGCTTGTTGATATGCGACAGCGCCGCCATAAAGTCTCGCTTGAATTTAAATAGCTTGAAATCGCGCTCGTGCGCATACCACGAGGCATAGATCGAAATGAGAAAAACCAGAAAATTCAAGGAGAGAAAAAACAGCCAGGCGTTGAATACGGTCTCGGCGTCAGACGACACGATGCTCTTGAAATAGCTGTTGCGCACCGCCGCGAGTGAATATAATGAAAAGACAATCACGGCGAGGCAACCGATGGAAAGAAAGATGAGCGGCTTTTCTTTTTCATCCTCGCGAAGAAACCGGCCCCAGAAATGCCCGGATATCGGAATCGCGAACGACAGGATGAGCGCCATGATGATGGTCTCAAACCGCGCCGAGCCGAAAATATCGAAGACCTGGGCGTTCATTGCCAGCTCCGCAATGCCGAAGATGAAGATCATGGGGAAATACCACCACGGCGTCGAATCGAAAGTGGCGTCCCGATCCAGCTGGCGCTTGCGGATCAGATAATTTTCTTCCGTCTGCCTGAGCTTTTCTTCCCAGGTTTTTTGCTCGCCAATGAGCTTGGCGTCAAGCGACTGCCATTTTTCATAAGCTTTGCGGATGGCGCGGTCTGCCATTTTGCAAATCCGTTGCTCGAAATCGGTGGCGCACAACACTTCGTGCCAATGGCTGTTGCTGCCGTGGCGGTGGCTCAAGCTTTTCGTTAAATAATAAGAGATGCTTTGCCCGCTTTGGGCCGGCCTCTCTTTGGCGCCGTCCAACCAGCCATTGATGCGTGCTTGTAGTGTGGTTGGCAATGCCCATATTGACATAATTACGCTCCATTAACAGTCTTAAATGATCTAAACAGCTATATACCTGCAATGCCATTTTTAGCAGAGGGCCAACTAAAATTTTCCCTTCCCTTTTGCATAATTTTTTGTTATATTTGCAAGGCTCAAAATCAAGACCAACGAATTTAAAAAGAGAGGCCATTCCTATGAAAATCGGTGTCCTGCGCGGCCAGGAAATGTCTTTTCCCGAGGCGCTCATTGACCGGATCAACCAAAAAAGTCAGCAACATAAGCTGGGAATTGCCGCTGAGTTCATCATGCTGGAAGGAGTGCGCATGGCGGAGCCTTCCGGGTACAGGGTGATCGTCGACCGGATTTCCCATGAAATTCCTTTTTTTCGCGCCTATCTAAAAAATGCCATGCTCTCCGGAACGGAGGTTATCAACAATCCGTTCTGGTGGAGCGCCGACGAAAAGTTTTTCAATTATGCTTTAGCTGCAAAGATCGGCATTCCGGTGCCGAAAACGGTGCTGCTGCCGCACTTCGCCCATCCGCCCAACACCTCTGCCGAGTCCATGCGCAATCTCGTTTATCCGATCAATTGGGACAAGATTTTCAACTACGTCGGCTTTCCCGCCTTTTTGAAACCGCACAGCGGCGGCGGCTGGAAACATGTTTACAAAGTGAATAATCCGGATGAATTCTTCCGCGCTTATCACCAAACCGGTGATTTGGCCATGGTGCTGCAGGAAGGCATCATTTTCACCGCCTATTATCGTTGTTATACTGTCGGTCGCAAGAAAGTGCGCATTATGCCTTATGATCCGAGCAAGCCTTATCTCGGCGGGCAATACGGCGCGGACGAAGGCCCCATCGATCCGGGGTTGCGCGACCGCATTACCGAGTATTGCGTTAAAATCAACAAAGCGCTCGGCTACGATTTGAACACCTCGGAGTTTGCGGTGCGTGACGGCATTCCGTATGCGATTGATTATTGCAACCCGGCGCCGGACGGCGACGTCAATTCAGTCGGCCCGACGAACTTCGAGTGGCTGGTTGAAGCCATGGCGAATCTGGCCATCGAGCGCGCCCAACTGCCGGAAAAATCGCCGAAGGAATATGCGTGGTCGGCTTTCATCGGCGGCGGGCAACAATGAGAGCGTAATTCTCGTTAGTAAATAACTTTTGGTTTTGCAACGAACCGGGAACCGCAACGAAATGAGAACTGCAACAAATTTTTAAACGTAGGTGTATGTTGCCATGAACGAGCCAGCGATTCAGTATTATCACGAGCTGGTGTCGAAAATGGACACTTCAGCTTTGGCGGAGGTGAGCGCCCACTTCATTAATGAGCTGCGCGAGCATAAAGCTTGTTATGGGGAGCGGCCACTCTCCACGTTTCTGCGCCCGAAATTTGTCACCCCGGCGCAGCTCGATCTGATTAAAGCGGCCTGTCGCGTCTTGCGCGAGGCTGTGGTCAAAGTGAAAGAGGTGATTTTCGCGCGGCCTGATTTTATGGCGCAAGTCGGTTTGAGCGAAGGCGAACGCCTGCTTTGCGAGATCGATCCCGGGTTCTCACGACTCTCGATCACTTCGCGCTGGGATTCGTTCATGACCGAGTCGCCGGAAGGCCTTACGCTGAAATTCGTCGAGCTTAATGCCGACACGCCCGCCGGCATCGCCTACAACGACGTGATGTCGGACATCTACCTGCGTTTGCCGTTCATGGTTGAGTTCCGCCAGCGCTTCAATGTCCGGCCCTTTGCCGTTCGCGCCATTCTGCTTCGCGAGCTGCTCGACACTTACAAAGAATGGCAAGGCAACAAAAGCGGCCGAAAGATGCCGCAGATCGGGATTATCGACTGGCGTGGCGTCTCCACTTGGCCGGAGTTCGAGCTGATGCAGGAATATTTTGAGAGCCAGGGGCTCGGAACGGTGTTGGCTGATCCGCGTGAGCTGGAATATTCCCACGACAAAAGCGGGAGAGGGGTTTTGCGTGCCGGCGATTTTGAGATCGATTTGATTTACAAGCGCGTCGTCACCAACGAGTTTATCGAGAAGCTCGACGAAGTGCAGGCCATGTACAACGCCGTCAAAAACCGCGACGTTTGCCTGATCAATCCTTTCCGCGCCAAGCTCGTCCACAAAAAATCGCTCTTCGCCCTGCTCACGCACGAAAGCCATCAGCATCTGTTCAATGAGGAGGAACAACAGATCATTCGCGCGCACATTCCCTGGACGCGCCGGATTGAGCAGAGTACGACGATTTATCGCGGCCAGCGCATCGATCTTTGTGATTACATCGCGCAGCACAAAGACGATTTTGTGATCAAGCCCAACGACGAGTATGGTGGCAAAGGCGTGGCGCTGGGCTGGGAAACCCCGTCCGCGCAATGGGAGACGCTGATCAAAGCGGCGCTGGATGATTTTTACGTCGTGCAGGAAAAAGTGCCGATTGCCAGGGAAAAGTTTCCGTATTATGATCCCGCCTTGCGGGACTTGCAGTTCGCGGAATTGGTGGTGGATCTTGATCCCTACGTTTTCGGCCCCGTTGTCGGCGGCGTGTTGACGCGGCTATCGGCCTCCTCGTTAGCCAACGTCACCGCTGGCGGCGGCTCGACCTCGACGTTTCTGATCTCGCCGAAATCGTAATCGTAGCCCTACGGACACAGCGAGACCGCACAGGAAAATGTTTATCCGCCGAACTTCGCCGAAATCACCGAGTGTCGCCGAAATTTTTTCGGCGAATCTCGGCGTCTTCGGCGTTTCTCGGCGGATAAGTTTTTGCTTCTTTTTGCACCGCGTGGCGCGTTGTCTGCGACAAAGATTTCACTTGTAACTGGCTTAACCATCTCGAACTAAGGAGAGGATCAAATCATGGTTTACACATTTCACGAGCTTAAGCACAAGACGTTGGCTGAGCTTAGAGACATCGCTGCCGGCATTCAGCATGAGGCCGTGCAAGGATACACCCAGTTGAACAAAGATCATTTACTGAAAGCGATCTGCGCCGCGCTGGGCATTGCCGCCCACGAGCATCACGAGGTCAAAGGCGTCGATAAGACGGGCATCAAGCTCAATATCAGAGCGTTGAAGCAAGAACGGGACAAGGCCATCGCCGCGCATGACCATAAACAATTGAAGGCGGTCCGAGTCCGGATCAAAAACCTGAGAAAGAAGCTTAGAAAGGCCATGGTCTGAAAAGCAATCATTGTAAAAAAACTGACGTCATTCGCTCAGGAGGAATCCACCCATCATGAAAGAAAAATTCACCATCGGTATCGAAGAAGAGTTTCAAATCGTCGACCCGGTCACGCGCGAATTGCGCTCCCACGTTTCGCAAATGCTCGATGAAGGCAAGATTCTGCTGCAAGAGCACATCAAGCCGGAGATGCATAAATCCGTCGTCGAAGTCGGCACCGGCATCTGCGCCAATATTAAAGAAGCGCGCAAGAGCGTCTTGGAGCTGCGCCAAGGGATCTGCCAGCTTGCGCAAAAAAGCGGCCTGCACATCGTCGGCGCCGGCACGCATCCGTTCTCGGATTGGCGCTCGCAGGAGATTATGGAGCACGATCGCTACAAAATGATCGTGGACGAAATGGGCGACATTGCGCGCGCCAACTTGATCTTCGGCTTGCACGTCCACATCGGCATCGAAGACCGCGAAACCGCCATCGCGCTGATGAACCAAATGCGCTATTTTCTGCCGCATATTCTGGCGCTCTCCACCAGCTCACCGTTCTGGCTCGGCCGCAACACCGGGCACAAATCGGTGCGCGCCAGCATCTTCAAACGCTTCCCCCGCACCGGCATTCCCGACTTCTTCACGTCCTGGGCCGATTTTGAGAACTTCGTGCAAACGTTGATCAAAACCAATTGCATCGACAACGGCAAGAAAATTTGGTGGGATATTCGCCCGCACGCTTTTTTCAACACTATCGAAGTGCGCATTTGCGATCTCCCGACGCGGTTGGATGAGACCATTGCCATTGCCGCGCTGATTCAGGCGACCGTCGTGACGCTGTATAACCTGCGCAAGCGCAATCTGAGCTTCAACATTTACCGGCCCACGCTCATCGAAGAAAACAAGTGGCGCGCTGCTCGTTACGGCATCAAAGGCAAACTCATCGATTTCGGCAAGCAGGAAGAAGTCCCATATCGCGACTTGATGTACGAGTACATTCGCTTTATTGATGAAGCCGTGGACGAGCTGGGCAGCCGCCAGGAGATAAACTACATCCACCACATTCTCGAGCACGGCACCAGCGCCGACCGGCAATTGGAGGTCTACGAAGAGAGCGGGCACGATTTGAAAGCGGTGGTGGATTATTTGATCGAGGATACGATGGAGAGTTGCCGGTAGACTTGTAATGGAACTCTCCTCATTATTGGCTGATCATAGCAAATCAATGAGTGCTTGACATCATGAACTACAGCGAAGAAGCCCAGCGGGAGAAATATACTCCAACCAATTACAGAAGCTGAGGAAGCCACCAAGCTCGGCGCCTTCGATTTTCTCGAAAAGCCGCTCGAAACCGGGCGTACGCTGCTCACCGTATGCCAGGCGTTGAAAAAGCGTTATCCCCTGCGCCAGCAAGACAATTCGCTTGCCGTGCCACGCCGGCGTTTTCAGTGTATTTGCCAGTGAGCCGAGAATTTCCTCATGAGAGTTTTTCAAGACGCTTATTTTTGCTCCACCGCCTCAACCCCCTCCCAATCCTCCGGCACGCCCTGCACCATGAATTGCGCCGAGCGTTCGAGATAAAGCCGCGCGGTTTTGTCAGCCGGATTAACCTTGAGCACTTTAGTGAAGCAAACGGAAGCCTCAGCAAATTTTTTCTCGAAATAATCGTTCAACCCTTCCTCAAAATCCGCTTTCGTCTTCAGCTTCAATTCGATGATCGGCTCCGCATCGCCGTCGTAAACTTCATACAGCGAAATCGGCACATCCTTGCCCTTCACCTGCACCTTGCCGAGAAAGCGCGTGTGATAGTCGCCGCGATTCGTCAGCTTATTCAGCGTTATTTCACTGCGATTGGTCAGGTTGACCGCATCGGAGAAAATATCGCCCTGCATGCGCTCCTGCTCGCCGACAATGCCCAGCATCAGATTGCCGGTGTGCAAACCAACCCCGATCTGAATGGCTGGCGCATTACGTTTTACGCGTTCCGCATTAAACCCCTGCAACTGTTTCAGTGTCGCAATCGAATTATTCACCGCATCTTCGGCTTGGCGCGGGAACAGCGCCATGATCGCATCGTCCCGCCGTAGCGGGATCAACGAAACCGTGATACTCCCGCACTGTCGGACTGGCAATGCTGAAGTATTCGTTGATAAAGGCAAAATTCTCCGCCGGTGTCATTTTCTCGGAAATCGTCGTGAACCCGCGAATATCGGAAACGAAAATCGTCACCTCCATTTGGGTGTGATCGCCGAGCTTCACGTCCACCGCACTTTCTTTTTCGAGATAGTGCAAAAACTCGCGCGGCACAAAGCGGCCAAAGGCGGTGTTGATTTTCAGCAAATTCAAATGCGTCTTGATGCGCGCCAGCAGCTCGTCTTTGGAAAAAGGCTTGGCGAGATAATCATTCGCGCCGGACGACAAACCTTCGATCAAATCCTGCACTTGGTCTTTGGCCGTGACCATGATCACCGGCAATTCCGCCGGCAGATATTTTTGCCGCAAGCGCTGGCACACTTCATAGCCGGACATGCGCGGCATCATCACATCGAGCAAGATGAGATCGAATTTGGTTTTGTCAATCACTCGCAGCGCTTCTTCGCCGTTGTAAGCCTGACTGAAGCGGTATTTGCCGAGGGTGAGATGATTCGCCAGTACCTGTTGGTTGACCGGCTCGTCGTCGACGATCAGAATATGAAACGCGCCATCCGGACTGCTCTGCTCCAGCGCTTGCATTTCCGCGGCAATGCCTTCCACTTGCCGCACGCGCGCGAGATCGATGGTTTGGCCGGTGATCGGAATATAGGCCTGTTCCGTTTTCACGGGTTTTCCTTTTGAAATCGGCAGGCTGAAGGTAAAAACCGAGCCTTTGTCGACTTCGGACTCCACCAAAATTTTTCCGCCATGCAGTTCCACCAAGCTTTTGGTGATCGCCAGCCCCAAACCGATGCCGCCGTATTCGCGAGAAATCGACGCATCAACCTGCTCGAACGACTTGAAGATGTCTTGCTGCTTGTCTTTGGAAATGCCGATGCCGGTGTCGGCCACCGAAATTTCCACCATGCCGTTGCTTTGCGCCGCCGAAATTTTCACTTCACCGGATTGGGTGAATTTGATCGCGTTGCCGACGAGATTGTGCAGAATCTGCTGCAAGCGGTTCTCATCGCCTTCCACTAGCGGAATGTCTGGTGGTATCTCGTTTTTCAAAAGGAGACTTTTGCTCACCAACAGCGGCTCGCTGAATTTCAGCACCAATTCCACCAGCACGCGGATGTCAATGGGTTTCTTTTGGATGTCGAGATGGTGGGTTTTGAGCTTGGAGAAATCGAGAATGTCGTTGACCAGGCTCGCGAGGCGCTTGCCGCTGGCGATGATCATGCCCAGGTTAAGCCGCATCCTTTCGGGAAGCTTGATACTGGTATCAGCGACTGAAGATTCCGCCAAGCCGATGATGCCTTGCAGCGGCGTGCGCAACTCGTGGGAGGTGTTGGCGAGAAAATCATCTTTGAGCTTATCGACTTGCCGCAGACGCTCGTTGACCTTGCGTTCGCGCGCCAGCTCTTTCACTTGCGCTTGCGTTCTGTAGTGAATGTAACCGAAAACCGCGCCGGCAAACATCAGCCCATAAAGCGTATATGCCCACCACGTTTTCCACCACGGCGGGGTGATGGTGATTTTCAGCGACGCGCCTTCTTCGTTCCACACGCCGTCGTTGTTGGAGCCTTTCACGCGCAAGGTGTATTCGCCAGGGTCGAGATCGGTGAAGGTGACGTCGTGTTTGGCACCGAGCTGAATCCAGCCCTCGTTAAAGCCTTCCAGCCAGTAGGCATATTGGTTCTTGTAGGAGTTGCGAAAGTTCAAGGCCGCAAATTCAAAGGTAAGAATGCGATCTTCGTAAGAGAGTTTGAGATGCTGCTTTTCGGAAATGCCTTTCTCAATAATGGGTTTTCCCTCGGCATCGCCGCTGTTGTAGCGCGCAAGGCGGGTGATCACCACCGGCGGGACGTGAGGATTATCCCTGATACTGTCCGGATGAAAATAGTCGATGCCATTCCCGCCACCGAAAAACAACTCACCGCTTCTGCTTTTAACACAGGCGTTCCAGTTAAAGCCTTTGTTCTGCAACCCGTCGTCAGCATCGAAGTTTTTGAAAGTCTCACTCCGCGGATCAAAGCGCGACAATCCGCCAAGCGCAGTCATCCATAAACGGCCGTGATCGTCTTCCACTATGCTCCCAATATGGTTGCTGGACAGGCCATTTTTCTCCGTATAAATGGTAAACAACCCGGTGACCTGATCAAGCTTATGCAGTCCGCCGTACCATGTGGTGGCCCAAAGCGTGCCGGCGCGATCTTCAAAAACCACGCCGACCCAATCAAAGCTCAGACTGCGCGGGTTATTGGGATCATGGACAAAACGGATGAACTGCTCGCGCTCTGGATCATACAGGTTGATGCCGCCAAAGCTCGTCGCATCGGAACCCCTTTGCCCCGTCGCTATCCAGAGCCTGCCGGACGGACCTGTATGTATTGACCGGACGCTATTGGAGCTAAGGCTATGTGGGTTCTCGGAGTCGTTGAAAAAATGGGTAAAGCGCTCCTGCTTGCGGTCAAACCGATTGAGGCCGAGATCGGTTCCTATCCAGAGCGTACCACTCCGATCTTCAAGAATTGATGTAACATTATTATCACTCAGACTGTGGGGATTCTTGGGGTCGTGGATAAAACGGACAAACTGCTCCCGCTCAGGGTCAAACCGGTTGAGGCCGCCGCCGACCGTCCCAACCCAGAGCTTGCCGAAGCGGTCTTCATGAATTGACCTGACAACATTATGACTCAGACTCTGTGGGTTCTCCGGGTCGTGAACAAAATGGTGAAATTTGCCGGTGTCACGATCAAGCTTGTTGAGTCCGCCTGCTGTTCCAACCCAGAGCGTACCGGAGCGATCTTCATGGATTGACAAGACGTTTTTATGGCTCAAACTGTTTGGATTCTCAGGATCATGTACAATATGGGCAAATTGCTGTTGCCCGTAATCGAGCCGGTTCACGCCGTCGCCTGTCCCAATCCAGAGCGTGCCGGAGCGGTCTTCATAGATTTCCCGAACTACATTGTTACTCAGACTTTGAGGATTCTTTGGGTCGTGGACAAAACGGGTAAACTGTTTCCGCTCGCGATCAAACCGGTTGAGTCCGCCGTTCGTCCCAATCCAGAGTGTTCCGGTGCGGTCTTCAAGGATTGACAAGACAATATTGGAACTCAGACTATGAGGATTCTTGGGATCGTAGATAAACCGGGTAAACCGCTCATGCTCGGGATCAAACCGGTTGAGTCCGCCGTTCGTTCCAACCCAAAGTGTGCCCGAACGATCTTCAATGATCGAATTGATAAGATTGGAACTCAGACTATGAGGATTGCTTGGGTCATTGACAAAATGGGTAAACTGTTCCGTATTACGATCAAGCCTACTGAGGCCACCATTTGTCCCTACCCAGAGCATTCCAGCGCTGTCTTCATAGATTGACCAAATCCACTCGGGATTCATACTATGTGAGTTGTTAGGGTCATGAATAAATCGGGTGAATTGCCCAGTGTTTCGATCAAGCTTGTTGAGGCCTGTCCAGCTCCCTGCCCAGAGCGTACCGCTGCGATCTTCATAAATTGCTGATACGACATTGGCGTTCAAACTGCCTGGATTCTTTGGATTATTGACAAAACGTGTAAAAGTCTCCTGCTCGCGGTCAAACCGGTTGAGGCCGCCGCCGGCCGTCCCAATCCAGAGTATGCCATTGCGGTCTTCATGAATTGCAAAAACAAGGTTATTCCCCAACGAGGTGGAATCCAGCCTATCGTGCTTATATGCAGTCAGGCCGTAGCCGTCATATTTATACAGCCCGTCATTGGTGCCAAACCACATAAAGCCCTGGGAGTCCTGCTGGAGAGAAAGAATCTCGCCGAGCCGCTGTCCCTGCACGACCTGAATCCGCTCAAATTTGACCGGCCGGTTTTGGGCGAGGAGAAGTGCAGGCGGGTTGAGCGTGGCCAGAGCGAGCAGGCCGAACAAGAGCATTTTACGCCATGAAGCTCCGAAATCATAGAGCAATGTGGTGTTTGTTGTTTTCATCTGACAACCCCTTCCTTTCAACTTTTTAAAAGCGCAATGCGGTTCAATTTTAAAAAAGTTTCTGCTTGCTTTTTTGCTCAAAATATTTTATACTTTAGATGCAACATTGCTAATGGCTTCCGCCGTTGGCGCTCATGTTGCAAAGCTTTGGGTTGGATGTTAGGCTTTCTTGCCTGGCTATAGATTCGCAAGAATCGTCCAACCCATTTCTATTTCTATGGCTTGCCGCGCAATACTTTTAAACCACTCCCCATTTTGCCCAATTCCGTTGGCCAGCGGTAAATTGCGGGCTTCAGTTTGTCCCAATAAGCTTGCACCTCTTGTGAGCCGGCGAAACGCAGCCCAATCGTTGTGGTCACGACATCGGCCAGTTGCAAACCAATATTGTGAGCTTCGGAGATGGCAAAGAGAGGAATTTTGATGATGCTATCAAGAGCCAAACCCGCCGGGCTGCGCATGAAGAAATTGGTGATGGCCTCCGCATTCTGCCGGTTCGTTTGGTAATCGCGGTCATCGAAGATCAGCTTGGCCATGCGATCTGGGTGTTCGCGTTTGAGATAAATATCCACCCTTTCAAAAATGTGGCGAAAGGTTTTGTCCAATGCCCGCACATCTTCGCAACGAAAGGCGCGCAGCCCGTCTTCAAAACAGACACAACCAAAGATTGTCAGGTTTTTTGATACGATGTAGTCCAGGAGATCAGACGCGAAAGCGAGATTTTTAGAAGTCATGCCCTTCGCTTCCAACTTAAAAGTGTAAGGCTTGAGCAGTTCCTTGCCTTTGATTTCCTTTTCGCGGGCATACTGGGCGCCCAGATGCTTCAGCTTCAATTGGAAAACGTCTGCGGCCACCCGATACATCTGCTTCTCCGATATAGCGATGCCACAGAGAATACCCAACGATTTTTCCGGTTGGGTTACGGATTTTCTGAAAGATTCGTCGAAAAATACAAGCATTTTTCCTCCGTCTCCTATTATTCAGCCCTTCCTGCATACCAAGCCACATAAATCTCTAGCGGTCTTGCAGAATGCAGTTCACGGTGCTCTGCGAGAGTCCCTGCTCCGGTCCGATGCGCTCAAATTTGACCGGCCGGTTTTGGGCGAGGAGAAATGCAGGCGGGTTTAACGTGGCCAGGGTGAGCAGGCCGAGCAGCAGAATTACACGCCAACATGTACCACGGCGCCGATTCACGCCGTGACGATAAAAAATAAATCGGATAGCGTCGGTGTTATTCCCATGCATAGCTCTCACCTCCGGAACTTGTCATTTTTTTGCAAAAAACAGATGGCCGTACTGATGTGTGGAAAAGTGCAAATGTGTCAAAGCCGGCCCGAGGTTGGTTTGAACACGCGCCAGGACACGCGTTAAAAATAAACCCTATTGGCCGGCTCCACTCACCGAGCATAATAATGGCTCGACGGGCGAAGCCGGTCACACGAATTCGTGATAACGCCGCTTAGTTGACCAGACTCTTCAGCTCGTCAACGCTTTGGATTGTGAATAACGCCGTCAAGAGGCGTTCCAAGTCTTCAGTCTTGCTGATCGTCTGAATCTTTTGCCGGATGTCTTCCGGAACCGTGCCGAAACGCGCGGAAATTCCTCTGAAGAGAATATGCTGTGTCCGTTCCCGCACGATTTCTTCAATGACCGGTACATCTTCCATGGCAAAACCTCCGAGCATTTTAGTAAGAAGCGCTTTGGATAAAGTTTTAATTCGATGCGAAATGAAGCCGCCTAAAAGTCCTAATAGATTTCGACCTCATCTTCATGCAATTCCGATGTCGTTTTAATCGTATCAGCCCACTGAGGAGCCTGCCGTTCAATTTCCTCGGATGAGATATTACACAACGGATAAAATGGCGTCAAGTGAATATCGCCGAATCGCCTCAACTCATCCACATTAAACCGGCTGAGCACGATAATTCTGGGTGAAAACTTCAGCGCGGAGGAACGAGCAAATTGACGATCAAGCAGCAATGCCGCACGATAATGCGATTCCTCCAAAAAAATCACCGCCGCGTCCATTTCGCCGGTGTATTTGAACTGCAGGCAATAAAGCATCTTTGCCGCCACCATCCGATGATATAGATACGCATCGTCGTAGCCTTGCGTCTCGACCAACACCACCTTGGTTCCTGAGGGACTAATCAAAAAAAGATCAGCGCGCTTTTCGGTTTGCTTGAGCGTAATGCTTTTAGCTTCATAATCGCCGGCTTCAACGCCGATGAATTTGGCAAAAGCCTTCGTGAAATGGGTCGCATATTCGTAGATCAACTTGTCTGTGGCCATTGCTTACTCCCTCCTCAATCTGCACTAATGTACGCAATTTTTTCATAAAAAGTCAAGGCCGTCTTTACTCCTCGCGAGAGCCCCTGCTCCAGGCCGAGGCGCTCGAATTTGACCGGCCGGTGTTGGGCGAGGAGAAATGCAGGCGGGTTTAGCGTGGCCAGAGTGAGCAGGCCGAGCAGCATTTTACGCCATGAATTTTGACATTGCCGGAAAGCGATAAGGGTGGGTTGCATGGGTGGTTTCCCTCCGCGTCGTGAAGAAAAGAGTTGTTACGCCGAGCATGAGATACTTTAATTTCGATACTCACGAAACCCGCATAAATAATGGCTCCGAGCTATGACATAAATTAAAGAACCTCGCGCTCTGATTGGTAAATCACATTCGTTATCAACGGTTGTGATGAAGAAAAAAATGTTCGAGCTAAAAATGGCGAGATCTTATTCTTCCTCTGCGTTTCGAGGATGATTGCCGTTCGCCAACCAATATCTTCGCAGCTCGAGCATTTGCGAGCGATTCATTTTTAATGCTTCTATTGTTGCTCGACCTGTCGGCGTCAAGCCCAAAATTCGCGCCCCATCATCGCTCCAGGCAAAATATTCAAACCAATAATCACGCGTGGGGTGAAAGAGCGGCGTGTCAGCGCCAGTGGTTGGATCAACCGCCTGCATTCTTGCGGACACTTCGGCGCAAGCTTGCTGAAATACGCGGTGCGCTCAAATCGCCGGCCCCCTTGTACGCTTGGATTGGAGCAGCGTGTATTGGGCTTTGGCTTTAAGCAGGGCAATGCGGTCACTCTCCTCCAAAAGCTCATCCAATTCTTTGCCCTCCCTTTTGCGCAACGCCGTCGTTTTGTTTTTGCGCAAGAGCGAGCTTAAACGCCGCTGCCGGCCTGGCGCCAAAATGCATCAGCCAATGTCTTCAATTCGCCGATGCTCATCCCCGACAAAGTTTCCAAAGGAGGTTCCTTGAGCTTGCGACGGCTTATCTCAAGGAGCAAGATGACGCGCGTGTTTCGCCGTTCTTTAATGATTTGTTGAATATCCCGCGGAATCATCAGCTCGCCTTTTTCGGAGGTTTGAAGGTTGACTTCATAAGCTTGCATGGTTAAAACTCCTCATGACACTTGTTTCGTTGGGTGAGATTTACACGGGCAATGAAAGATACTAAATTTTCCGTCGACAAACAACTTTTTTCAATCAATGGGGGTGTATTTTGAGCCGTCATATTGGTTCAGCCCATCCTGCGTGCCAAATCACATAAATCCCTCTTGGTCTTGTAAAATTCAAAAGATTGCATTTTGCCAAATTCCCTGGTCCAGCCGATGCGCTCAAATTTGGCCGGCCGGTTTTGGGTGAGGAAAAATGCAGGCGGGTTTAACGTGGCCAGGGTGAGCAGGCCGAGCAGCAGCATTTTGCGCCATGAATTTGGACATTGCCGGAAAGCTATAAGAATGGATTTCATGAGTGATTTCCCTCCGCGTCGCGAAGCAACGAGTTGACAACCCATTCCGCCGATTGTGAATTTACTGGAATTGAGCCGTTGCGCAAAAATCAGAAAAACGAGGATAGTAACGCCAACGCCGCCAATGGCATTAAGGTGGGAATGGCCATGAGTTGGCCCTTGGCGCCTGCCAGAAATGAAACTTGAAAGAGCTTTCCTAATCGAGCTCTTTCAAGACGGCGATCCATTTTTCAAAATGTTCAAAACTTTTTCTTTCGTTTCGGCAGTGATGACCATCTTTAAAGCGGTATTCAGCTTGTCCGCCTCTTTGATTTGTCCGATAAGCTGTTTTTCAGCTTCGGTTAATTGAAAACGCGTTGCCAAGAGCATGATCAAGTCTTCTTGCTTGCCAAGAAGATGACCTTGCTGCATTCCTTGCTGCATTCCCTGCTGCATTCCCTGCTCTTTACCTTCTTCCCTCAATCTCTGTGCTAATGTTGGCATGGCTACTTCTCCTTTAATTTTGGTTTCTTCCAACAGTTTGGCCAATTCTGGCGCGGGGATATCCTGGGTCTCCGCTATGTAAATCATCAAAAAGTTGATTCGTTCCTGCTCTCGAACAAAACCCTTTTGGCTCCACAATTGAAAGACTTGGCGAATGATCTCCAATGCATGTACCGCAAGAGCTGCAGCAAAACCTTTTTATCCTGATACGACTTGTGCTCAAAAAGTATGTAAATATCAACCGGCGTGTCTTCGGCTTTGGTGCGGCATTTAACGACGATGTCCGATAGGGATTCTTTGTACGCTTCGGAAATATACGACGTCGGATCCAGCGCCAATTCTGTAAGAACGAGCTGCTGGTACAACTCTTTCGGCAGCTTCGCTTTCAGAAAAGTTGCAACATTGTCGGTTTCCGAGAAAACTCTCCTGAAAAAATTATCGTGAATATTGTCTATGCTCGTCATTGAAAATATTAAGCATTTTTGCGATGAAAGTCAAGACACTCATCATTTTTGCAACCCCACTTTCTTGAGCAGCATACCAAATCTCTCCTCCGGCCGCAAGTTGGGGGAAACGTGATGAAGCGCAAAAGATTCTCGATGACTTGCTGGCACTGGTGCAGCAGAAACCTTGAAATCCGAGCAGCGCAAAACCGTCCGCAAGTCCGGCATACGCCAGCGCATAAGTTGAATCGAGCGCAATCGCCTGCTCGCAAAACGTCATGCCTTTTTTCAATCCCTCTTCCGTGCGTTTGTTCAAATGAAAGCGCCCCTGCAAATACAAATGATAAGCCTCGAGATTTTTTGTGTAGCGTTTGACGAGCTGGCTTTCCTGCTCGCCGGTCAGCTTCATTTTCAGCTTTTTGACAATCGCAACAGCAATATCATCCTGAATCGCAAACACATCATCCAGCTCGCGGTCGTACTTCTCCGACCAAAGCTGAAAGCCATCCTCCACGTTGATGAGCTGCGCCGCAATGCGCAGCCGGTTCCCGGCTTTGCGCACGCTGCCTTCCAGCGCGTGGCTGACGTTGAGCTGCTTGCCGATGGCGCGAATATCTTGTTCCTTGCCTTTAAAAGCAAAGGCCGACGTACGGGAAACCACGCGCCAACCCTCGATCTTTGCGTTTGAGCTTGGTGTCATACGCTTTGTAGACGACGCCCATGCCGCCCTGGCCGAGCTCCTGGAGGATTTTATAATGAGCAATAGTTTGGTTGATCTTCATTGACAAAAATGATTTGTTGGCTATTGGCTGAGAGTTCGGTTGTACAGCAGGAGGACTGAGATTTCACCCCAAAAATGTAGCACCCGGTGAGAGCTTTTGCAAGCATAATTTTTGCATGCTTGCCAAGCAAGACAGGATCGACTACAAAAATTTTTACATCACAAGGCACCAAGAAAAATCAATCATTCTTTGCGCCCTTTTGCGGTTAATTGGGGTTGCGCCTGCAGGTTACGGCCAAAGACACGCTACGGGGTTGGTGATTGAGCTTGCTCCAATCTCTGAATAAATTGCTCGACTTCCTGGCGCCATTTCGCAAACGCGCCATCCGGATCATTTTGGGGATAGTTGCCGTCGTAGCCGTACTGGATGTGAAGCGTGTTGATGATACGCCGAAATTCCTGATCGAAGGGCGGAGGAAGCAAATGGCGCAATTGACCCCAACGCGCATTATCCGTATTTAGGTAGGCCATCACGGCGTAGCGCGCGGCGTCAAACAAACGGTCGTAAGCGATTTTGTAGAATTCATCTTTTAAAGTCGGGTCTTTCTTTTGTTGCGCCGTGGTCAAATTGCTATCCGCCGTTTCCAAACTTTTTCGCGCGCGATCATAGGTAGGTACAGCCATATATGCCTCCGCTTCTTTAAATGTTTGACCGTCCCCGCACAAAAGATTTCCCATGAGCCGGATGCTGGCCGCGATGTCTTTGCCCATGAGCTGGCCGGGGGTGCGAAGGATGACATCGACGCCGAGATCCAAATCGGCAAAAGCATCCCAATACAGGTCTTCATTTTCCTTTGAGCGCGCTGTTACCAGCAAATCGATGTCACGTGCCAAATCCGGCGCATAGACTGAAGAGCCGAATTGTATAATATCGACAAGATCGGCGTCGTTCTCTTTTAGTGTCTCGCAGAGCTGGCGCAGTCGCGATTGTCTTTGTTGAATGTTATCCATCGGGCCGTCATGATATTTTGCATTAACAATGTAATAATTCAACAAGAGAGAATCAAGACAAAACTACAACGCCGTAGCCGGAAAAATGCGCACATGTTGCGGCTGCACTGAGATTTGAATTTTCCGGCTGCCGGCTAAACTTCGTAGCGCTGCATTATCGATTTCTTCCGCCGGCACGCGCACGAAACAACTTTGCCGTCCAATTTGGCATTGCACCAGCCAATGGCTGCCGCCAAACTCCACTGACTGCACTTCGCCGAGGAACTCGCCGGCAGCGCCGTTGAATTTGGCCTCGGCCGGTTGAGTATCTGCCGAGCTGGTGGGAACAATACGGCCATGCTCCGGACGGAAGGCGACGTGCACCGATGTTTGCACCGGCCACTGGTGCTCACGATCTGCAGGCAGGCGCAATTGCCAATTTTCACCTGACACTTGAATTTTGCCATTATCCGCCGCAGTTATCGTACCGGGCAAAGCATTGCTCGCGCCGATAAAGCTCATAACAAAAAGATTGGCCGGTATGTGATAAATTTCTTCCGGCGTACCGACTTGTTGCGCCGAGCCTTTTTCCATGACGAGAATGCGATCGGAAAGCGCCAGCGCTTCTTCCTGATCGTGGGTGACGTAAATGGTGGTGATTCCCAATCGGCGCTGCAAATTTTTTAGCTCGGTGCGCGTCGTGCGCCGCAGTTGCGCGTCGAGATTGGAGAGTGGCTCGTCGAGCAATAAAATTTTCGGCTGCACGGCCAGCGCGCGAGCCAACGCCACCCGTTGTTGTTGGCCGCCGGAAAGCTGCGTTACCGGACGGTTCTGCAGTTCGCGCATTTCAACGAGATCGAGCGCAGCCGCCACTCGCGGGCTAATTTCTGCCGGCGGGTGTTTGCGGGCGCGCAAGCCGAAGGCGACATTTTCAAAAACCGTCAAATGCGGGAACAGCGCATAATTTTGAAACACCATGCCGGTATGGCGTTTCTCCGGCGGGAGGGAGGTAACATTCTCGTCGTCAAAAAAAATACTTCCGGCATCCGGAACCTCGAAGCCGGCGACCATGCGCAGCGTCGTGGTTTTGCCGCAGCCGCTCGGCCCGAGAATGCTGAAAAATTCCCCCTCACGAATCTCCAGCGCCAACTCGCACACCGCCGGCGTTTCGCCGAAAAATTTTTGCACGTTTTCAAAACGAACTCGAGCCATGGCAAAATCGGAGTTCGGAGTATCGGAGTTCGGAGTAATGGAGTAGTGGAGTGCTGGAGTAATGGATTGTTGGGCTTTACATTTCTCCATTACTCCAACAATCCATCAATCCAACAATCCATCAATCCATCAATCCATCAATCCATCAATCCAACAATCCATCAATCCATCAATCCATCAATCCAACACTCCATCAATCCATTTATTCATCAGAGAGACGGCCTTTGTTGCGAATATTCTGATCCCAATACTGCATCCACGCGGCAGAGCTATCGGCAAAGAGCTGCCAGTCCATCGGCATGGCTTGATATTGCGATGGATTAAATTCCGGGCGGATTTGCGAGAAATCCAAATCACGACGGGTGGGGACGCGATAATATTGGTTGGAGGCGTAGATAAAGGATTCCGGCGTGGTAATGAATTCATAAAACTTGCGGGCAAGCTCGGTGCGGTTCTGAACCGGCTGCTGACGCGCGACGAGCGCCAAACCCTCAGGCACCATCGGCGTGCCGCTCTTGGGCACGACGTAGTCAAAAGGATAGCCATCCTTTTCACGCCGCAACAGAACATCCGGAAGATTCCATAGCGTCAAAATGGCTTCGCCGCGCGCCAACGCCAGATAAAGCAGGGTCTGATCGCCGGAATAACTTTTCGTGTTGGCATCGAGACGGCGCAGCCAATCATAGCCGGCGGCCGGAGAATTTTGTTCGCGATAAAAGCGGTAGATCATCGCGAAAAAGATGGCACGCATGGTTCCGGAGGGGAGCGGCTCGCGGATCGTAATCTTGTCGTGCCACTGCGGGGCTAATAGTTCATCCCAATCTTGCGGCGTCTGCTCTTTCGGCAGTTGCCCCGAATTGAACATGATCACTTCCGGCGTTAAATAAGTGCCATACCACCGGTCAAGCGGATCGTGATAAGTTGAATCGATCTGGTCGGCCCAGGTTGGGCGATATGGTTCCAACAGACCTTCAGCGGCTGCTTGCATGAACAGCGGCGAGGGCGCGCCCCACCAAATATCCGCTTGCGGATTGGCTTTCTCCGAGCGCAGGCGGTCGAGAACATTTTGCGAGCCCATGTCGAGCCACTCGACATTCACGCCGGGATTAGCCTGCTCGAAGCGGCTGGCAAAATCTTCGAGCAATTCTTTGCCGTGCGGCGAATAGACGATAATCTGCTGTTGTTGCTCTCCGCAAGCAGTGACGAGCAAAACGGCAAACAGCAACCGGAGCGCGGGGAGATATGGAAGAAAGCTGCGTTTGAAAGACAAAAGGCCCCGGCCGATGGTGCAAAATTTTTTTCTGTTTATCAATTTACGCCTTCTCTCGCGATAAAATAGTCTAGGTTCGTTCAGCAAGTAACCCCGCCGCGGCGGGGTCATCCCGAAGGGAGCTTGTTTAATACCGAATACAGTGCTTGAAATGAACAGGATGCTTCAGCATGACATATTACTGGGAAGTTCACCGGTGCGGCATTACCGGCGACGTTAAAATAAATAGCGAGAAATGCCGATCATAAAACGAAAATCCCGAATCTTGCGCGAATATTCTGCCAGATATTCGAGATCGGGATTGTTGACGGTTTCCGTGCCGTGCGCATAAGTGCCCTCGAGCGTCAGAAAAAATCCGGCCAGCGGCAGGCGCAAACCGGCGTCAAGCTCCGGTGTAAAAGTTATATCACTGTACAGAACCTTGATGTTGGTTTCATAAGTCAGGATGGCCGGGTCATCGTAGTTTTGGTAAATTCGGGCGGAGAGCACGGTTTCGGCGTTCACCCCGAAAGACAGAAAGGATTGCAGCTTGTGATGATGAAAAAACACGCGAATTTTGTTGGGAATACTCAAAAAATTGGCGCGGCGCGTGTATTCATACGTGTAAATGCTGTCGGTGGCATTTCCGGAATAGGCATGTACGAGATACTGAAAACCGGCGACGTAGCTGAGGTGTTTAGTGATAACGACTTCCAACTCCAGCATATAACTCGGCTTGATACGCATATCTGTATTGACAATGAAGCTAGTGCTTTTTTCGCGCACGAGCATGTTGGAAAAATTTGGCCCCACTTTCAGCGCCAACCCGAATTTGTCTTCTGCCGCAGCCTGAGTGATTAACAGCAGGACGAGGCAGGCACAGCCAAGGCTTGTTTTCATAAGGTCGTCCCTTCAAGTAAAAGTTAACTTATCTCAGGACTAAAATTTTGCGAGTGCGTTCAAAAAGCGAGGCGCGCAGACGAACAAAATAAAGACCGTTTGCCACTTTGACGCTCGCCGCCGCCGTGCCATCCCACGTGACGGTGTATTCGCCGCGAGGTTGTGAGCGCTGCACGAGGGTTTTTATTTTTTGCCCCAATACATCGTGGATGGTCACCTCCACGTCGGACTCGTTAGGAAGCAGATAACGAATCGTGGTTGCGGTTGCAGATGAGATTGAAAATGGATTCGGATAATTTTGCGCCAAAGCCGGAGAGTTCGGCAGTTGACTATTTTCTGCAATTGGCACACCGACTTCGGTGAGAGGCGAAAGATCAAGCGTGTACATCGAGCGGCCATGTGTGCCGGCGGCGAGACGGCGCAGCTTTGGGTGTACGACGATGTCGTATACTGAAACTACAGGCATGCCCTCACCGAGCGGCGACCAGTTTTTGCCATAATCGCGCGAATAAAATGCGCCCACGTCGGCGCCAACATACAACATGTTTGGGTAAATGGGATCGACCACGATCACGTTCACCGGCGCGTCGGGCAAATTGTTGCTAATATCTTCCCACGTCTTGCCCATGTCCGCCGTGCGAAAAACGTGCGATTGCGGCGAATACCATTTGAGGCCGGAAAAGGTGGCGTAGGCAATGGCCGCGTCAGTGGGATCGACGGCAACGCGCGTGACCCAGCGATGCGGCAGCATTGCAGAGATTTCCACCCAAGTTTTGCCAAGATCGGCTGTGACCCAAATATGGCTGTCGTCGGTGCCGGCGTAAATGACATTGGGATTGTTCGGCGCTACGGCGATGGCCGTGATCGTGCCCAAGTAAGGCTGACTCTCAAAACCATCGGTGAGATCATCGCTAATCGGCTGCCAATGGTCGGCGCCATCCACCGTGCGATAAACGCGATTGGTACCGTAATACAAAACGTTGCTCTTGCTTGGATCCATCGCCACCGGGGTGGACCAGTTTGCCGGCTCGTCATTATTAATGCCGGCGCGCGCGCTGCGAAAGCTGTTCCCACCGTCGATCGATTTTACCAGGAAGCCGTTTTGCGCTTCGGCATAAATGACGTTGGGATTGGTTGGATCGACGATGACGTAAAAGCCGTCGCCGCCGAGAATCGTACGCCAGTCATTGAGCCGGCCGCTCGCCGTTCGGATCGTACCGTTGTCCTGCGTTCCGCCATAAAGCTTTTCCGGGTTGGTTTGATCCATGGTGATATGATAAAACTGTGTCACCGGCAGCGATGGAATTTTTGCCCACGTTCTGCCGGCGTCTTCGGAAATATTGATGCCGCCGTCGTTGCCGTTGATCAGGCGTTGCGCATTCGCCGGGTCAAAGGCCAGCGCATGGTGATCGACGTGCAAGCCCGGATAGCTGGGACTATAACCGTAAAACACCGGCCAAGTTTGGCCGCCATCAAACGATCCCATGATCGCGGTGTCCAAAACATAAACCTGCTCCGGATTATTCGGATGCACGCGGACGTTGCCAAAATACCAGCTAAAATTAGCGAAGCCCCGCGACAGAATATTGTCAGGATCGGTGCGCTGCCAACTGGCGCCGCCGTCGCGAGAACGATAAAGCCCGCCGTAGGTATTGTCGATAATATAAAGCGCATAAAGATTTTGCGGCTGCGAAGCGCAAATGGCCAGGCCGATGCGCCCGATATTGGATGCCGGCCCGGGCAATCCATTTACGACGCCAAGACGTTGCCAGGTGTTCCCGCCGTCGCGACTGTGATAAATGCCGCTCGATTCACCGTCCAAATCGGCGCGATTGTGGCGGCGAACACGCTGCCACCCCGCGGCGAAAAGCGTCTCTGAATTTTTCGGGTCGATGACGAGATCGATGGCGCCGGTGGAATCGTTGACGAACAGAACTTTCTCCCAAGTTTGCCCGGCGTTGGTGCTGCGATACACGCCGCGATCCGGGCCGGCGCCAAAATAGGAGCCGGCGGCAGCGACGTAAACGCGATTGGAATTGAGGGGGTCGATGACGATGCGGCCAATTGCAGTCGTTTTCTCCAGCCCGGCCAATTGCCAGGTAGCGCCGGCATCCGTTGATTTAAACACACCCGCCCCGGGAAAATTATTGTGCCCGCCGTTGGCCTCGCCGGTGCCAACGTAAAGAACATCGGGATTATTTGGATCGATCGCGATGTCGCCAATGGGAAGCACAGCCTGCTCGTCGAAGATCGGATTCCACGTTGCGCCGCGATCATTCGATTTGAAAACGCCGCCGGTTGCAGCGCCGGCGTAGACAATCGCCGGATTTTGAGGATTGATCGCCAAAGCCGAGACGCGGCCGCCGATATTTGTCGGCCCGGCCAATTGCCAGCGTGGCGTGTTCTCAGAAGGCTTGGCGAGCCGGCGAGCCGCTTGTGCTTGCTCGAGCGCTTCGACATGCGCAGTTGGGTCAGACTTGAAATAAGGAAAGGTGCGCTGCAGCCACGCCCACTCCGAGGGTCGCTGATCAGGGCCGCGTTTTTCTTCAACACGCGAATGATGCGCCAATGCGCCTGTTTGCTGCGATGGAGGCGTGGATGCTGCCATCCAATAAAAAATACCGATGAGAACGGCGGCGAGCAGTGGAGCCGCGATTTTTTTGAATAACGCCGGAAGAAGTTGATGAGTTGCTTGCATGGGAACTTATAAAAGAAAATCCAATTTAAATTAAAGAAGAAACGCCGATGAAAGGAGTCAATATGAAATACGCGAAGAACCTTATCGCCCTGACTGGAGTTATGGTCATATTCGCTTGCCAGCATAATCCGGTAGGGCCGCGTGACGAATTTTACGTCCGGGTATCGGTCAAAAATGCAAATGGCACACCGGTTTCCGGATTGCGCGTTAGCGCTTGGAACAAGCTCGCTTTTGGACGCCGTGCGGTGCAAAAACTCGAATCCGCGACCACACCAACACTGGCGGCCACGGCCTTCGCATTCGATCTGAAAACCATTTGTCAAGTCACGTTTTCAGTTTTTGATTTGAATGCCAACCTTTTGAGAAACCTGGTTGATGCCAAATTGGCCGCCGGGCGCTACCAAGTGATATGGAACAACACGGATGCGCAAGGCAACCAGATTCACAGCGGGGTATATAAATGTCGCCTCACAATCAAAGACACGCTGACGCACGCTATGCTTTTTCAGGATTCCGTTTATGCCGTTTTGTGGCAACCCGACGCGGAGGTGAGTGTTCTCGGCTTCACGGCGGCGAACGGAATCTTTGAAACCAAAGATTCACTTTGGTTTTCCAATCTCTTTAAGCTTCCTCCGCTCATCGCCACTTCGGAAGTCGATCCGACTCCGCTCGGCACATTTTCGATTCTCGACACCGTCAGATTCGTGCTCACCGAGGTTGCAACACGACGGCAGCAATCATTTGAAAGAGCCGTAAAGAAAGGGCCGAATGAATTCGAGGTAATCTGGAATCCATCCGTGATTGCAGCATCGCCCTCTTTTATGACACGGCCTGCAACCGTTGCTTCTCCCGATAGCGTCCAATTGCTCTCCTTCACGGCATCGGCAAATTACGATGATGTTACGCTGCAATGGTCAACAGCGATTGAAATAGGAAATCTTGGCTTCCATCTCTATCGCAGCACCATTGCGAGCGGCGATTATAACCTTATCAACAGCGAACTGATTCCAGGACATGGTACTTCGTCCGGACCCTTTAATTATTTTTATTACGACCGCGATCTGGAGCCGGGGCGCTATTATTACAAATTAGCTGATGTCAGTGCCGGTGGCAAAACGACTTTTCACGGACCGGTTTCGGTTGTGGTCGAAGCCCCAATCGTATTGCCGCCGGAATGGCGTTTGTATCAAAATTATCCGAATCCGTTTAATTGAGACGCTGCCATGCCGATTCTATTTTTTCATATGTTTCTGCCACGCCGCCCATCTCGTGCGCGTGCTGTCTGCATTCCAAGTCAATTCCGGAAATAGGATTGGATTTTCGCCCTGAGCGTAACCTGCGATGGTGATACGATAAACACCGCGAAACGCCGCATCTGGCGCTCCTTCCAACTCAGATGGAAATGGAAACATCATGACACTTCGGATTGATTCATGAGGAGAAATCGTGGTGGATCGCAACAGGTGCGCGCGAATATACTCTTCCGAATTGGTGTCGACGATTTCACCAGTTTTGCGTGAGATTTCAATAAATCCGAGACCGCTGCCAAAATAGGGAAACACCTCGTCCTCGTCTAACATTGCATAAGATTTATTAGCCGGTGTGATCAATTTACCGCCGGTTATCTGCAAGTCAACCGGCTGAGCGGTGAGGTTTTGAATATCGATTTCAAATCGCAGATGACTCTTATAGGAAAAGCCCGGCTCATAGTAACTGATTTGAATCAATTCGTTGCTCACACGCCGCGGTTTGGGAATGAGGGAGGAAATCTCGTCATGGCATCCCCAAATCGACAATACCAAAACGAAAATAGAGATTGTGGATCTCATAGGATTTCTTCTCCTTCAATAGCGCCAATTGGCTAGTGTACTCTTGCCCTTACTCTTACTCGCTTTTGAAATTGGTGAAAAGCGTATAAGAGTACGAGTAAGTGTAAGAGTATGAGTAGGAGTACGAGTACGAGCGACCAGCAACCAGCAACGAGCATCCAGCCTCACTTCACCTTCACCACCACCAGCGTCAGATCATCGGCTTGGGAAGTGTCGCCGGTGAATTGCAGCACCGCTTCGTAGATGGCGTTGCGCAGGCCTTCCGCCGAAAGCCTGGAATTTGAACGAATCACTTCGCTGAGACGTTCCACTCCGAACTCTTCAAGACTCTTATCCGCCGCTTCGGTCACGCCGTCCGTGTAAAAAATCAGCGCCTCGCCGGGCTGCAGCGCAATCGTGTGTTCGTCGTATTTGATCCCTTCGCGCACGCCGACGATTAGATTACTCTGGCGCAGCTCGCACAGCGTGCCGTCTATGCGGCAATGCAGCGGATAGTTGTGGCCGGCATTCGTATAGGTGAGCTTTTGATCCGGCCACAATATGCTATAGAAAAATGTGGCGTATTTCTCCGCCGGGGTGGATCGCGTGATCTGATTGTTCAGCTCTTCCATGACCCGGTCAGTCCGCGTGCTGCGTATCGCCGCGGCGCGGCCAGCGGCTTGCAGATTCGACATCAACAAGGCGCCGGGGATGCCCTTGCCGGCGATGTCGCCGATCGCCACGCCGATCAACCCGTTGGGCAAAATCATGAAATCGTAATAATCGCCCCCGACCTCTTGTGACGGCAGGTTGATCGCGGCGATCTCGAAACGCTCGCTGCGCGGCGCTTGCCGGGGCAGGAGCATGCGTTGAATCTCGCGCGCCAGGTGCAGCTCTTCATCCAGCCGTTGTCTCGTCAGCCGCTCCTGATAGAGCAGAATATTTTCAAAAGCGATGGCGATTTGCGTCGACAGCAACGAGAGCAGTGTCATGTCTTCATAAGAAAAACGCCGCTCCGTGATCTTTTTGCCGACCGTGAGCACACCGACCAGCTCATTGCGATTCGACACCGGCAGAAAAAGCCGGGCGCGCAGCTCCGCCAAGTTTTGCCGCTCCACCGGCAAATTGATTTTCTCCAAAAGCGCGCGCTCGTCGATCGGCGCTTCCATGTGCGCCATGAGCGGAATGAACTGGCCGTTAGGCTCGAAGCGCGCTTCGCTCTCCGAATTCGCCGCGTGCTGGATGGTCGTGCTGAATACGGCGTTGACCGGCCTCGCTTGATTCGAGTTGCGGGTGGCGCCGGCATGCGCCTTGGGCAAAATCAGATGAGCGCTCTCAACCATCATCGCTTCTTGCAAGGTTGCCGTCACTTTCTCCCGCAGTTGCGCCGGATCGACGATGCCGAAGATTTCGTGGCTCAGGTTCCGCAGCACTTGCTGATAGTTCTGCCCGCCTTTGAAAAAGAAGCGCTCGACCAAATCCTCCAAAAAGCTGAGCAACGGCTGAAAAACGATGACGGCGAAGGTGAGAAAGAAAATTTCAACCAACGGCAGATTGGCGCCCGCCGAATCTGCCAAAGCGATTTCAACGATGCTCTTCGCCTGCGTGTAGCCCAACATGTAAATGCCGATCAGCAATCCGGAGGTGACCGAAAACACGAAGCCGCGGCGGATGATGAAACGAACGTCGAGAAATTGATACCGAATGATCGCCCAGGCGATGACGCCGGAGCCGATCAACAGGCTGAGAATGGTGAGCGTGTACGTCACTTCACGGCCGAGCTGCAACGGCGATAATTTCGGCAGAAGAAAAGCGATGGCATACAACCCCAAGCTCGAGCGAATTCCCCACAACACCCAACGCACTTGCGTGATCAGGCGCGGATTGGTGAGGCGATGGCTGCCGAGATACATGACGATGATGGCCGTCAAAACGTACGCGAGATTGATCGCCGCAAAGTAAGTCTCGCGATAAGTGACCATAACCTCCAGGACGGTTACGAGCAGGCTGAATAAAATTTTGAACGGCTGCAAGAGCAACGGCCATTCACGACCGAGGCCGAGCCATTGGCTGAGCTGTTGCACCTGCTCGGCGCCGGGCAGCAGCAGGGCGAGGCCGAGATTCAACGCTTGGGGAATATAGAGACCGATGGGCAAATTCGGATGCGTGTGCAGCACCGGATGCTCGGTGGGAAAGACCAGGCTGAACAGCACCAACTGCGGGAAAAAAAATTCCCACACGAGAAAGAGCCGGTTGAGCAGAACAACGTCCACGCCGGGCCGCGGGCCGACTTGTTCCAACAAAAGGCCGAATGCAGCGAGAATCGGGCCGAGCGCGACGAGAAACAGCATGGCCGCGGTAACCCGGTTGAGGCGCTGGCGGGCATCTTCACGAAAGATGAGGAGACCGAGCAGAAAAAGAATGATGCCGCAAATGAGGTAGATAAGCGCTGTGAAATGCGACAGATTCATGCAGCAAGAGGCAAATGGCAAGTGGCAAGTGGCAAATTGCGACTTGTCACTTGCAACTTGCTACTTGCCACTTTTATGGGATACTTATTTTTTCCTTTTCTTTATAATCGTCACTTCCGTGCCGCCTTGGGAGAAATCATACAACACCTCGTCCATCAGCGAGCGCACGATAAAAACGCCGCGGCCGCTTTCGCGCAGCAGGTTTTCCGGATCGAGCGGATTGCTCAATTTATCCGGATCGAAGCCCACGCCTTGATCGCGGACCGTCATGCGCACCTCGCCGCCGTTGACCGCAATGTTGACAAAAACTTTTTTGCCGGGGTCGCGCTTGTTGCCGTGGACGATGGCATTGTTGGCGATTTCGGTCACCGCGATCGCTAGGCTGTCCTGCTCTTCCTGGCCGAAGTCGGCGAGCACGGCGGCTTCGGCAGCCAGCCGTTCGATCTCCTCAATGGCTTCCGTTTTGCTTGCCAAAACGAGCTGAAAATTTTTGTCAGAGGAGGACATTATGAGCACCTCGTTTAAATCGACCATTGTACTGTCAAGCGGATATTGTCTATAAACGACGACGCGCCGCGAAAGCGGTAAACGATTTGCCGCCGCGCCGAGAAAATAATCGCCGCGTTGGGCGGGCGAATATAGCTGATGGTCAGGGCCGGGCTCCAGATCGTTTGCCCGCCGCTGCGGTTGCGCGTGAAACCCGACGGCGCGAGGCGATAAGCCCAATCGTTTTGCCTAAAATAGGCGATGCCCGGCGCAACTTGCCAATGCGGCATCAGCTCATGATTCAGCGACAAAGAGGCCCAATGTTCGTGGCGGTCGAACCACGGCCGCTGCTCCCAACGCGCCCAATCCAATTGTCCGCGCTCTTCGAGGCGCAAACGATATTGCGCCACGCCGTAAGTGTGCCGGCTGAAACGCACGGCCAGCGAATCCGTGATGAAAAAATATCTGAACACATTGCTCTGGCCGAGCGCCAGCGGCTCGGGAAAATCGTAAGCGATATATTGCGCCAGCACGCCGAAGCTTTGCTTCAAATACAGACCCGGCGCCAAATCGAAAACGCAAGCGGGTTGGAGCTTGAAAACGCGCCGCCAGTTGTTGCCGGCGGAATGGCTGCTTTTGAGATAGACGAGATGCTCGAGATAAGCGTTCGCTTCCCACAGCATCAAAAAAAATGGCGAAAAGCGGTGACCGTAAAGCAGATTGGCCTGAAATGTCAGCCGGTCGAAATGATCCGGATTGGCCGGGTTGCCGGTTTCGTGCGCGTGCCGCTCGGCGCTGCCATACCAGCGCAGCGAATCCCGGCGGCCGAGGCCCCAGCGCAAATCATGCTCCGCGCGCAGATGCCAATCATCCGAATCATAGCCCAAGCCGGCGTAGCGCTGAAACAGGGGGGACGACACCGCGTCGTCCGAGTAATCGATGGCTTGTGAAATAAATTGTACGGAAAATCTGCTGTTTAGATGCGCTCTTTGCCAAAACAAATTGGCCTGATGCCGGGTGTCGAAATCCGTGTGTTGAATCGTGCCGTCGTTGCCGCCGGCGTTTGGTGGCGGCGAAGAAGCCGGCGCTTGCTCAACGACGCGCCGCTGCACGGAGACACGCGATTCGCCAAGCTCGGTGCGCAGCGAAAATTGCCAGTCATTATTGATGCGATAATTCAAGCGGTTCTCAACGGCGCGGCGGTCGCGATTCAAAACATCGACGTAAAGGATGCCGACATCGGCAAAATAGTTGTCCCGGCGCAGGTGCGTAAAGTGCAAAAACAAAGAATCGCTCGTGGCATTCTCAAATTGGCGGGACACGTTATAGCTCAAGCGCACGTCGTCGTTGCGGCGCTCCGGCAGCTTATTCAATTCCGCTTCCGCGTCGAAACGGTGCGAATAGCCTTGCCACAGCGTCGGTGCCATCGCCACCTCCAGCTTTAAGTTTGGCCCGTGCTCATCGCGTCCGAGCAATTGCTCGAGCCGGTAACCCGCCTGGCCGCTGACCCACAGGTTTGGGCGCAGTTGGCGCTCCAGCCTTGAATAAAAGCCGGAGAGCGCGAAATCATTGTTTCGGGTTTGAATCGCCTGCCGCGAGAAATCGTCACGGAAAATTTTTGAATCCATCCCGATATGCCACTGCCAACCGGCCAGCCAATGGCCCTCGCCCCACGGCGCGCGGCTCAGCACGAGCTGCGCCGTGTGCTCGTCTTTCCAGCGATCCGGCGCCGTCCTTAAAGAAGGCTGCTGCAGCGTTGAAACAAAATTTTCCGTGAGCAAAAGCTGCCATCGCGACGTCAAAGCTTGTTGGAGATCGATGCGAGTCAGCCAATTATAAAGCGCGATGTCATGCCAAAAGAGCGTCTCGACCGCTCGCGCCGAACGCGGTGCTGCTGTGATTGAATTAGTGAGCGTCGAATCCACAGCCGACGAATCTGCAAGCGTAGCGTAACCCATGCTCTTTGTTGCGGCGCCGATTGTTTCCAAGCCAAGCCACAAATATCCAAAGATAGCCAGCCCTTTTATGAATCTGTGATTTGGCATTGGAAAAATTGAATCCGTTGGTCGTTTTTTTAATCCGTTGGACCTCGAACAAAAGATGCCGTGAAGCTTCACTCTGACGACGCCTTCTTTTGCAAAGTCTCCACATTGTCGCGCGTGAGCATCATGTGCGGTTGCCGCCGGTGTTTGGGCGAAGCCGTGCCGCCGGAAATGATCAAATGCAGCGCGTCTTCAACCGGCATGTCCAGCTCGACCACCTCGCTTTTGGGAAAGAAAACCAAAAAGGCCGAGGTCGGATTCGGCGTGTGTGGCACCAACACGCTGACGATCTCTTCGCCCAGCGCCTCTTTGATCGCCCGCGCCGGCTCCAGCACGATGAAACCGATGCGCCACATGCCTTTGCTGGGAAAGGGCACCAACACGGTTTTCTTGAACACGTCGCGGCGCTCGCCGAAAAAGGCCTGGCTGACCTGTTGCACCGTGCCGTAAATCCGGCTGATGAACGGAATGCGCGTCACCACACGATCGCCGACGTCGACCATTTTTTTGCCGAAATAACTGCGCGCCGCCATGCCGGTGCTGAGAATGAGCAGAAACAGCGTAAGGAAGCCCAACCCGGGAATGGGGTGGGTAATATTGATCCCGAACAATTCGCTGATCAACACGAAGATCACATCTTTCAAAATGCCGTCGATGGCGAGAAAAAGCTCATAAATGATATAAACGGTCAAGCTAATGGGAACTAAAACGAGCAGGCCGGTCAGAAAATAACCTTTGAGTTTGGTGGCAAAGTTGTGCTCCGGAGTGGGAACCAAAGCTGTGGTCATGGCTGTTGTGGCTTGACGATGGTGTAAATTTTTTCGCCCGGTTTGCCCATTTTGTAGCGCTCGCGAGCGAGTTTCTCTATGTACGTGGTGTCGGTTTGCAAAAGCTGAATTTCCCGATGTAGGCTGTCTTGCTGGACTTGTAGTCGCATCACCTCGCGGTTGAGCGCCGTCTGTCGTTGCTGCAAGCGCCAGAGTTGAATCAACCCATAGCTGCCGCCTAAGTAGGAATACCCAACATAAATGAGAACGCCGAACAGCGCCCACATCATCAGGCGCAATTTGGAGCGGCCCTTATGTTTTGAATACGACTGACGCCCCGAAGGGCTTTTGAGCCGTGAAGAAGATTTGCGAAAATTGGGGAACATGAAAACGTGATCCTGGATGCATGATGCTGGATCCTCGATGCTTGATTGATTGCCCGCATAGAGGGTCGAGAGATTATTTACTGATTTTTTTGAAAAAAGTCAATAAGCAAATTTAAAACGTAAAACGTGAAGCGTAGAGCGTTAGAGAGTACAAAACCTCAATCGCTCTACGCTTGACGCTTTTCGCTTTACGAAAATACCGCACCCGGCGGCGAAATTCACACGCCTCATTCCGGACATTGGAGTTCCACAAACTCCAGCGCTTCTAAAATTTGCCTCGGATCGGGAAAGGCGTGGGCAGCATCCGCTTCGAATACCTCGGCGATGTCGCCATAACGATCAACAATGAGCACCACTGGTTTTGTTCCTGCCAGATGCGCTGCCGCCAATTTTTGCCGGTAACTTTCATCAGGATCGGCCAACAAACTGGCAGCATTTCTGAGGTGTCTTTGTAACGATACGAGTCCATCAACTGGCGTCGGAATGATGATCAACAGCTCGCCTTTGATTTGTTGGATGCGCTCATCGAGTTCGCGGCTTGTTTTCAGCCAATTCTTGCAATCTTTGCAATCGAGGCCATGCACCACCGTAACCACCGGCGGGCAACGCTGGCGAAAATCCCAACTTGAGATTTCCTGCCCCTTGCTGTCGGGCAAGTTGAAATAGGGGAGAGGCTTGGTGCCGAAGAGGAAGTCGTGGGACATGGGTGCTGGTAGCTCGTCGCTGGTTGCTGGTCGCTTTTAAAATTAAAATAAGAAATTCTGTTAGAGAATGTAAATAAGCACCTCAAATTTCCGCAAGCGCGAGATTCAGCCGCCGCCGGAAGACGAAGCCATTTACACCTCGCTACGTCGCCGCTTGCTGGTGGAGGAAGAGAATGGCGAGTGGCGCTTGCGCGTACCGCTCATGGCGCGGTGGCTCAAAGAGCGTGGTTAATCATAATACTTGCAAACCTGCAACTTGCCCACTTGCTTGTTGACAATTTGAAAAGAAATCAGACTCATTCAATCACCACCTCTTCAATCCCCTCCGGCGCCGGCGGATATTTCATGTCCAGGCTCTCCAACACTTCAACGAGGCGCTCGGAGACCACCAGATTGCGATACCACTTTTTATTGGCGGGGACGACGTGCCACGGCGCCCACGACGTGTTGCACTCGTTGATCGCGTCTTCATAAGCCCGCATGTATTCATCCCACCTGGCGCGCTCTTTCAAATCGCCCGGATTGAATTTCCAATTTTTGGTCTTGTCCTCGAGGCGTTTCTGCAAACGCTCTTTCTGCTCGTCTTGGGAAATGTGCAGAAAAAACTTCAGGATCGTCACCCCGCTGTCGGCCAGGAGTTTCTCAAAATTGTTGATGTGCTCATACCGTTTTTTCCAAACCGCTTCCGGCACGAGGTTGTGGACGCGGACGATCAGCACGTCCTCATAATGCGAGCGATTGAAGACGCCGATGTAACCCTTGGGTGGAACGTGCGCGTGAATTCGCCACAAAAAATCATGCGACAGCTCTTCCGGCGTCGGCGCTTTGAAACTGGTGACGCGGCAGCCTTGCGGGTTGATGCCGGACATGACGTTGCGGATCACGCCATCTTTGCCTCCGGCATCCATCGCTTGCAAAACAATGAGCAAAGCGTGCTTGCCTTCGGCATAGAGCACCTCCTGCAGTTCCGCCATGCGAGCGATATTTTTTTCCAGCTCGGCTTTGGCTTCATCTTTGTCTTTGTAGTTGCCGGTATAATCCGGATCGAAATCTTTGATTCGAATGCGCTCGTCGCTGGGGAGCAGGATGGGCTGCTTCATGGCGTTCTCCTTGAAAGTTGTATTTTGGGCGCCGAGAATGGCAGAATGATTTATTGGCAGTATAATTTTTTTATTTTATGAATTATTGAACAAATGTCAAGCCGAATTTTCATAGACCACGAAAATGAAGCAGTGCGCTGTAACCATGAATTTTGTAGTCCCCGCCCCTTGTGGGCGGCTGTTCAAATACGAATCTTTGCTATTCCTACAGCTACAAAAATTAACGTAACAGTGTAGTAGTCCCGGCCCCTTGTAGGCCGCTATTTCTGTTATAAGTTACAATACCCCAATTAAGTTCACTTAGTAGTTAAATTTGTGCCAAAAAAGCAAAGATTTTTTTCTAAAGTAGCATTTCACTCTTTATTTATGCAGATTTTGAGTGGTTTTTTCGCGGCTCCAACTTTTTAATTTTTTTAATTGAAATTTGTTGACTTCTCAACTCAATTTCATAAAAAAATGAGTTGAAGTAAAGACAATTAATTAATGATAACATGATTGAGTGACAAAATAATTGTTTTAGAAAAATATTGAATCATTTTGTCCCTGATCATTTTGTCTAATGCTTTTGCTTTTCATCCTATATGTCCGAACGGTCTGAATCGAACCCTCGTGGGATTGAAACAGCGCCATTTTCGCGCAGTTCTGTGCGACAAACGGCGTCTGAATCGAACTCTCGTGGAATTGAAACTGAGTCATAATTATTTTACAAGAATGGGTTCAATTTGTCTGAATCGAACCCTGGTAGGATTGAAACATCAAACCCCCGGAGTGGGGCTGAACCTGGGTTCCTCGTTTGAATCGAAGCATCAATCAAATAAGAAAAACAAAAGCGCACACCAAGACGCGGCTCGACTGAGCTCGCCGAAGTCAGACTGCGTCCGCAGGAGACGCAAAGATTCGCAAAGTCTTCCAAAGACCAAGCAATAAGCTCGACCGTTAGAAGGTTTTTCTCTGCGGGTAGTGTTTGACGATAGCGGGAGGCAACAAACCGCAATTATTTTTCTGTCCTCCATCTTTCTGTCTTTTGACTGATTTTGCAAAGCAACTTGCCGCATTCTCATGCAGTTGCGGATATATTTTTCATTCTGACTTCATCGGATGCCGGCAGTGGCAACAAAACCGCAAGCCTGACACCGTTTCAATGGCCGCCAAGTGGGAAATAGTTTTTTATCTCATGCGGCCAATTGTGGGATTGAAACAATTCAAGCGCCAATTTAGCGCTGTTCTGAGCGCTAAAGTCTGAATCGAACCCTCGTGGGATTGAAACCCGACATCCTGTCACCTATGTCCGTTGGGAAATTGTTTTTGAATAACCTTGTTTGGTTGCGGCTCCGCGTTGGGGGATGGGACTGCATTTTCATCACGATGGGTGCTCCATGCAACATGGCAATTCCAGCGGAACGGCGTTTTTCCTCTTGCTTTTTCCCAAAAATAACCTTAAAATTTTCATGATCTGGTTTTGAGGACAAGGAGGACAAGAACGACATCGAGAGCATGACGACTGGACCCTGCAAAAACCATCCCGAGATTACCGTTCGCCGGCGCTGCTATACCTGCGCTCAGTTCATTTGCACGCAATGCAAGCTGCTCTTGAGCCGCCATTACTTTTGCAGCGAGCGCTGCCATAAACGCTTTTTGCTGCGGGAACGCCTCAACGCTTTTTTCCGTCCCGTCGGCGAAACACTGCAGCCGCTCTGGCAATTCATTTTGCCGTGGGTGATTGAAAAAGCCGGAGCCAGAAAACGGCGCGATTCGATCAAAGCCTTGAAACGGCACGATCTCATGATCAGCTTCATCGCTATTTTGTTGCTCGCCTCGCCTTTGATCGGCATTGCCTTGTTGTGGCGGCAGAACCGGCAATTACAAAGCCGCCTCGAAAGGATCGAGCGCCTCGGGAAGACGGCGGCTCCGGCAAATCATACAACGGTGCCGGCGGAAACGATTCACGCTTTTTTAAAATTGGACAAACCAGCCAAGGCCATGGTCACGGGCAGCCAAATAACTATCGAAGGCGAGGCGCCGGATGGACAAATTGTCAGCTTGGTCGAGGGTGATTGGGTGCTGGCTGTAACGCTGCCCAAAGCCGGGCGCTTTGCGCTGCCGCCGGTTACGCTCAAGCCGGGATCAAGCCAACTGATGGTGCAAGCGCTTGACCGCGAGGGCAAAATCGTGGCTTTGCAGCGCCTCGCTATTTCTTCAGGCCGGCCGACCGCCAATTATCTCGCCAGGGATTTGAGTCGCGGCAGCATCGACCACAAGCAGGTTTCATTGACCTTCGATGGCGGCTCGACCGACAATGCTGCCGTGCAAATTCTCGATATTCTCAAAGAAAACCGACTGCAAGTAACGATTTTTTTGACCGGTGGCTTTGTCCAAAAATTTCCAGACATCACGCGTCGTCTCGTGCAAGAAGGCCATGAGGTCGGCAACCATACCTGGAATCATCCGCATTTGACTTCATTTGCCGGCAACAAGCGCAACGAGACGCTGCCGAATGTGACGCGGGAGTTTTTGCAGGATCAGCTCGATCGTACTGCCAGGCTTTTTGAGCAAGTCACCGGCGTGAAGATGGCGCCGTTCTGGAGAGCGCCGTATGGCGAGCACAACGCGGAAATTCGCCAATGGGCCGCGGAGCTTGGTTATCGCCACGTCGGTTGGACGAAAGGCCGAAGCTGGCAGGAGAGCTTGGACACGATGGATTGGGTGGCGGACACCACCTCCGGCGCGTATCACACCGCCGAAGAAATTCTGGCGCATCTGCTGGCGATGACGGAAAATGAAGCGAACGGCGTCAACGGCGGCATTATCCTGACGCATCTCGGCAGCCACCGGCAAGACGGCGATCATTTTTATACGGTTTTGCCGCGCTTGATCGCCGGGCTGCGGGAAAAAAATTACGCGCTCGTAAAAGTCTCGGAATTAGCGGAATAAAATATTGCTTTTCGAAAAAAAGTTAATTATCTTGATAGACTGGATTTTTTGGAGATGGGATAAAACAATTCCATGGATAGAACCGTCAACGTGTTCTTTCCCACCTCCCGAAGCCCAACAGCGCGGTTTTTTCGCTTGACAAAGCGAAAAGATAATGTTATATTTGCTTCTACGTTCTAACCTGATCTTCTTAGCACGGCATCCAAGGAAAGGGTATGACACTGATGAAAAGCGCGTCTCTCCTTACGGCCAATTTTCCCGACGAGGACGGCATCCTATCCACCCGGTTTTGCACTGGCTGACGGAATCGGATTGGCCTGCGAAATACCCTTTCAGAAACAGGTTGGGCAAAAATCCATGCCTTTTCCATCAAAAAATCGTTAGCTTGGATGGTGGGTGCGCCCGTGGGGCGACGCCTCGAAAGCTGACAAATTAAAACGTCCAACTCCGATGACGTGCGTAGGAACGCCGGTCTAAAAAGAATTTTGCACGGCTCACGGAGGAGTTGAGTGAGCGCAGAAAAATCTCAAGGAAAGAGATATGTCTATTCGGGCGGATATGCGCATACAAGGCGAGAAAAATTTCTCGGAAGAAATGGCGCCGTTGTTTCTCCGCGTGGATCAGCGCAGCAACAGGGATTCGTTGAACGAAGCGCGGCGTAATTCCGATCACGCCACCAATCTTCATAATAATGTCACCACGGTGCCGATTCTGCCAACGGCTAATGGCCAAGAACACGCCTCTGTGGTGCCAATGCAGTTGCGGACGCCGCGCTGTGCCAACGGCAACGGCCTCGGCGAAGACGCGACGATATTTCCCTATATCCCGCGCAAGCGCCAGGAGCGCAACGGCCTGCTCATCGACTATCTTTATCTGCCGGCTCCTGACGCCGCCGGTGATCAGGTGGATTTTCTGATTCTCGGCGAAAACCGCGTCGGCGTTTTGCTCGCCGACGTTTCCGGCAAGCTCAGCAACGAGAACCTGCCCATCATTAAAACCGCCTTGCGATCGAACAGCGCCGGGCTTTCGACTGCAGCCACATTGCGCTACCTCGACCAGCGCTTGTCGGAATTCAACGGCAACGGTGTTGCCATTACCGCTTTTTATGCCATTTTCGATCAGAATAAGCGCTTGCTGCATTTCGCCAGCGCCGGCCATTTGCCGATGTTGCTCTATCGTCCGGCGTCCGGAAAAGTATTTTTGCTGAACACTTCCGGTTCACCCTTTGGCGGCTCGCCCTTTGGTGCCGTAGCAGCCAACGTTATGTCTTTCAATTCCGCAAGCAACGGTGAGGCTATAAACGACGAGGGGAACAACACCGCACGAAGTCTGGCAGTCAACGATGCTAACACGCTGAAGAGCGAGCGCGTTGCGCTCCAGCAAAACGATCTTCTCATTTTGTACAGCGACGGCCTGCTGGCCATCCGCAACGCGCAAGAAGAGTATTTTGGCCGCCAACGTCTCGTCGATTTTGTGCACAAATTCAGCGAGCTTAACCCAACCGATTTTCTGGTTGAGCTGAAGCGCACGCTTGAAAAATTTGCGGGCGACCGGCCAACGGCCGATGACATTACCGTCATTGCTATCAAAAACGTTTTGCGCGATTTGGATAAGCCTCATCCCGAGGCCGCCGGCCATGATTTGGAGCACCGTTTTCTGACGACGAGCGAAGAGCAGTCCATTCTCGAGGTTTTGCGCGAAAATTCCAAAGCTGGCGCGGCGGAAATTTTGGGACGCCTTAAAGACGGCGAATATGCGTACATCCAAAGCGAGCAGATAGAAACCTATTTGCTTCAGCTCGGCCGCTGGCTGCAACCTTGGGAAGAGCGCAGCAGCAGGGATAGCGGCCAAACCACACCGGGCGCCGGGGCGACTGGAAATAACGGCGTCCACGAAGCTGCCCTACCCACCAAAAAACAGTTTCACGAAGATTTGCGCGCGGCCTTTCCTCTCCGGCAGCTTTTGAACAAGCACTATGAATTTCGCGGCAGCTCCAAAGAATTTGTCCAAGCGTTGCGGCATTACGAGAACGGCGATTACGAACAGGCCCTGGCTGAATTTGCGCGATTGCGTTCCATCATGCGCAACTCGGCATCGATGCATTGCTTTTTCGGCAATCTGCACTTGTTGTTGAACTCGCCGGCCAAGGCGCAGCACGAATATCTGACCGCGCTGCAGCTCGATCCACGCTGCGTGCACGCGCTGCTGGCATTGAGCTACGTCGCGCTGCTTCAGGATGATTACCCGGCGGCCATCGATTCCATCACCACGGCGCTCCGCTTTAACAAGAATTTGAGCGTCTACGAGCAGTTTGCGGAAAAACTCATCGCCGCGGTGGCGCGCCTGGAAAATCGCAATGAATGGATCGTATGATCTTTCGAGGTGTGCCTCCAAACGACGGCCGCTTTATTTCCCCAATTTTTCCCTCCACCTCCCAAGCCTCGTGTACGCGTTTAGCATGCTTAAGCAGTACGTTTATGCAACGATTCGACGCCGAATATAAAATCATAACCGTCAATTTTAAGCTTGATTTTCTTTGATCTTTTCTTATTATTATAAGAAGCCCAAGGCTGCAATTTTCATTTCTACCGGTTGAGGGAGATACAATGAGGTTTTTAAAAAATTTTAGAAGGCTGATATTTGGTGTGGTTGTGTTGCTGGGTCTCGATTTTCAAATGGCCGATGCTCTGGCGCAATGGCATCTATTCTATCGAACCGGCCTGCAAACGATGGAGCGAGGCGACTGGAGCCGCGCGATAGAAAGTTTTCAGCAAGCGATCCGTGTCAAAGCGCGGGATTCCAAAAAAATCCGCGCTACCGGCGTCATGTTTATCGAGTACTTTCCGCATCGCGAAATGGGGATTTGCTATTTTCATCTTGGGAACCTCGAACGCGCCAAGCAAGAATTGACCCTCTCGTTGGCGCAAGAACCATCCGACCGCGCCAGGAATTTTTTGGGCCGCATCAACCGCGGCGAACGCGCCGCCGACCCGCCGGAGGCGTCGCCCAATCCGCTACCGCTGGCAACCACGCCGCCCCGAACGGAGCCGCCTGCCTCCACGCTCATCGGCGAGCGCCTGAGCATTGCCGTTTTGCCGTTTGAAAGCAAAGGCATCGGCGGAGCGCTCGGCCAAATCGATTTGTTGGACAAGCTCGTGACCGGATTCGTCGGCATCAACCGTTTCAAGGTTATTGAGCGGGCGCAGCTCGAAAAGATTCTCGAAGAGCAGAAACTCGGCATGTCGGGGATCATCGATGCTTCCACGGCGGCGCAAATCGGCAAGGGCATCGGCGTCGATGGCGTCGTGTGCGGCAGCATTACCCAGGGCGGCAATGCCGTCACCATCGATGCGCGCTTGATCGATACCGAGACCGCCGCCATCATCACCGCCAAGGATGCCTACAGCAACGGCCTCTCCCTGCAAAATCTCTCGCAAATGATTTCCGACCTGGCGGCCAGATTCAAAACGGATTTGCCGCTCGTGAACGGATATGTCATCAGCGTGCAAGGCGAAAAAGTGACGGTCGATCTCGGGCACAAAAACGGCATCAAAAAAGGCATGAAATGCCACGTCTATCGCGAAGGCGCACCCATCGTGCATCCGGTGACCGGTGAAGTGCTGGGCAAAAACATCGACGAATTGTGCGAAGTGCAAATCACCGACGTTTTCGATGCTTACGCCCTGGCGACGATTACCAAGCCCAAAAGCGGGACGCCAGCCGTTCGCGACAAGGTGATTACTAAATAAAATCAGGTGCCAGCGATTTTAGTGCTTGCGATTTCGGCCCAAATTAATTATTTTTTGGCTTGGATGATTGAAATAATACACACGGGTAGGCCAGGGTAGTTTATACTTAAGGTTGTTTAGCTGATTTCACTCACACTCACAATGATTTGGAGGAAAACATGAGAATGGCAAAATTTTTTTTGCTGATGGCGGTGTTGATTTTAGGTGCGAACGATCTGTTTGCCCAGCGAAAAAACCAAATCGAATTTTACGCCGGCGCTGCCTTTCCATTGAGTCCGGATGATTTTAAAGAGTATACCAGGGTTGGATTGAGTGGAAACGCGCAGTACGTTATTTTCCCTTCACCGCGATTGGGGATTACCTTAAATATCGGTTACGAAAGCTTTTCGGTTGATAACGCAAAATTTACTAATGCTCTAAGCACGCAGCTAACCGGACAGCCGGCCAGTTATTGGGCAAGTCTGGATCTTACGACGCCGACAGGCACGGTCCGAATCAATCCCAGCTCCGACATCAGCGCCAGGCTTATTCGATTCGGCGGCGGTCTTCGTCCCTATTTAACCGCGCCGGAAGCCAATACGCAAATTTTCCTGCTGGCGCAGGCGAATTACAATCTCATCAACAACAAATATAGCGCCACCGATCTTCCTTATGACTACGATCCCACGACCACCATTCTCCAATGGGCGACGTTTGATGATGACACGTGGGAACAGACCATTGGAGAAAATGACGAAAACGTGGTGGGCTTCGGCCTCGGTGGCGGACTCGAAATTCCGGCGGGAGAATCTTTTAATGTCGTCTTGCAGGGACTTTTTAATATCATTTCCACCAAAGGCGAAAGCACGTCTTTTGTGGGCGTAACTGTAGGCCTTGTCTTCTAAGAAAATTTCAGATGACTGAATGTTGGCTGTTAAGTGAGATGGATGAGAAGACTTAAGGCACAATTTTTTTCCCTTTCGAGAATTTCAAATAGCCGGCCGTTCCAATAAGAACGGCTGGCTATTTTTGTTTATCGTATTATCTCACGATTGGCTTTTCCTGCCCCATCTGCTTCAGCATCTCAATCTCCTGCGCCAGCTTTTTCTGCCGGCGCGACAGGCTGAATAGATAGCCGACGATCAAGAGCCACACGATTAAATAAGCCGCAAAGAGAAAACCGAGATTTTTGTTCGGGGATGAAGCCGGGGTAGTTTGCAGGATGCCCCAGTCGAGCCAGACGGAGATGAATACAAGTAGTCTCATGGATGATTCCTTCAGTGAAAAGCTTTCCATACGTTTCGGTTATAATTTACGCATTACGTTTCACGCCTTACGTCTTTACGAATACGCCATTTCTCTTTTTATTTCATTCAATTCGAGGCGTACGCGCTCGACACGCAGGCGATAGAACAATAAAAACAAATAAAGGCCGAGAAAAGTCAGCATGCTGAAAAACAGCACGTAACGCATGGTCGGGTTCAGGCCGGAATCCGAGCCGCCGAACATCACCGGTTGCGGGTGCAGCGTGCGCCACAAGCGATTGGCCATATAAACGATCGGCACATCGACGAAGCCGATGATGGCGAAGACCGCGGCGAAACGAGCGCCGCGCTGCTCCTCGCCGGTATAGGAACGCAGCATCATGTAGCCTATGTAAATGAACCACAAAACCAGCGTGGACGTCAATCGCGCGTCCCACGTCCACCACGTGTTCCACACCGGCCGCGCCCAAATCGGCCCGGTGGTGAGCACGATGGTGGTGAAAATAATGCCGATTTCGGCAGAACAATAGGCGACACGATCGTGCCACATCTTTCTTTTGGCGAGAAAAAGAATGCTGTAAACAAACGTTACGCCGAACGCCAAAAAGGCGATGAAGGCAGAGGGCACGTGAAAATAAAAAATGCGCTGAATAATTCCCATGCTCGCTTCGGTGGGAACGAAGATGAAGATGTTGTAGAGATTCACGATCATCAAGATGGTCGTGACATAAACAAAACGGGTGGTCCAGCGCTCGAGGTTGCGGTCGTGGGGCATTTCAATGTCCATTACGTTTGAAAATCCTCAATCTTAATGATGCCAATGCCAAGGAGCGGCTTTTTGTTTATTTCTTGCATTGTCGCTAAAGATAAGTTGTACTTAAAATCTATGATTTGTGATTTGTCGATGGTATGGATCTGATTGCAGATAACTTTAGCGCCATACTGCGTTTTTGATTCTTGAGGCGTAAGGAGCACGTCGGTGGGATATAGCGTTGGAGGCGTAGAGTCTTTTAAAGTTGTGATAATCACCCCCACCATAGTCCGGCTATGGTCAATAATTTTTCCTTCTTGCAGGTTAACCATAAACTTGTGGATGGTCTGCCCAATTACATCCGGCAAAGGAAAATTTATAAGATAAACATCGCCCCGCTTAAAATTAACCGTTTTCATTGCCGTTACTCCCCGCTGTAGCTGTCTCTTCGGGAATCATGCCAGGAATGAAAGGGGCAAGGCCTCTGGCATTCTCCAAAAACATTTTTTGATGCTCTTCATCAAAGTTGAAATCCAAGTTAGGCGCTTTTGCCAGATCGGCTCGCAGCTCGGCAACGAGATTCGCTATTCGCTGTTCGGGAGAAAGGGATGGCTTGGCAATGCGGGATTGCAATTCTTCCATCACCTCATCACTGGGCAGAGCAACAAGGAAGTATGTCAGTGGTTCTGAGGGAAGATCGGGTGTTCTTAAAGGTTTAAAAACACCTTCCGAGTAAACTGCTGGAAAAAAATGTGACATGGTATATTCTCCTGAATGCCTATAATGTTCAACTATTAAATTATAATCACAGAAAGCGCAAAAGTCAACAGTTTTAGAGCGACCATTAAGAGATTTCTTCTACGAGTTCATCAACAGGCATTTGTTGTGAACCGAAAGACTCGAAAGGTTGGAGTGATTTTCCGCTTACCCGCTCGTACAACACGTCTGGACAAACGTCTGCTCCATTAGGCCAACGGATAGTGCCCTCCCACAGCTCGACTCGTGAGAAATAATCAGGGTCTTTCAAAGGTTCAAAAATTCCGCCGCGCCTTGCTTTTGCCAGCTTTTCGCTCCAGTCCACAATGCCTTCCTCACCATCTGAAAAGTCAACAATTTTATTGCAACCCAGACCACTGGTCTGGGCTTTCCGGACGAACCGACTGGGCTACGACCGCATCTACTTCTCCCACACAATCTCCCCCTGCTCGGTAATTCGAAAATTGGGAGATTTCACCGAGATCACGCGCTTGCCGAAGCCGGTGACATTGACGAGAAAGTTCAACAAGCGATCCGGAATGTCCCGGCCTTTCTCTTCATGATTGGCCGCGTTGGTCGAATCGGTTTTGCCGGCGCCTTTCACTTCTCCGGCCAGCCAGCCGCGAATTTTGTTGAGGCTTTCTTTGGATACCGGCTCGACCTGCAGATCAATGGTCACAAAATGCCGGCGTGAGGGGTGAAGGTCTTTTAGCTCCGTAAGCGCGACACCGTGATGCTGTTCCCACCAACGCCGCACCAAATCCAATGCGCTCGTTAGCCGGCGCTCCGCCGCGGTGATGATGACGTATTTCTGTTCCCAGGCATCGTATGCGGATTTGATTTCGTACTGTCGTTCGGCGAGAAGCGCGCTGCCGAACAAAAAGCCGCGCTTGCGCCAGAGCTGCACGCGAAACTGCGCGGACGACGTCAGCCCGCGCTGCATGCCGTTGAGAAGCTGGCGCGTCAACAAGCTGTCGGCGTGAAAATCCACCAGGAGATAATTCTCTTGCACGCGCATAGAATCGATCACGAGGCTTGTTTCTTGCGCCAAGCCGGAGAAAGGGGCTAATCCTAAAACCGCAAACACGGATAAAAAGAAAAAAATCGAATATGAGCTGGGGCGTTCACCACGCTTGCTCTTCGATTTCCTGTTTTTGTCATGTAACCGTGAATGCACGATTATGGTGACGGCAAACCGGCGGTCTGCGCTACGGCTGCGGCCAACGTCAGCCATTCCTCCTCTGTGCGGGTTTCGATACATTGCAAGTCAGAACTTTCCAAAGCCAAGCAAATGGACTCACTTTCTTGTACGAGCAATCCCGAGAGCAACAAGACACCGCCGCGCGACAGCCTTGACGAAAAATCGGCGAGCAAAGGCAACAGTGTTTGATGCTGCAAATTGGCTAAAATCAAATCCACGGTCTGTACTCGCAGAGCGGCGAGCGGGCCGGTGTATAATTTAACACATTCTTGCGCGCGATTCAAATTAATATTTTCGTATGCGGCTTCCACGGCAACGGAGTCGGTATCCAGCGCCACGACTTGCACGCCCGGTTGCAGCTTGGCCGCGGCGATCGCCAGTATGCCGGTGCCGGTGCCGACGTCGATGACGCGCATACCGGGCCGCAGATATTTTTCGAGAAGCTGCACTATGCCACGCGTCGTGGCGTGATGGCCGGTGCCGAACGCTTGCTTGGGGTCGATGATGATTTCAATTTGGCCCGGCGCGAGCGCGACAGCGGCTTCCCAGCTTGGTCTGATCAAAACCCGCTCTGAAATAAAAATCGGCTTGAAATAGCGTCTCCAAGCCGAGTGCCAATCCTGCGCTTCGATCTGCCGGTGCGTGGCCGCAATCTCCGGCAGATTCATCCCGCCGGCGCGCAGTTGCGCCAGAAACGTTTGCAAGTCATTCGCGATTTTTGTGCTCTCGCAAGGCTCCGGAAAATAGACGAGCAAGTGATCTTCCATCTGCTGGGTGCCAACGGCGCCGAGATCGAAAAGCAGCGCGGCCAACATCTCGTCGAGGCCGAGACCGGGGTGAAACGAGAGGACTTGCCAGGCTTGCGGAGGAGGCTTCATAGAAAAATGATGTCGATGTCATCAACCCGCTTGAAGTCCTGATCCATTGTCGCGATTTTTAGATTGAAATTCTTGGCAGAGAGAAATCGGAAATGAAAAGAGAAGAAGAATTATTGTCGAGAAAGGCTTTGCAGATATCGCTCTTCTTCTGCTTGAGCAGAATTTCCAGAAAAATATTCGTATCGGCCAGAATCATAAGCGCCAGTCCATTGCCTTGTGTTGCAATTCAACCGAGCTGAATTTTTCGGATAGATTGGATAAGCCGCCTTCCCAATCGAAAGTGAAAGCTTTTTTTTGCTGCTTCGGCTGAACATGCTTGTTCAGCAAGAAATCGACGTAATCCATGATTTCGGGAAGTAAATAGCCGGGCAATTGTCTGATCTTTTGTTCAATCTGTAAAGTGCTCATTTTAGCTTCGCGGTTAGGTTTATCATCAAAACGGGTTGATTACAACTCAATATAATAAATTGCTTTTAAATTATCAAGAAATTTGAGCGCTTATTTTGATGAAATAGACGAGCAAGCGGTCTTCCATCTGCTGGGTGCCAACGGCGCCGAGATCAAAAAGAAGCGCGGCCAACATCTCGTCGAGGAAAGCCGGAGTGAAGCGATGGGACTTGCCAGGTTTGTGAGTCATTCTTCATTCATAGCTGCGGATTATAAACCGCGGCCAAAACCACGCGCCCGACTTTTTCGAGACTCTGCGCGCTGCACTTATCAGGCGTGTCGGAAGTCGTGTGCCAGTGATCGTAATCAAAATCAATAATGTCGATCACGGGAACGCCGGTGTTGAGCAGCGGCAGATGATCGTCCGTGACCGCGTGCTTGACCGTTGGCATAAATTCGGCGACGCCGATCCGGCCGGCCAGGCTCCATACGCGATCGACAACGCCACTGGCATAATTCACCGAGTTTTCTTCCTTATAAATTTGCAAATCGGCGTCGCCGACCATGTCCAGCAAAATGCCCATCATCGGATTGAAGCGCACGTCTTTGGTTTGGGCAAAATAGCGCGAGCCGGCCAGATAAGTCTCGGACTGGCCGCTAATGCCGGCGTCCTCACCGTCGAAGAAAATAATATCGACGCCGACGGGCGGCGGCGTGCGTTTGAGCGTTTTAGCCACCTCGAGCAGCACGGCCACGCCGGAAGCGCCGTCATTGGCGCCGGGCACCGGGTCATTGTGCTTGCTGGTGTCCGGATCCTGATCGGCCCGTGGCCGGGAATCCCAGTGCGCACAGAGCAAAATGCGCTGTGTCGCCGCCATGTCGAAGCTTGCAATAATATTGGTTAGCTTGACCGTTTTGCTCAACGTCGCGAGGTGCTCTTCGAATTTTTGCTCGGTGACGCGGTCGGCATATTTCTGCAGTTCGGCAACGAGGAAGACGCGGCACGAATCGTGCGCCGGCGTATCGGGAACGCGCGGCCCGAAATCGCATTGTTTGACGAGCAATTCGTAAGCGGCTTGGCCGTCGAACGGCGGAAGCGTTAAAGGTTTGGGAGCTTTGTCACAAGCGGAGAAAAGCAGGAGTAATGGAGTAATGGAGTAATGGAGTGATGATATGACACGTCGGCGAGTTGAGAAGAAATTTCCCCAACGGATGGAAACAACGCAACGAATAAAAAATGTTATCATCCCTCGGGTTGTTTCCAACCGTTGGCAATAATTGTCGGCTAAAATTTGTGTTGGTCGTGGCTTATCGCTGCCCGGTATAAAATTTCGCAAGTTCCAACGCCCCAACACGCCAACACTCCGGCAATCCAATAATCCAAAACTCCAATACTCCATCACTCCATTGCTCCGTTTGTTTTTACTCGCCGCGGATCGAGATGTTGACGTCGATGCCGAGCTCCCTGATATTGGTTTTGCCGCTCAATAAGCTGTTGGTCTGGCCGATCTCGAAATGCGCGCCGCCGCGCACGCGATTGCTGAACGAATAGGTCATGCGCGGGCTAAACGACCAGCGCGTGGTTTTTTGCCCGCCCACTTCGCCGCCGATGCCGCTGCGGCGTTGCGCCGTCTCGCTGACGCTTCGCAAAAATGTGATCGACAGGTCAACGGAGTTGCGCAGCTCCTTGTTTTTGAGAAAAGGCAGCGGCAGGCGAAAACCCGATTGCTTGGAATAAGTGGTGGTTAAAGAAATATCGGTGTTGCGCGTGATCTGGGCGCCCTGCTCGATCAGCGCATTTTCCTCGCTGCTGAAAATATAGGTCGGCCGGTCGCCGCTGGTTTTGTTGTATTGAAAGGTCGAGACCATGCCGTTTTTCCAGCTCAAATTGATCTTGATCAGCGGCCGAAAATTCAATGAAAAATCTTCGTCGGTAATATTGCTGGAATTGTCCCGCCAGGTTTGCGTTCGCTTGCCGCCGAAGCCGTGGCTCAGGCTCAAGCTGCTGGCAAACTTGTTGAACGGATTGAGGCGCTCCAAGCCGCTCACGTTGATTGTCCATTCCGGAAACGGCAGGCCGCCTTGATCGGCTTGGCCGCTGGCTTTGCCGAAACGCATCCAGGAGTCTGAAACGCTGCCGGTTCTGGTCGTGCTCTCGTTTCTCCGCTGGTCGTGCTCGAAGCGCAGCGTGATGTTGAAATTTCGCCCGAGGTCCAAGCCGGAGCTGAGCGAGAAATTGTCGCCGCGTTGATAGACTCGCGGCGTGGTGGTAATTCCACTCACCGTTCCCACGCCGGGCCGCGGCACGAAGCCAAGCTGATATTCGAGATTGGGCGTTTTCCCCGAATCCAGCGCAGAATGCGCAAAACTCTCGCTGCGCGTATAATTGATGCTGAGGTCTTTAAATTTGCCGAAAAAGCGCAAAATTTCCAGTGGAGAAATGCCGCGGCTGGATTTATCCTCTTTTTCCTGTTTTTCTTTCTCGTCTTTTTTGTCCTGCGGCGTTTGCTCGGGATCACGATCTTCCTCCCCCTCTTCACGCGGCCGCTCCGGCCTCTGTTGCTCTCCCGGCGGAATTCTCGGCGCCTGCCGCGTGCGGCCCGGGGCTTCACGGCCCGGAGTTGGTTCTTTTCTTTTGAAAATTTTAAACAGCTCGGAAAAACGCAAGGTGCCGTTGGCCGTCAAGCTGGTGTTGGTGCCGGCTCGGCGCCCGATATTGCCCTGCTGAATATTGTTGGTGAAATTGTAATTGGCGCTGTAATTCACATTGGGATTGAACCAATTGAAGAGATTCGGCGTGTATCTGACGCCAAAAGATTGGTTCATGCTCACCACCTCGTTGTCGCCGGTGAGCAAACTCATCAGGCCGGTTTGGGGCCGATCCAAATTAGAAGCCGCGTTCAAGGTGTCCCGATTCCGCCGTTGGTTATAAACCCTGAGCCGGTTCAGCAGGTCGCTGGTGAAGGAACGGGAAAAATCAACGCTGATGTTTTCCACCACTTTCATCGAGGTGCGATAACCGTGCGTGGCCGTGTAGGTCGAAACACGGCTCAGAACGCCCTTGCTGATTCTGTAAGTGCGCGGGTCCAGAATTTGCGTTTGCGAGGAATCCTTGATGTTGGAGGCTTGCAACTGCGCGCTGAAGCTCTGCGGCGTATAGTAGAGCTTGGTGTTCGTCAGCTTGTTCAAAAGCGGCGCGTCGCCGATCCATTTGAACGGCTGGATGAAATTTTTGCTGCCGAAGGTGAGGTTGTAACTGGCATCGCCGGACCAGCCGATGCGCTTCGACAAGGCGATCGTCGAGCTGGTCGTGCGGCTCTGCGTATAGCTCAGGCTGGCGGAGAGATTGTCGATGGTGTTTTTAATGAAGAAATTTTGTGCGCGCGCGCGCCGCCGCACCGAAAGATTGACGCTCATTTGGTTGCTCACGGCGCGAATCGTGTCGTCGACAAAAGTTTTGCGAATGCGGTCGTTGTTGATGGCCTGGATGTCCGTGCCGGGCACGTACTTGGGCGTCCTCAAGCTGTGGCCGTAAGTCATGCTCACGGGGAGCGTCAGCCCCAAGCCTTGCGGCAGAATTTTGTCCAGGGCCATGTTGCCGTTGAGTGAGTAGCTTCGTTCATTTTCACCCCGGCCGAAGCGGTCCGCCACGTTGTGAAAATCGGCGTCGCGTTGGTTGATTTCGCCGCCCAGGTTGATGAAGTCGGCCAGCTTCAAGTCGAATCGCGCGCGCATGGCGATGCCTTTGTCTTTTTTCACGTTGGTAACGCGCAGTTCGTCCATCCAAATTTCGCCGGTAAAGGTTTGGGTTTCCAATGTGGCAAAATTTTTAATGCCCACGATCAACGTGCGCACGTTGGTGAGCGAGGGATTGCCGCGCAGGCGCATTTCTTGGTTTGGCTTCAGGCCTATAGCCTGGCGCAGCTCCGGATCCCCTTGCAGGCTCAAGCCGAGATAATTGGTGATGCCGGTTCCGGGAACGCGCGACAATTTCAGCGAATCGAGCTTCAAGCTGGCCATGGCAATCAGGCTGATGTCCATGATGTTTTGCGGATCCCAGCCAAAAAAGACGCGCTCGCGAAATTCGTAATAATTGCTCGTATCCGCGCCGAAACGGATGAAAAATTGCACGCTATCGGTCAGCGACACCCCGTTGCCATAGACAAACATCTTGACGCGGTTGTAGTTGAGCAGATTGAGCGGCTGAAAAAAGTTTTTTTGCGCCACCGCAATTTCGCCGCCGCGCAAACCCGTGACGCGCACCACTTGCGATTGCTCTTTCACCCGAATGCGCCGGATTTGGTCAAACTCGCCCGCCACGCCTTCGGGAGGCCTATAATCCGTATTCTCGTCGGTATTGATGACGGTGACTTCCAAACGATTATTTTTTTTATAAGAAGTTGTATCCGCCCTACCATCCGCTTTGCCAATGCCAACCTCCTTCCACTCGTTGCCGGCAAGATTGATCTCGGCGATCGTGATCGAATCTTTCTTTGCGTCTTTAAATCCATCCACCCAGAGCCGCACGTATTCAATGCGTGAAAGCGTCGGGTTGCCAAAGGTGGTGTCGAAGTCAGCGAGAGGAATGCGATAGAGTTTCCAATCTCTTAGGTCACCACCTTGAAGATATTTTTTGGCGGCCGCACTATCCGGGTCGAGAGGGAAAGAATAAGAAAAATAATCATTGTCGCGATCGACGTCGCCATTACCATTGATGTCTTCGCTATCCGGGCGAATGGAGCCGCCGGTTTCGTTGCCGTCGTTCTTGCTGTTTTCGGTGCCATTGACCGTGCCCTCGGCCGTGGCGTACTTGTCGTCCTCGTTTTCAAAGCGATAAAACCAATCATCGTCGCTTGGTGGCTCACCCCAGTCGCGTTGGCCGTTTCCATTCAAATCCCAAAAATCTCTGCCACTGCCATCAAGAGCAAAATTGGCGGCGCGGTCATCACCCTTCACGCCGTCGAGGCCGACGTCCTCGCCGTCGTCCAAAACATAGTTGCGCACGCCACCCTTGGTGTCCTCGGTATTCAATTTCCCGTTTGGAATGGTGTCCTCGGAAATTCGGCCGAGATCGATGTGCAGCCTTCCGGTCGTGCCCTCGAACCAAATTTCGATAAATTTGCTTTCGTTCTGGTCAAAAAAGCCGGGGGATAGCGCGCGCATAATGCCGCCCCACGATTTCGACGATTCCAAACCGGTATTCTCGACCGTTTTCGTGGGATCAAAAACCATCGTTAAAACTTGCGTCGTGGCATTGCCGGCGTCGATCTGATCCGGCGTCCGTCCTTCATAGATATCCAGCGTCGCCACGCCGCGAAACGGATTATACCAGAGCAATTTGCCGCGTCGCGCCAAGGCGCGGCGCTCTTCTCGAAAGCCGAGACTGTCCGGAGCTATGGGGTTGCTTTGATCTTTGAGAATGGAAATCGGAATCGATGACTCCACCCAGCCGCGACGATTGACGCCCAACGCGGTCGTGCGCTTGGTCGCCTCGAAATCATCGATGTAAGCAATGCCATCCTTGTCGCCGGGGATGCGGTTTTCTTTGGAGAGCTTGCTGTCGATGGTGTTGGGATTGGGGATGATCTGCGCAATCTCGCCCTCAAACCGCAAATCGCTCGGCTCCTGCGTCGAAATAAAGGGAAGCGCATTAAGAGCGCTGGTCAAAAAATTCGGCTGAAAGCGCAGCGCCGTGTTGAAATCCCAAATCAAATTGCGCATCGGCCCTTTGTCCACGCTGCCGAGCCGCACGCGCTGATCCAACGTCGTCGCGTTTAAATACATCAAGGTGCCGCCGATAAAAGAATTGGGATTGATCCGGTATTCCGCCCGCGTGCCGATGATCGTTTTCTTCTCCAACTGAAAGAGCTGGTTGCCCTGATAGGAAATTTCGAGATTGTGGCCCGGCTTGGTCGCCTCCTCGTTCAAGATGACCAAATTGCCGGAAAAATAATCGATATTATAATCCACGTCCCGCGTCAGCTTGCGGCCGTCGAGCAAAACTTCCTCCGACCCTTCGATCACGTTGAAGCCGAGGCTATACGAAGTGCTGCGGTTTTTCGATTTGACTTCGATATAAAATTTGCTGTCGCGATAGATGTCGGTCTGCACGCTGCTCCGGTACATGGTGGAGACGTACAACTCTTTTGGCAACCGCGAAGGCTGAGGCGTGCCGCCGACGATGGTGCCGTCCGGCTCGAATGGCTCGAGATCCGGAAAAATCAGCTCGCCGCGCGCCCGGTCGACGATGAGCGGATCGTTGTCGATTTGGTCATCGGGCCGCAAGGCGCCGCTGTTGTCGCGCTCATCCAAGCCAAAGACTGTTAAAAAAGACCTGGCTGTGCCGTTATCAGTAAATGTTTGCTGCGGCTCACCGGCCGGCGGCTTATAAAAAATTTTGAGCTGAAAGTCTTCCGCCGGAATGTTGCGGCTGCCGAGATAATAGACGTTTTTCCATTCCAGATTCCAGGTGTGGTTGCGATCGTTTGGATTGGAGGGCGGCACCGCCTGACCGCGCGGCTTGATCAGTTTCAGACGAATGGATTTGGGATTCTGCGGGTCACCGCTTGGCTGGTAATCGATGTCCCCGACGATTCTTGGTGGACGACCGTAAAAATTGCCGGAATCCTGATAGGCCACGGCCAGTACTTCTTCCGGGCCCAGCGGATTGGTCATCTGAATGTAGCCGAGCGTATTCTCGACATAATAATCGGTACCCGGAAGGAGACGGATAAAATACCCGGAATCAAATTCAGTTGAATCCGGACGCGCGGGATTGGGATCACGATACGCCGCGCCAGGAATCGCATTGGGATCTCTGTCGTCGCCGCCGCGCGAGCGATAGACTTCGATGTCATAGATTCCGGTTCCCCGCTGGCCGTTGAAAACTTGCGGCACATCATAAGTATGCACCCACTTGCGCGCATAATATCTGTACTGGGCGCGATAAAGCGTATCGAGAAAGAAATACGTAAACCGGCGATATTCATAATCCTGGATTCGCAGCGAGCCTTCGGTGGCGCCGCCGGAGAGCGACAGCCTTTTGTTCTCGCCCTTTTCCTGGCTGGCAATCGCCGTAATCGCCAGATTGCCGAGCTGCATTTCCGACTTGATGCCGAACAAGCCGGCGCTGTTGCCGCCATAAGTCACGAAGCGCGTGCCCGGCAGCGACAGTGCGACGTTGCCGGCTTCGATCTTTTGCACGATGTCGTCGTCGAAGCCGGTATAATTCAGCCGGATATTGTTTTCAAAATCAAACGCGCGCTCGCTGTCCTGGTCGACATTGACGGTGACTTTCTCGCCGATACGCCCGGTCACGGTGAAGCGCTGGGTCTGCTGCATTTTGAAGCTGAAATCGGAGCCGCGCGTGTAGGCGGTTTTCACCTCGCTGCGGTTCTCGTTGCGGAACCCACCTTTGATACTGATGTCACCCTGCACGTTCAAGCCGACGGTGTTGCCGCCGAAAATTTGCTCGAAAGCCCGGCTTTTGATGGGGACCGGAATGTCGATGCTGACGCCGCCCGTGCCGCGCCGCTCATCGCCGTCGGCGCGATAAATATTTTCTGCCGCGGCTTTATGCCACGCCAGCGCCTGCTCGTAAGCCAGACGTTGGCTGACAATATTTTTGACGGGAACGACATAAGCCGGCCGCAACGGCAAGCCGTTAAGTTCTTCCGAAACGGCGAAAAAGTTGCCGGTGGAATCAATTTCAACACGACGCTTTAAAGAGAAAGGACGCCAATCCATGGAGGGGAAGACCTCGCCTCGCAGAGAGAGGCCGCGATTGGGCGTTTGCTCGAAGGGGAAAACCCGCGGATCAAGTTCGTGCGCCCATCCGGGCGAGGCCTGTGGCAGACGCATGCCGATCACCGGACGGGAGTTTTCTTCTTCATTCCACTCCTGCGCGCGGAGAGCGGATGCCTGAGCGCAAAAACAAAAAAAGACCGAAAAGCAAAACAATTGCGGCGCAGCCTTCAGTCCTCGAAAATTGATCGAATGCTCGTTCACTTTAAAATTTAACCATGCGTCAGTCCCGCGCGTTAAGTTTTTGACAACCATTTATAATTTCGCGCGGGACGGATTCTGGCTCGGAATCCCGTAGCAAGCTTGGCAATAGCGCACTCCTAAATTAGTTCAACGGCCCGTTAGCATGATTAAAATAAAAAACTATGCGCTCAGAATCAAGGAAAATCTGGATTAAGCGTGACATTGGCCTTACGCTCAGCCGGCTTTTGAAGTTCCCTGATCGAGAAAAAAAAGTGGCATGGCAACTCCGATTTGGCTATATTTTAAGTATAGGTGAAGTCGGACTTGGGCGGTAGAATTTTGCAAAATTTGCAACATCGTTGTGCCCAAGTCCGACTGGCACAAACAACGCTATGAAAAAATATATTCTCCAACGCTACGTTTTGCGTGAGCACGTCGGGCCGTTTTTTTTCGGCTTCTCGGTCATCACACTCATCTTTTTGCTCAACCTGCTCTTTCGCGAGCTGAGCCGCATCTTGAGCAAGGGCCTGCCGTGGAACGTCGTGCTGGAATTTTTTGCGCTCAACATGGCCTGGATCGTCGCGCTGGCGGTGCCGATGGCCGTGCTCATGGCCACGCTGATGGCGTTCGGCCGTTTGTCCGCCGATAATGAGCTTACCGCGATGAAGGCCGGCGGCGCCAGCCTCTATCGCATCATTGCGCCGGTTTTGCTCGCCGCGGTTTTTGTTGCCGCCGGCATGATTTGGTTCAACAACGCCGTGCTGCCGGACTCCAATCATCAGGCGCGCCTGCTCGCCGGCGATATCGCGAGAAAAAAGCCCGGCGTCAGCATCGAGCCGGGCGTTTGGTATGACCGCATTCCCAATTACGGCCTGCTCGTGCAAAGCATCGAGGACAGCCTGAAAACGAACGGCGCTGACGCAAGCAGCGCCAACGTGACCATCGCGCATAATTTGTTGATCGTCGATCAAAGCGACTCTGAACACAGCCGCAACATCTCAGCGCAACGCGGCTACATTGAGCTTAATCCCCACCTTGGCGCGCTGGTGCTGACGCTGTTCGACGGCGAAGTGCAGGAAATCGACATCCGCAAGCCGGAAGAGTTTCGCCGCATCGCGTTTCCCAAGCACGTGTTGTCGATCGCCGTGGACGACATGTTTCTGCGCCGCAGCGAGTCGGAATATCGCGGTGACCGCGAGAAAAGCGCGCAACAGATGCGGCGCGAGGTGAGAGCCACGCAAGCGCAAAAGGCCACGAGCCTAAACCAACTCAACGAGTATGCCGGCCGCGATTTGTATCGATCGTTCGGAACGAGCTTCGCTGTCGCCGGCCAAATGTTTGATTCATTGTTGGTGGGCACGCCGGTCTTTCCTTTGGCGGTCAATCAACAAGCCGATCCTGACGGGTTCGGCCGCTGGCGTTCAGTCCCGCCCGGCAACGCCGCGCCGGCAACTGGTTTCGAGGCTTCGCGACCTATGCCGGAAGGAACAAGCGCTGTCGCGCGCCAAAAAGTTGACAGCAACGCCGGTTCTTCCGAAAAAAAATCGGCGCAGCAAAGGCAACAGCGGCTCGCCAACTTGCTCAGCCACGAGCGGCAGATTCTCTACACCATCGACAACCAGCTCAGCCTCATTCGCAGCTTCGAGCGCACGGCGAACAGCTTGTTGGTGGAGATTCACAAAAAATATTCCATCCCGGTCGCCTGCTTGGTGTTCGTCGTCATCGGCGCGCCGCTCGGATTCATGGCGCGCCGCGGCGGCATCGCCACCGGCGGCGGCCTGAGCCTCGGCTTTTTTTTGCTCTATTGGACTTTTCTGATCGGCGGCGAGGATTTGGCGGATCGGCAGATCATTTCTCCCTTCCTCGCCATGTGGGCCGCCAACTTCGTGGTCGGCGCCGCGGGATTGTATCTCTTATGGCGCGCCGCCAAAGATAACATTGCGATGGATTTCACGAAGTTAATGTGGTGGCGGAAAAAGTGAGCAGTTGTCAGTGACCAGTGATCAGTGATCAGTGATCAGTAATAAAACAAGCAACCAGCAACAAGCAACCAGCGACAAGCAACCAGCAACCAGCATGCGTTTACTCGATCAATACATCTCGCGAAAATTTCTTTTCAACCTGTTTTTTGCGTTGACAGCGTTTGCGAGCATTTTCATCACCGTCGATTTGGTGGAGGCCCTGTCGGATTACATCGACAAGCGGGTTCCGGCAATGGTGATTGCCAGCTATTATTTTTACTTTCTGCCCTACATCATCGTGCTGACCATGCCGGTGGCGATGCTGCTCGCTTCCATGTTTAGCGTCGGCCAGCTCAGCAAATACAACGAGATTACGGCCATGAAAGCTGCAGGCCAGTCGCTGTATCGCATTTTGTTGCCCATTTTAACCATTGCCTTTTTGGCGAGCGGCTTGATGCTCCTTTTTGCTGAAAAAGTCGTGCCGGTTGCCAACCAGCGCAAAATCGAGATCAAGCATCACTACATTGAGCGGGTTCCGCAAAATCTGCCGACACGGCTGTCCAATCTTTATTTTCAGGAAAGCGTGGGCGGCGACACCGCGCGCCAAAACGGGAAAACGTCCGATGCCGTGCGCCGCGTGTTCATCGGCTATTATGATGACGCAAGCAAGACCGCGCAGAAGATCAGCATCCAGAATTATAATGGCATTTTCATCGTCGAGCGCATCGATGCCCTGCAGATGCGCTGGGAAGAGCGAGACGATAGCACACGCGGCGGCGTTTGGGAAATCCTGCAAGGCTACCGGCGCCGGTTCGAAGGCGATCGCGAAGCCGTTGCCACGCGCTTTGACTTCCTGTCCATGCCTGAATTGTCCTTCACACCGCAAGTGCTGACGAAAGTGCAAAAAGAACCGGAGGAAATGTCTTACGGCGAGCTGCAAAAATTTATCGACGAGGTGGCGCGCAATGGCGGCAACCCGGATCGCTGGCTGGTGGATTTGTATTTGAAAATTTCTTTTCCGCTGGCGAATTTCATCATCGTGTTGTTCGGCGCCCCTTTAGCGGCGGGCAAAGTGCGCTCCGGCGGCGCCGTCGGCGTGGCGCTGAGCTTGGTCGTTTGCTTTCTCTATTTCGGCACCGTCAAAACCGCGCAATCCATGGGGCAAAACGGCACGCTCGAGCCGCTGCTCGCCGCCTGGCTCGGCAATCTGATTTTCCTCGTCGCCGGCGCAGTGATTTTGGTGAGGGCGAGGAAATAAAATGTAGCCCTACCCCCTTGTGGGGTACTGTTTCGAAACCAAATTTATCGGCTCCGACAGCCACCCACAAGGGGTGGGGACTACAAAACGTAGGGTGATTTTGATGAAGGCTGGGAAAAAAAGCAAAAGGCAAAATTGTGCCGTGGAAATCATCAACCTGGAAATGGATAATTCCGGCAACAATCTCATTGCTCGCCGTCATCGGCGTGGCGAGCTATTTTTCTCTCGCCAATGCCGGCACGGAAAAACTGCTGGCCTATCGCGGCAAGTGGATCGCCACTGAACGGCGTTTTGTCGAGCGCGCCGGCGAATATGAAATTCACGATATCACGTTGCGCGACGACCGCCAAACCTGGGTGAGTTTTCTTTTGCGGCAACCGGTGAACACGACCCGAAAATTTCCGGCAGTCGTCATTCTCGGCGGCGTGGATATTGGCAAAGAGACGTTGCAGTATGTGGGCGCTCCGGGCGAGGTGATCGTCGTGGCCCTGGGGTATCCGTATGATTTGTCGCGCGTCACCGGTTGGTGGGCCGGCATTCGTGAAGCCGGCAAGATGCGTGAAGCCGCGTTTCGCACCGTTGCCGGCGCGCTTTTGGTGAACGATTTTTTGCGGCAGCAAGAAAACGTCGATACCAATCGCGTCACACTGGTTGGCTATTCCTTCGGCGCACCGTTCGTGCCGGCTGTTATGCACCTCGACCCGCGCTACAAAGTCGCGGCGTTTTTGTACGGTGGTGGCCGTATCAACAAACTCGTCGGCCATAATCTCGACTCCGGCTTTCGGCCGTTCGACCGCTTGCTCGGCGAAGCCGTTGGCTTGCTGCTCGCGCCCATCGAGCCGCATCGTCACATCAAATACATCTCACCGCGTCCATTGATTATGATTCAAGGCAAACACGATGAATTTATGCCGCCGTCTTTGGCGCAAGAACTTTTCGCCCGCGCCGGTGAGCCGAAAGAATTGATCTGGCTCGAAACCGAGCACATGATGCCGTGGAAGAAAGAGGTGATCGATCAGGTGGTCATGACGCTGCGGCAGCGGCTGGAGAGGAATGGATATCTATAGTGTCTTATTGCAACCCCAATCTACCGATAAGACAGCTATGCAACGGTGTATTTCTGTACAATGTTGAAATTTTTATTTTATGTTAAATTGATATTGCAATTTTGTCTTAATATTCGTATATTATGTCTGTACTTGAGAGTGCCCGATTTCCCTTGTGTTTATTGGCTAAAATCCAGCTCGTCTGGCTCTTGAATCCCACTTCTCAGGTGATCGGCGCCTGAATTGTAGCCGCAGCGTTGAGGGTTTTGAGCAATCCTCATCCTGAAGCCCGATAATCAGCGAAAGGAAAATTCAGATGAAAATCAAAGTCGTCAAAAAAAGCGCACTTTCCATACCCTCCTTTCAAATCGAACAAAGCGAAAAAATCGCCCTCACCGCCAATGGCGGCTTGTTTCTGCTGGCGGAACTGATCGAGCAGATGAACCTGATTGAAAGTTTCGCACGTTTGGGCCTCTATAACCGCAAAACCATCGGCGAAGCCGTGCACATACTAGCGTTGGTGATCAACCAATTTGCCCGGCGGCGATGCTATCGCCGACACGCAATACCTCGACCGTGATGGCGCGGTGCGCACGATTTAAAGAAAAAAGTTCCAAAAGCTATAAAGGCATTTTCGGCTATCACCCGCTCCTGATTCACCTCCATAATACCGGCGAGTTGCTGGACGTGGTCTTGCGTTCTGGCAGAGATTTTACCTCCGGCGATGCGGCCGCCATCTTGGAAACCAACCTGCGCCGGCTGAAGCCTTATTTTGATGAAATCATTCTGTTGGCGGATTCGGGATTTTATGAAAAAGCGATTGTTGACGTTTGTGAACACGATGATCTGAAAATTAAATTCATTATCACCTGTGAACTCAATGCCCCGATCAAACAGCGCCTCACCGATCCGCAGTTGGCATGGCGCGCACCGCAAGCGGAACCCGAGGAAAACCGCGCCAATATTGAACATCGTGATTCGCATTCTTTCAACTATCGCATCCAGAACCTCAAAGAGGCCTTGGCGAAGCGCGGTAAGAACTTAAAGGTCAGAGGCGAACTGGAAGTCGCCGAATTCGACCATACCGTGACCACGTGGAAAAAAGACTACCGCTTTATTTTTAAACGCCAACTCATTTTCGAACTGAATCCCTTGCCCCAAGCCGAGATTTTTGAAGCGACCGATGAGTATTTTTATCATGGCTATGTCACCAACATCAAAGACCAAACCATCGAAGAAATTATCGACCTGATTGACAGTCGTGGTCATCAGGAGAATTTTATCAAAGACTTCAAATATGGCTTGGGCACCGTGCACATCCCCAGTAAGCATTTTTATGGCAACTATGCCTACTTTCTGATCTCGATGTTATCCTGGAATCTCAAGTGTTGGCTGCTTTCGGTCATTGAACCGGAACTGCAAATCCAGTG
>JAKEEU010000410.1 GCA_022616415.1 Candidatus Zhuqueibacterota bacterium | reverse complement strand
GGATAGATGAACCCAACGGATAAGGCTTTTACAGTTGGGTTCATCTATCCGTTGGGCACAAAAAAGTTAGAATTTTTTTCTAACTTTCGTGAATCAATGACATAGCAAATCAAATGACAAATGTCAATATTTTAATTTTGTCATCTTAAGACATGCCACTCGGCTTGCTTTTTGCTTGACAAAGCGCCATTTTTGATTATATTATTGGCTTTTAGTGGAACGTCAGCCGGGGGCTAAATGCTTCCAGCGTAAAAGCCCAATTTCGCCCACACGTGTTGCGTCGATGCCTGCGGCTGCGTTTTGTCGCAGAAAAACCAATATTGCGTGATGCTTTGGGGCTTCATCTTTGCGCGAATTTGACCTCGCTAAAATTGAGAATATCGTCAAAGCTTCACCTGAGCGATATTCCGATACAGCAACGGGTCGCCGTGTTGCCGTCGGACGCCGCGATAACAAGCTGGTTATGGTTCCCTATGAAGCAGATGAAAATTTAATAACGCCGGTAACGGTTCATGTTACCACACGTGAACAGATTAACCTTCGGGTTGGAACCGGAAAATTTATCCATGCAGTTCGCGCTTTTTCGGCCTGATGATTTTTCCGCCGCCAATCCTTTCGTTCAAGATGTTCTCGACACCGGGATTCGGATTTATCAATACCGTTTTGCCAACTCATGCGCACGTTTGCTGCGGAAATCCTTTCATATTTGCCTTCCGAAAGCTTCTTTGTTTTAGCGGCCAGCGCGGATGTTTTTGTGGTCGCGGACGAGGTGCAATTTTCCACAAATGGAAACGCCAATCGCACGTGCATTAAAACCGCCGCCGGGATGCACCGGCTGACTATTCCAGTTTTGAGCAAGGGCCGGGGCGGACAAAAACTCAATGAAGTGAAAATCGACACGACGCGGGCCTGGCAGCAGCATTGGCGCACGATTGAATTCAACTATCACAATGCGCCTTACTTCGGCGAGTTGGCGGACGGATTGGAAGCGTTGTATCAACGGTCTTATCAAAAGTTGGCGGACGCGTCGTGGGAGTTTTTGCAATTCATCTGGAAGGCTTTACGTTGGGAGAATTTGCCGCAGCGCACTTCGGCGCTTGGCATCACGAACAGCGGCGAGCAGCGATTGACGGAATTGGCCAAAAGGCTGCAAGCCAAAGTTTACGTGGCGCACGAAAAATATCGCGCCGTCATCCGGCCGGAGCGCATGTCAGGGGTTCAGCTTCAATTCGTGAATTGGGATTTGCCGCCGTATCATCAACAATTTGGGGACTTCGTTAGCGGACTAAATATGCTCGATTTGTTGTTTAATGAAGGAACCGCGTTTGCGAGAGCGCGTTTGCAGCGTTTGGCCGGCACTGTGCGAACACAGATAATTAAAAATATGCCCAGCGGATTAAAAACTGCCAACGGATCAAAAGCTTTGTGAAGATACCGTTGGCAGTCTACAGCGTGGGCTTTTAATCTGTTGATTTATTTTGTGGGTAAGCTTGACTATGAATATGAAGAAGAAAACTTCAAGAGCTAAGCCTGCAACGGCACGGCCTTACCCTGAAGCAGACAAAGTAAAAACTGAATCTGCAACTCGCGTTGCCGATTCGGTGGCTGCGTACGCTGTCGCAAGGCCGAGATCAACTTATAAACGTCGGCCCTCGTTAACTTTCGTTGCGGTTCCCCTTTCGTTGCAAGTTATTTAGAGCATAAAACTACTGAGGCGCGTTAAAATTTTTGATGCCCAAAATCGTCGCCATTATTCCCGCTTTCGATGAAGAAAAATCCGTCGGCAAAGTGGTGCAAGCCATTCCGCAGCCGCCGGTCGATGAGATTATCGTAGTCAACAATAACTCGCGCGACCGCACGGCGGAGGTGGCCGCGGCTGCCGGCGCGCGTGTGGTTTTTGAGGGGGAAGCGGGATATGGCGCGGCTTGTTTGCGTGGCATCGCCGAGGCCCAAAAGCTCGGCGCCGAGCTGGTGGTTTTCGTCGACGCCGATCACAGCGATTATCCGGAAGAGATTCCCGCTTTGATCGCGCCGATTCTGGCGGGGCAATGCGATTTTGTCATCGGCTCGCGCGCGTTGGGAGTGAAAGAAAAAGGCGCGATGACGCCGCAACAACTCTTCGGCAACTGGCTGGCGTGCCGGTTGATGCTTCTTTTGCTCGGCGCGCGTTACACGGACCTCGGCCCGTTTCGCGCCATCTCGATGCCGGCGCTGGAGAAATTGAATATGCGCGACCGCAACTACGGCTGGACGGTCGAGATGCAGATCAAAGCGAGCCTGCACAAATTGCGCGTGCAGGAAGTGCCGGCGCGTTACCGCAAGCGCATCGGCAAATCGAAAATCTCCGGCACCGTCAAAGGCACGCTTATGGCCGGTTGGAAGATTATCACCACCATTCTGCGGTATGCGATCTTTGCCCGTCATTCATGGCCCGCGAAACACTCGAAATACGTGAAAAGATAAATCTCTTTCGTGTATTCCGCGTGTTTAGCGGGCAAAAATGAATCTTTTAAAAAACTTTCTCAATAATCTTGGAAACACTTATGAAAAACTCCGCTCTCTTCGGCGCGTCTTTTCTGGTTTGGCTTGGGGGAATCGTCGCCGCGCAGAATCAAGGGGCTGCAAACGAGGCGGCCCAATTCGTTAAAAAATTGCCGGCGGAAACAAGGGCTCTTTCCCAACAAGAACGGCGACAAATTCCAAGCACGGCGAATGTCGAGGCTTGGCGGGAATTTACTGCAAAAACCGGCGAATGGGTGGTGGAGTGGAATCCAACAACCGGCAATCCTCATCGCGCTTATGGCGGCAACGCCAGGATCGCCGGGTTTCGCTCGCAGAGCGCCGGCGAAGTCGATCGGGTGGCGCGGCAATTTCTAGTCGATCACGCGGCGATGCTCAAGCTGGATGAGAAGCAGTTGCAACTGCGCCGTGCCGATCAAATTTTGAACAAGTGGTATGTCACTTACCGGCAAGTCAAAGACGGCATTCCGGTGCTGTTCTCGGAAGTGGAGCTGCGTTTGAGTTCAAGCGGCAACGTGATGATGTTTGGCTCGGATTTTCATCCGGAGATTCAGGTTAATACAACGTCGTCGCTCTCTTCGCAAGCGGCTTTTGAAGCGGCGACGCGAGGGATGCAGGTGACTGAAGTGATTCCGCCGGCGGAAACGGCGTCGCAACTTTACGTGTTGCCCGTTGAAAATGAAGACCGCCTCGATTACCATCTCGCTTATCGCTTCGAGACGATCACGTCAAGTCCCTTCGGGCGGTTCGTCACTTACGTCGATGCGCATTCGGGTGAAGTGCTTTGGCGCTTCAATCGCGTGCGTTATTCCGTCACCGGCAATGTGAGCGGCGCTGTTCATCGCAATAATGCAACTGACCCACTAACCTCACTTTTCTTTCCTGATCTCACGCTTGCACTCGGATCGCAATCGATCACGACCGATGCCTCCGGCAACTTTCGTTTCAACAACGTCGGCGCGGATTTAACGTTGACGGCTGCATTAGAAGGGAATTTCGCGCGCGTGACGCGAGCGGATGGCGCCGCGGCGAGCTTTACCGCGACGGTGCAAGACGGCCAGCAACTGAATATTTTATGGGACGCCGGCAATTCTCAAACCTCCGAGCGCGACGCTTACTTCCACACCAACATCGCTCACGCTTTCATCAAATCCGTCGATCCGAATTTCACCGGCGTCGATTACGCCATGCCGGTGCGGGTCAATCTCAACCAAACGTGCAATGCCTTTTGGGACGGCAACGGCATTAATTTTTTTCGCGCCGGCGGCGGCTGCCGCAACACCGCGGAAATCCCGACGGTGGTTTATCACGAGTACGGCCACGGTATCAACGACAAACAATACCTCCAGCAGGGCATCGAGGATGGCTTGACGAATATCGCGATGCACGAAGGTTTGGCCGATATCAACGCCGCCTTGCTCGTCGATGATCCGATCGTCGGCCGCGGATTCATGGAAAACGGCGGCTATGTCCGCAATGTGAAAAACACCAACCGTTACCCGCAAGACCTCAGCGGCGAAGTTCACAACGACGGCTTGATTTTAGCCGGCGCGTTATGGGATATGCGTGAGGCGCTTGGCTTGGAAATCGCGCGCCGCTACAGCCATTTCGCGCGCTATGGCTCGCCCGATGATCCGGATCTGCTGACGGCTTATAACGAATATTTTATCGAAGTGTTGATTGTCGATGACAACGACGGAACGCTCGCCAATCTCACGCCAAATTTTGTGGCGATCAACCAGGCTTTTTCGGCGCACGGCATCGGCGCGGCATCGTTGCTGCGCATCGCGCACGAGGAGCGGGGTGACGCGGCCGGCTCCGAAAATGATTATTTGGTGCAAGCGCAAGTGAGCACCGTTGCATTTATCGGTGTCGATCCGAACGCGGCCACAGTACACTTTTCCACCGATGGCCAAAATTTTCTCTCCATACCCATGGCCGCAAGCGCCGGCGCCAACTTCAGGGCGCGCCTCCCCCGTCAGATGCCGGGAAGCGTGGTGTCGTATTACTTCACGGCGCACGATAATCTCGGCGCTTCTCTTACGTTTCCCGCCGGAGCGCCGCAGAGCAAAGCGTTCAGTTTTCTCGTCGGTTTTCGTTCCAGACGCCTTGACGATTTTGAATCCAACCAACCGTGGAAAATCAGTGACGCCACCGACACCGCCACCACGGGGGTTTGGGAGCGCGTCGATCCGAACGGCACCAGCATCGGCAGCGTGCAAGTCCAGCCGGAGCACGACCACTCACCGGCGGGCGTGAACTGTTTTGTCACCGGGAATGCCCCGGCAGCAGGCACGCCGGGGGTCAACGACGTGGATGGCGGCAAAACCACGCTGTACTCGCCGGTATTCGATTTGACGCCTTACAAAAATCCGTTGATTCGATATTATCGTTGGTATACGAATAACGCCGGCAACAGCCCGGGCCTCGACGATTGGGAAGTACATATTTCGAACGACAGCGGCAAGACCTGGGTCGAGGTTGAACGCACCCGCGAGACCGACAACAGTTGGCGCAAAGTTTTTTTCTTCGTGCAAAAGTTTTTGCCGCCCACCAGCAAGGTCCAGCTTCGGTTCGTAGCACAAGATCAAAATCCCGGCTCGCTTGTCGAAGCGGCGTTGGATGATTTTGAAATTCTGGAGGCCGAGACGGTGACCGAAGTTGCGACATTCGCTGAATCACCGTTGCCGACCGACTTGCGATTGCATACGAGTTATCCAAATCCGTTTCGTATCGGTGCTGCTAACGGCGGCGCGGCGGTCACGATGATTCGCTATGAATTGCCGAAGCTGACGCCGGTGCGTGTCGCGGTTTATGATTTGAATGGAAGACTCGTGCGGGTTTTGCAAGAAGGCCCGCAAACAGCAGGCGCTCATGCGTTGGTGTGGAACGGCGCGGACGCGGCTGGAAATTTGGCGAGCAGCGGATTTTATTTTGTGGTTTTGGAAGCGGAACGCCGGAAGCTCAGCCGGAAGATTTTGGTGGTGAAATAAACTCTCGCCAACTTTTCTTTCGGTATGTAATGGACAAAGCGCCCCTTATCCCCGGGATGGATAGCAGTGGCTAAGGCCACCGCTTCTTTGGCGGTATCAGCAACGAACAGTTCCTCGCCAGCAATACAGATACACTTGCCGCGATGGTGGGAATAAATCTCCGAGGCGTGAGTTTGCAACCAGGCTGCATTTCGATTAAATTGCTCACGTTGAGCCCGTGCTTGAGCCAGTTCTGCTGGGTCGGTGACGACCTCCATTGTGATGATAGAGTTTTGTTTCCTCATTATTTTATACCTTTTCTGAATTATGGTTGAGGTTTCAAATAAAATTAACAAATATGTTGGATGAATGCAAGAAAAATTTTGAGTTTTCAGGGAACAGCATTAGCAACGGCGTGATGGCGACGGCGATTCATTACGATTTGCCGCGCGCGACCGAGCTGCGGGTGCAGATTTATGATCTGACCGGCAGAGTCGTGCGCGTTTTGCACGAAGGCCGGCAAAATGCCGGTGTGCACACACTCGTTTGGAATGGTGTGGATGCGGCAGGCCATCCGGTCAGCGCGGGTTTTTACTTCGTCGTTTTGGAGGCGGAAAATAGGAGGTTGACGCAGAAGGTCGTCGTGATCAAATGAAGGGGGATGGCCAAAGTGGTTTTGAAGGCAAAACTATGTCGTATATTAATGCGACGGCCAAGCCGTGGCAGAGCGGTTGCAGAGACTGAAATTTTGAAGCTCGAAAACCTTTACAAACAGAGCAAGTTTCTCCCAACGGATTGAAATCCCGCCGCGGCGGGACAACTGATAAAAGCTTTTCATCCGTTGCGTTGTTTCTATCTGTTGGGGTTGATTTTGCTTTATTCACTTGTCGATTTGAGGCGAAGCTTCGCTGGATAGTTACGAATTATTTTGCCTTTTTATGATTCCGCGCTTGGTCATCTTGTTCCGCAACGTCTGCTCGGCAATTCTCAGCACGCGCGCCGTTTGCGGAATGTTCCAATGGTTGCCGTTGAGGGCCTGCCGAATAAGCTGTTCTTCATATTCCGCGAGGCTCTCATATAGCGGCTTTACAACTCCCGCCGGTTGTTGGCTCGCGGCGAGCTTCTTCATTTCTTTTTGCAAATCTGGCGGCAGGTGGTCGCGATCCAGTATCGCCATTTGCGGCGGCGCCAGCGTCACGAGCCGCTCCACAAAATTTTCGAGCTCGCGGATGTTGCCGGGCCAATGGCGTTGCTGCATAAAATCCAAAATCGTTGCGTGAAACGATTCCGCTTGTTTGTGTTGTTGCGCGGCAAATTTTTTGAGAAAATGATTGGCCAGCAGCGGGATGTCCTCCGGACGCTCATCCAAAGACGGTATGTGAATAGGATAGACGTGCAGGCGGTAATACAAATCTTCGCGGAATTTCTGGCCCTCGACCAGTTGGTGCAACGGCATGCTGCAGGCCGAAATGATCCGCACGTCGATTTTGCAGGTTTTGTTGCTGCCGACGGGCCGGACTTCGCCGGCTTGCAGCACCCGCATGAATTTGGCTTGCGTGTCCAAAGGCAGGTTGGGAATTTCGTCCATAAACAACGTGCCTTGGTCGGCGTCAGCGAGCAAGCCTTTGCGATCCGACGCCGCACTGGTGAAAGCGCCTTTGACGTGGCCAAAAAGCTCGCTTTCGATTAAATTTGGCGCGATGGCGCCGCAATCGATCGCGATAAAAGGATGATCGCAACGCAGACTGAAGTGATGAATAGCGTGGGCAACCAGTTCTTTGCCGGCGCCGCTTTGACCTTCCAACACCACCCGCACGTCGCAAGGAGCCGCCGCCTCGATGTCGTGCAGCAAATCAATGAATTTTTTGCTCCTTCCCAGTAAACCCACGGCTTCATACTTTACCAGGAGCGCAGTTTCCGGCAAAGGCGCGTCAAAATATTGTTGGACTTTTTGTAGACTCCGGGTCATGGCTACGCATTTCAACTTTTGGAGGGAAGCTTCGTCAGGAATCCCACCAGCGGGAGCAATCCGGCTTGATGAACATCGCTCATAGCTATTCGGTTTCTGAAAGCAAAATTATTTCATGGCAAAATGATTAGAAGCTGAGTAGTTGCCATCGCTCTACTTATTAAGACAAGAAAAAGACAGATTTCTCACAAAAATTTTAAGGGTTGATTTTTGCGCCTTAGATTTAGGCTTGGCGTCGAAAGGCGCGAATTCCAATTGAGATTTGCCTTTGCTAATACGACGAGGGCGGCGCAAAAGTTCCGCCGGCGCTCAGATCTGCGGTTTATAAGCACTCAAAGGAATGTCGAGCGTTTTCATCTTTTCGTATAACGTTCGGTGTTTGATGCCGAGATATTTCGCGGTTTTGGTTTTGTTGCCACGATTGTAGGCGATGGCTTCGATGATCATCTGGCGCTCGATCAGCTTCATTTTTTCGGCGAGATTGCAAGTCGGCGCCTCGGCCTGAGGAAGCTTGAAACGGACTTTCGGCGATAGATCGTTGGCTGCCAAAATTTGTTTTTCCGGGCCGAGCTTTGAGACCGCCTGCTCGATCTCGGCTTTCAGCTCCCGCACATTTCCCGGCCAATCGTAGCTTTGCAAAGCTTGCAAGGCGTCGGGGCCGAGGCGGTCCACGTTTTTTCTGTGCTGCAGCGCCGTGCCGTTGAGGTAATACAGGCCGATGGATTCTATGTCTTCGGGCCGGTTTCGCAGCGGGGGGATGGCGATTTCCAGGGCGGAGAGCTTATAATATAAATCCTTGCGAAATTTATTTTCCAGCACGGCTTGCAACAGATTTTCGCCGGCGATGCAGATGGTGCGCAAATTTACTCTGACGATGCTCGCGTCCCCGATGCGCTCAAATTCGTTTTCCTCGAGCAGCCGCAGCAATTTGGCCTGCAAATGCCGGGGCAGATGCGTCACGTCCTTCAGAATCAGCGTTCCTTCATCAGCAGCTTTTATCCTGCCCTCGAAGCCGTCCTTATAGCCAAACAGCTCTTTCTCGATTTGGTCGTCGGGAATCTCATCCAGCCGGACGGCTCTGATTTTTTTGTTGTACCACGACGAATGATGGCAGAGGAATTTGGCCAGCGAGGTTTTGCCGGTGCCCGATTCGCCGCTAATCAGGATGGTCTTTTGGCGCTGTATCGCTTCAGCGCTCCGCCGAAATCTTTCGACGAAAGCCGTTGAGCCGGTGAATGGCAGCTCGTCGTTGCGCCCGGTTTGCTTGTTTTCGATGGCTTGCATAAGCTAAACCCTTTATTGTTTTGTCCCCAACGCGAGCCTACGGCTGTAGGCCGCAACCAAAAAGAAAATCTCCAGCGGATAGAAAAAGTCTTCGTTTTTTTTTGCAAGGATTCAACTTTAAAGAGACTACGCCAGATTTTCAGACAAACTGAAAACTGAAGCCTTTCAGGCAGCTATAGACACATAAAATTTTCCCAACGGATAGAAATCCCGCCGCGGCGGGAT
>JAKEEU010000409.1 GCA_022616415.1 Candidatus Zhuqueibacterota bacterium | reverse complement strand
GCGAGCGTTTTTCAGCGAAGCAATCCTTTGAAAATCAAGAGATTGCTTCGGCAAAAAGCGCCTCGCAATGACTGTAATTTTATCCCTTAACGAGTATACTTTCGGGATTACATTGTTAGCGCGCGTCGTGACGCTTTGAAGTTCGGAATTATTTGCGGCCGTAAACCTTACTTTGACACGGCGCAGCAAGTTGGCGTTGCCGACCACCGTGATCGAGCTTAAGGCCATCGCCATTTCGGCGATAACCGGGTGCAAAAGGCCGAGCACCGCCAGCGGGATGGCCAAAACGTTGTAGAAAAACGCCCAAAATAAATTCTGCTTGATTTTCCGGAAAGTCGCTTTTGATAATCGTATCGCCGTTATCACCGCGGTTAGATCGCTGCGAGCCAAAGTCACATCCGCGGCCTCGATGGCGACGTCGGCGCCGCTGCCGAGGGCAATGCCCACATCGGCGGCAGCCAATGCCGGGGCGTCGTTGATACCGTCACCGCCCATCGCGACGTTGCCGAATTTCTCCCGCAATTTGCGCACTTCGGCAACTTTGCCGTCCGGCAAAACTTCGGCGATGATATGATGAATGCCAAGCTGGCGGCCTATGGCCTCGGCCGTGCGCCGATTGTCGCCCGTCAGCATCACGGTGATGATTCCCATGCGGTGCAGCTCAGCAATCACGGCCGGCGCTTCGGGTTTTATGGTATCGGCAATGGCCAAGGCGCCGAGAAAGCGATTGTTGCGCACCATTACGGCCACACTTTTGCCATCCTTTTCAAATCTCTCGATAGGCGCGGCGACGCCGTTCAGTCCGAACTCGTTTTCACTCAACAAACTTGGAGAACCGACAATAACTACTTCTCCGGCGATTTTTGCCGAAGCGCCTTTTCCGGCGATCGCCGCAAATTCGGTGATCGGTTGCAATCGCACCTCACGATTGCGGGCGTACCTCACGATCGCGCTGGCCAGTGGATGTTCCGAAGCGGATTCGACGCTGGCGGCAGTTGACAATAACTCTTTCTCCGTGCTGCCGGGCGCAATATAAACTTCCGTGACCTGCGGCTTGCCGGGCGTCAACGTGCCGGTTTTGTCGAATACAATGGCGCGAACGGCTTTCAATTTTTGGATCGCTTCGCCGCGGCGAAAAAGCACGCCCAGTTGCGCGCCGATGCCGCTGCCCACCATGAGCGCCGTGGGCGTGGCCAGTCCGAGCGCACAGGGACAGGCGATGACGAGCACCGCCACCATCGCAGAGATGGCAAGGGTGAGGGCAGAAGACGAAGCATTCACCCAGGGCAGAAAATTTTGCAGCGCCGCCGTCGCCGGCCGCAAAGTTTCATCAAACAAAAGCCAGCTCAAGAATGTCAATACGGCGAGCACGAGAATCGCCGGCACGAAATAGGCTGTCACTCTATCTGCGAACGCCTGGATCGGCACTTTGGTGGTTTGCAGCTCTTCCACCAAACGGACCATTTGCGCGAGAAACGTCTCGCGTCCCACCGCCGTTGCTTCCACGACGAGCCGGCCGTTCAAATTTACGGTCGCACCGATGGCGCGATTGCCAACCCGTTTTTCAATCGGCAGCGATTCGCCGCTGACCATGGATTCGTCAACCGCACTTTGTCCGTCCAAGACTTTTCCATCGGTGGCGATCTTTTCGCCGGGCCGCACAAGGAAAACATCCCCGGCCGTGAGCTGCTCGATCGGAATTTCAATTTCGCTGCCATCGCGGATGACGCGAGCGGTTTTGGCGCCGAGCTCGAGCAATTTCTTGATCGCGGCGGAGGCGCGGCCGCGCGCTCGCGTTTCGATGAAACGGCCGGTGAGATGGATGGCCATGATCATCGCCGCAACACCGGCGAAATTGGCGATGGCAATAAAAAAAGATAGCACGCCGGTCGCCAATGAAGCGAGCGTGCCGACCGCGATCAGCACGTCCATATTTGCGCTGCCGTGCGTGACGGATTTCCAAGCCGAACGCAAAGTTGCGGCGCCGGGCCAGAAAACTACGGCCGCACCCAATGCCAACATGAGCAGCGAATGAACGAGTTGATTCGGCCACGGCTCGTGCCCATGTCCTAAAATCATCTCGGGCAGCATGAGGGCGATGACGGGCGCCGTCAACCACCAGGCGAGCTGCATGCGCCGGCCCGCTTGGGCGTATTCTTTTTCGTCGGATGAGCGTCGCGGCGCTTCTTCGGAGAAAACGGCAGCTTGATAGCCGGTGGCATTTACAGCTTCGACGAGCCGTTCCGGAGAAACCGCTTGTGAGGCAAAATGAACGAGCGCGCGCTCGGTTGTCAGGTTGACCACGGCATCGACGACACCCGGCTGCGCTTTCAAGCTTTTTTCAACCGCCGCCACACAACCGGCACAATGCATGCCCTTGACTTCGAGCACGAGTTTGGAAGCGGGTGTACTCATAACAACATCAATTTGATCTGGCAGAATTGTCGAGAATTCTATTTCGTCAAAAATCTATTCAATTCTGGATTATTCACAGACTTTACCACGAAGGCACTAAGACGCGAAGAACACCAGGCTTATGAAATCCTACTGAGAAAATTTGAGCGCGGCTTGTCAAGTCCACCAAGCTTTTATAAAATTAAAACTTTGTGTCTTTGTGTCTTGGTGGTTTATGAATAATTTCGACAAAGGCTATCATGCTCCATTATGATGCCTGCTTGACTTTTTGGGGTTTCGCCGTCGATTGGCTGGATTGTCTTCTCGCGCGAATAATCAAAATTCCGGTGATGATCATCGCGATGCTGATCATTTGCGCCATGGTCATCCATCCAAAGGCGAGCTTGGGTGTGGTGCGCCAAAACTCGGTGATAAAACGCTCGGCGCCGGCGGCGATGAAATACATTCCGAACAAAGTTCCGGCCGGGAATTGCCGGTGCCGGAGCCGCCAAATAATGGCGAAAAACGTCATTGCCAAAATAATATCATAAAGCGGCGTTGGATGTACGGCAATATCATCGGGCACGGGCAGGCCGGGGTGCATTTGACGATAAAGCTCTTGCAATTTTTCATTGTGCAACGTGGACACGACGCCTTTGGGAAAGCGCATGGCCCACGGCAAATCCGAAGGCGGGCCATAGTCGCCGTCAGCCGCCAGGTGGCAACCCATCCGTCCGAAGGCTTGGCCGAGCAGCAACAAAGGCCCGACAATATCCACCGTTTTCCAGAAAGGGGCATGGTGGCGCCGAATGACCCACAGCACGGCCAAAGCGCCGCCAAAGAGGCCGCCATACCACACCAAGCCGGCGCCACTGACAATATACTCGCTCGGCGCTCTCAAAAAATCGTTCCAATGCTCGATGATATAATACAGCCGCGCGCCGATAAAGCCGCCGACGATGGCCGCCACCGCGATGTTGCTCGACATTTCGGGATCGATGCGGTTGCGCTCAAATTCGCGGCGCATGATAAGCGTGGGGATCAAAAAACCCAACATCGCCATCAGGCCAAACGTGTGCAAGGTCAATGACGGTATTTTCCAACCGAATAATTCGAAAGAGGGAATGGTAAATAAATTGGGATACATGGCTGACTACGCCTGTAAAGTTGCTGGTCGCTTGTTGCTGGTCGCTTGTTGTTGGTTACTGGTCACTGATTACTGGTCACTGATTACTGGTCACTGATTACTGATTACTGGTCACTGATTACTGGTCACTGATTACTGGTCACTGCTTTGCGATGCCCGTATTTTTCCTCAACCATTTCAATGACGTGCGCCGGCTTATGAACTTGCAAAAGCTGATAAATAAACGTCCGCACCTCGGTTGCGCCGCGCACCATGTCGCAATCGCACACTTCGACGCCGTCATTGCAATCGCCGCACGGGCAATTGAATTGCGCCGCCACTTCGTAGACTGCGGGATAAAGCTTGGCCAATTGCTCGCCGCGCAGCATGGGATCGAAGTCAGTGGCAGCAGCAGTTGCAGTGACAGTTTCTCGAGATTGAAGCCAATAAAATGAAAATACACCGATGGCAATCCCGGCAAGTATTAAAGCAGTATAAAGCGGCCAACGCGGCGAAATTGTCTGTGGCTGCGATTTGGTACGACGAGGCGCTGCCGGTTTGCCACAATAAGGACAAAAATTCGAGCGCGGCGTGATGTGCCGCCCGCATGTCGGGCATTTCATTGTGAGACGAATTTATACTTTCAAAAGTACGACAAATCCCATTTGCTCAAAGTGGTGATCGTTGGTAAATGCCTCTGTCAATTTCATTCGGAGCATTACCACAAAAGAGGTGCAGTCGGTGAAAGAGAGCTCTTTATCCGAATGTTGCTTGAATAATTTCCAGGCTTCATCTTCCAAATCCTCAGCGATGTGAACGATTTGAACCGTACGCGAGCTGCGAATTTTTTCGCCAAAATCGACTGCCGCAAAATGCCCAACCTTCGTCAACAAACCTGTATAAGCTTCATCCAGGACGAAGTTAGTTGTCACATAGCGTTGCCCCGCTTGCAATAGATCTTTATTGACTTTAACCGCTTGATCGTGCAACTGATCGCGTTTACTATTCAGCGCTATCCGAGCATTTGTGTCCACAAAGATCTGTTTCATTTGGGATACTCTTGTCCATAAAGATATTGATCAATGTTGACGGACAAATCAGCCGGAGCATTGGATTCATACCCTTCCATCAAAAAGACAGGATCCTTTGTGACGTCGAAGGAATCCTCAATTTCTGGTAGTTTGGCGACCCATTCATGAACGAATGCTTGCACAGCCTTGCCAGCGCGTTTGGCCGCTCTTTCCAACCGTTGATACTCGGTTTCGGCTAATTGAATGGTTAAATTGGTCATGTCAACTCTCCTATCAAAAGCACTCGTAGAAGTTATATCGCTTAAAAGATTGCTTTTACATAATAAGCAAGTCCGGCCTAAAAAGCAAGTCAATGTTCTAAATGTATTTGGTGAGTCGAAACGCGCGTGAGCCCCTTTTGTTTTCCCACGGATTGAAGAAGCCCACCGATTTCTTAATAAAATTATCCGCGGGGTTCTTCAATCCGTGGAAAAAAATTTGCTCTGCTTGAAAAAATGGGAGGCGAAATTTCAAGTCAAACTGCGTTCCATCGCCACCGCCGTGTCGCAGCAATTCAAGCGGAATTCCACGGACTCGAGCACGACGGCAGGAACGGCGTCACGCGGAATCTCGCGAAAGCCGTGCCTCGCGGCCAAATCGCGAATCGTGTTGGTCAACAAATAAACTTTGCGAACGCCGTCTTGGGCCGCGCGCTGCAAGATCGCCGTTCCCAATCGCTTGCCGACCCCGCGTCCCCGCCAGTCTTTGGCCACCACATAAGAGCGCACCAACCCGGAAGCGCCGAAACGCTCGAGACTGACGCTGCCGACGATATGGCCGTTTTGCCGCGCCACCACTGTCGAGTCAAGAATTTCTTGCACGCCCTCGATTGGCAAATCGCTCTGGCGCAGCAATTGTGCAATCGCCGGAAAATCGCCGCCATTCGCCGCGTCAATCCGTATGTCCGACGCTTCGCCGGCAACCGGCTTGCGGCCGCCGACTTTGATGCTGGCAATTTTAATTTGCTCGAGAATGCCGGGATTGGCCTCGACAAGCGCGCCGTATCTCATTTTTAACTGCTCGTCGGCGAGAATCATTCCCCGAATCTGCTCCGGCGAATAATCCAGCCGCGCTTCGACGTGAACCTCGGCGAGTCCGGCTTGCGCGAGCAGGCGCAGATACTCGGCTTCGGGAATCGCGCCGCCGATGCAGCCGCAATACGCCATTTTATCTTCGCGTACAAAATCGGGCAGCGCGTCGGCCACGATGTCGCTAATCGAAATGCGGCCGCCGGGCTTGAGCACGCGATTGATTTCAGCGAAAACTTTTTCCTTGGCCGGCGAAAGATTGATAACGCAATTCGAGATCACCCAATCCACACTACCGTCGTCAACCGGCATGCTCTCGGCTTCGCCCTGCCGAAACTCGACGTTGGTGTAACCGCCCTGGCGGGCATTGCGGCGCGCCGTTTCGAGCATCGCCGGCGTCATGTCCAGGCCAATCACCTTGCCGGTCGGCCCCACTTTCTGCGAAGCGATGAAGCAATCGATGCCGGCGCCGGAGCCGATGTCGAGAACGGTCTGGCCGGCTTGCACTTCGGTAAACGCCAACGGGTCGCCGCAGCCAAAACTTTTTTCGGCGGCGTTCTCCGGAATGCTGGCGAGAACGTCGCGCTGATAACCCGCCAAATCCGGAATGTTGACGGCGTGATCCGAGCCTTTGGTGCAGCAACCGCCGGCGGAGGGGCTTTGTACCCGCTCGCTGTAATACGCCTGCACCTGCGCCTTGATTTTGGTTTCATCGGTTTGGTGCGCATCGGCTGCCAAGTTCGGGCCGCCGCAACAGCCGCCGCTGACGCTGACGCGCAGCTTTTTGCCTTGGGTGAGTGGTTCGCTCATAAAAAGGTTCCTTTCAAAGTTTTTAAAGTATTCGAACAGTTGAATAACCAAATTCAGAAAAATCTAAAGCTGGTTGCCAACGGATTGAAAAACGACCAACGGATAAGAACGTAATTTGAGTCATCCTCAAAAATTGCCGAGGCTCATGCAATTTATTTCTCACTGACTGAAGAATTCACAGATTAAACTTAATCGGTGGGATTTTTCAATCCGTGGGGAATTAAAAGTTTTTTAAATCCGTTGGTCGTTTTTTCATCCGTTGGGCCAACTTTTGGCTGCTTATCATAATCGGTATTTTTCCTTTGTTTTCTGACGCGCAGCACGTCATCAGCCAATCCTGTACCGCCTCGGCAAAGATCTCCAGCCCGTCCAAAAGCTTTTGCCGCTCACCGGTTGGAATGCGTTCCAGAATTTGCCGCAGGCTGTGCAGTTGCTGGGCGCGAATGCCTTCGAGCACCTTGCGGCCCTTAAGGGTGAGCGCCACGTAAATCAAGCGCCGATCGCTGTCAACGAAACGGCGCACCACCAGCTCCCGCTCGACCAGGCCATCGACCACGCGCGTCATCGTGCTCTTGTCGAGAAACATTTTGCGCGCCAATTGCACCATGCTCGTCTCCCCGTGCTCCCCCAGCATGTCCAGCGTGTAGCACTGCGACACCGAGACGCCGCAGCAAACGATCTCGTTGCGGTCGCGCATCTGAAATTTGCGCATCAAATCTTTGGTCAGGCGGTCCATTTTTTCCGCCTGTTGTTGCAAGACTTTTTTCGGCATAGTTGGTAACTTCTACGGTTGTTTATAGCAATAGTTGCATAATACAACAATATAGCAAAAGATTTTCAAAAAGCAAGAAAAATTTTTGGCCTGGTAACGCCTGAGCTGTAGGAGGATAACGCAACGTTTTCCAGCCATATTTGAAGGGATGGAGACTCGGACGCCGAAGAGTTTACTCGACTTTGCCAAAAGAAAAAAAATCGAACCATCGTGGGATTGAAATGTGGTTGACAGGCGATTTATATTTCGCCGTTGCGACAACAATGCAACCACCCTGTGTCCAGCTAAACGCTTTCATGGAAGTGTCGTTCTCGACAACACACGCGCCGGTCGCGGCGCGGGACGAATCGCTGACGAAGTGATTGCGCACCTGGCCGGCTT
>JAKEEU010000408.1 GCA_022616415.1 Candidatus Zhuqueibacterota bacterium | reverse complement strand
TGGCTCCGGATGGCCACGACGCATCAAGAGGCATCAGCATTTAATTGCCTGTTCAATTTACGAAATTAAAGGCGGGTTTGGCTAACGGTGGTGTAACAAGGTTGGATGGGGGTGTAACAAAGCGGAGGGCGGAGGGCATAGAGCAGAGGGCAGAGCGACAACGCAAGCATAGCGAATTGCCGCACTTTATGTTGCACGTCTTAAACTCGCAACGCACTCCATGCGCTATGCCCTCTGCGCCATGCTTTTTAAGATTCTTCTCCGGAATGGGATGCGGCGAACTCCGACGGCGACTGCCCGAATTGCTCGCGAAAGGCTTTGGCAAAATGGGAGAGGCTGTTGAAGCCGACGTCGTAGCAAATTTCCGAGACGGTGCCGGCGCGGTTTTGCAAGAGCTGGGCGGCGCGTTGCAGGCGATAGGTGCGGATAAATTCGTGGGTGGATTGGTCGGTGAGGCCGCGCAGCTTGCGATGCAGTTGCATGCGGCTCATCGCGACTTGTCTGGCGAACTCATCGGTGCTGAATTCCGGTTCAGAGAGGTTTTGCTCGATAACCGCCATGGCCTTTTGCAGAAATTGATCATCCATCGAGGTGATGGCAATAGCTTTAGGCTGCAGCGTGATTTCCTGGCGGAAACGCTCGCGCAATTTGCGGCGCTGCTCGATGAGATTTTTGACCCGCACTTGCAGCTCGCGAGCATCAAACGGCTTGATGATGTAATCATCCGCGCCGGTTTCCAGGCCCTCCACTTTGCTCTCGCCGCCGGCGCGGGCAGTGAGCAGGATGACCGGAATGTGGCTGGTTCGCTCATCGGTTTTCAGTTTCCGGCAAAGCTCGTAGCCGTCCATCTTCGGCATCATCACGTCGCTGATGATCAAATCGGGAATCGTTTGCGCCGATTTTTCAAAACCTGCTTCGCCATCGACGGCCTCAACGATTTGATAATCTTCATCGAGATAATCGCGGATATAAGCGCGCACGTCGGCGTTGTCTTCGACGATGAGAAGGACTGGGTGCTCGTCGCTGGTTGCGGGTTGCTGGTCGCTGGTCGCTCGTTGCTCGATACTCGATTCCAATAGCTGATCACTGGTTATTGCTAACTGATCACTGCTCACTGGTAACTGTTCACTGATTACTGATGACTGGTCACTGGCTTCAACAATCTCCTCCGGCTTTAGATGTTCCTTCCCCAATGGCAAACAAACGATAAATGTGCTGCCTTTGCCAACTTCGCTGGTCACACGAATCTCGCCAGAATGCAGTTCCACCAATTCCTTCGTAAGCGCTAAACCGATGCCACTGCCTTCCTGCTGGCGCGTGTAGGAATCGTCAGCCTGATAAAAGCGGTCGAAGATATGTGGAATTTTTTCCGGCGGAATGCCGATGCCGGTGTCGGTGACGATGATCTCGACAACCGAGAGAGGGCGAGTGGGAGAGTGGGGGACCTGGAGAGTGGGAAAATTCTTCCCTTCACCCTCTCTCCCTCTCACCCACTCTCCTTCTTTCGCCATCACAGCAACTTTTACCAAGACCGCTCCCCCTTCCGGCGTAAATTTGAACGCATTGGAAAGCAGGTTGGAAACAATTTTCTCCAACTTGTCCCGATCAACATAAGCGATGATCGATTCTGCGGGCGCTTCAAATTTCAGGGTGATTTGCTTGCGCTCAGCCAGCGAAGAGAAGGAAAGTACGATGCCTTTGAGCAGTTGGACAATGTTTTCCGGCCTGGCTTTGAGGGACATGCTGCCAGCTTCGAGCTTGGCGAGATCGAGCAGTTGGTTGATCAGCCGCAGCAAACGCCGGCCATTGCGCAGCATGACGCGGAATTGCTTTTTGACCGGCTCGCGAAAATTTTCCGAAAGCAAATTTTCCAATGGCCCGAGGATGAGCGTGAGCGGCGTGCGGAACTCGTGGGAGATGTTGGCAAAAAAGCGCGATTTCATGCGGTCGATTTCTTGGAGCTTCTCGGCCTGGAGATGCTCCAATTCCAACTCCTGCGTTAGCCGCGCCCGTTCGAGCTCCTGCTGCAAAGTCTTTTGAGAAAGCTCCTTGACCTGAACAAGTTGTGCTTCGAGGTTTTTATTGGTGCGGGCGAAATCCCATGCGAGATAGACGGACATCGAAAGCAGAAGGCCGGCAATGCCAATGCCGGGCAAAGTGACCTCGAACAACAAGGTCTGGGGTAAAATTCCCATCCCCGTCAGAATAATTGACGCGCCGAACAGAACGGTCATAAATGAAATTCCCGTGCCGATAATCCATGCGCCATCCTTTTTTCTCAAAATGGCAACAACGACGATACGAAGCATCTCCAAAAGCGTTGTTGTCGCAAACCAATTGGCATAATCTTCCGTATCGAAAGGGTTATCCCAAATCCAGATGAGAACGGCGACGTACGTGAAAAGAAAAAGCCCAAATTGCTTTGGCAGCCGGGGATAAAAAATGGCGTACAAGAATCGCAAAGTGGCAAGGGTCGAAAACAACAACAAAATCTGGCCGAGATTATTGTAAAGAAACGCCTGCCGAAGGTCGGTGACAAATGAAAATTTATATTGGGAGGCAAAGAAAGACGCAGCGCCTATCGTCAACATCAAGATCGCATAGTACAAATTTTCTTTGGCGCGGCGATAAAACAAAAACAACAAGAGGTGCAGCACGGCAAAGACCATCGGCACGCTGGTCGTGATCACCATATTTTTCGTGTTGCTTTCCCTTTGCTCGGCGCTTGCGGCAATGGCGCTGTTCAGCTCTCGCAAGTTGACTTGAAACCCGTGCGAGAGGTTTGGCGTCTTTTTCTTCATGAGAAAAAAATTGGAATAGCGCACCGCAAGAACATGATTGGTGTCTTGATCGAAAACGATAGCTTTGGGGAGAGAAAGATCGGAATTTAAAACGGCATACCCTTCTTCATCATTTACTGATGAGCCAACCTTGCCATATTGCGCCAGCAGCTTGCCGTCCAAATAAATTTCGGAAGCGCCCCATTGCCAGACGCTCATGGCTAACGGTCTGTTCCAAAGCGTCGAATCGACGGCGAGATGCAGCCGGAACCAACCGATGCCGCGCCAATCATCGCGCCATTGCTGCGGCGGCACAACCGAGCGCACGGTTTTCCACGAACGGTCGTCAAATTCCGGAGCTGCCCATTCCGGATTGTCTCTGGGGTGATACTTCCAATTGGCATCGCAGATAAAGCTGTTGCCTTTGATTTGGAAGCGACCGGCCCACAGGTGCATTTTCGGGGTGGCAGCCACCGGTTGGCCTTCGGGAAAAGCCCGCATGGAAAATCCCCAGGTAAAAATGCCATTGGTGATTTTTACGAGGCAGGCATTTTCACCCGCATTAAGCTCCGCCGTAAACACATCGTCGTCAACATTCACGCCGCGAACGACGGAATGGCGGTATACTTGTTGGCCATTAATCCACACGGCAATTTCGTCATTGCTGCCGACAAGGAATTGCACCGTTTGCTGTTCTTCGCTTTGAAGCACGCAGAAGGCGTAGACGGTCACAAATTCATACGGGCCAATGGCGTGGTCGAAATGAATGATGCTGCCGGGGGAGCGATAGCGTTTCCATCGCAAAGTATCGCCCTGCTCGGTGATAATGATGTTGCCTTCTTTCGGATGAGCGTTCGCCTCCCCTCCGACATTAGCGAGGAAATCCCTGTCCAGCGCATTTGGCGTAAAAGGACCGAGCAGGAGCCATTCGGTGATGAACTCGCCGTCCATGCTGTGGGTTTGGGCGTGGCTAGCCGAGGTAAATATGCAGGTGGACAACAGCAACATGCAAAAAAGAAATTTTCGTAGCATAGATGCCTCCCGAGTAGCAATGATACTATTTCATTTTCATCACCATGAACGTCACATCGAATTTCAGATCTGCCATCCGGGGTTGTCGCCGGGGTGATATTTATTGGACTGTGCCGAAGCTCGAGGAAAGAATGACGCTGAAATATACACATATCGTTTCGGGACAGATGTTCATCGTCATGGCCTACTATGCCGGTGAGACCTTGCAGGAAAAGATCAAGCGTGGCCCACTGCCGGTTGAGGAGGCGATCAACATTGCCACGCCGGTGGCCCAAGGCTTGGAGAGGGCCCACGAGGGGACAAGACTACGAAATTGAAGTAACAGTGTACTAGTCGTCGAGGGATTAAAGGGATCCGGCTAATCTTGTCCGAAAAAAGTCAGAAGCGGGTTGGTGGCTCGATTCACCGACGAGGCGGCGTTGCCTTCGACTTCGCTCTGCACAACAAAACGATCCGCAATATTGCCGCCAATGTCCTTGAAATAGAACGATGCCAAATTGGGACTGCCATCTACATTGAAGGTGCCAAACAGCGCGCCGTAATTCGCTCCTTGTGTTGAGGTGTAGACGCTCGCCCACCAATTTCCAGACCGCTCTTGATCGCGAATGTTTTGGCCGCCGAGCCCGGAGACAAAAACAAAGGTTTTGCCTTTGCTAATGACCAGCGTGTTAGACTGGCTGGCCACCGTTTGATTGCTGATGCTGCTGAGCAAATGGGTTCGGCTATAAGAGTGTTCATGGGCAGTGGCGATAATGGCGCCGCCCTCGCGCGCTGCCTCATAAACTCCCCAGCCGGTCTCGTCCGATTTGCCGCCGACCTGCATGTTTTGCATGTTTTTGTGCCAACTGCAAATGCTCCAAATCGAATGATCCGCTGCCAGTTGCTGCCGAATGTAAGCGTCGTGGCCGGAGCCCATGGTGCCTGGCCCGACGAAAACCATGAAAATGCCTTTGTATTTGATCGTTGATTTCACTCCCAAATCGCCCTCCCAGGCGATCCCCAGGCGATTCAGCCGGTTTTTCAGGAATTGCTGATAGCCGTTCGTTCCACCCCATTTCGCTTCGTCGTGGTTGCCAACAGAAGCGAAGTAAGGGAAATAGGAGCCGAGGATGTCATTAATCTGGGCGTCCCATGCCGCCGGGTCGTCGTTATAATCAAAATCCCCTTGATGCATGACCAAATCGGCGCCTTCGTTTTTGATCAGCGTGAGCACGGCCCTCCCATTGGCGCCGTATCCTTGATCACCAATAAAAGCGATTTTGAAATTCTCTGGAACGTCGCGCGAACTGCGGCTCGGATCGGAAGGATTTTTTCCGCAGCCAATGCATACGACGGCTGCGGCAATGCCGCAAAATAAAATGAGCGTCATCTTTGCCACGATTGCGGACATTATAGCTCCCCGCGCAGCCCTAATAATGATTGCCACCTTCTGAGCGTTTACAGAAGGACTGGCCATCAAACGAAGACGACCGGTTTGTAAGCGCATGTTGCCGGCTCCTTGCATGGTTTTAGTGTCCAATCAATTATAAAAAATCATGACCAAATAATCAACTGCAAAAAAAAATATCTCACGAGCGAACGGTGCGGCGGCTTTTACAGCGTTTTCCGCTCGAATAGACAGAGGTAATAATGATTTTACCCAATGTTTATGCGGTTTTAAATCATTACAACATGAACACGCAAATGAAAAACGCTGTAGAAGAGGGTTTTCGCTCCTATTGGCATCAGCGCGTGCCGCCAAATGACGGCAACATTGGGCTCAGGCAGGTTATGGCAGCTTGGATATTTTTTCTAAAAAGCAAAAGAAGTCTGGCTCATGATTGTTATCTACGAAAAGAATACTTGATTTCGGCGATGGCGAGCCGCCGGATCGAAGGCGAGCCGACCATCTCGCGCATGGGCTCGTCGAGCAAATTGGCAACGGACAGATTGAGCTGAACGCCGTTGTCGAGCCGCCAGGAGAGATTCAAATCGACGCTGTAGAAACCGCCGAGCGGCCCGCGGTCGACGAATTGAAAAACGCCCGTGCCGCGGCCGGCTGCGGTGGCGCGATGCCGGCCGGAAACAAAGTCGTATTCTGCCACGTGGCGCATCGACAGGGTGGCATGAGTTCCCTTCTTGAGCAAATCGTGCAGCACCAGGCCGAGGCTGTATTTGTTTTCCGGTGTGTTGAAACTCAGCTCACCAGGATCGACGACGCCGTCCCGGTTGAGATCGTTGACTTTGTCGCCGAGGCCGCTTGGATTCACATACGAATAATTGAGCCACAAGCCCACCTTGCCGGAAAGCTGATAGTTGAGTCCGAGATCGAATCCGGTGAGATTGACCTTGCCGAAATTCAAATAAGTCAAAACCACCTCCGGACGAGACGGCAAAGCCACGCCGCCTTGTGAAACCACAGTCGGCAGCGGAATGGCTGGCGGCTTATTGCCCGAAACGCCGATGACCGTCAGCGGGCTGGCGAAATTTTTGTATCGGCTGTGGTAGACATTGGCGTCGAGGGAAAATTTTCTCAACACCAGCCCGTTGTAACCAAGCTCGAACGTGGTGTTGGTCTCGGGTTCGAGGCTGGGGATGGCGACGCCGGTTGACAATTCGAATCCGTGGCCGTTTCCCCGCAGCCTCACCGGCAAACCGGTTCTGGCGTCAATGCCGACAGGGGTATAAATTTCCTGCTGCGATATGGACGGCGCTTGAAAGGCTTGATTGAAGGTGAGCCGAAAAGCTCCGGAGCCCGGCATTTTGTAAACAACCGCGGTTCTTGGGCTGAGCTGGGAATCGTAATTGTCGTGCGTATCGTAACGGCCGGCCACGATGAATTTCCACCGCGTGCCCAATTCGCGTTCAACCTGGCCGTAGGCGCCAGTTTGCCTGATGCGCAATTTCGTGCCGCTGGTGTCCGTTAAAAATGTGCCTTTGGTAATCGGCCGGCTGTCTTCGTGATTCAAGCCGGCGACGACGCGAAAATCGGAGATCATCGTGTTATACTGGGCCTCGAAATTATAACGTTTTGACTCGTCAATCAGTTTGACGCGCCGGGCCGCCTCTTCTTTGCTAATTGGCTGGCCGGCGTTCGCGGCACTAACCTGTGCCCCAATGCGATTATCGATGGAATGGAAACTGCCAATGCCATTGCCGGTGCGATAGGCTTGCACGAAAAAATAAGATGAATGAAAACGCAGCGCCTGAAAGTTGTATGCAAATCCGTCAAACTGCGTGCGCCCGACATTATTGGTCGAAGTGGAAGTGATCTCGCTGTATCCCCCGAATGCGGCGATTTCGGCGCCGCTGCCGAGCAGCCAATAAATGCCGCCGTCAGCCCGCAAGTTTTTCACGTCCGGGTCCGGCTCTTCAAAATATCGATTGTTGTTGTTGTCGATCGCAACCAGATCGTTCTTGATCCAGTCTTTTGCCTGCATGTATTCGCCGCTGAGTTTGTATGCAAGCTGCCTGCCCATCGCGCGGGCGTGGCGAAGGCGGGCAATAAGAACCGAATTTTGCCCGCCGCCCAAGGTGACGGACGTTCCGGAATTTTCGCGCGGATGTTTGGTGATCACATTCACCAAACCGTTGTGCGCATTCGGGCCGTAAAGCGCCGAACTTGGCCCCAGCACGGTTTCAATGCGCTCGATGTCGTCGCGGGGAGCAGCCAGCAGATTGTTTAAGGACAACCCGTATGCCGGTGCAATGGCGTTGATGCCATCGACCATAAGCTGGGTGCGATAATTGAAAGCCGACATAAAGCCGCGCGCATTGATCCCGACGCCGTCGATGCCGGTGCGATACGTATCGACGCCTTTGGCGTGGCTGAGCGCTTCTCCGCAAGTCAGCGCTCCATTATGCTCGATCTCTTCGGCATCGACGACCGCCATGCTCGCCGGCGCTTCCGTCAATTTTTCCGAGCGCCGTGATGCACTGATCACGACGGCCTGCCCCAACAGGCCGGTTTCGGCCAAAGCAAAATCTGCGACCACTGTTTCGCCGGCGGTCACTTTGATTTCTTTTATTAGTTGTTGGTAGCCGATAAACGTCGCGCGGAGTTTATAGGCGCCGGCCGGAACATTTGCAATCGCATACTTGCCATTCACGTCCGAGGCTCCGCCCATCGCCGTCCCAATGACGACGACATTAGCGCCGGCTAATGGCGCGCCGGTATCTTTCGTTTTGACCACGCCGCTGATCGATCCGGTTTGCGCTGACGCCATGCCGGAGATCACGAAGATGGCCGCGAGAATCAACAACCCTGGTTTATTAACTTGATAGTTTGAATGTCTCATAGTGCCTCCAGATCCGGATCAGCCGGAGTTAAAAATAAAAAGCTTGAGTAATTTGACAATGTTAAGTTAGTTTGTGGAGGCCCATGAACTCACCCCCTGCCCCCTCTCTTGAAAAGAGAGGGGGAGTTTCGTGGGTGAAATCGAAAGAGTTTAGTTCAAATCCAGCTTGACTCCCCCCTTCTCTTCCCAAGAGAAGGGGGGCAGGGGGGGATGAGTTCAAAGACCTCCAGTCACACGCGCCGCTTCTTTTTAACTTAACATAGTCAAGGTAAACGTCGCGCAACGAAATAAACGCAAAATAATTATGGCAATATGATTCAACCTCTTGTAAAAACTATTTCCGTTAATCATTTTGCTATTAGTTTTCTCCTGTTTTATATCTGCAATTTATAATACAGCATGCGCCACTACACGACGTGCTTTTCTTTGCGGACCCTTTGCGTCGCTGCGTCTTTGCGTGAAATTTTTTTGAGTTTTGCTGCGCAAAGGCTTAAACGCCCCCGACTTGCCGTTTTTCACCGGCCCAATATTTTTCCCGCAAAATCCGCTTGAGAATTTTTCCGGCCGGAGTTTTGGGCAATTCCGTGACGAAATCCACCGAGGTGGGCTTCATGTAGCTGGCGAGGTTTTGCTTGCAGGTCGCGATAATTTCCTCGGCGGTGGCGGCGCGGCCTGCCTGCAACACGACGATGGCCTTGACGGTTTCGCCGAAGACTGGGTGCGGCACGCCGATGACGGCGCATTCTTTCACGCCCGGATGCTTGCAAACCGCCTCTTCCACTATCGAGCTGTAAATATTTTCGCCGCCGCTGATGATCATGTCTTTCTTGCGATCCACCACGTACATGAAGCCGTCTTCATCCCATGTCGCAATATCGCCGGAATAACACCAACCGTCGCGCAACGTCTCCGCCGTCAGCGCCGGCATATTCCAATAGCCCTTCATGATGCCGGGTCCGCGCACGAGCATTTCACCGGGCGTCCTGCCGTCTTTGGGCACGTCGTGGCCGGCTGCGTTGACGACGCGCACGTCACTGAGCACGGCGCCGCGGCCGCAGGATTCCAGAATGCGAAAGTTTTCGGTTTCCAAAGCGCGGCGGTGCTCTTCCGGCAAGAGCAGCGAGAGCACGCCGCTCTCGGTTTGCGCCATGACCTGCAGGAAATCCGCGCCTTTGAATATTTTTAGCGCGCGCTGCAGCGTTGCGACCGAAATCGGGCTGCCGCCGTAGATGATCAACCGCAAGCTGCTCGTATCGAATGAATTCGCGCCGGCCGCTTCCGTCAAATAGTTGATCATCGTCGCGACGGCGGTGAAGCTGGTGACCCCCTCCTGCTGAATCACTTCCAGCGCACGGCGCGGCTCAAAATTGAGCGTCACAATCTTCGTGCCGTTAACGATGAAACTCAATGCGGCAAAAACCGCGGAGTGGAACATCGGGCCGATGCTCATGTAGCAATCGCTCTCGCGAATGTCCCCGGCGGCCGCGATATTAAGCCCGACGGACAGCGCATTCAGATGCTTGATGGCCACGCTTTTCGCGACGCCGGTCGTGCCGCCGGTGTTCAAAAGAAAAAGCACGTCGTCGTCGCTCACCTCTTTCATCGTTTCCGGCTCTGCCGATGAATGCGCCGCTAAAAACTCTTCGTATTCCGTATCAAGTCCGTTGTTGCCGCCGATTCCCACGCTCAATTCGATAAACGGCAAGGCATCTTTAATCGAGTTATAAGGATCGGTAAACTCCTTGCTGACGATGATGACGCGCGGCGCGCCATCGCGAAGAGTTTGCGCCAGCTCGTTGGGGGTGTAGCGCCAATTCAACGGTTGGGCGATGATGCCGGTTTTGGCGCTGGCGAAAAAGAGCTCCAGGCCGTGATGGCAATTGCGCGCATAGATGGCCGCGCGATCGCCTTTGTGCAACCCGCTCGCCAGCAGCGCGTGGGCAAGCTGATTCACCCGTTGATCGAACTGTTGCCACGTCATGCGGCGGCCGGCATCGGCATCGACAACGGCGATTTTGTCCGGCCAACGCCTGGCATTGCGTGAAACGATCATCCCAAGGTTCATAAGCTCTCCTTGAATTTCACCTGTCGTGTTGAGTCGTTACGTTGTTAGCAAAGTTACGCTTCTATGACGTGCTCGTACCTTCTCTCTAAAACTTCGATAAGCTCATCATCGGTGACGATGACGACTTTCTTTTTCTCGTCCGGAACTCTCCAGCCCTCATTTCTGCAAATGATGGAAAAAAGTTTTCGCACTTCAACGGTTATGCCGGCGAAAGCTTTTTGAAAAGCCGCCGCCGGATTCCTTGGCAAAAGCGCTTTGGCTGGCTCGGCCCAAACGGGCAGTTGGTGAACCGCGCCTTGCGCTTTGTCCAACAGTACATTCATCGCCTCAAAATTATCTTCATCATAAAACGGCTTTTTGCTCATCACTTTTGCCAAATCGGGCAGCGGCTGGAAATCAAATGGATCGAGGCCGGAGGCTTCGCCAACGATGTTATAAGGCCTGTCGGGGCCGAAGGCATATCGCTGATAGGGCGCAAATTCAGGAATGGTGTTGATGACCAGCGGCATACATTGCGGCGTGAAAGAAGCATCGCAGGGAAACCAGCGCCCGTCCAACTTTACCACGGCAAAGTAATGTTTGATCTGGCGCCCGATCGTCGCGCGATAGGCCTTGGGCATGCAAAGTGAGACACATTGCGAATCAATCTTCAGCTCGGTAAAAGCGCCGGCAAGTCCGCAGGCGCGCAGCAGCGCGACCTGCAAATTGGCTTTGGTGGTACACATGCCATAGCCAAGCTGCAAAGTGGCGGAAGCCTTCAGGTCCCAAAATCCGAAGCGATAAGGCATGGAGCGGACAAACTCCCAAATCGCCACGGCGGTGGCCCATGCCTCGCCTCGACGCAAAGAGCGGGCAAGCTGGATAATGGCAGGATGAGTGTGGTCGCAATGATTGTGGCCGAGCTCCGAATCGACGGTCTTGGGCGTGGCGAGCTTGCGTCGCCGCACTTTCACATACGGGGCGAGCGCGATCAGCAAATGCGTGAGGAGAGCGGCTGTTTTTTCGTCGCTGATTTCATAGAGGCGGGAACGGGAAATTCGCCACAAAACGCAGCCCGAGGTCCCGGCCCTGGCGGTCTTGGTGCGGCCGGCGCCGAGGAAAAAACCGATCTCTCCCAGTATATCACCCGGTCCCACCCAGACCGGCAGCGCATCATCGCCATTTTCCGAAATGAGGAAAATATCCCCGGCAATGGTGATATAAAGATAATTTGACGGCTGATGAACACGAAACAATAATTCGTCCGGCGCGAGATCGATCACTTCACCGAACTTGGCCAGCTCGGAAAGGTGCGCCTCGGAAAGCACGGTCGCGAGTTTGCTTTCGGACAGCATTGCTCATACCCTCACAGCCTTACAGGTTTAGCCATTTCAGCCGGACGCTCCGTGATGCTTACGATCCGGCTCTAATAGGGAAAGATGCTCGTCGTGCGATCAGTGCACATCTGGTGGTGATTTTTTTAAGAAGGACTTTCCCGGGTGCGGAAAACTGTCAAGCGGGGAACTACCATCACAATTAGGAGGGGTTTGCGGATGATGACGAAGTCGAGATGTTGTAACGCCCATCCTCACGCCACACGGTCACAAGAAAAAACCAGCAACGCTGAACATGGGAAAGTCGATAGCATTGCCAAATTTTTTAGGGAGTTGCTAACTAAAGCCCATAAATTGCCGTCCTTTGATTAAATTCGCCTCTGTCGCAAAATTGTTACATAGTTTAGAGAATTTTTTTCTAAAAAGCAAGCACTCTTTGTTCAGCCGGTCCGTTGCAAAACTGCCACTAAAGCCTTTGGGTCTTTTTCTTTCGTGCTCGGAATTTCGGTATCCTGCCATTCGAGCACGCCAAAGTATTTTGAAAAGTAATCCTTCAGCTCGTCGATGTCGAAGCGATAGGGTCCCCAATCGCCGGGCTCTTGCTTCGAAAAGGTTTTCAAAAACAAAATGCCGTTGGGTTTGAGCAAACGCCCAACCTGCTCCACATATACGGGCCTGAGTTTTTCTTTAAGAACGTGAAAGAGGCCGCGATCGTGAATAAGCTCAAACGGGCCTGATAGCGAGGTATGAATAATGTTATCGACTCGCCAATCGATCGCCTCAGCAAAATCGCCGGCTCTTTGTTTGGCAACTTCGATGATGAATGGGGAAATATCACATGCCGTAACTTGATATCCTAATCTGGCGAGTGCGATGGCGGTAGTCCCGGGACCGGTGCCGAGATCGAGAATGGTTTTGGCTGATTTGCCATACTTGGCAAGCAGCGCGGCGAAGTCTTGGTCCATTTGCTCGGTGTACCAGGGCACCGTATTCAGCTCGCGCGCTTGATAATACGCATCCCATCCGATTTGTGCGGCGGAAAAAGAATTTTGGCTCATTATTATGCCTCCGATATGAAGCCTCGACTGATTTCGTTTCGAATTTTACAAAACACCGTTGCTAAAAGCAAGCGCTATTTGTAGATTTATCCTTTTACGGAAACTGAAAGCAGTTTCCTTTTTTATTTGTCGTGTTCAATATTATCTTTGGCGTGCTCTTGACATTTGCGTGATTTTTTGTAATATTTTTACTCAGTTCAAGACTTTTAATTGAGGCAGAATAATGAAACGTTCGCAGATCAACGCGCTGCAGCGCGAGGCCGTGCAGTTCTTTGCGGCCCACCGTTTCCATTTGCCGCCGTGGGCTTTTTGGCGGCGCGAAGATTGGGAGAAGAATAAAAACAAAACCCAGGCGATCACCTCGCTTCGGCTCGGCTGGGATCTCACGGATTTCGGCTCCGGAGATTTTTATCATGCCGGCTTGCTGCTGTTTACATTGCGCAACGGCGCGGTCGATCAACCCGGCGCCAAAGACTACGCCGAAAAAGTCATGATCGTCCGCGAGCAGCAACTGACGCCGCTGCATTTTCATTGGCACAAAATGGAAGACATCATCAACCGCGGCGGCGGCAATCTCGTCATCGAAATGTGGAATTCTTCTTCGGCCGAAGAGTTGGCCGCGACACCTGTGACAGTCATGGTTGATGGCATTCCCCGCACGTTGAAAGCAAGCGAATCGCTGGTTCTCACGCCTGGGGAAAGCGTCACTTTGCCGCCACTTCTTTATCATCAATTTTATGGCAAAAAAGGAAAAGGCCCGGTGCTGGTCGGAGAGGTTTCCCGCGTCAACGACGATAGCAAAGACAATCGCTTCTATAGACCTGCCGGCCGTTTTCCAACCATCGAAGAAGACGAAGGGCCGCTGTATTTGCTTTGCACAGAGTATCCGTAGCAAGCGGAAAGTAGCAGATGGCAGTTGCAGTAGCAGCGTCAGATAATAAAGAGTAAAGCGCAAATGTAACGACGTACCTGTTTTTAGCAGTTTTTCGTTGCGGTTCTCTTTTCGTTGCGAATTAATTTAACAAATGGATTAACCAATTATGTCAAATTCGTTGCTCAAAACGACCGTCGTCGGCAGTTATCCCGTACCGCAATGGCTCCGCGTCTATGGCACGCGCGAGAGCCTGCGCGACGCAATCATGGTGGTGATGAAGACGCAAGAACTCGCCGGACTCGACGTCATCAGCGACGGCGAATTGTACCGTTGGGATATCAACCATCCCGAAACCAACGGCATGATCGATTATTTCATTCGCCCGCTTTCCGGCATTGACGTGCAGTTGGATCGCAAACGCCTCGACAAATTTCGCCAGCAAATGGGTATGGCTTACCGCTCCGAACCGGCGGGCATGGTCACCGGCGCGCTTGGTCCGGGCACGTTGAATTTGTTGCGTGATTGGGAGCGCGTCAAACCGCTGACCAATAAGCCGCTGAAATTCACCGTCACCAGCCCGTACATGCTCGCCAAAGTTTTGTTGGATGAGCTTTATCGCGATCTGTCAAAACTGGTGATAGCGCTCGCGGATATTTTAGCCGAGCAACTGCAAGGCATCGACGCCGCCGTCGTGCAAGTTGACGAGGCCAATCTCACCGGCCATCCCGAAGACGCGATGATCGCCGCGCAAGGCATCAATCGCGTTTTGTCAAAGGCGCAAGGAGAAAAAGCCGTGCATCTCTGCTTCGGCAATTACGGCGGGCAAACGATCCAAAAAGGAACGTATAAAAAATTGGTGGATTTCCTGAACACCCTCGAATGCGATCACCTCGTGCTCGAAATGGCGCGCCGCCCACAAGAGGAACTCACCATGTTGCGCGAGGTCAAATCTTCCATCGGCCTCGGCATCGGTGTGATTGACATTAAAGACAATCAAGTGGAAACGCCGGAGCGCGTTGCGGCTCGCATCGAAGCCGCCGCCAAAGTCGTTGGAGTTGAACGCATTCAATACCTCCATCCCGATTGCGGCTTTTGGATGCTGCCGCGGTTTGTGGCCGATGCGAAGATGCGGGCGCTGGTGGAGGGGAGGGATTTGTTTGAAGCAGAAAAGTAGAGTTGTTTGTCGTGGTGCCTTCAAGCTAAAGAACGTTATTTCTTTCTGCGTTTCGATCTAGGAGGCCCTTCGATCCTGAGCTTATTCTTGACAAAATCCATCGTCACCACTGAGCCTCGCAAAAGCCCTGTGCCGACGGCGGGTTCATCATCGTTAGATAAAATCACCTCGATTTCTTTCCACTTGCCGTGCCATAGGACGCGGGCGGGGCAGGCTGGTTCGTGCAGGCGCTCACCATCGGCGTAATCAATCCAGACGAAGCCTCGCGGTTTTAATCCAAGTTTCGAAGCTTCACCGCGGTGCAGCGCAACTTCTAAATCAAAACCGGTATCGACCAGCGCAAGAAATTTTTGTGACGAGTTTTTTCCCGCAACTTCTACCCGGATTTTGGGGTGAAGGCCGTTTTCAATTTTGCCTTTGTGCATGCTTTCCCCCTTTGGGACGCTTGCCGTCAGAGGCGCCCGTGCCGCCAAAATGCCCGACCGCGCGATAACCGATGCGATTGGTCACGAACGCCACATTGGGATATTTTTTGCGCAGTTTTTTGTCCGAAGAACGAAGCGTGCGCCCAATCGCATAATCGCCGGTGATGGGATGGATCGTGATGTACTTGCCCCAGTGCTCGGCTTCGAGCTTGGACCGGAGCGACTGATAAATCTTTTCGGCGGCGGCGCCATACGCGTCAATTTCCTCGCGCGAGGGCAACCGATCAGTGGTAAGAGCTTCCATGGGTTCTTCTCCTTAAATAGATTTAATTCTTTATATAGTTTTTAATTTTCAAACCCAACTCAGTCGCTTCTTGATGGTAAAGGGCAAATTCCAAATCAAAGCCGGTATCGACCAACGCCAGAAACTTCCTGGCCGCCATTTTTCCCGCAACTTCTACCCTAATCTTGGGATGAAGGCCGTTCTCAATTTTGCCTTTGTGCATGCTTTCCCCCTTTGGGACGTTTGCCGTCAGAGGCGCCCGTGCCGCCAAAATGACCAACGGCGCGATAGCCAATTCGGATCGTAAAGAAAGACACCTCGGGATATTTCTTACGCAGTTTTTTGTCTGCCGAATCAAGCGTCCGGCCAATCGCATAATCGCCCGTGATCGGGTGGATCGTGATGTACTTGCCCCAATGCTTGGCCTCCAGCTCGGGCCGGAGCGGCTCGTAAATCTTTTCGGCGGCGTCGCCATAAGCGTCGATTTCTTGACGTGTTGCCAAACGATCAGTGGTTAAAGCTTCCATCGCTTCATCTCCTTTAAATTTTACTTGTATTCATCCTAAAAATAAGCTATTATTGGTAAAATTGCAAATCAAAAAGGAGCAATCTCAATGATAACGAATGCCCATCCCAAAATCAAAGGTCTTGAACTGAGTGAAAACCTGCCCGATGCTGAAGTCGAGGCGTTGTGGGGCAATATTACCTGGCTGCGTCCGAAAGACCATGTCGCCAAACTCCGCCATTTTATCAGCTTTGAATTCGCTTTGACACGTCTGCTGGCGGGATGGGTGCCGGCTTGTCCGAGCTACGAATGGAAGACGCAGATTCCCCAACGCCTTTTTGAGGATATGCAGCACATTTGTCGTTTGCGTGAGCGGCTCCGCGAGCTGCCCGGCGGCACGGCTGAAATCTCGTCGAATCCGGCGTTGGCAAAATTCTTTGCAGCCATCGGCGCCGCGGATAGTCTCGAAAGCTTTTTGAGCGCATTTTATTTTGAGATCAAACGCGATTTGTTGCAAGCTTATCAGGAATATCGCGATCTCTGCGACCCCATTTTTGATGCGCCGACCATTTATATGTTGGAAGGGATTATTCAAGAAAAACAACGACAGTTGGATTGGGCGACGAATCTTTTGCAGCACGTCAAATTCAATCCTGAGCTTTTCGCGGTGGTTTCACGTTGGCGAGACTATGTCAGGCAGTGCATCACAAGGATTGGCGGGGTTGCGAATATGAAGCCAGCCTGGAATGAAAAAGCGTTGCCACGAAGCCCGGTTGACACGCCGGCTGGGCCAGCGCCGGAAAAGCCGAAACAAGACCCGCGTTTCAAATTGCTGGATCGCTTTCCATTGAACAAACAAGAAGATCCATTTTACGCCACATTGAAGGACATTATTTTTCAAAATGCCACCGAGTGGCAGGTCATCGACCCGATGTGTTACATTTTTTACGGCGTGCGCAACATGCCGCTGGATTTTTTCATCGACTTTTCACGGCACATTTGGGATGAATGCCGGCATGCGCTCATGGGCTTGCGCCGCTTGCGCGAGCTTGGCTACGACATCAAGGATTTCCATTGGCCGCATTATGGCACCCGTCTCGAAGCGCTGGAAGATTATTTTGCCGAGCTGACGATGGTCGGCGAGGCGTGCAGCTTCACGCGCAAAAAAGGCAGCATCGTGCCGTTTCTGCGCTTCGGCGATCCGCACAGCGCCATGCTGCCGGAGATCGATTGCGTCGACGAGCGCCTGCACGTGCGCTTCGGTCGCAGATGGCTGCCGGTAATGTTCAAAAACAACAAAAGAGATGAGCGGCCGCTCGAAGTGCTTTCGGAAACGACGCGTTTGCGGCTGGCGCAGGATTGGACGCAATTCGAAGGTTTATCCGAAGAAGAAAGAGAGAAGATTGCCCGCAGCTTTGCGGGATTCTGCATGACCATTGAATTTGCGCTAGATTTTACGGTATATGGGTAGGCGGGAATTTTGTTGTTGTAGCGAAAAAAACATTGACAGACTTAAGATAAAGTATCTTCTGACCACTTTTTCCAGGCATTCTCGAAACGATGAATAACCTCGTCACTTTCGAGAAGTAAGGAAAATTCTTTTAGCCAGTAGCGGATGTAGTCAAGATCAAGTGATGTCGCCTGGCGAAATATGACGCCTTGGAGATCGCTTAAATCTTGCGGCCGCCCGGCAACAGCTTTATGAATGATTAAATCTTCGGATGAGCAAACACGGACAATTTTTCGAGGCGCCAGCTTGAATGATTGTGCGCGTTGCATCAGTAAATCTTCGTAACCAGGGAGCGCCAATGAAACATCTACCTCGCGTCCATTGCTGGCGTAAATCAAAACGACGCGAGTTTGGCGTGCGAATTCTTTGAGATTGGGAACGCGGCTCTTAAATTTTCTTTCGATATGGTCAATGATTTTTTCCGTCTCTTCGATGGGCACCGCTATGGTCAGATCGACGTCTTTAGTCAAACGCGGCCGGCCCCATTTCTGAACGGCGATGCCGCCGATGATCACATAAGGAATGCGTTTCCGGGTGAGATACTGATGCATTTCCCACGCCGCTTCATAAATTGGCAGCATTTTTCTGTTTCCTCTTCGCCAATTCTTGCCCAATTTTGTCCCACAGGCGCCGGCGTTCAACCAAATACTGAATATGTAATTGACCTAATATCGCCTCGCCTTTTGGATCCGGATAGAGTTTACGCGTATGATCCCAGACGGAGCAAAGCTCTTCGTACTCCTGGCGTGACTCGTTTTCCGTCATCTTGGGCAGATTCCGCTTCAGCTCTTCTTCGATAAACTTATTCACGCGGCCGTAGCCTGCAATCGCTTCTTTAACAAGCTGCCGGCCCGCAGAATCGCGAGGGAATTGCGTTGAATACTTTTTGTGCATAGATTGTTTCCTCGAGCTTGATATTGAAAGATAACGCAGAATAATTAAAATTGCAAACTCAAAATCATGGACGTCAAAGAACATTTTTATTCCGATGATCCCAGCACCGGCCATCCGGACGTGCGAACGAATCCGCCGGGAGGCGTTTACTATTTGCTTGGCAACGGCCGTATTCAAGCCGCGATTCAGGTGAATCGTTCGGGCCGCGGAACACCTTTCGGCCTGTTGCTTATGCATCCGGAAAAATTCGGCAAGAAACGTGAGGCGCTGAATTTTCATCCGGAGCGCGGGATTGAAGATTCGCAAGTTCGCGTGAGCGTCAATGGCTGTGATTATCTTGCGGAGGCGGCTGCTCTTCAAGTACGGTGGGAGAACAAGGGGAATGTTCCTGCGGTTACGGCACAATGGCGCGCTGATGGAATCGGCGTGCGAGAAGAATTTTATTGCCCGTCGTTGCACGCGCCTCGTTTGCGGCGCGTGGTGACTTTGCATAATCATACCGATCAGCATCTTCTCGTCGAAGCTTTGACGGCCGTACCCCAATCCAAAAATAGCCAGACAAAATGGCTGAGGTTTCCTTCTCAATTACTGAAAGCCGGCGAGAAGGTTATGGTGATTTTCGAATATACGCTATACGAGAACTCGAACAATATCTGGAACGTTGATCTTGCGGTGACCGACGATCAGCAAATTTCTCCTGAGACGCAAACCCACTGGGCGAACCTCACACAATTCGATTGCGGCGATATCGCGTTAAATCATCTGTTCGCCGCCTCATGTGCGCAATTGCCGGCGGCGGTATCGGCGTCGGGCGCCATGGATGGCAGCATCTGGCAATACAATCTCGAATGGGTGCGCGATCAAGCCATGGTCGTCGTCGGCCTGTTAATGGCCGGGTGCCACGAATTGGCGCAAACCATGATCGAACGCCTCTTGCGCAAATTTGTCACCGCGCAGGGCGACACCGTCGATTCCGGCCGTTTGCGTGGTCCCGCCGAGGTGGAACTGGATCAAAACGGCGTGTTGCTCTATGCTTTGTGGAATCTTTGGCGGTGGCGCGGTGATCCGAGTTTGGACCTCATTCGACAAAATTGGAAAAAGATCGTGGCCGTTGCGGAATTTTCGCTGCAAGATATTTTCTGGGACAACGAGTCGCGTCTGCTTAAGAATACGCGTGAGTATTGGGAGCGTCACGCCGCGTATGGCATCCGCGAAGGTTACGAGCTGGCGTACCAATTTTTTGTGGTAATGGGTTTGGAAAAAGCCGCGATCATAGCGGAGCGCTTCGGAGATCTGCAACACGCGCAGCGCTGGCGCGAGGCGGCTGCGGCCATCAAACACTCCATGCTGGGGCATCCAAAGTTTGTCATGATAGAAGATGGTCATTTCATCAAGCGCCGGTTGGCATTAGGTGAAGTCCAGAGCACACTGGTCGTCCCGGATACGGATATTCTGCCACCCGGCATTCCGTTGAAAACCGAGCCGAATTGTTATCTCGACCCGGACGCTTCCGAAGCCTTGCCCATCGCATTCGAGCTGATCGATCCGCACAGCGAGTTGGCGCAAAAAACGTTGGCGCATCTCGAAACGCTGTGGAATCAGCGGTGGACGGCCGGCGGGTATGGGCGTTATCACGTGACCTCGGAGCCGGATTCGCCCGGGCCGTGGCCGTTTGCGACGCTCTTCATCACCCGCGCTTATCTCGAAGCCGGCGATAATGAAAAAGTCTCGCGCGCGTTGCGTTGGCTCTCGCAAGTGCAAGGCGGCGAAGCCGGCAGTTGGTTTGAATTTTATGGCCCTCGTCCCATACCGCCGTGTCCGCAAGTCGGCATCGTGCCGTGGACTTGGGCGGAGATCATCATCTTTTTCATTCACCACCTGCTTGGCGTACGGCCGGAAGTTGATCGCCTGATCATCCGCCCGCGGCTGCTGCCGGAATTGAAATCGGTGAAATCTCGCCTCCGCGTTCACGAGCACTGGATTGATTTGGAAATTCGCCGCGCGGATAAAATCAGCGAGCGCAGCGCTGCCGTGAATGGCCAAACCGTGCATCTTCAGGACAATCAATTGGTTTTGCCCTTGCCGGAACAAAAGATGGAAATTGCGATGACGATTTGAGATTTGAAAGGCAGAATAGTGATTCGGCAGAATGATTAAAAATTAGTAACTATTCAGCCAACCTCTTCCATGTCATTCTGGAAGAATCCTTTTTCGCACTAGCACAGTGCTCGAAATGAAAAAAGATTCCTGCGGAATGACAGTTTCTTGTTATACCAGAATAGTTACAAAAATTATTCTGCCCAATAATCATTCTGCCTTTTGGGCTGCGCCCGTTGGGTTGCAGGGAACGCCGCGCTATAGCATGACTTCGGAAAAACTAGCATCCTGCCTTGCGGGACGAAGATTTTTGCACCACAAAGACACAAAGCTCACAAAGAAAAAACAATAAAACTTTCTTTGTGTCCTTCGTGCCTTTGTGGTTAAGTTTTGGTTGCGGCTAATGTCGCGCTGTGAATTATTTTGTCATTAGTTTTATCCGTTGGCCGCTTTTTCCGTTGGCAATTCTTTTTAGAGCTTAATCACATTACCTGTACTTTTGCAAACATCAATCTACGGAGGAAGGATCATGCACATCTGGGGCCTGCACGTTATCGACGCGTTCATCATCGTGCTCTATTTTGTCGCGATGATCTGGATTGGCAAGCGCCTCAGCGCCAGAATGACAAATACCGATGAATTTTACCTCGCCGGCCGTAGGATGGGCCGGATTTATCAATTTTTTCTGAATTTCGGCGCCTCGACGGACGCGAGCCAGGCCGCGGCGTTGTCTCGCGAGATTTATCGTCAAGGCATCGCCGGCATGTGGATTCAATATCTCGTGCTCTTTCTCACGCCGTTCTATTGGTTCACCGCCATGCTCTTTCGCCGCGCGCGCTTGACCACGGTGGGCGATTTTTTTACCGAGCGTTTTGAGAGCAAATTTTTGGGTGGCGCGTATGCGGTCTTTGCGATTTTTATGGCCTTGATCGGCAGCGCCGTCGGCTATCTGGTGGCGGCGAAAACGTTCATGGCTTTGACTCCCAAAGACCCCGGCGCCTACACCGTCGAAGAGCGGTTGAGCGTCGAGCAATTTGAAGAGTATCGCCGACTGCGCGAAGCTTACACCACCGGCGCGCTCAATCCGCAAGAACAGGATCGTTTCGATGAGCTAAAGAGCCTGGATAGCCAGGGCAAATTGCGCGGGTTCATTTCTCACGTTGAGCCATTGCACTTTTATCTCGTTTTTGGCGGCTTGGTTTGCATCTACGTCGTCTTGGGAGGATTTGCGGCGGCGGCCATTACCGACACCGTGCAAGGCGTGCTGATGATTTTATTTTCTTGTTTGCTCATCCCCTTTGGGTTGGTAGCAGTGGGTGGTTTCAAGGGTTTGCACGCGGCGGTGCCCGAGCACATGTTTTGGCTCTTAGGCACGGAAACTCTGAGTGAATATGCTTGGTACACCATCGTCGCAATGGCTTTCTCAAATTTGGTGTCGATTGTGGCGGTTGCAACTTCGATGCAGGTCAGCGGCTCAGCCACCAACGAAAGCTCGGCGCGCTTCGGCATGATCGGCGGCATGATGTTCAAGCGTTTCATGATGATCTTTTGGGCGATGGCCGGCCTGCTCGCCATCGGCCTGTATGCCGGTCACCTCAACGATCCGGATCTTATCTGGGGATACATGACGCACAATCTCCTGGGGCCGGGCTTCGTGGGCATTATGATGATCGGCGTGCTGGCGGCGAACATGTCTTCACTGGACGCGCAATCCATCGCGCTTTCCGCGCTGTTCATTAATCAAGTCTACAAGCCGCTGCTACCCGGCAAATCCGACGCACACTACATTTTCGTTGGCCGCATCGTCGTGGTGCTGATGATTCTAGGCGGCATCGGCATGGCATTGTACGTCACCAATTTGCTCGAATTGTTCAAGTATTTCATTTCCATGCCGGCGATTTTCGGCGCGGCGATCTGGCTCGGTTTTATGTGGCGGCGTCTCTCGCGCCTGGCGGTGATCGTTCAAATTTTCGTTTCCTTCATGATCATGGCCATCATTCCCAACGTGTTTCAATCGTGGAATGCCGCGCGTTCCCATGCGCCGTTTTTGCAGCAAACCGCCGAGAAAAGAATTGAAGTCACCACCAAAGCGTTGAAAGCGGACGTTGAAGCCGGACTCGCCGAGCGCGCCGGCCAGAAAATAACCAAGCAACGCGTGATTCCGTCTTATCCGATTTTTTATGAAAAAATTGCCCGCGAAAATCCCGAAGACCCCAATTCCAAACTCATCGGCTATGGGCGGTTCGACGCCGAGATTTGGATGCTGAGTTTGGTGGGAATGGATTTTACGAGCTGGTCGAAAGCGCAATTGGTGGCGGCGCGTTTTGCCTTTGACGCGCTCTTCCCGATTTTGCTGCTTATCGCGCTCAGTTACTTCAGCAAGCCCGCCGGCAAAAAGACCCTGGATTATTTTTTCGCCAAAGTCCACACGCCGGTGCAGCCGACGCCGGAACAAGACCTCCGCAAGGTGGCCGAGCATGCGGCAGACATGCAACGCTTTGATTCCCGCAAATTATTTCCCCAAACCCAGTGGGAATTTCACAAACCCATGAAGATCGACTACCTCGGTTTCTTCGGCACCTGGTTGTTAGTCGGCGTGATTATCTTATTACTTTGGCTGACAGTGAGTATAGGCGCTTAACCGAGCAAACTCTGAAAATTTTTAAAGTTTTTCGCCCACTAAAGAAAGTAATGCGAAACACTCAGCCGCTCACTATTAATCACAGTACCGCACACTAATTCCCACCTCGAGGAAAAGTGATGCCCATAATAGTCTGGATGACTTGATTATGGTGATTGAGGCCGGATTTGTGTTGGATCTTCCTCAGTCCCAAGTCATATCTCACTTCAACGAAAATTTCTTTCTTGCCAAGCAAGAAATTCAACCCGCCGCCGAACGCCAAGCCTGAGTCAAGTGTTTTCGCTTCGTCCGTAAAATTGATGACAGAAGCTTTTCCCCTAATTGAGGTTTCATTTTTGGCGCTCAACAGAATCCCGGCACTTGGTCCCACCAAAACAAAAGGACGTATTGTCCTTTGGCCTCGCAGTGCAAGCTTGAACAAGACGGGAATTTCAATATACGCCAATTTCATTACGTAGATGGTTTGCCCAATCTCACCGGTGTCGTCGAATTTGCTTCCTTTCTGCAAATACATCGGCTGGAATAGCAGTGACAACCTTTCAGTTAAGCGATGCTGCAAAATGCCCCCAATGGCAAAAGTGGTACGTGGGAAATGATCAACGAATTCAAAGTCAACATCGGCACGATTCACACCGATGACGCCACCGATGTGATCTTGCGCATGTACGGCGGCCACTAAGCCGAAAAAACACACCAGAACCGGCGCGAGTACAAAAAGTTTCATAAGTTCATCCGTAAGTTTTGTCGGGTTACATTAACCCATCATAGTTCTACATGGTCACATTAGAGCTTGTTCCCACGAAACACACGAAAAACGCGAAAAGCTCTTTTAGTGTATTTCGTGTGTTCAGTGGGCTACACCAGGTAATCTGGCGAAGTAGAACTAGTCATACCCATAATGCCGGAGCAGCTCGCCTGCCATCGGTTCTTGCAGCAGCGCATCAATGACTTCTTTGTATTTCGGATCTTTCCACCGGCCGATGGATTTGTCATTTGCAGCTTGCGCCGGGTTGAACCAGGCGCCGCTTTCTTTGATGCGGGCAGAATGCGGATATGACAGAAAAGCCGTATCAAATTCTTCCCCAATAAATTCACAAATCCGCTGCACGGTCGCTTCATACTGCTGCACCAAATCTTCGTAACGAATCGTTAGGATCTGCAGATGGTTTTCCATTCTGCGTCCGGCGGCCACGTCCATGACCCAACGATGCGGCGTCACCCAAAATTTTGTTTCGTGGCCCGGATGAATGGAAGTGATCACATCCCTCCCATCGCGGACGATATGAATGATACGAACACGCTCGCCAAAATGGCGCAAAATCCGCTCAAAGTACAAAACATTGCGCGGCGTTTTCTCGCACCAGCGCTCGCAGCTTGCGGGAATGTCGCGTTCGAGGAAATACTGATAAATCTTCTCAAACCGAAACGGGACGGTCAAATCAGGCGATTGGTTGTACAAGCCATCGGCGCCATACCCATCCGGACAAAGCGCGACGGTTTCGATATCAATGGCAAATATCTTGGGATGACAGGAAAGAATAGAGAGCAATAGCGTCGTGCCGGAGCGGCCGCAGCCGCCGATGACGACGGGCCGGCGTCCAAGCGCTAAAATGCGCCGCGCTTTTTCGCGAGAAGTTTTTTGGAATAAATCAATAATCGCTTGCCGATTCGCTTGTCGCCACGACCGTTCGATTTGCTGATCCATCTCACGCTGCTTGAAAATCTCGGTAATGGAGGGTCTCGGCTTTTTGCAATTCTGCGGACGAGTACGGTTTGGCCTCCGCAGCCGCGGCGCATCCGAGAATTTCCCGCTGATTTTTGGCGCCGGATAAAACCAGGGAAACGTGCGGATCGTCCAATACCCAGCGCATCGCCGCTTGCGGCATATTCTTGATATCATCGCGCACGAGGAAACCGAGTCGTTGCACTTGCTCGACCCGCTCACTGATTTCTTCACGCGAATAACGCGCGTTGAGATGATCGGGCGGAAACTGCGTGTCTTTGGTAATCGTGCCGGAGAGAAAACCGTTCGCCAACGATTCTCTGGCGACAACGCCGATTTTTTCTTTGCCGAGGTCGCGCATCAAATCCGCCGCTTCGCGATTGAGCAGACTGTAGACGACTTGAATCACGTCGATTTTACGCTCGGCGGCCCAGTTGCGCGTCATTTGTTGGGTGTTTTGAAACATCGAAATCGAGTGCCCGATAAAACGAATCTTGCCTTCTGTTTTCAATTTATCCAAAGCTTCCCAAACATCGTCGTGAATTTCTTCAGCGCTGAACGGCGAATGAAAAAACAAGATCTCGAGCCGATCTGTCCGCAGACGTCTCAGACTTTCCTCGACAGATTGCCGCGCGCGCTTGGCGTGAAAATTGGGCGCATTGCCTTCGGAAGAATTCCGCCCGAATTTGCTCGAGATGATAATTTTGTCGCGGTCTTTTCCCAAGCCTTTACCGAGAATTTCCTCGGCGACGCCATCGCGTTGCGGCGTTCCGTAGAGTGGCGCGGTGTCGAAAAAATTGATGCCAACATCCAACGCGGCGCGAATGGCGTTGATGGCGTCTGCTTCTGCCACGGCGCCATAAACCTGCGAGGCAAAGGTCCAGGTACCCAAACCGATTTCACTGCACCGCAGTTCGGTGCGACCGAGCGTGCGATATTTCATGATACATTAGTGGCTTTAATTCGTTGCGGTTCTCTTTTCGTTGCAAGATTAAAGTTTGTTTTGCTGCAAAAGTCTTCTGATCTTTGGCACAGCGTTTTCCAGAAAAACTTTCAACATTTGTTGCCCTTCTTCGGCTGAAGCGCGGCGCGGATCTTCGCCCCACACGCCGTCGTCATCCAAAGTGGTTTCGCGATCCGGCGGCAAAGTTGACAAATCAACCAATTCGGGCTTGAACAACAATTGAAACGAAGTCTCACCGCGCGCCGCGTGATTTTTGGGAAATACACCTTCCAGCGGCTCGGAGTCGGGAAACGCCCATAGCCCGATCTCGGGATGGGTGGCGGCAAATTCTTCCGCGGCTTTTTGAATGGCTTCAACGTGTCCGCCGCCGTAGTGGCCCGTTACCAAGACGATGACTTTAAAGCCTTCGTCCGTGAGTTGCGTGAGAAACTCCCGGCAAAGCTTTGTCACCGTTTCGGCGCTATGATCGATCGTATGGTGAAAACCTTTGTAAGGTTTGATGGTATCGGTGCCAACGTAAATGGGCGGCAAAACCACGCCACCGGTTTCTTGCGCCAGCGCTTTGCAGAGTCCATTGGCCTTGATGCCATCCAACCCGATGGGCGCATGATAACTGTGCCACTCCAACGCGCCCCAAGGCAGGTACGCAATCGGCGTCTGCGCTCGAATGGCTTCGATTTGTGCCGGCCGTAAATTTTCGTAGCGGCCCCATTTAATTTCAGTTGAGATCATTTTTATTTTGCCTTTGAAGTATTCTGCCATAAAACCTTCAGAATTTTATTCTGAGTTGCTTGCATTGTCGTGTTGCTTCACTATCCGATCAATAACTTGTGCGCCGCGCACTTCAACGCGAATGCCGTAAATCGCTGCTATAACGGCGTACAGCTCCAATATGTGAATGCGCCCAATATTCCCGGCCGGTACGATTTTCGGCCCGGCAGCGATGAAGGCGGCCAGCATCTCGGCTTTGGCGGGCAGATAGCCGTGTGTTGCTTTGGAGGTGGAAGGCGCCACCACTTCGCCGGTTGTGGCACTTCCAAAAGCATAACCCGGCTGCGCCTCGAGCATGACGATAGCATGAGGGTCGCCGCCAAGAGAATCGATTTGCGCGCGCAGGAAAAGATGCTCGACGCCGTTCTCCGGATTTGCGGCGAATTGTTTGGCTATTTCGACAACTTGCGCTTTTGTGTCAACGTCATTTTCATCACGGAGAATGATCGAGCACGAGCCGCCCGTCGGTATGGTCATGGCTTTCCAGGAAAGCACGTTGCCCGTTCGATCGATTTGAATGAGACCGGCTTTCGCGAGCATAACGCCCGGATTCACCTGCCAAGATATGCCGCTATGACCGTGATCGGAGACGATCATAAAGCTTGTCTTCTCGTAGACGCCCAGCTCACGAGTGGCCTGCACGATCCGGCCAATCTGAGCATCATGCATCTGCAGCGTTTCGATCGCCTCGGGCGCAAACAAGCCGTAAACGTGCTGATGATAATCCAAATGCGAATAGTGCAACAGCAGCAGATTGGGCCGATGCTTTTTCAAAATGTAAATTGCCGCGCCGGTTTTGACCGTGTCGCTTTCAAAATATTTTTCCAATGGCGCGCCGAGGTATTGCCGCAAGCTATTGATCAGCCCCGGCGTGGAAATGGCGGCTTCCTTCTGCAATCGCACCGCGTCGTCGCCTTTATCTTCGTCCCACCACGCTTCCGGCAGCAGCCAATCAATCGGCTCGTCTGCAGTGACCGGCCAAAATACGCTGCCGCACGTGAGACGATGAGCCCGAAACGAGCGCCAGAGGGGGGAGATTTGGTAAAGTTTGCCGGAGATATGCGGTTTCTGTTCGCCGCGATCGTAATAAGAGTTGGCAAAAATGCCATGCACCGCCGGCTCGACACCGGTTACCAGCGAGACGTGGGCCGGATAGGTGACCGAGGGGTAGACGCTTTGCATGCCGCTGCTATAAACACCGCGTTCCATCAATGAGTGCAGCGCCGGAATTCGGATGCCGCGTTCCTGCGCTTCGAGATAATAAGCCGGAGCGAGACCATCCATGGAGATCACGACCAGCAGGGTTTCACGGGCGGGAAGCTTGATTCCGCAACCTGCAAAAAACAGAAACCCGGCCACGAGAAAAAGAAAATTGACAACGGCGCTGGTCAGTGATTGAGCGCGCCGGAGAGT
>JAKEEU010000407.1 GCA_022616415.1 Candidatus Zhuqueibacterota bacterium | reverse complement strand
GTTCCCTTTTCGTTGCGGTTCCCTTTTCGTTGCGGTTCTCTTTTCGTTGCAGTTCCCTTTTCGTTGCAGTTCTCTTTTCGTTGCAGTTCTCTTTTCGTTGCAAAAATTTAAGGAAGGTTCGTTGTGAAATTCATCCTCGCCTTGGACCAAGGCACCACCAGCAGCCGCAGCATCGTGTTCGATCACGACGGCCGCATTCATGCCATCGCGCAGCAAGAGTTCAAACAGCATTATCCGCAGCCCGGATGGGTGGAACATGACCCCGAGGAAATCTGGACCACTCAGCTCGCCACCGCCGAGGCGGCTTTGCAGAAAGCTAAATTAACCGCGAGCGATATTGCCGCCATCGGCATCACCAACCAGCGCGAGACGACTGTGCTGTGGGATCGCAAAACCGGCAAGCCCGTTCACAACGCCATCGTCTGGCAAGATCGGCGCACGGCACCGATTTGCGAGGAATTGCGAGAAAGTTTTGGCGCGGATAAGATTTCACAGCGCACTGGCTTGGTGCCCGATCCCTACTTTTCCGGCGCCAAAATCAAATGGCTGCTCGACAATGTTCCCAATTTGCGCCAACGCGCGCAACAGGGCGACATTGTTTTCGGCACCGTTGATAGTTGGCTGCTGTGGAAACTGACCGGAGGAAAAATTCACGCCACCGATTGCTCCAATGCTTCGCGCACGCTGCTCTACAACATTCACAAGTTGGAATGGGATCGCGATCTGCTTTCTGTTCTCGATATTCCGACATCGCTGCTGCCACAAGTGCGGGCGAGCAGCAGCATTTTTGGGGTGACTTCGCCGGAGTGGGTCGGCGCAGAAATTCCCATCGCCGGCATTGCCGGAGATCAACAAGCCGCGCTGTTCGGCCAAGCTTGTTTCAAGCCTGGCACATTAAAAAACACCTATGGCACCGGTTGTTTTATGCTCATGCAAACCGGCGAGAAAATTTTTCATTCGAAGAACGGCCTGCTGACGACGGTTGCCTGGCAAGTCGGCGGCGAAAAAGTTCAGTATGCGCTCGAAGGCGCGGTGTTCATCGCCGGCGCGGTGGTGCAATGGCTGCGCGACGAGTTAAAATTGATTTCTTCTTCAGCAGAAATTGAATCTTTGGCGGCGTCAGTGCAAGACAATGGCGGCGTCTATCTCGTTCCCGCTTTTGCAGGACTCGGCTCGCCGCACTGGGATGCCGAGGCGCGAGGCACGATCGTTGGCCTCACGCGCGGCGCCAATCGCAGCCATCTTGCTCGTGCCGCGTTGGAGTCCATTGCTTTTCAATCGCGCGACCTCGCCGAAGCGATGCGAGAAGATTCTTCCACTGCTGTCACCGAGTTGCGTGTGGACGGCGGCGCGGTTGTCAACAACTTGCTCATGCAATTTCAAGCCGACATTCTTGACACCACCGTGATTCGCCCCGCCGTGACTGAGACCACCGCATTGGGCGCGGCTTATCTCGCCGGACTCGCCGTTGATTATTGGTCGAATTTGGAAGACATTGCCGACCACTGGCAAATGGAAATGCGCTTTGCGCCGCAAATGGAATCAGCGGAGCGAGAACGTCTTTATAAAAACTGGAAGAAAGCAGTGACTCGCTCGCGAGGATGGGAACGTAGCCCAGACGGCCCGTCTGGGTTGTAAGCCTGTTGGCAATGAATGTTTTATAAAACTATGGCGATCCCGAGGACTGCGTCCGTAGGATTTTTGTAGCCTGCGTTTCCAACCTGGTTTGTCTGCCCCGCCGCGGCGGGGGCGCTGGAGTTTGGACGTTTTCAGACAGTCTAATCCCCGCGCGGCTGCCAGCGCAAGGCCGCGACCATGTTGACAAGCACTAAAACCGCGTGTTTTACCGCCT
>JAKEEU010000406.1 GCA_022616415.1 Candidatus Zhuqueibacterota bacterium | reverse complement strand
TAGTGTCTGTCCGGAAAATAATAATCACAAAAAAACTTGAATTTGTTTTATTTTTTAATTATATTGTATTGTTTTAAACTTCAAAAGCATTATACAATTAAAGCATTACTTTAAAAACACAGTTGCTTAGATTTCGTAGCCGACAACGGCCGGCAACTGCCAGCAGATACGGAGAATCACCATGCGTCAAGCCACTATCCTGCAAATGAAATTGGACGCCCCGGCGATCGGCAATATTGAATTCGACTTGAACAGTCGGCATGAGATGGAACCGGTTTTGATGGCACTCGAGTATATCCATGAAAAGCCTGACGTTCTCAACAAGATTTTGAAACGGATTGCCAAAGATATTCTCGGCGACAGCAGTGCTCAACTCGGCTGTCCCGGCCTCCTGTATTGGGAGATTCTCGTTTTGTCCGCGGTCCGCATCGGCTGTAATTTAAACTACGATGCCTTGCTCGATCTCGCCAATGAACACATGAAACTCCGCCGCATACTGGGCATCGGCGAGTGGGAGAACAAGCGCTATCGCCGCAGCACCCTGCAAGAGAATCTGGCCAAGGTGACCGAGGAAACCTTGCGTGAAATTTCCCAATTAATCGTCGCCGAAGGCCATCAGCTTGTCCCGAAAGCCATCGAAAAAGTCCGTGGCGATAGCGTGGTGGTGCAGACGAATATTCATTATCCCACCGATGCCAACCTCATCGTCGACGGCGTTCGCAAAGTGGTGAGCTTTGCGAAAAAACTCGGGCAACTGTTTTCGTTTTCAAATTGGCGCAAAACCAACAGTCAGCAGAAAAAGGTCAAACAACTGCATCGACAAATCCAACAAGCTTGCCGAAGCAAGAAACCGACACAACAGGCGAAGGCGAAATCCCTCTACAATGAATTGCTCAAGGTCGCGAGCGATATCGTCACCAACGCCTTTGATTTCAAGGAAAAACTGTCATTCGACCGCCTGAATTCAATTGAGTCGCAACGTCTGGCGAATAAGTTGGCAGACGAGTTGGATTTTTACATCGCGGCCACGCTTTATGTTTCTGATATCGCCGAACGCCGCGTTCTCAATGGCGAAACAGTCCCACACACGGAGAAAATTTTTAGCATTTTTGAAACGCACACGGAAATGATCAACCGTGGCAAAGCGCCCGATCCGTGGGAATTTGGTCATCTGTTATATCTGGTTGAAGATCAGGCACATTTCATCGTCGATTTCAGAATTCTGGAGAACGGCTTAACCGAAGCGGATATTCTGCTGCCGCAAATGCGGCAACTCCAGCGGCGCGCCAGGGACAAAATTAAATCCGCCAGTTTTGACCAAGGCTTCTATACGCCGAAGAATCTGAAAGGACTCCAGAAGATTGTCGAGGTCGCCTGCCTTCCACCGAAAGGCCAACCGAGCGATGAAGTCAAAGAACAGCAAAGGACTCCGGCCTACCGTGCCACACGCCGCCGCCATGCCGGCATCGAGTCGGCGATTCATGCGCTGGTCTGGGGCAATGGCTTGGTGCGCTGCCCAGACAAAGGTTTGGCCGGCTATCGCCGTTATGTCGCGTTAGGCATCGTCGGGCGCAATCTCCAAACCTTGGGCACGATACTTCTCAAACGGGCGCGGCGAGCTGACGCACGATTGCGCCAAGCGGCTTGAGTACGGTTCATGTTATGAGAGTTAAAATAAATTAGTAATTTTTTAAAATTAATATGTTTAACATGGGAAAAGTACGTCAAATTTTATGTTTAAATTGTCAGACTGGTGGACAAATGACATCCCTTGCGTTTACGACAGCTAAAAAAGTTACTCCCGGCATCCATGCTGCCATTTATTTCACCTCAAACTTTTTTAAAAAACCGGTATTTCCGGACAGACACTAG
>JAKEEU010000405.1 GCA_022616415.1 Candidatus Zhuqueibacterota bacterium | reverse complement strand
GCCCTACGGGCTCCTTCCGTTACCACTCCTGCGGGCAATCCTATCATGTGTCAACGATGTCCTGGCACAAAAACCTATACACCATGTCGTGGCACTTGAGATTTAGACAATAGAGCAAACAGCTTGTGCCGCCTCCATGAACAACCTCAAAATGAAGGCGGCACAAATTTGCGAGAAGCGGCCTCGCGGTTATTTTCTCAGCCGTTCTTTAACGCAGCAGACTCATCTTCCTCACCTGCGAGAAATTGCCCGCGAGAAGCTGATACAGATAAATGCCACTCGCTACCGGATGGCCATTCTTATCTTTCCCATCCCAACGCACGCGATGATAACCGGCTTCGTACTCCGCCTCCACCAGCGTGCGAATCTCTTCGCCAACAGTATTGAAAATTTTCACCACGACATGACTGGCTTCCAGAAGTTGGAAGCGAATCTCGGTTTCGGGATTGAAAGGATTCGGATAATTTTGGAGAAGAGCATAGCCTTCAGGAATGCCAGCCTCTGCTTCAGCCATAGCTTTGGCGGAGCCGCAGCCGACGGTTTGAATGGCATCCGATCCAGTGATGGCTTGTCCGCCACAAGTTTGTCCGGTGAGGCTGGCTTCGGTGTCGCCGCATTGGATGCCAGTGTCTTGCGTTTTAAAATGCAGCACTAAATCCATATCACCGTCGCCATCGGCGTCCTCAATGTGGCCCTTGCCGTGCGATTCCGTTGCGCCGTCTGGGCCGAACGCAACCGACAACGGATCGACCGTCGTCGCATCGAATGACGCAGTCGTGAGAATCGCGACGGGTATGACATCCTTGCTTTTTGGGTTGATAGAATTGGGATCGCTGCCGGGTTTGATGTCGATGGTGGCTTCGATGACAGAAGGTGCCACTGTCACGTAGGTCTGGAAATGTACATCGTGACCCGGCCCACTCGCAAACCACGTTATGCCATCGGTAAGACTAAAATACAAGTCCCCGCCGGTATACAAATCACCGACGGCTCCCGTCCACGTGCCTTGGAATTGGCCCGGCGGCGCACCTTCGTAGTCTAGGACAATCGCGTATTGAGTTCCAGCGACGATGTTGATGGTTTGAGGAAATGTAATAAGCAGCGAAAGTGGAGCGCTGCTCGAACTTAGAGTGGTTTCACCCAGAATCGTCGGACTGGGCACCCCACCTGTCACAGTACGAATCGCGACATGTAAAGGAATTGAACCACCAAACTCCACATTGATGTTGACCCCAGCAAGAGTTCCAGTCAATTCAGCCGTAAAAGTTTGCGCTGCGAACTTGCAACATACGTTAATAACAGCGCCTAAATTAAGCGGCGAAGTAAAAGACTGGTCAAGGAGGGTCTGCGCTGTCACTGGGCTCAGTACTGCAAAAAGCAGGACAACCTTCATCCCTGCGGCGGCGAGTAATTTCAGTTGGTTTTTCATGACAACCTCCATGTTTAGGTTAAACAGCATTTGTTGAAATAGTCTAACCCAATATAAAGCAAGCTTAACAAGGTTGAGTGAAGCTTCGGTGGAGAGTTTGTTAAGATTGTGTGAAGGTACAACGATTGCGGATTTCAGATTTCGGATTGCGGACATTTTGATGGATGTTATTGCTAACACTTGAAAAAAGATTTGCATTTTAGCGGCATAATCAGTATTATCTGTTGTAAATTCAAGTTATCTGAGAGGAGCGGACATGCCCAACGGCAAACTCTGGACGCAACGTGATCGTTTCGGGAATGACATTTATTTGACTCACGAACGGTGGGCACATATTATCGATCCTGACAACCACCCGGAAGTCGAACCTTATTTTGACTATGTCAGAGAAACGATTCGGCTGGGTCGCCGTCGGCAAGACCTGTATGATCCGAACGGCTATCAGTATTACCGCTCTTTCCCAGATCTGCCTGATGACAATACGCATCTGGTTGTCTCTGTTCGCTTTCGCTGGCCTACCGATCCAGATGGCAAAGTGCGAGAGGAAAAGTTCGTGACGACCACCTACTTCCAATCTTTCAGGGAATAATGTAATGAGTGAAACAAAAATTAATTACGATCAAGAAGATGATGTGCTTTACGTTTCATTTGGACGGAGCGAGCATGTCACCGGAGTAGAATTGGCCGACAATATCTTGCTGCGGCTGGACACAGGTAAAACCACTGGGACAGCACCCCGAGCTGTGGGATTGACTTTCATCAGCTTCGAACGAATGATGGCGCATTATCGTGAGAGGCCGCTCAGTGTGCCCTTAGCGAACTTGCGCAATCTGCCTGAAGACCTTTGGCAGGCGGTATTGGCTGTGATGACAACTCCGCCGGTGAGTGACTTTTTAGCTATTGGACTTTCTCTCTCGCCTCAGGTTCCCCCTTTGCCGGAGCGACTGGCGGCATAGGCGTATCCGTTGCGGATTGGGGAACTTTTGATTGCGAAACTCTTTATTTTAAAAGTGAAAGTGCTATTTACCATTTTTCCGCAATCCGAAATCCACATTCCGAAATCGAATATAGTCCCAATCCGCATACGAGCCGGCCGGGACGAACCAACTCTGACCGGTCAAAGCCAGCAACTGCGGCTGACTACGCAAATCAGGCCGCAGCGAGGCGGAGAGCACTTGCCGGAAATTCGCGCCATCGTCATCACTCAATTCGACTTGAACCAATGTGTCTGCGCGTGTGATACGATAGATGTAAGTGAATTGGGTGACGCCGAGGGCATCATTGGAGGAATGGCAATTTTCGCTTTTAGCGACATTCAAGCCGCGGTCATTCAAACTGGCATAAAGATCATGTTCTTTATACATCCCTTTCCGACGCTCAACCACTAATGCCGTTTGTCGATCTCTTTCCGGATCAAAATACACAATCAAATCAAAGTCGCGTCCATTGGCCCCGTCTATCATGGAATACGTTACTCTCGCTTCAAGCACCCAATGGTCACCCGACAGCGGCCGGCTGATCTCAAGACTTGGATACCACCAATAGTGCCCTGTAAATTCCGGTAGGTAATCGCACAGGTACCCTGGTTTCATAATTGGGTTAAGATAATAGCGCAAATGTCCTGGACGGTCGGTGAGCGAATAGCGACCGAAGGTGGTGTAATCATAAATATTCGGCCCTTTCCATTCAAACACCGACCAGGCAGGATCCAGAATCGGAGAAGTAAATTCCTCCACAAATGAGCGTGCTGCATTTATGGCTTTGCGAAAGATGGCGTTCTCGTTCATGGACTGATTCATTTGGGTCAAAGGAGGTGCTACACTTTTCAGAGACAACAGAGCTTTGGATAAGTCAGTTTGAACCAGATAGGGTTTTCCTGCTGGTTTGCCGTTCTGCATCGGTATGGCCCAAAGATCATAAGAGCCAAGATTGCGGCACAAAATGAGCTTTCCATCCGGTGACCAGATCGGGCCATCGTAACCAGCAAGGCTGGGCAAATTAGCGGGAACATCAGCTTGCTGCAAATCTTCCAGCGCCAGCATAAAAATTCTTTGATGCCTTTCCAAGTTGTAGACAATATATTTGCCCTCCGGAGAAAACTGTAGGCGACGGGTATTATCATTCAGTAGGAGAATGTCCTGCAACTCCTTCTTATCAACCCGAATCAGCGCCAACCGCTTGAAAGTTTCGCGCTCAAAATTCAGCGTCTCGCAAACAATGGTTTTGCCATCCGGCGACCAATCATCAGGGTTGATTATGAATTTGGGGTCAGAATAAATCACCTGGCTTTTGCCATCAGCAACAGAGACTACGCGCAGCTCAATAAAATTGGGGCCGCGATACCAGCTATAAGCAATATATTTTCCGTCGCGCGACCAAGCCGGGTAATAGGCATATTCGGGGGAACGCGACGGGTCAGCTTCGACGATGCGGACTTTCGACAGTGGATCCTTGATTGTGGATTTCGGATTACGGATTACGTTTTGCGAATTACGTAGCTCCTTGATCATGAGACTGCCGGTGGTCCAGTCAGTGTAGGCGAGGTATTTGCCATCGTAGGAAGTTGAGGTCGTGACGTCAATGCCGAAGCGCTCGAAATAATATTTTGTCAAAGGATGGATTTTGGATTTTTGATCTCGAATTTTGGCTTGCGCCAGTCGTTCTCGTGCCAGTGCAACGATTTCACGCTGGTCGGGATAATTTTCGAGCACCTTTTGATATGCGGCAATGGCATTTTGCTGGCCGAGTTTTTCGTAGCAGATACCGATCTGCAATTGCGCTTTCGCCGCTACCCGACGGTTGTCAGGAAAATCCTGGACAATCTTTTGGTAACACCTGAGCGCTTCATTCAAATCGCCTTTGACTTCTTCGGCGTATAAGCCGGCTTGCAAAAGGTATTCGGGGCTTTGCTGGGCGAAAGCTGTTCCCGTTGAAATAGTAACAACAAAAATGATGAGGCAAGAAACTGGATGAATCGTTTTCATCATTAAACCTTCAACTTTTATCGCCAACGGATGGAAAAGCGACCAACGGATTTTGGCTAAATGTTTCATCTAATTCTGTAGGAAGCTTGATCAAAAAGCTTACGGCAAAACCATTCAATATCTTTACTCATCGATGCTGTTACCATTTAATGTTTTTATCCGTTGGTCGTTTTTTAATCCGTTGGGAAATTTTTTTAAAAGCTTTTTTGATTTCGGCCCTGGCCTGCTTAGAGCCCTGGCAGGGCAGGCTTGCCCGGGTCGTGGCTAAATAGTTGGAACAAACTTATAGCCAACCCCTCGCACGCCCACAATGTATTTGGGATTTGCCGGATCATCTTCTATTTTCTTCCTTAATTGCGCCACGTGCGTATCCACCGTTCGGTTGTTAACATAAACTTCTTCACCCCAAATTTTGTCAAGAATGAAGTCGCGGCTGAGAACTTCATTCGGATGTTGGATAAAGAGACGGAGCAAATCGAACTCCAGCGCCGTCAGGTGGAACTGGCGCCCGGATTTTCGCGCCTCATACTTTTTAAAATCAATTTCAAAATCGCCAAAGTGAAAAAGCGCGCTTGTCGAAAGGTTTGATTGGGTGCGCCGAAGCAAGGCTTTCACTCGCGCCAACAGCTCGCGCGGGCTGAAAGGCTTCGTGACGTAATCGTCGGCGCCGAGCTCCAACCCAAGGACTTTATCAACTTCCTGGCTTTTCGCCGTCAACATGAGAATCGGCGTCGCAATGCCCGCTTGCCGCAATTGCTTGCAAACTTCGAAGCCATTCAACTTGGGCAGCATGAGGTCGAGAATGATGAGATCATAAGCTTTTTCTTTGGCCATGGTGAGACCTTGCAAACCGTCTTTAGCGGATGCCACGTCGTAACCTTCAAAACGGAGATCGTCTTCCAACCCCATGAGAATGCGGTCTTCGTCTTCGATGATAAGAATTTTTTCCATACTTTTCACGCTTCACGTTTTACGCCTTACGCCCTCCGCTCCACGCTCTACGCTTGCTGAAGCGGCAATCGGATCGTAAATGTGCTCCCCCATCCCGGCTCACTTTCAACTTGAACGGCGCCGTGATGGGCTTTGACAATTTGCTTTACCAGCATCAATCCCAGGCCCGTGCCTTTGACCATTCGCAAGAGCGGATCGCCGCCACGATAGAAGCGGTCGAAAATTTTGCCAATGTCCCCCTTCTCAATGCCAATGCCATAATCTTGAACGATAATCACCAGATGCTGGTTCTCTGCAAAGGCGCGCACTTCAATCCGGTTGGCGTCGCCGGAATATTTGATGGCGTTGTCAAGCAAATTGGTCATTGCTTGTGAGATGGCGAGGCGATCCACGTTCACCGCCGGCAGCGGTTCAGGAATTTGGGCATGAATCTGAAAACCCTCGTGACTGTGCTGCATGCGCGCAACGATTTCGCGCAACAAACCGGAAATATCCATCAACTCGAAGGCGAACATTTTCCGCCCTTCTTCCATCTTGGCAAAATCCAAAACATTGTCGATCAGAATCGAAAGCCGTTCGCTCTGTTCGACGAGCGCATCGTAATACTGCCGGCGGCGCGACTCCGAAGGCACGCGGCCGGTTTGCAGCATTTCCGCCAACTGGCGAATCGAGGTGAGCGGGCTTTTGAAATCGTGCGAGATGGTCGAGACAAAATCGGATTTCAGCCTGGCGAGCTCGAGCTCGTGATTGACGCTGCGCAGCGTCAGGGTCAAGCCGAAAATGAGAATGCCGGCGATGAGCACGAAAACGTAAAAATAAATGCTGCGCTCAGAAGAAAAAAGCGCTTCGAAAGGCGCCGGCTCACGCCGATAAAGCTCCAGAGACCAGGGCGGGAATTTTTCAGAAAACTCAGTTTTGACGACAGGCGTTCCCGCGAGGGCCGCTGCGGACTTCGCGAGTACATTGCCATTCTTGTCCCTAACGATCCAGCCGGCACTTACGGCGGGGAGGTGCGCTTGCATGGCTGCGCGGAGAACGTGTGCTTTGAGATGGTTCGCATCGAGCCAGAGTCCCCAGATCGTATCAACGGGGGCGTTGCTTTCTGTCGGCAGCTTCAACAACGCGATGAGATAGTTATGGTCACCGGCATTGAGGACGAAGTGTTGAGCGGCGTGTTGATGATTGTTTCTTGTGTGGGCATTTTTTTCCGACAAAAACGCCGCCACTTTTTGCTGAAACGCCAGCAGTTTTACCGTGGCCGCTCGGCGCTGCTTTTCTTTTTCCTGCAATTCCTCGAAGGCGGCGTGATGTGCCCGCCAAGACGCCGGCAATTTTGCGCGCGCCAAGATTGTTGCGATGGATTCAACAACTTGATGACCGAAAAAGTCATATTGCGATTTTTCCAGCTCCCATTCGCCGTTGACCAATTGGGTGTAAGCTTCAAGAAAAGTTTGTAGCGCGCGCAAAGAATCGTTGGTCGCTAAAAATAAATCGCCCCTCTCCAGCCGCGCTGTCAACCCCAATGGCAGGCCGCCCGCAATTCGAGCTTGGCTATAATCTCGCGTCAATTGGTTGCAAGTTTTTATGGCATCGGGAAATCGTCCCAACTTCTTTTGCACTCTCGCGATGGCGTTGAGCAATTCTGCCTTTATTTGATCGCCGGAGGCGCGCGCCAACGCCTGCTGATAGAAAGCCAGCGCCGCCCTGTCGTCGTTTTGTTGAAACTCGAGCTGCTGGCCTTCTTGCACGATCGCCGCGAAATCGGTCGAACGCATTTCTTGCGATTCTGCTTTGCTCCCGCTATCGGCAACAAAAAGAACCTCAGCCGCCGGAAACCCAAGTTTTCCGGAGTTTTCCCAAAAGAAAATTTCTGCAATGAGAGGAAATCGTATTTTGAGGGTATCCCAAGCGCTGCCGCCAAGCGTGAGCCGGCGTGCGTCAAACCTCGTCGCCGCTTGTAGAAAATTCTGCTCGATAGCCGAAATGCTATCATGAATCACTTTGACGATCAGGTTTGCCCGCTTCCGGTGCTGGTTGAGCAATTCTCTTTCCCGCAGCGCCTGATCGTTTCGAATGCCGCGATAAGCCAGATGGCCCAACAACAAGCATGGGAACCCGATGCCGCCCAAAAAGAGCAGAAGAATTTTTGTGTGCTTTGACGTTTCCATCGATGCCAGCCATGCCATTTATTCAAACTGAAAGAGCAGAGGGATCGCCACATTGAGCAATAGCCAAGAGAAAAAACGAAATTCCATAGCCGAAGGATTGATTCCAAACGATAATCAAACAAAAAAACGGGAAAAAGTCAAAAGGTTTATTTCGAGGGCGTAATGCCTCAGTCATAGTGGAAAAACGTAGCGCAGTCATCCTGACCAATGTCACTAACTTTTTAAGAAAGCAAAGACAGAAAAATGGAGGGCAGAAAAATGTTTACGACTTCTCGTTAATCCACGGTGAGCATTTCTTTGATGATAATAAACCCCATGTTTCTGTCTTTCATTTTTCTGTCTTTGCTTTCGTTCAAGTCAACTCAACATCGCCAAGCTCAAATAAGGCTTTTAATAGTTTTGCCCCCAAGCGTTTTGCCTTTTTGAAAAGTTAGCAGCATTGAGCAAGATGCTTGCGCTACATCCGTCACTTATATTACCGTGGTGCATTGCAAGTCTAAGCTTTTGACAACGAAGCTTTGATTTTCTGAATCATCGCCAGAACCTCTTCCTGTTCCTCGGCCTCGCGTTGGGCGATGGCTTCCGCGCTTTCCGGCTCAAACGGCGAGCGCTCAAAAAGCTCTGCCGGAATTTCGCGCAGAAAGCGTGACGGCTCCAAATTCAACTCTTCTTTGTAGCGCGTTTTTTTCTCGCAAAAGCTCACGATGATCTCGCGTTGGGCGCGGGTGATGGCGACGTAACAGAGCCGGCGCTCTTCTTCCTCGCCGCCTTCTTCGCAGGCGCGACGGCTGGGAAATTGGCCGTCGTTCATGCCATAAATGAAAACGTAGGGGAACTCCAAGCCTTTTGCCGAGTGTACGGTGAGAATCACGACACGATCAATTTGCCGATTGAGATAATCGGTGTCCGAGACCAGGCTGAGACGGTCAAGAAATCCTGCCAAAGTCGGATCATCGCTGGTTTGCTCAAAGCGCTTCAAGCTGCCGAGAAATTCGCGCACGTTGTTCTGCCGGCGCTCGATGATTTTCTCGTCGTGAGAAGTTTCCTGCAGGGCGCGGATGAAATCGAGGCGTTTGGCCAGCTCATCCGCCACCTCGCTCAATTTACCCTCGCGAAACTTGCGGCGAAACTCGTCGATGAGATGCGCGAATTGAATCATCGCGTGCGCCGTCGGCCCGCGCAAATCTTCGATGAACTCGGCTTCGTGAAAGGCGCGATAGAGGCTTTTGTGATGGGCGTGGCAATAAGCGTGCATCCGCAGCAGCGTCTGGCTGCCGATGCCGCGCTTGGGGAAGTGCAACGCGCGCTTGAAATTCAACTCGTCATCGGGATTGCGCATGATTTTCAAATAAGCGATCAGATCGCGAATTTCCGCGCGGTCGTAAAACGAGTCGCCGCCGATGAGCTGGTAAGGCACATTCGCAGCGCGCGCGGCTTCTTCCAATGGCCGCATTTGAAAATTCGTCCGCACCAAGATGGCAAAGTCGCTATAGCGTAGCTGCGGATCAAGCAGCTTGCGGCTGGCGATCTCGTGGAAAAGCTTCTCGGCTTCGTCGTTCTCGTTGGCGCCACGCAAGACTTTGATCTTGGCGCCGCCTTGCCATGCCGTCCACAAATTTTTGCCTTTGCGGCGCTTGTTGTTTTTGATCACCGCGTTGGCCGCATCCAAAATCAGCTGTGTCGAGCGGTAATTCTGCTCCAATTTGATGACTTGCGCGCCGGGATATTTCTCCTCGAAATGCAACATGATTTCCGGATTGGCGCCGCGCCAGGAGTAAATCGACTGATCGTCGTCGCCGACCACGCAAAGATTACGGCGATTGCCTGCCAACAAACCGATGAAGCGATCTTGCAGCGGATTGGTGTCTTGATACTCATCCACCATGATGTAGCGATACAGCTTTTGGTATTCGGCACAAATCTCCGGATGCTCCGCCAAGAGCTTGGTTGCGAGAATCAGAATGTCGTCAAAATCGATGGCGTTGAAGCCGCGCGTGCGTTCGAGGTACTGGCCATAAAGATCGCCGAAGAGCAGCTCCTCCGGATTTTTCTCTTTGGCGTATGTTTCCGCCGCATGGCCGTCATTCTTGGCTGCAGAGACGCGACCGAGCAGTTGCTGTGTGTTGTGGCCGGCAAAATCCAGGCTGCGATCTTTGACGATCTCGCGAATGAGCGCAAGCTGGTCGGATTCGTCGTAAATGACAAAATTTTTGCGATAGCCGAGTGACTCGGCATGCTTGCGGATGATGCGCACGCCGAGCGAGTGAAAAGTCGAAAGCGTCACTTTGTTCGCGGGCCTGCCAACCAAACCTTCCAGCCGCTCTTTCATTTCTCGTGCGGCTTTGTTGGTAAAAGTGACCGCCAAAAGATTTTCCGGCGGAACGCGCTTGGATTCGAGCAAGCAAGCTAAACGGTAGGTGATCACTCGGGTTTTACCGGAACCGGCGCCGGCGAGGATGAGCAAAGGGCCTTCGGTGTGTTGGACGGCCTGGCGTTGTTCGGGATTCAGAGCATTTAAACGGGACATGGAGGTAAAACGTAAAAGTAAAACGTAATAAAGTCGTAAGCGAATTTTAATGCACCATCAGACAAAAGGCTACGCCCGCAGGGAATAGCAAGATAAAAATTTGACGGGAAAGAAACAACGAAAAAAATTTTTCGGGCTGAAAAACATTTTAAAACAGTGGAACTTTCCCGCAACATACCCTGTAAGTGGAGCAAAATTCTCCTTGTTATTTTTGGTGGTTTGTGGTATATTTTATAAAAGTAGGTGGTTGCAGCTTGAACAGCTTTCGTTATGCCGGATAAAAATCCCAAACCAGGGCTCGACAAGTTCCCGGATATTAGGGTGACAAGGTTGCCTGATTTTAATGAACTTGGCGTATTACCGTTGGGAGATTATTTTCCTACACGTGCGGACTTCGAATCTCGATTTGTCTATTCCGGCGACACTGCTGTTCGAAAACCCATTTACGAAGGTTGGATTAGGCACAGACAACAGCTTGTGTTGGATGGTCTTGCTGAATCTGCTCGGCAGTTAGTGAATGGAAGTTTCACTACTTCGAAGCCCAATCCCAATGACATCGATATTGCAGTTGAAGTTCCTGTTGATGGGGACATGTTTGAGAATTTACAGCCAACCTCTCCAATCGTAAGGTTGTTGCGAGGCTCGAAACTGAAAGAACATTACAAGTGTGATGCGTATCCTATTTTCTGTCTTCCTATCGATCATTACCTTTATGAATCTATAACGCTTAAATCAATTCGGTATTGGACGAAATGGTTTGGACAGACACGGGAAGATATTCCCAAAGGACGTGTTTGGGCAACTGTTGGTGGACTGAGATGACCGAAGCCAAATCACGGCGAGAAGCTCTGATTTTAGAAGAGATTGAAGATCTCTCGAAATATCTTGAAGGTATCCCCGAAGCTTTGCGCGCGCGGGGCATCTTTGAGGCATATTATAATCGGCTCGACGCATTGTATGAAGAACTAATCCAGAGTATATTGTCGCCGCCGTCTCTCGAGATTAATAAAACCGTTTTATCAGTAGCGTCTCTCTTTGACGAGCCAGATGATAAAACATACTGGCTATCTCGAGTTTCTCGGGAGCGCCTGCGACATCTTGAAATTCTCCGCTGCATCAGTTATGGAAAGAGTATTGCCGCTCGACTTCAGAGAGTTCTTGAGTTTGCTTCACTCTCATAAAGTTGAGTATTTGGTAATCGGCGGTTATGCCGTCGGATACCATGGTTATCCACGAGCAACTCCGGACATGGATATCTGGATCGCCCGTAATTCCGCCAATGCCGAACGGATGGTCGCGGCGCTGAGGGCGTTTGGATTCGACACGTCCGAGTTGTCGAGGGAGGTGTTTTTGCAGGATCAAAACCTCGTTCGATTAGGAAAGCCGCCGATGTGCATTAAAATCATGACCACAATTTCAGGCGTGAAATTTGACGAATGCTATGCCGAACGAACGGTCGATATAATCGACGGGGTGGAAGTGAATTTTATCAGCTTGAAACATTTGAAGATTAACAAGAAAGCCAGCGGCAGATACAAAGATTTGAATGATCTGGAAAATCTGCCATAGCCGTGACGGTGATGAAACATATCATGACAACAAATTCGCTCATTTTAAAATTCGGCTTATTGCCGCTACTCGCCGTTTTGCTCGGCTGCGCCGGGCAACCATCGCTCAAAAAAGACGCGGCGGATCAGCAAAAGTCCGCAACCGGAAGATACAAATCCTATCGTGAGGCCGATCAACGCGCCACCGATCTGGTCGTTCGCGGCGCGCTCGCCGAGATGAAAGGCGAATATGGCAACGCCCTCAACGCTTATCAAGAGGCGCTGCTCTTCGATTCCACCTCGGTTTCTCTCCACATCGCCATCGCTGAAATTTACTTGAAGCTGAATCGCGCCGAGAGCGCGATTCAAATGCTCAAACGCGGCCTCCGGCTCGATCCACGCAGCATCGAGATGCACGAGAATTTGGCTGCCGCGTATCGCGACGCCAATCAAATCGATGCCGCGGTCAAGGAATACGAAACGGTTTTAACCATCGATCCGGAAAATTTGCAGACCATCGCCGTGCTGGCGAGTTATTATTTGCAGCGCCGCGAGCACGACAAGGCGATTGCGATGTATCAAAAATTGGTGGATCTCGGCGAGGTCGGCCCGCGCGAATGGTGGGGACTCGGCATGCTCTACATGTCGCAGAAGCGCTATGATGAAGCGTTGCAGGTTTTTCAGGATTATCTCAAGGATTCGCCGGGCGACGAGCGGGCTTATCTCGCCGTCGGCGCGGTTTACGAGGCCAAGCAGGACACCGCAGCGCTCATCGAATGGTATCGGAAATCATTGAGCCGCAACGATGATTTCGACGAGGTGCGCGACGCCGTGAAGCGTTTGTTGCTTGCCCAGAAAAAACTCGACGCCGCAATAGCGCTGCTGGAAGATAAAGCCGGGCAGGATTCAACCGACGCCGGCGTGCAAAAAGATTTGTACGCGCTTTATCTGCAGCAGGGTGATACGCTTGCCGCCAATAAGAAATTGGATCTCGTCATTGCGGCGCTCGCCAAGCGCTTTGCCGAGGATTCGACGAACGTGAGCTTGCTGGTCGAAATCAGCGAGTTGTACGAGCAGAAAGGCGAAAAGGAAAAAGCCCGGCAAGCGCTCGATCAGGCGATTGCCGGGCTGCAGCGCCGGACGGCAAATGATTCCACCGGCGTTGAGAAGTGGCTGCAATTGGCCGTGCTTTACAAACAGCGCGGCGACACGACGCAAGCGGGGAAGATATTCAATCGCGCGGTGCAAATCGCGCCCCAGGATTATCGCGCATTCCTCGCGCTTGGCGACTGGCATTTCGAGCAAAATCGGCTGGACTCGGCCACGATTTATCTTGAAAAAGCCGGCAAGCTGAATGGCCGGGATCCGAGAGTTTGGTACCAGCTCGGGCTTACGCATTTTCGGCGCAATCAACTCGAGCAAGCGCGCCAAAGCCTGGAACGCGCCCACGAGATCGCGCCACAAGAACCGAATATCAACTTCTTTCTCGGTGTGGTGTTGAGCCAAACGCGCCAGCACGAGCGCGCCGTGCCGTATCTCACCGCCGCATTGAGCGCTGATCCGGACAATACGAGCATTTTGGGAACGCTGGCTTCCACACTCGACGAGCTGGGCCGGCACAGCGAGGCGGATTCAATGTATGCCAAAGCCTTGCGCCTCGCGCCGGACGATGCCACCTTGCTCAATAATTACAGCTACAGCCTTTCCGAACGCGGCATTCGCCTCGAAGAAGCGATTGCCATGGTCAAGCGGGCGCTCGAAAAAGAACCGAAAAACGGCGCGTTTCTCGACACCATCGGCTGGATTTACTACCAGATGGGCAATTATGAAATGGCGTTGCAGTACATTTTGCAGGCGATTGAGACGCGCGATTCTTCAGCGGAGGTGTTCGAGCATCTGGGCGACATTTATCAGAAGCTCGGGCAAATGGAAAACGCGCAAAAGTTTTGGCAAAAGGCTTATGAATTGGACGGCTCGCGCGCCAGCCTGCAGCAGAAATTGGGATCAACGAAAGATTAAACGATGATTGAAAAGCTTTTTAATTATCTTGCCACAATCATCTTGCAAAAAATATCTTGGCGAGTCTTTGCGTGCACGCGCTTTTCTTTTTCCCGTTTCCCCCTTTTCTTGATAACCGGGCCATTAGTGATGCTCATACTTTCCGGTTGCGCCGGTCGCGCGCCAAAATTGAATCGCGAATGGCAGCCGGCCGAGTTGTATTGGCGGGTGGCGGAGAATTATCGCCGCTTGCAAACTTTTAAGGGCAACGGTCCGCTGACCATCGAGTCGCCGCAAATCCGGTTCAATACCTCCGCACAAATTCTTGCCGTGAAGCCCGATTCTCTTTTCATCAAAGTCGAAGCCGGCTTGGGGGTCGACGTCGGATTTTTCTTTGTGGATCGCCGGCAATTCGCCAGCTTCTCGCCGCTTGAGAATGTTTATTACCACGGCGAAACCGAGAAGATGCGCGAGTTGATGCTCTTTCGCATGGAATTGTCCTACGACGAAATGATGAGCGGGATACTCGGGGCCGCGCTGCCGCCGTTCGATAACAGCTTCACGGTGACGCGAGACGGCGACGAATATCGCTTTGATGGAAGACGCCGGCAGCAATTTGCCGGTGCCATCTCGCCGTCGATGAGCACGAACGGCATTCACGCCGATTCCGCCATGGCTGAAGAAGAGAAAATAGAGTGGCGAGTAACGTATTGGGTCAATGCCGATCGCGGGGTGGTGACGAAAGCCGAGCAGCGCTACGATGACGGCGAGCTATATGCGCGGCAGGAATTTAAGCGCTTTCGGCAAGTGCGCGGCATTTGGCTGCCCCGGCTCATTCAAATGGAACGTCCGGGCGATCACGAGCGCTTGACGATCTTCTATAATCACGTCGAGCCCAACAAGAAAATTGCGCCGGCGGAATTTTCCATCCGCGTGCCGAAAAACGCCAAGCGCGTGAACCTTTCCGATCCGGACGAGCTGCCCGAATTGAAGAAATCTTTGAAAGAACGGCAATGAATCAAGAACTGTCCTCAGAAAAAACACCCGCCGAAGTCTCGCGGCCTCACGCGGGTGAGCACAATCGCCATCGCCGCCGACGCTATCCGAGACGGCCGCCTCACGCGCTCGAAAAAAAAGAGATGCGGTCGGAACATAAAGATGGCCATGAAGTGATTACCGCCGATAAAGCGAACGGCTCTCTGACGAGCCCCACTCCACCACACCAAGTGATTCCATCCAGCGGCATGAATCGTTCGAAAGCTTCCATGCCGAGAGATGAAAACACGGGGCTTTCCATCGTTATCCCGCTGTTCAATGAAGCGCCCTCGCTGTTGGAATTGCACGGCAAGCTCAGCCGCGTGCTTAATCGCCTGCGCGTGCGCGCCGAAATCATCTTCGTGGACGACGGCTCAACCGACGACTCGTTTGCGAAGCTGCGGCAATTGCAGCAGCGCGACCGCCGCGTGCACGCAATTCAATTTCGCCGCAATTATGGCAAGGCCGCAGCGCTGGCCGCCGGGTTTGCGCGCGCTCAAGGCCGGCAGATCGTGACCATGGACGCTGACTTACAGGACGATCCCGAGGAGATTCCGCATCTTTTGCACGAGCTTAATAAAGGATACGATCTGATTTCCGGCTGGAAAAAACGGCGCCACGACAAATTTACGAAACGTCTCGCTTCAAAAATTTTCAACACGGTGACGAGCCTGATGACCGGGGTGCGCTTGCACGACATCAATTGCGGCTTGAAAGCCTATCGCCGCGAAGTGACCGACGGCATTCATGTCTACGGCCAGTTGCACCGCTATTTACCGGTGCTCGCGCAAAAAGAAGGCTTTCGCATCGGCGAGACGGAGGTGCGGCACCATCCGCGAAAATTTGGCAAGAGCAAATTCGGCCTGTCGCGCTACACCAGCGGCTTTTTCGATTTGCTCACCGTGCTGTTTTTAACGCGCTACACGCGGCGCCCGTTGCACCTTTTTGGCATCGCCGGCATCGTCTCTTTCGTGCTTGGTTTCGGCCTCACCGCTTATCTGGCTTACGAGCGTTTGTTTGGCGGCCTCTATCTCACCAACAAGCCCGTTCTGTTTTTCGGCATTCTGCTGATCATCATCGGTGTGCAACTGATTTCGTTCGGCTTGTTGGGCGAAATGATTGCAGCGACGCAGAACCAGGCGCCGAATTACGGGATCAAAGCGGAACTGGGGTTTGAGAAGAGATGAAAATCGTTATCGTCAGCACGGCTTATCCCTTGCGCGGCGGCATTGCGCATTACAACGCCTTGCTGGCCTCGCATTTGAGCAAACGGCACACGGTCGAAACGATCACGTTCAAACGCCAGTATCCCAAATTATTTTTCCCCGGCAAAACGCAAGAGGAAAAGGGAGGACAACCCCCTTGGCTAGGAATCACCCCGGCCCCGGAACTGGTGGATTCGATCAACCCGCTCAACTGGATTCGCGTCGCCCGGGAAATTCGCCGGCGCCGGCCGGGCTTGCTGATCTTCAAATACTGGCTGCCGTTTTTCGGTCCGTGTTTCGGCACCATCGCCAGGCTCGTGAAGCGGGGCACGAACACCAAAGTGCTGTTCATCTGCGACAACGTCATTCCGCACGAGCGGCGTCAGGGAGACGTGGCTTTTACAAAGTATGCCTTTCGCCAAGCCGATTATTTCATCGTCCAATCCGATGCCGTCGAGAAGGATTTGCAGCAGCACTTTCCCGGCGCCCGATACCGGAAGTTTCCGCATCCGGTCTACGAGATTTTTGGCGCGCCGCAGGAAAAAGCAACCGCCAGAAATATTTTGGGAATTTCGCACCGCCAGGTTATTTTGTGCTTCGGATACGTGCGTCCCTACAAAGGCGTGATGGTGCTGCTCGAAGCGATGCAGCAGCTTCGCGCCTGGCAAGCGGAAATCGGCGAGGTGTTATTGCTCATTGTCGGAGAGTTTTACGATGACGAGCAGAAGTATCGCCGGCGCGCGCGTGATTTGAGCTTGGACGTCGCCGTCCGTTTCGTCGCCGATTATGTCCCGAACGACCAAGTGGCGCATTATTTTTGCGCTGCGGACGCGGTGGTGCTGCCTTATTTGTCGGCAACGCAGAGCGGCATCGCGCAAATCGCTTACAACTTCGACAAGCCGGTGATCGCAACCAATGTCGGTGGACTCGCTGAAGTTGTTCGGCACGAAACGACGGGCTTCCTGGTTCCGCCGCATGAGCCGCGCGCGCTCGCCGAAGCGGTGCGCCGTTTTTATCGCGAGAAGCGGGAAGCCGAGTTTGCCGCGAACGTGAAAATCGAGAAGCGAAAATACGCGTGGGAAAATTTGGTGCAAACCATTGAGCAGCTTGCAGAGGCCGTATGAGTGAACAGACGCCACGTTGCCGTATTTGCGCTTCGTCGAAGCTGGCGCCAAAGCCGTTTGGTTATCGCTTCAATGGTCGATGGCTGGAAGGCATGGCGTGCAAAGCCTGCGGCATCATTTTTATCCACCCGCAACCGGCAGCGGAGGAAATTGCCCGGATGTACTCGAAAGAATATTTTGCCGGCGATTTCCGCTGCGGCCACGCGGGGAGTTATTTCGACGAAGCCACCTTGAATAGCCTGGCCAACGAGGCATTGTTGCAGCGAATCAAGCGGCACCGGGCCGATGGAAAATTTTTGGAAGTCGGCTGCGCTGGCGGCGCTTTTCTCAACGCGGCGCGGCAAGCCGGCTACGAAGCGCAAGGCGTCGAGCTGTCGCAAGAAGCCGGCGAATTTGCGCGCCGCAAGTTCGGCCTCGAAGTGTTTATTGGGGACGTTCGACAAGCGAAATTTTCGGAGGGGGCGTTCGACGTCGTTTTTATGGGAGACGTGCTCGAGCATTTGCCGGAGCCGCTCGCAACCTTGCAGGAGATCAACCGTATCATGGCGCGCGGCGGGCTGCTCGTTCTGGAGTGCCCAACGCAAACGAACACCCTGTTTTCTCGTTTGGGATTTTTCGTCTACGGCGCGCTCGGCAAAAAAGCTGCGGTAAATCTTCCGCCTTATCATTTGTTTGAATACAGGCCCCAAAGCCTAGCCGCGCTTTTACGACGACGCGGTTTTGAGGTCTTGTGCAAGACGGAAACCGCCATGCCTCCACGAGAAATCGCATTGCGAGGCTCGATATTCCAAAAACTCGGCAAGAAGATATTGCAATATCCTAATTACGCGCTCACCACCGTGTTCGGTGTTTGGGGGGATCGAATTGAAGTATTTGCCGCCAAGCGAAAGTCAGCATGAGCTTGCCTCATTCACAAAATAGTGCTGCGGCCAACCCCCTTGTCTGGATCATCATCGTCAATTGGAATGGCAAAGCGGATACGCTCGCTTGTCTCTCCTCATTGCAAAAAATTAGCTATCCCTCGCGGCACATTCTCGTTGTCGACAATGCTTCTGCCGATGGCAGCGTCGAAGCGATCCGCGCGCAATTTCCGGAAGTCGAGGTGCTCGTTAATGATAAGAACGAACGCTTTGCTCGCGCTAATAATCAGGGCATTGAAAAGGCGCTGGCGGCTGGTGCGGATTTGGTTTTGCTGCTGAATAACGATACCGAAGTTGCGCCTGATTTTCTCGACCATCTCGTGTCGGCGGCTGACTCCCAGCCTGATGTCGGCATGGTCGCGCCGAAGATTTATTATTACCACGACCCGCAGCTCATCTGGTTTGCCGGCGGCCGGATCAACTTCTGGACGGGACGAATTTATCATCGCGGTTTGCGCCAATACGATCGTGGACAACAAAACGCCAATGCGCCCGCAGCGGTTGATTTTCTCACTGGCTGTGCCATTCTCGCCAAGCGCGAATGTCTCGAGAAAATCGGCTTGCTCGACGAGAGCTATTACATGTACGCCGAGGATGCCGACTGGTGCTGGCGCGCGCGCCGAGCCGGCTTCGTCTGTCTGTATCAACCGGCGGCGAAAATTTGGCACAAGGTTAGCGCCTCGACTGGTGGCTCGTTTAAAGTTTATCACAAAGTACACGGCAATTTTATTTTTTTTCGACGCCATGCGAAATGGTATCATTGGCCGACGATCGTGCTTGGCGTTTTAGTTGGCGCCGTTGCGGAGATCATTCGCCAGCTCATTCATGACCCTTCGCAAGCGTTGCGCACTGCCGGTGCATTGCTGCGCAGCTTTTGGGATATTCTGCTGCGACGCAAGGTTGCAACTTAAAAAAACTGCCGCCGCTGCTTTGCGTCATTCTTCACAACCGGGATGAGCCGGAATCAAAACTGGAAAAGCTTTTCATCTGTGGGAACATATTCTGGCCGGTATATTAAAAATGTGCCAGACCCCGTCCCGCCCAAAGTTCAAAGTTCAATCCGGTAGAGATTATTTCCTTTGCAGGAGGAATCGCCATGAACCGAAAAATATTTCTGATTGCAAGCGCTTGCACGTTGCTGGTGGCCAGCATGGCCAGCTTCGCCTTCTCCCAAACGGTTTGGCAAAAATATGAAGGCAATCCTGTGCTCGTGCCCACCGAAAGCTGGGAAGCCGCTTATGGCGTGATCGGCCCGCGCGTTCTCAAAATCGGCGGGCTTTACAAAATGTGGTATAATGGCTTGGATTTCAGGAGACAAATCGGCCTTGCCACTTCTGCAGACGGCATTCATTGGACCAAGTCGGGCGCCAATCCGGTTTTGAGCAACGGCCAGCCGGGCGATTTTGATTCCGAGCACGTTCACTACGGCCCGGTGTTGTTTCATGATGATCGATATTGGTTTTGGTATTCCGGCCATAATGGACAACACTGGCAAATCGGTTTGGCCATCTCGGAAGACGGAATTCATTGGACCAAACACCCTGACAATCCGGTGCTGACGGTTGGCAGCAATGGTGAATGGGATGCGTATGGCGTCATCTCTCCCGCGGTTATTTTTGATGGACACTCGTACAAGATGTGGTATAACGGCAACGGCCCGGAATTGGTTTTGGCAGCCGGATATGCTGAATCTTCCGACGGCGTTCATTGGACAAAATATCCGCACAATCCGATCCTGACGCCGGTTCCCAACACTTGGGAATCAGATGCCGTCGGCATGGGCCCGGTGCTGTTTTTCGAGGGCAAGTATCATGCTTGGTATGGCGGCAGACAAAGCGGCATCAGAAGCAGCATCGGCTATGCGACCTCGGCTGATGGAATTACCTGGGAACGCTTTGCGGGCAATCCGGCCGTCGAGCCGGGTAAAAACGACGCCTGGGATAGCACGACGCTCGGCGGGTTCTGGGTTTTGCGCGAAAATGACGTACTCAAAATGTGGTACAGCGGCCGCCGCGATGATATTTGGAAAATCGGCTACGCCGTTTCCGCTCCAAAGCCCCCGACGGGAGCTCGAGGCCGGATCGTTGTTAGCCATGATGTAAACACGCTCTCCAGCCAGTACGGCGGCCCGCAGGAGCAACAGTTTGCGGTGAATGTCGCCAAATTTTTGATCGGTGCGAACAGCGGAAATATTTTAGCAATAGAGTCTAATCCAGATGATATGAAGCGCAATTATTCACCGGACGTGAAAGACGCGCTAACCAGCGCAGGCTACAATGTAACCTACTCGAATACCCCCGATTATACTCTAACGGAACTCTTGGCGTACGACGCAGTATTCGTCGGCATTATCTGGCCGCCGCCATACACCGTGATCGACAACTTCGTCCTGACGGATTATGTAAATCATGGCGGCAACGTTTATATCTTTAGCGGCGTAGGTAGTGAACCCGATTCCACCCGCGAGGCCGCGCTTTTAAATCCATTTCTCAAAAACTTCGGGATCATGTTTGATGCGAGCAGGTACAATCAAATACGAAATAGGAGCATCAATATCACCAGTCATCATCCTATCTTCGATGGGGTGACCGAATTGCGCGCGGATAACGGACAGTCGATTATAGATTTGGGCACAGACTCCAAAGCCCAAATCGTTCAGTTTGAGGAAAACCAAGGTATATATGCAGTGTTTGACCCTTCAACAGAACGTTTGGTTTTTTTGCCGCGCGTCAATGGGCTCCCCGGCGATACGATCAATGTGACGCTCCATGCCGATCCGATCAGCGGCATCAGCGGCGGGGACGTGGTGATTGGCTTCGATCCGGAGGTGTTGACCGCGATGAGCGTGGCGACGACCGATTTCACGAAGCACTTTTTGGTGGCGGCGAATTTGGACACGCCGGGCTTGGCGCGCATTTCTTTGGCTGGCGCTGAAAGCGCAGCCGGCGATTTGGGTGGAGTGATCACGTTGAGGATGATCGTCAATCCAGCTTTATCAATCCCTGACACGGCTTTTTCCCGTCCTTTGAAATTGCAGTTGGCTTCGTTCTACGATCAAAACGGGCAACCGCTGCCGGCGGCCAAACGCGATGGTGAATTTATTCTTGGTAAATCTCGCGGTGACGTAAACGGAGATGGTTTCGTCAACGCCGCGGATGCAATTTTGACATTGCGCATAGCCGCCGGTCTTTTGGACCCAACTCCCGAACAATTTGCCGAAGCGGACGTGGATGCGAACGGCCACGTGGAGAGCTTTGATGCGAGCTGCATTCTGCGCCGCGCCGTCGGCTTGCCGTGCCCGCTTGGTGGAAACGCTGGTGTTGCCGCCACGCTCACCGTTTTGCCATTTTCGACCAGCGCCGGCAATCTGGTCGAAACCAAAATCAGCGTGGAAGGCATTGAAAAACTGCTCAGCGGTGATATGACCTTGCGCTTTGTGACGACGGCGCTGGAAATCACCGAGATTCGACCGAGTCCAGAAATGTCCGCTGGCGCTTTTATTTCCAATTTGAGCGCCGGCGGCCAAGCACGAATCAGTTTTGCGGCAACCGAGGCGATTGCGGCCAAGACGATTGCCGTCGTGCGTTTGCGCGCCAAGATCAGCGTTAATGAGAGAGACTTGCGCGCGATCGAAGGGATATTTTTTGACGATCAAGGCCGGCGATGGAATAGCGTCGTAACCGGAGTTCACTCGCCGGACGAATCAGGCCTGCCCTCCACATTTCATTTGGCGCAGAACCACCCCAATCCATTTTATGGAGGACGCGCTGTTGCCTCGTCTTCTTCGCGGGATTTGATTACGACGCAAATTCGTTATGCACTGCCACAAGGCGCTCACGTCAAATTGATTGTGTACGATATCCATGGCCGGCAAGTGCGCGTCTTGGAAGACGCCGAAAAAGCCGCGGGTGAATATGTACAGGCTTGGGATGGAAAAGATGAACGTGGCGCCACGGTGGCTTCGGGCGTTTACGTGTATCGTCTGCTGGCCGGAAAAAGCGCATTGGCCGGAAAAATGTTGTTGCTGGAATAAAACTCTTGATTTTGTGGCAGCAATTCTGTATTGTTCTGAATGCTTTACCATTTCCTCTTTGTTGATGGTGTAAAGGGAACTGCAACGGAAGATTTTTAAGGAATAATTTTATGCATTCAGAATGTTGTACCCGAGGCAATATTGCCCGTCTGGAGTTTTTTGCCGTTTTGTTTTTCATTCAATCCCTCTTCGCGCAGAAACTCACCCACGGGCCGATTGCCGGCGGCGTGACTGCGGATTCCGCAAGTTTTTACGTGCGCGTTGACACGATCGCGCGCGTCAATATCCAATTATCTACAACTGAGAATTTTGCCACGGTTATTTCCGGCGATGAGCAGATCGTTGCCGCGGCAAATGACTTTACCGCACTGATTCGCGCCGGCGGCCTCGCGGCCGATGCGCGGTATTATTATCGCGCGACAATCAATGGCGCGCCCGCCGGTGAAATTCAGCAATTTCGAACTTTCCCTCCGAGAGGCTCACGCACTCCATTTCTCTTCACCTTTGGTTCGTGCCAACAGAATCGGCCCTGGCAAGGCGTGCCAAATGCCGGACAAGCCTTCACGGCCATGGCGCGCGACCTGCCGCGCTTCTTTTTGCAAATCGGTGATTGGGGGTATCCCGACACCACAGACACAGGCGCAAATCCCACGAACTTTTTCAGCTTAGATATGCGCCGCGTGCAAGCGAGCTATCGCGCCCAATACGATTCAACTTACCCGCTGCAGCAGGTGCTGCGTCTCACCCCGCTCGACTATGTTTACGATGATCACGATTATGCCAACAATGATGCCTCGGCTTTCACGGCGCCTGATATCGCCCAGATGCAAGAGCTCCCGATTCCACCGCAGGCGCGGCTAAACAGCATCAACGGTTATCAACGGCTTTTCCCTGGCTATCCATTGGCGAACGCGAACGGCGGGATATGGCACAAATTCACTTTTGGCAACGCCGATTTCTTCATGCTCGACATGCGCTCGCAACGAAGTTCAAATTTGAACGCGTTGCGGCGCAACCCCGGCACCGGCAAATTTGAATTCATCCCCAACAATCACCGCCACTCGCTTTTGGCCGGAGATTCCACGCTGATCGGCGAAAGTCAACGCGATTGGCTGCTGCGAGAGTTGGCTGCTTCGCAAGCAGATTGGAAGTTCATCGTCACCTCGGTGCCTTTCAACCGTGGCCTGCGGCGCGCGCTCGATTTGACGCTTGCCGCGCAAGACAGCTCGGTTTTTATTCCCGGCTTTGGTACCGTAACCGGCCTGTTCGTGGCGGGTTCGCTGCTCGATAAATGGGTGGGATTTGAGCAAGATCAGGAAATGTTGCTGCAATTTCTTCGCGCGAATAAAATTAAAAATGTCATCATGCTCAGCGGTGATTTACACACCGCCGCCATCGATGACGGCGCCAACGCCGGCTTGCCGGAGATCATGGCCGGCGGCCTCGATATTACCAATTCCATGATTGTGGGAGTGTTGGAGCTCGCCGGCCTGCGAATTTGGAATCGCGGCGGGCAGACCACTTTGTTGAACGGCAATTTCAATGATGCATACGGCCGCATCAACGTTTTCGGCGCGGACTCGGTGCGTTTGGAAGTGGTGGATGAATTTGGCGAGGTGCTGGCGCGCCATACGGTTCTCGACGGCTCGCTGCCCACGGGCATTTCTCAGCGCTCATCAAACGACGTGATGCACTTCACGCTGTGGCCGAATTACCCCAATCCTTTTCGCGCCACCGCTTCAAATTCACCGACAACGTTGCGTTACTCCTTGCCGGCGCGCGCTCTCGTCACGGCAACGATTTACGACGTTCTTGGCCGGCGCGTGCGCCAACTGCAGCAACAAACCGAAGAAGCCGGCGAGCACGCTCTGATTTGGGAGGGCAAAGACGATCGTGGCGTGGCGCTTCCCAGCGGCATTTATTTTTTGTCGATGCAACTCGTTTTTCAGAATGGCCAACGCCAAGTCGCGCGGCAGAAGATCGCGTTGATAAAATAGAAAATTGCCTCGCCACGAGCGACTAACAACCAGCAACTCGTACCCAGCAACCAGTGATCGGCAACCAGCAACAAGCAACCAGCAACAAGCAACGAACAACAAGCATCAAATTTTTGTTCTGGTTCTACGCTTTATTCGTTATTTACGGCGTCACCATGCCGTTGCAGCCTGATTTGACGCGCTCCGGCATGATGCACCGTTGGAAGCACGTTGAGCGCATTCCATTCCTGAACAGCGAGGGGTGCCGGCTCTCGCTCGGAGACGCGGTGGGCAACATTTTGTTCTTCATGCCGTTCGGATTATTTTTGCACGGTTGGCGCCAGGCACGCCGCCTCGAAACGTCCGTTCTGTCGCGCGATCAGCTCGGCATATCGCAGTCATTGCTGGCGGCGCTTGCGTTCAGCAGCGCGATTGAATGCGGCCAATTGTTTTTGGACGGCCGCGTCACCTCCATCAACGACGTGATAAACAACCTGGTGGGCGCTCTCATCGGCGCCCGGCTTGCGGTCGCTCATCCCGGATTGGTTGCAAACACATGGGAAGCGCTCAAGCGTATGGCGCGGCTGCGCCCGTTGTGGGCGCTCTGGATGGCGACGATGGTTGTGCAAACTATTATCGCGCTGGCGCCATTTGACTTTACGTTGAAAATGGAAAGCTTCCAGCGCCAATGGCTACGGTGGCAATACTCGTGGCAGGAGCTGCGAAGCGTTGGGCAGAATCACCTGGTTGCCGGCAGTTGGCTGCAAAATTTTCCGCACCGAGAGCGGTTGCTGGCCTCGTTGCTCTGCACGTCGGGCTGCGCCGTTCTGCTCGGTGCGCTGACGATATGGTGTTGGCGCCGATATTGGCTGCATTCGGTGCGAATTTTTGGGGGATTGACTTCGGCATTGCTTGGCTTCTATCCGGCTTTGGCCGTCTTGCAATTCACTGTGCAATCGATTCATCCTTATCCTTTCTTTGCATTAGCTGGGGTATTGGGCGTCATCGCCGGGATGTTGCTGATGGAGGCATGTTTGCGGCTTGTCGCATTCTTGCCGGCTTGGCGTGAAAGGTAGTTTTTGTGAGCCTCGTTTCCGCCATACGAAAAATTTTTAGCTGATGCAACAAATTTGGGAAAAAGTGGGCAAAATTTTTGTCTATATAGTAGAAGGTTTTTGTTTTTTTATCTTGCTATTGGATTAAATTTTTCTATATTCAGTAACAGTGGTTTTTCAGTTTAATGGGCTTACTTGCCTTTTGTATTTTCCTTATTTTGTTTCACCTGCTTCCGAGCATTGGCAGCACAATTTTAAAACTGCATTAGCCTTTGTGGAGAAGGCTTTGGCTAATTTCGACGCAGAGGGGATATGTGCAAAACCTGGATCGTCGCCAATCGCGACAACTTCGCCAATCCGATCAAGCAGGCGCTGTGTGAAAAAGCTGATTGCCAGGCGCTCACCATGACCGAGGTGAATCTCTGGGTCAGCTCCAAGCGACTGCAACCACCCGGAGGGGCGCAGCCAAACTTACTCATCGTGGATCTGCAATCCATTGACCAGGCAGCTTGGCATTTTTTCGAGGGCCTTAGCCACAACAACCCGGAAATCAGCGTCATTGTCATCGTGCCCGCAGGGAACCCGCTCCCCGCCAAAGAGTTGATGCCATTCGGCGTAGATGAAATCCTCATTCGCCCGGTCGATGAAAATCAGATGCGCCGGACGATTGAAGGAATTTGGCAGAGAATTGCGGCTTTTGATCGTTTACTGGGCCTGCAAGAAAAACTGCGGAAGGAAATGGGCCAGTGCCAGATCGTCGCCAAAAGCAAGCCCATGCGGGAGATTGTGCAGCGGTTGCCGCAACTGGCGGCTAGTTCCTCCACTGTGTTCATCACGGGTGAGACTGGCACCGGAAAAGAGTTGTTTGCCAGAGCGATTCACTATCTCGGCCCGCGCGCCGGACAGCCGTTCATTACGATTGACTGTGGCAGCATGCCGGATCATTTGGTGGAAAATGAGCTTTTTGGTCATGTGCGTGGTGCTTATACCGATGCAAATTCGGCCTCCAAAGGGTTGATTCAGGAAGCGGATGGCGGCACTCTGTTTTTGGACGAAGTCGAGGCCCTGCCGCTGGGTGTGCAGACAAAATTTTTGCGCTTTTTGCAAGAACGCCAGTACAAACCCCTCGGCCAGTCGAAATATGTTTCCGTGAATATACGCGTCGCCGCCGCCAGCAACACCGACCTCGCCCGTGCTGTCGCCGAGAAAAAATTTCGTGAAGATTTGTATTATCGTCTGAATGTCGTGCCGCTTTTTATTCCGCCGCTGCGCGAACGGAAAGCGGATATTCCGGCGCTCGTGCGTTTTTTCTTGCAACGCCACAATCGAGATCACCAATCGCCAATGCAAATTCCTGCCGAAACCCTGCGAAACTGGATGGAGTATGACTGGCCCGGCAATGTGCGTGAGCTTGAGAACAAAGTGCAACAGTGGCTGGCGATGGCGGCGGTGGATAATCCGCCGAATGTCGATTTGCTTTCCGGCGCTGCTACTAGGTTAATTCGACCGCTCGCTGAAGCCCGCAAGGAAACGCTGGCGCAATTTGAGCAGACTTACCTTCGAGACCTCTTAACACTTACCAAAGGCAACATCAGCGCGGCCGCTCGCCTAGCCGGAACCGATCGCAAGCATTTGCGTGGGTTACTCAAAAAACATGGCGTCTACGCCAGTCGCTTCCGCTGATTTTCGCTTTGCCCTTGGCGCCTCAATACCCCACCTTGGAGTCTCCATGCCTCACCTGGATAATCCGTTGAAATTTTTGCTTTAATCTTTTGTTTTTTTCTTAGCGATGAGGCCTTTGTGCCCCACATGCCATAATTGTGTTGAAGGATTGTCAAGATGATTTTGCAATAAAGTCAGTAGTTTAGATGACGGTTGAGTCCGCCTCTAATCGGCCTGATTGTTGCCTGGGTGATCATGTGCATTTATTGTCTTACCGCGTATCTTGAATTGAAATGACAAAGACGCTTTTTTTGTTTCTCAAGATTGTTCCCTACGTGATGTTTTCAACTTGCTCCGATCTTGAAACAAGTTGCTGAAAACCAGACTTTGCAACGGGTGGCGATAGCGATTTTGCATTATTTTCGCGACCACCCATCGGCAAAAGACAGTGCGATGGGCATTGCGAAGTGGTGGGTGGGCGAAGAAAAAGCCGTGGTGGAGAAGGCCTTAACGTTGCTGGTGAACGAAGAAGTGATCGAAAAGCGGCGACATCTTTATCAGTTGGCGCCAGGCAAACCGGCGGCGAAAAGCATGAGCAGGATAGAAAAAGCCTTGCAGAATCTGCGGCGAAGAAGATAATCTGTAATGGCGGGTTTACTTTCCCAGGCATCCAGCGAGGGGAGGACGGGGTGCATTACAAGGAATTACAAAATTTTAAAATTCGATGTGATGATCTGAAAACAAGGAGGATTTCCAATGCCTGTCACACCAACCTTTCCAGGCGTTTACATTGAGGAAGTTCCCAGTGGCGTGCGAACCATCACTGGCGTAGCGACTTCGATTACGGCTTTCATCGGTCGCGCCTTGCGCGGGCCGGTAAACGATCCGATAACGATCAATAGCTTCGGCGATTTTGAGCGCATCTTTGGCGGCTTGTGGGCTGAGAGCGCGACGAGCTTTGCCGTGCGCGACTTCTATCAGAACGGCGGCAGTCAAGCTATCACTGTCAGACTTTTCCATCCATCTTTCACAACGGAGGAAGAACGGAATAAGGCGCTAGCGGCTGCGCAAGCGGTAGCCGCAGCAACGACTGGTGCCGATGCCGAAGCCGCCAAGAACGCTGCAAGAGCGAAGGCGCAAACCTATACCACCGAGCCAGAAAAAACAGCGGCGGATAAGGTCGCCAAAGCCGCTGAAGCTGAGGCGGCAAGGAGTGGTGCAACGGCTGCTTCAGTCAAAGCTGCCGCCGACGCTGCTGTTGGCCTAGCCGCTCCGATCACCAAAGCACGTCTTCAGCTTGATACCCTTAACCTTGAAGCCGCCTACGAGGGTGCTTGGGGCAACTTTTTGCGAGCCCGAGTCGATCATGATGTAAAAGGGCCGGAAGCCTCAAGCCTATTCAACTTATCAATTAGAGACGGTCTTACCGGGCAGATCGAACAATTCCGTAATGTCTCAGTAGCCCTAGGGCACGCACGACAAGTAGATAAAGTTTTGCTTAATGAATCGAGATTGGCAAGGGTTAGAGGAACTTTACCTGCAACGCGTCCGGCGGCTCATCCCGAACCGCAGCCAGGTAAAGATGTGTGGGGCGATAATAATCCCGCAACTAACAGCAAAGTCGTCGACGCAGACAAGGCATCGGATGGGGACGTTCTTGAGAGAGCTGACTTCACTGGGCCGGGCAAGGAAGGGGCAAAACAAGGACTCTTTGCCCTTAAAAAAGCCGATCTTTTCAACATCCTCTGTATTCCATCCCATCGACTTGGCGGTGATATAGAACCGGAACTGGTCGGGGAAGCTGCCAAATACTGTGAGGATCGCCGAGCCATGTTCATCGTGGATCCAAGTAGCAATTGGGGTAGTAAAGACGACGCTAAAGGCAACGGTACAACGACCGGAGTTGCTGCCATTGGAACAACCAGCAAAAATGCTGCACTTTTCTTTCCACATCTGCACCAGCCCAACGTGCTCCGCGACAATCAGATGGAAAACTTTGTTCCTTGCGGCGCTGTGGCGGGAATCTTTGCGCGTACCGATGCGCAACGCGGAGTTTGGAAAGCGCCTGCTGGCCTAGAGGCGACCTTGGTGGGCGTGCCACAACTTAGCGTAGCCCTGACTGATGCAGAAAATGGTGAGCTGAATCCCTTAGGTGTCAATTGTCTGCGAACCTTTCCTCCTGCTGGACGTGTCGTCTGGGGATCGCGCACCCTGCAAGGTGATGACCGTTTCGCCTCGGAGTGGAAGTACATTCCGGTGCGTCGCATGGCATTATTCATCGAAGAAAGCCTCTACCGCGGCTTGAAGTGGGTGGTCTTCGAGCCCAATGATGAGCCGCTGTGGTCGCAAATCCGGTTGAATGTCGGTGCCTTCATGCAGAATCTATTCCGGCAGGGTGCCTTTCAGGGCCGTACCGCCAGTGAGGCCTACTTCGTCAAATGCGACAAAGAAACCACCACGCAGAATGATATTAATCTTGGCATCGTGAACATTTTGGTCGGCTTTGCGCCACTTAAACCGGCGGAGTTCGTCATTATCAGGATTCAGCAGATTGCCGGACAGATTCAGGCATAGCAAAAGGCAAGTTTGCAAGTTGCAAGTATGCAAGTTAGCGAGAGGAAAGGGGAAGAGGGAAGTGGGAGAAGAAAGCAAATGGCAAGCAAACTAATGGGTAGCAACCAGCAACGAGCAACAAGTAACCAGCAACCAACAAACCAGGAATGAAGTCCTATGGCACAATTCAGTGTGAACGCGAATCGTCTTGATCCCTACAAGAATTTCAAGTTTCGTGTCAAATGGGATGGCCGCTATGTTGCGGGCGTCAGCAAGGTCGGCGCTCTCAAGCGCACGACGGAAATGGTCGAACATCGGGAAGGCGGAATGGCGAGCTCCAGCACTAAATCACCCGGGCGCACAAAATACGAGGCGATTACCCTCGAACGAGGTGTCACCCACGATGTAGAATTTGAACGATGGGCCAATAAGGTATGGAGCTACAGCAACGCACAGGCCGGGCCAGAACAGCGAACAAGCGAGATGTCACTGGCCGATTTCCGTAAGGACATTATCATTGAAGTTTACAACGAGGCCGGCCAAAAAGTGGTGGCTTACAATGTCTACCGCTGCTGGGTGTCAGAGTTTCAATCTCTGCCTGATCTCGACGCCAATGCTAATGCTGTGGCGATCCAAACCATCAAGCTCGAAAACGAGGGTTGGGAACGCGACACCAGCGTGACCGAGCCCAGCGAGCCCAGCTTCACGCAACCGGCCTAGCGGTAAGAGATGAAGAGACTGTCAGCTTTAGACCTGCTGAAGCTGTGGGAATGGGGCCAGGGACAAACGCTGGTTCGACGAGCACTGGCTTTACTGGCTGCTGCTTACCCCGAGAAGACTCCAGAGGAACTGGCAAAGCTCAGCATTGGTCAGCGCAATGCCTGCTTGCTGAAGCTCCACGAAATGACCTTCAGCCCAAGACTCCTGTGCGTGGCGACTTGTCCTGGCTGTCGCGAACGCCTTGAGTTGAGCTTCAACGTAGCAGACATGCGAGCTGCTCCCGAGAGTGAGGCGGCTGAGGAGTTTTTGCTGAGTCACGAGGGATACTACGTGCAGTTTCGTCTGCCCAATAGCCAGGATCTCATCGCTATTGTAGACAATGGCAATGTGCAGTTGGCCCGCAACCTTTTGTTCGAGCGCTGTCTCGTTTCTGCTTCTCACAATGGTGAAGAGCAACTCGCCAGCCAATTGCCGGAAAATCTGGTGAGTATGGTTATCGCTCGCATGGCGCAGACGGATTCCATGGGCGATATACAATTGGCGCTCTGTTGTGTTGAATGCGGCCATCAGTGGCATGAAACTTTCGACGTCGTGTCGTTCTTTTGGACTGAAATCACCGCCGTGGTACAACGCCTCTTGGGCGAGGTGCATACTTTGGCCCATGCCTACGGGTGGCGTGAGGCAGACATCTTGGCCATGAGCCCTTGGCGTCGAGCATTCTATCTGCAAATGGTTAGAGCATGAGCAATTTTCTCGACAATCTCGTCTTGAGTGCATTCAACTTGGGAGGCGCTGTTCATCCTGAGGTCTCCTCGTTTTTTGCGCCCATGACGAATGAATTTGTTTGGCGGGGAAACAGCCACTCAGCTGACGCAGATTTTATGCATTCCTCCGACGGGTTGGAATCTGACACATTATCTTCACGCTACTTTTCCGTCAGCGATCAAGTCACACTATCATCGTCTACGACTGGCCGGATAATGTCACCTCATATGACGCTGGAGCCCCACGCCGGTTACAATCAGTCCCAATCGCCCGTGACGCGTGTCCATCTCGAACCTTTCGCGAATATACCTGAACCGCCTCTCCAGCCTGCTGTGATAAGTTCGCCTCAAGCGATCTCGCACGATGGGTCATCATCTAGATCTCGATTCATCACAGGGCAGCCGCCAAAAGAGAGTACTGCGCAAATCTTGGATCAAGATCGCATGATCGTCACCCAGCAGATGTCTCCTAACAACGTTGGAGAGCGAGCCTCGAGCACGGACGATAACAAGTCACGGTCATCCATGCTGGCGCCTCAATCTAAGAGCCTCCAATCCACCTTGATACAAATCGCTCCATATAAAACATTCTCGTCTGGGGAAACGCCTATGCCGGCGCAACCGTTGATCGCACCGACTACGTTTGCTCCAGTCAATTCGCGGGTAACAGATGAGCGCGCTCTGGCACCAACTATTCGGGTGAACATCGGCCGGATTGAAGTTCGCGCCATCACGCAGCCGTCCGCGCAGCCGCGACCGAAGCGCACACGTTCCGGACCGGCTCTTTCCTTGGAAGATTATCTGAAGCAGCGCAATGGGAGGCAGCGATGAGTAATTTTTTGGCCATCGCTACGGTGACGGCGACGCTGAGGGCTTTGTTGGACACAGGCATCCGCGCTGAAATGTCCGGGGTAGAGGTCAAAACAAAACGACCGGAAACTTTGGAAAACATAGAAGATTCCTTAGTCAACATCTATCTCTACCAGGTTACGCCGAACGCCGCCTATCGCAACGCCGATTTGCCCACGCGCGACTTTAATAGCAACGTCGTCATGCGCCCTCGGGCTGCGCTGGACCTTCATTATTTGTTCACGTTTTTCGGCGCTGAAGACCAGTTGGTGCCGCAACGCCTGCTTGGCATTGTCGCCCGTATTCTTCATTCCCATCCCGTGCTTACGCGAGGCGAGATAACTATTGTAAAAAGCTCCAGCCCTGATCTTGCCAAATCGGACCTGGCCGAGCAGGTGGAATTGGTCAAATTTTCGCCTATTGTGTTGAACCTGGAAGAGCTGTCCAAGCTGTGGTCGGTATTCTTTCAGACCGCCTACCGGCTCTCAGTGGCTTATCAGGCCTCCGTAGTTTTAATCGAGAGTGAGGAAACGCCTCGGATTGTATTGCCCGTGCGGAAACCCAACATCGTGGTTTTACCCTTTCACAGTCCGATCATCGATCAAATTATTTCATCGAACGGATCGAATCTTCCGATACTGCCAGACGGCACGATATTGATCACGGGCAGAAACCTGCGAGGGGATGATACACGAGTTCGCATTGCCGGAGAATTGGTTGCGCCGCAAGAGGTGAGCAATGTGCAAATCACTTTGCCCCTGGCTCCGCTAAGTGACAAATTGCGCGCCGGGGTGCAGTCTGTTCAAGTCGTGCATATAGTATTCAGCGGTCCGCCACCTTATGGTTTTGAATCCAACGTGGCTGCGTTTGTTTTAAGGCCATTCTTTACCAGCAATGATGTTGGTTTTGATGCAGCCACCGGCACAATTACAATTAATAGTATAGAGCCTCGAGTCGGGGCAACGCAGCGCATTGTTTTGCTGCTGAATGAGATTGTAGACCCCCCTGTCAGGCTGCCAAATTCCTATAGCTTTAGCGCGGAACCAAGAACCCGCGATACTGATCCTATCGAATTCAAAATTAAGAATGTCGCACCAGGCGATTATCTTGTCCGCGTTCAAATCGACGGGGCTGAGAACATTGACATTGATGAACAGGGAAATTTTGTTTGGCCACGAGTGCCTATTACCCAATCTCTCCAACGTACCTTAACGACAAGCGCCGCACCGGCAGGCAGTGGGAACATTGCTCGTAATCCTGACAAACCGGCATATAACAACGATGAGTCGGTTGCACTAACTGCCACGCCCACTACCGGCTTCAGGTTTGTACAATGGAGTGGAGACCTCGGCAGCGCCAATCCCTCAGATACGGCCATCATGGTGGTGATGAATCAGAATCGCACGCTAACAGCGAGGTTTGAAGCGATCCCGCCAGATCAGCTCACTTTGACGACTAGCGTTGCGCCTTCAGGCAGCGGCAGTGTTGCGCGTAATCCCAACAAACCGGCATATAACAATGGTGAGTCGGTTGTATTAACTGCCACACCCACTACTGGCTTCAGGTTTGTGGAATGGGGTGGAGATCTAAGCGGCGCGGGTAATCCTGCGACCATCACGATGCATTCTAATAAGCAAGTGACGGCGATCTTCGCAGAAACCGGCGGCCAGCAGATTACCTTTGAAGAAATTAAAACCGGAGAATCATCGGATTCAGATACCGTGGCGACCTCCGAACGTCTAACTGGGGTTAGTGGTCATCTTTACTTGGCAGCCATATCGACCAAGCCACATGGTGAAGTAACCAATGTCACTGGCTTGGGCCTGACCTGGACGCGAGTGAGGAGCCTGTGTGCTGGCCGTAACCGGACGGGGATACAGATGTGGAGGGCTCAAGGAACACCAAGTGGTGATGGTGCAGTTACGGCAATACTTTCTGACACTCCTGAAAATGTTGTGATTGCTGTATCACGATATTCCGGAGTCGCCACGGACAATCCTATCGGCAATGTGATCTCTGGCAATACAAATGGTCTGGATGGGGCTTGTTCCGGGGGTGATGACAGTGACGCCTTTTCGTTTGATTTCACCACGACGGCAGACAAAGCCGTTCTTTACGGAGCCATCGCAATGCGCCAAAGGAGGCACACACCAGGACAGGGATATACGAAGAGGGGGGAATTATCAACAGGAACAGGTGGAGATGATGCCGGACTTTTTGTGGAGGACAAGCACGTTCCCTCAGTTGGAACGATCATGTTCGATGGCTCATTCAGTGATGAGGTAGACTGGGCCGTATTAGCACTGGAGATCAGGCCCCGAACTAGTTGAATAACCATAAAGTCCAATATCATGCAAGTCAACGACTCTCATAATTGGCTTGAAGCCAACCAGCGCTTCTTGATGGCCTCGGTAGGCTGCGTGCGAGGTGCGCTGGAAGCATACATCGCGAAATCCGGGAATGTTTTCAACAAAGCCAAGCGCGAAAAAACGGAAGAGCACTCCCCGGATGCATTAAAAATCAATCTGCAACCACCACCAGCATTAAAAACGCTCTGTACAGCTTTTTGTTTATCAAATTTTGAACGGGATACGCTGCTCTTATGCGCCGGCATGGAGTTGGACGCCAAATTTCCGGGGCTTTGTGCGACTGCCCAGGGCGATTCGACAAAGGCGTACCCAACGTTTAGCTTGGCGCTGGCTGCGCTACCGGAACCACACTGGAGCGCCCTTTCTCCGGTAGCTCCCCTGCGCCATTGGCGGCTCATCGAGATTGGTACAGCGCATGCATTAACACTAAGCCCTATACGGATCGACGAACGCATTCTGAACTACCTTGCCGGTGTGCAACATCTTGATGGCAGGCTTTCAGAATACCTAGAACCCATAAAGACCGGCGAAGAACTGGCCCACTCTCATCAGAAATTAGCCGATCAAATCTCATCGACCTGGGCCAATGCGAATGGAAGATCACCTCTACCAATTGTTCACCTTACCGGCAATGAGAATGCAGGGAAACGAGGCATTGCGGCTGCAGCCTGTAATAGGTTCGGCTTATCTTTGAATGCCTTTTCAGCGCAATTCATGCCATCAAACCACAGCGAAATCTGCGCATTGGCTCAACTATTGACGAGGGAAGTATTTTTAAGCGCCAGCGCTCTCTTACTTGATTGCGATCTTGTAGACAGAACGGATTCGGTGCGGATAACAGCAATTCATAAACTGATTGAATCCTTTCAGGGTGTGCTCATCGTCGCCAGTCGCGATCCCTGGCAACATCCTACCCGTACGGCAATCACATTTGAAGTCCGCAAACCGACGTCGCCAGAGCAAACTGCGATTTGGCAAAGAAAGCTCGGCCCGGCTGCTCCAGGAATGAATGGACAGATTCAGACACTTGTCTCACAATTCAGCATGAATCTGCAATCCATTTCCTCAGTGAGCGCAGAAGTACAAACTAAATTTAATCCACGGATATCGAATCCGAGCGAATTCGGCCAGTTGTTGTGGGATGCCTGCCGGGTGCATTCACGTCCGCGACTGGATGATCTGGCGCAATTCATTGAACCGGTAGCAGCCTGGGATCATCTTGTTCTGCCGGAACAGGAGAAGCAGATCCTAAAAGAAATCGCCATTCATTTACGACAGCGGATCAAAGTTTACGAAAATTGGGGATTTGCGAATAAAGGCAAGCGAGGTCTCGGAATCAGCGCCTTGTTTGCCGGAGCCAGTGGTACCGGCAAGACGATGGCTGCCGAGGTGCTGGCCAATGAGTTCAAGCTCGATCTTTATCGCATTGATTTGAGCTCGGTGGTGAGCAAATACATTGGCGAAACCGAAAAGAACCTGCGCCGGGTGTTTGATGCCGCCGAGGACAGCGGAACGATCCTGCTGTTCGACGAGGCGGATGCGTTGTTTGGGAAACGCAGCGAGGTGAAAGACAGCCACGACCGCTATGCCAATATCGAAGTGAGTTATCTGCTGCAGCGTATGGAAAGCTACCGCGGTTTGGCCATCTTGACGACTAACAGAAAAAACGCATTGGATACAGCCTTTCTACGACGCATCCGTTTTATTGTCAATTTTCCGTTTCCAGATGCTGCGCAACGAGCGGAAATCTGGAATCGCATCTTTCCCGCCACTACTCCGACAGAGCGACTGGACACTCAAAGGCTCGCGCTGCTCAATATCGCTGGTGGCAATATCCACAACATTGCGATGAGTGCTGCTTTTCTGGCAGCCGAAGCCGGTGAGCCGGTGCGCATGACGCATCTGCTGGGCGCAGCGAGGAGTGAGTATGCGAAGATCGAGAAGTCGTTAACGGAGGTGGAGCTGAGAGGTTGGGTGTGAGGAGTAAAACGTAATGCGTACACCGTAAGTCTAAATTTCGCATTACATTTCACGCATTACGTTTTAAGTTTCACGAACACATATGAATATCGAATTCTACATCGACGAACTTGTCCTGCACGGCTTCGCGCAGGGTGATCGTTATTTAATCAGCGCAGCGGTAGAACAAGAGTTGGCGCGTCTGTTCGCTGAGCGCGGAGCGCCGTCATTATTGGGTGGAAGTAGTGATTTCTCGCGTTTGGATGGCGGAGCGTTTGAAGTAACACCGGGTACTAAACCAGCAGCGATTGGCGCGCAAGTGGCAAAGGCGGTGTATGGAGGGGTGAATCAACGAATTTGATGGTTTGAATATAGGAGTTGAATTTTTAAGTGATGGCGAATATGCCACTTTGGAGTAAAGTCATATCAGCTTTGAAATCCACGTTCACGCCCGTGCGCTCAGGTCTTCCGCAGCGCAAATGCGCCTGCGGCAATTCGGCGGGACTGGATGGAGAATGCAAAGCGTGTCGCAACACACGCTTGAGCGTGCAGCGCCGCGACGCGAGCGAAACCGAGCTTGCAACTGTGCCACGCGTTGTTCACGAAGCGTCGCAATCATCCGGCCATCCACTCGACCCGACTACCCGCGCTGTGATGGAGCCGCACTTTGGGCATGATTTCAGCGAGGTTCGCATCCACACCGATGCCCGCGCTGCCGAATCGGCGCAGGCCGTGAATGCTTTGGCTTATACCGTCGGACAAAATATTGTGTTTGGCGCAAACCAATATGCGCCTGGGACGATGTCCGGGCAAAAAATACTCGCTCATGAATTGACGCATACCATTCAACAAAGTACAGCGAAGCCGCCGGTTGAAAAAGTAGGCAATTCAATTTCAAGCACTCAGCGCCCTGAGATTGAAGCTGAGCAAGCAGCGCTGAATGCGGTCGCCGGACAGGTTGGGACCAACTTCGTGACGGAGCGTCCGGGCCTTACTTTACAACGCCAAACACACGGCACGACTTCGCCGATCAGCGTGCGCTCGCCGGTTTTTGAGGAGCTCGTTACGCAAGCGAGCACGGTAGGAGCTGCGATCTCCGGGCGGCCATTGACCTCCCGAGAAGCAGAGCTGGCGCGTGGTGTTTTCGCTAATAGCATTGATTATTCCAGAGTGACGCTCATCCCGACGGATATTTTGGAATATCGGACGATAGGAAATACGATTCGAGTGCCGGATGATTTTACTATCGCCGATGCCGGCATGGCTGAAACTTTTATTCATGAGATGACCCACGTCTGGCAGTATCAGCACGGCGGAACGAGCTATATTTCGGTATCTCTTGCCACACAGATCGCCGGAGCAATAGGTAGCGGCAGCAGGAACGCTGCCTACGATTACCAGATTGCGCCGGATAAGTCCTTCTTTGATTTCCTTCCGGAGCAGCAAGGGCTAATGGTTGAGAATTATTTTGCCATGCTCCGTGACCGCAGCGCGCCGCGTGATGCGCGTCGCTATCGATCCAATCACCTGGATTCGTCGGGCAACTTTTACGGACTATTGTGGAATGAGCGCCAAACCGAAATCAATCGCGAGCTGCCGCTGCACGACCCGCTTATCGATCAACTGCGCGCGGCGCTGCCGCGGCCTGAAATCGATTTGTTGAACCTGCGCGCCAGCGAAGTTATACGCACGCCGTTTGAAGAGACAGTTCCGGAAGAATTGCGCTTGCCCCCGATCAAGCCAATTTTGGAAATACGTTTTTGAAGGTCAAAACCTATGGCCACCACTTTCCCCAACTCACCGCGCCTGTTTCGAGGCGCGCTGGTATTGTTGGATCCGGACAACGGCAGGTTGCAACGGATCATCACCTTGCAGTTTAACCCAGAAACCCTGACGCGTACGTTGCAGGTGCAAAGCGTGCAAGGCGAGGGGGGTGACCGCATCGAAGCGCTACGCCTCACCGGGCCGCCGGTGGAGACTATCAAATTGGATGCGGAGATCGATGCGACGGAGCAATTGGAGCTTCCGGCACAGAATCCCACGACGGCGCTGCTTGGCATCCATCCTCAGCTTGCGGCGCTGGAAAGCATGGTTTATCCGTCGAGCAGTCGCATTCAGCGCAACAATAGTCTGGCGCAGGCAGGCACGCTTGAAATTATTCCTGCAGAGTCATCACTTACCCTGTTTGTTTGGAGCGCCAGTCGAATTCTGCCGGTGCGTGTGACCGAATACAGCATCACGGAAGAATTCTTTGACAAATTCCTCAATCCAATACGGGCGAAGGTCAGTTTGGGCATGCGGGTTTTGAACGTGAATGATTTGCCCTTCACGCATCGCGGCAATAATCTGTTCATGATTCATCATCAGTTGAAAGAGCGCTTGGCGCAGTTCAATCAGGCAAGCACCCTCAGTGCTGCGGTTACGAGTGCGATTCGTTGAGAGAATAATGTGCAATTCATCAAGTATCACGGATCACGCATTACGTTTTACGCATGAGGATAACCATGTTTCCGATCAACAGCCGTTATCACGACATTGAAAAAGCCGAAATCAAAGACGCGGAAGGCAAAACCATTGTCTACCTCCGCCGCCGCTTTGTACCGCCTCCGGGGCGTTTTGATCTGCTCCAGGAGCATACCATGACCGAAGGCGAACGGTTGGACAACATTACCGCCAAATATTTGGGCGACCCCGAACAATTCTGGCGGATTGCTGATGCCAATAATGCCATGCGTCCGGATGAGCTGACTCAAACGATTGGCCGTAAATTGCGCATTACGTTACCTGAGGGCATACCAGGAATACCAAATGCTTAAGGGCGTACATTTGACATTGTTGATGGGCCCGGTCGTGCCGGTGCCGGTGCCGCGCGGAGTGATCGAGGCGCTGAACAGCGTGCAAGTTACGACCAGCGCCGGGCAGCGCAGCGGCTTCCAGCTTTCGTTTGCGCTGAGCAAGCGCTCTCTGTTGATGACAACGCTGCTGCCAGCCGGCTTTTTCGATCCAAAGAGACGCGTCATTATCGTCGCCACGGTCAACGGTTTTCCGAACGTGCTGATGGATGGTGTCATCACGCGACAAGAAGTGTCCGTCAGCAACGAGATCGGCCAGACCGTCTTGAACGTGACCGGCGAGGATCTCACGGTGCTGATGGATCTAAAGGAAAACAAAGGCGTGCCGTTCCCAGGAATGCCCGAATCGACAAGGGTCATTGCTCTGCTTGGTAAATATGCAGTGTTTGGTATTATTCCGCTTGTGATTCCGGAGTTGTTTCCAAATATCGTTTCACCAATACAACGAATCGAATTTCAGGAAGGCACGGATTTGAACTACATCCAAAAGCTCGCTGAAAAAAACGGTTATGTTTTTTACATCGATCCCGGCCCCCTGCCCGGCGTAAACAAGGCATACTGGGGGCCGGAAATTCGCATCGGTTTGCCGCAACCTGCATTGAATGTCAACATGGACGCGCACACGAATGTCGATTCCTTGAGTTTCAGCTTTGACGGCTTATCGACAACAAAGTATGGCGTTACGATCCAAATTCCGTTTACAAAAATCGGTATCGATGTGCCCATTCCTGAAATCAATTTGTTGAAGCCGCCGCTGGCCGTCAAGCAGGCGCCTGCATTGAAATTCGAAACGCTAAAAGAGACGGCGAAGTTTGATTTTGCAAAAGCAGTATCGTTGGGTCTGGGCAAGGCTTCGGAATCGGCGGATGCCGTTAGCGGCAACGGGCAGCTCGACGTTTTGCGTTACGGTCGTGTGCTCAAGGCGCGACAGTTGGTCGGAGTACGCGGTGCAGGCACTTCTTATGATGGTTTGTATTTTGTAAAAAGTGTCACCCACAACATCAAGCCGGGTGAATACAAACAGAGCTTTAACGTGACCAGGAACGGTACGATTTCCATAACGCCGAGGGTGATTCCATGAATGGTAATAACAGGTTTTGGGGCAAATATCGCGCGACCGTCGTGAACAATATCGATCCGCAACAGATGGGACGGATACAAGTCCAAGCACCGGATGTTTTAGGCTCAACTCCATCGAGCTGGGCCATGCCGGCGGTGCCGATTGCGGGCCGGCAAATGGGTGCTTACGTCGTGCCGCCGATTGGCGCCGGCGTCTGGGTGGAATTTGAGCAGGGCGATAAGGATTACCCGATCTGGAGCGGATGCTGGTGGGGTTCGGCAGCGGAAGTTCCAGCGCTGGCTCTAGCTGCGCCTCCTACAATGCAAAATATAGTTTTCCAAACTACCGGGCAAAATACTTTGCTGATCAGCGACGTGCCAGGCCCGACTGGAGGATTTTTATTGAAACACAAGTCAGGGGCATTTATTTCCATAAATGACACCGGCATCACCATCTCAAATGGCAAGGGTGCCTCGATTGTGATGACCGGGCCAAATGTTTCGGTCAATAACGGCGCATTGGATATAACCTGATGCCAGGCTTTCTTTTACATCAGGGCGCGACCGTGTTGTGCTTTCACGCGGGACAGGCGCAACCGGCTGTCACTTTCCCGCGCGTGAAAGTCAGCGGTCAACCGATTGTGACGCAGCCGACGATCTACAATATTTCAGGCTGCACACTACCTCCACCGCCTGGAGCGAACGGCCCGTGTGTGACCGGCCAATGGGTCACCGCCGCAACCCGAGTCCGCGCTGGTGGCATTCCGGTATTGCTTCAGGACAGCCAGGCAGTTTGCACGCCGACAGGCACAGGGTTAAATGTCGTGGTCACGCAAGTGCGAGTGCGAGGAGCGTAACACTCGACGAGTGCGGATTTCGGAATTCGGATTGCGGCCCTGGGTGTTCAGCATCAATTCCGAACTCCCTCTGCGAAATTCGAAATGGCATAGCTCACAAAAATGGATTTGGCGACAACCGTTATGATTAACATCGATTTTCCCTTTCGCATGAACGATGCCGGTCGCACGATGCTCAGCGACAATGAGGATCACATTCGGGATATGATAGAGCAGCTTTTATTCACCAATCCCGGTGAGCGTGTAAATCGACCTGATTTCGGCAGCGGTTTGTTGCACATGGTGTTCGAGCCGAACAGCCCGGAACTGGCAGCCACATTGCAAGTTACTGCCCAGGCTGCGCTGCAACAGTGGCTGGGTGATGTGATCGAAGTGCACCAGTTGGAAGTCACAAGTGAAGAGGCGACCCTGTGCGTTGTCGTGCAATATATGGTCAGGAACACCGGCGAAAGTCGTACGCAAAACTTTGAACGGAGCGGCGTGCAATGAATGATCCGGTCTTAACTTGTCAGGATGAGCAGCGACGCGAAAAAATCCGTGTCTCTGAACGATTCAACGGCGTGGATTTCCTTGAAGTCAGTCAGGACCAACTCAAGCTGACGGTTGTTTTACTGCGTAAAGCCTCGCCTGATCTCATCGAGAGATTTAAGGACGAACGCGCCAAAGCCCACATCGTGATCGAAGGCGGCCGCAAGATCAGGGATGTAGAAGTGGAAGAAGTTGTCCTTAAACATGTGGAAGAAGCGGACAAAGACGATTTTTTTGAGATTGCTGTCAACAAACCAGGTGATTTCTCCACCTACGCTTTGCGATTCATCGATTTGGACGAGCGCGGCAGGCCAACCGGACAGCCGCTCCCGGAATTCGATCCCCGCTACACCGCACTTCCTTTTAGCTTCAAGAGTGACTGCCCCAGTGATGTCGACTGCAAGCCGAAAAGAGTGTGTCCGCCTGACAAACTCTCCGCGCCGGAAATCAACTATTTGGCCAAGGATTATGCGAGCTTTCGCCAGCTCATTCTCGATCGGCTGGCGCAAATTATGCCGGAGTGGCGTGAGCGCCATATTCCGGATCTTGGCATCGCACTGGTTGAGCTCATGGCTTACATCGGTGATTACCTGAGCTACTTTCAGGATGCCGTGGCAACTGAAGCCTATCTCGACACAGCGCGCAAGCGCATCTCCGTGCGCCGCCATGCTCGCCTGGTCGACTACCTGGTACATGAAGGCTGCAATGCCCGCGCCTGGGTGCATATTGAAGTGGGCCTCGTTGAGCATCAGGACTTAACGCCCTCGGACTTTTTTTTAATCACGGGTTTTGGCAATGTGCCGGAACCAGGGAAAATCCTCAAGCCGGCCGACCTGTTAAACATTCCGGCCGGCCGGTACAAAGTCTTTGAGCCGTTGGTGGAACACCCGGAAGCACCAATACGGTTGTATGCCGCCCACAACAAAATTCGATTTTATACCTGGGAGAATCAAGTTTGCTGCTTACCGAAAGGCGCGACCAGCGCGACATTGCGGGATGAATGGGTATCATTTTCGGGCAGGAATGGTGAGCAGCAGCGATCCGAGATGCCAAACTCTGGCGCTGATATCGTTTCGAGAGAAGAACGTGAGCACATGTTGCACCTGCAGGTGGGTGATTTTCTCATTTTCGAAGAAGTGATCGGGCCCAAAACCGGCAAGTGCGAAGATGCCGACCCCGACCACCGCCACGTCGTGCGCTTGACGAAAGTGCAGCCGGGTGTTGACGAGCTTTGCGACGTTCCGGTTGTGGAGATCGAATGGGCGGAAGCAGATGCGCTGCCGTTTCCGATCTGCATTTCCACAGTCGGGCCACCGCTGGAATGCGAGATGCTCGAAGATATCAGCATTGCGCGGGGAAATGTGCTGTTGGTGGATCACGGTCGTCGCATTGAAGATGAAGAGCTAGGCGAAGTCCCGTTAAAAACCAAAGAGATCATCTGTGAGCGAGAGGGCCGGCCATCGGATACCCGGTTTATCCCCGGCCCGTTTCGTCCCATCTTGCAAGAGGCACCATTAACATACAGCGTTCCGCCGCCTGCCTCTGATACACCGGCCTCCAAGGTGTTGATCCAAGATCCGCGCAAAGCTCTGCCGCAGATCAAACTGACGAGCCGCAAATTCGAGACGGTCGACACGGTTCTCCGGCAGTGGCATGTTCGGCAGGATTTGCTTGGCAGCCAGCGGGATGATCTGCATTTCGTCGTGGAAACGGACGAGGACAGGCGGGCACATTTGCGATTCGGTGATGGCGAGTTGGGAAGCGCGCCCGAACCGGGTATGCGATTTCAGGCCACTTATCGTATCGGCAACGGTCCTTCCGGCAACGTCGGCGCGGAACGGATCACCCATCTCGTGCACCGGACAACAGCATTGAGCAATGTAACACTCAAACCACATAACCCGTTTCCCGCGCATGGTGGCCGCATTCCAGAGCCGCTATCCGAAGTGAAGTTATTCGCACCGACGGCTTTTCGTAAGTTGCTGGAACGGGCGATTACGACAGATGATTATGCACGCTTGGCCGAGCAAAATCCCAAGGTCCAGCGCGCCTCGGCTACATTGCGCTGGACAGGCAGTTGGTACGAAGTGTTAGTGGCGATTGATCCATTCGGAGCAGTGGTAGCTGAAAAAGAGCTGATTGAAGAAATCGAGCGCCACCTGTTCCGCTTCAGACGCATGGGCCACGATTTGAAAGTTCGCTTGGCGGAATTTGTGCCTTTGGATATCGCCATGGATATCTGCGTGCTGCCTGGCTACACACGTGGGCACGTCAAGTCGGCTTTATTGGAGGTTTTCAGCAGCGGTTTGCGATCGGATGGCAGCCCGGGCTTCTTCCATCCGGACAAACTGACTTTCGGACAGTCTATTCGCTTGAGCCGGCTTATTGCAGTGGCGCAAGCCGTGAAGGGCGTAGAAAGTGTGCAAGTCACAAAACTCGAGCGCCTGTTCGAAGGGCCGAATAAAGAGTTGGACAACGGCATCCTTCCCATCCATCCGTTCGAGATCGCCAGGTTGGACAACGATCCCAGTTTCCCCGAAAACGGTAGGCTGGAATTAACCGTAAGAGGCGGACGATGAGCGAAACCTGCGGCTGCTGCAAAGGCATTGAAAAATTGACCCCCCTGCAAATTGCCAACCGCCCGGGTCTGGACAGGCTGCTATACCGCGTTGGCACCCATGCCACATTCTTGGAGACCATGCTCGCCGGCATGCGGGATTTGAATTTGAGCGAGAATAAAGGCGAGCCGCAGCTCAATCCCCTGCTGCGTTTGAAAACCCGGGCACTGGAAGACCCTGCCATCGCTTTGCTCGACGCTTGGGCTGCCGTTGCCGATGTGTTGACCTTTTACCAGGAGCGCATTGCCAATGAGGGTTTCCTGCTCACTACCACGGAGCGGCGCTCGATTTTGGAATTGGCCAACTTGGTTGGCTATCGGCTCCGGCCGGGTGTTTCGGCCACCGTTTACTTGGCGTTCACAATGGAGGATGGCCAAAGCGAGGAGATCCTTGTCGGTACGCGCGCGCAGAGCATTCCGGGGCCGGGTGAAATGCCGCAAGCTTTCGAGACAGCCGAGAAATTAGAAGCAAGGGCGGAATGGAATGCGCTGAGGCCACGGCTGAGGAGACCGCAATTCATTACACTTGATAATGGTCAAGTTCTGAGTAATGGTGAAAATCTGAAGACGATCTATTTAAAAGGCACAGATACTCGGCTCAAAATCAACGATCGGCTATTATTGATTTTTGGAGATGCACAGAATGAACAAAAGCCGTTTAATGTTTTCTCCGTTGAAATGGATGAAGACTTGAATTTGACGAAAGTGCGGATTGAAGCGCCACCGCCCCCCCTACCCCCTCAACCAAGTCTAAGTCCATTTTTGGCGCTCAGAAGGATCGTCAGACCGTTGTCTGTGCCCGTTTCGCTACAGCCACAAACGATGCGCAGGCTGAATCGCAACCGGAAGCAGTTATTCTCCAGCAAGACCGATATTGTGCCGCAGTTGCTGGTTCATCAAAACCGCTTTCTTCATCGCACTTTGTATTCTGCCTGGGCGAAGACACAAGTGGCTCCGGCGCAACCCCCATCAGACACGGCTGCACCTCTACCGTTGAAAAGTATTCTAGCATTCCGTGTGAAAGCAGCACCGTTTGGGCATAATGCACCGAAAAAGCCAGACTTCGTGGATGGAGTATTTCAAGGAACTTATGGTGAATGGCCTTTAGATTCGAATTTTGATAACACTAAACTTTCATTAGACACGATTCATGATGAAATCAAATCGAATACGTGTGTGATCATTGAACATCCTAATAAAGATCCAAAATTCTTGAAAGCTAGCACTGTAAGGTCAGTTTCAGAGGCTAATTACGGAATGTCAGCGAAAGTAACACAAATTGATTTTGGGACGGTCCAATGGACAGATCAAACAAAAAGCAATGATCTAACAGAAATACGCAAAATCACCGTCTACGCCCAATCCGAACCGCTGGAATTGGCTGAGGAGCCTATAACTGATGACATTCAAGCAAACACGATTACACTCGACGGCTTATTTGATGGCTTGATCTCCGGTCGTTGGGTCATCGTCTCGGGCGAACGAGTTGACGAAGCGCTTGAGGAAGAGGCGGTAACTGCCAGCGAATTGGTGATGCTCTCCGGCGTCGAGCAAAGAACCGACGAGAAGATTCCAGTCGACAGCCCCCACACGGTGCTGCAGTTCGCGAACAACCTGGCGTACAGATATAAACGCAATACCGTGACTATTCACGGCAACGTTGTGCGCGCGACTCACGGTGAAACGCGCGAGGAAATTCTCGGCAGTGGCGACAGTAGCAGAGCGCTGCAGGAATTCACGCTGCGGCAATCTCCTCTCACATTTATTTCCGCCGCCACCCCTACAGGCATCCAGAGCACCCTGGAAGTGCGCGTCAACAATGTTAAGTGGCACGAGACCGACAGCTTGGCGGATAAAAAACCTGATGCCCGTAATCTCGTCACAAAAACGGACAACGATACAATAACATCAGTCAAGTTCGGCAATGGCGAGCATGGCGCCCGCCTGCCAACCGGTGTTGAAAATATTAGTGCGCTGTACCGGATCGGCATTGGCGAGGCCGGCAATGTTGCGGCCAAACAAATCAGCCTGCTGGCCATAAAACCATTGGGCGTTAAAGAAGTCATCAATCCGATGCCGGCAACCGGTGGGGCGGATCGCGAGGTGCTCGACCAGGCGCGCCGCAACGCGCCGATCCATCTACGCGCGCTGGACCGGACAGTTTCGGTTCAGGATTACGCCGACTTTGCGCGCGCTTTTACCGGCATCGGCAAGGCGGAAGCGGTGCGGATGTCAGACGGGAGACGCGAGCTGGTGCACCTGACCATTGCCGGCGCCAACGACATCCCCATCGACAAAACCTCCGATCTGTACAGGAATCTGCTGCGCTCATTGCACCTGTTCGGCGATCCAAATCAGCCGCTGCAAGTGGACCTTCGCGAGCTCAAGCTCATCATCCTCAGCGCTGGGGTGAAATTGCACCCTGACTTCGAGTGGGAGTTCGTCGAGCCGGTAATCCGATCAACCCTATTGGACGCATTCGGTTTCGAACGCCGGGCTATGGGAAAAGACGTACTCCTCAGCGAAGTCATCAGTACGATGCAGGCTGTCGACGGTGTGGATTATGTTGACGTGGATATTTTGAATGCTGTCGGGGATGAGCTTATCGAAAAAGATAACTTGGAAACGCTTGAGGACAAGTTAAGCTCGGCAGGAGCGATGCACCGCATTCCCATCCACAATGCCAGGGTCGATTTTTTTGCCGCCGACCCGGCGAAGCGCATTCGCCCGGCACAACTGGCCATCCTCAGCCCGGCGGTTCCGGATACCTTGATCCTCGCTCCTTTAGGAGATTAGCAAATGAATGACACGAATGGCAATCTCGATCGTCTGTACGACCTGCTGCCGGTTGTGTATCGCCAGCGCGATAGCGAGCAAGGTTTGCCGCTAAAAGCCTTCCTGCGCATTATCACCGAGCAGGCCAACGTTGTCGACCACGACATCGCCAAACTCTATGAGAACTGGTTCATCGAAACGTGCGACGACTGGGTGGTGCCGTATATCGCTGACCTGGTAGGATACGAGCCGGTACATGAAGCCGGCCAGCCTCGCGAGGTCACGACTGAGCACGGACGTTTGCTAAACAAGATATTGATTCCCCGCCGCGAGGTCGCCAACACGATCCGTAACCGGCGGCGCAAGGGCACGCTGGCGCTGCTCGAATTGCTGGCACGAGATGTAGCGAACTGGCCCGCTCGCGCCGTTGAGTTCTTTACTCTGCTCAGCATCACCCAATCCTTGAATCACTTGCGGTTTTTGGAGCCATCTTTTAAAATTACCGACCGCGCGCTGCAGGAATTGCAAACGGAAGGCCTTTCAACCGATCTACTGGAAAGATTGGCGACACTCAAAAACCACTCGCCTGCAGAAGAAGAAAAATTCCTCAAACAAGTTCAAGCAGCTATTGGCGTCAATGATGCGGCGAGACATAAAGACCTGTTGTTGGCGGTTGCGTTGTACAAAGACAAGACCATTGCCAGGGGCAAAACAGTGGATTTGCGCAATGGCGACGCCCTGAGCCGCCTGAATGGCCCATTTGACGAGATTGCGCATACCGTCGATGTCCGGCGGCCAAATTCACGATATTCGCAAGGCCGCTACAACATCCCGAGTATCGGCCTTTTTGTCTGGCGTTTGCGGGCATATTCCATGACGCAAGCTCCGGCGTTTTGTCAGGAGGGAGAAGGCCAAAACCTTTACAGCTTCAGCGTGCTGGGCAACGACGCACCGTTATTTACCCGAACCGTGCCGGAAGATGAACCCACCCAGATTGCCGGCGAGCTCAACCTGCCCATTCCGATCCGGCGCAAAGCCCTGGAAGAGAACAAAGAAGCCTACTATGGTGAAAGCAAAAGCTTTCAAATCTGGCTCGACGACCAGGCCATCACTGTCGATCAGATCGTGGCGGCGGATTTGAGTGACTGGCAATTTTACAAAACCAAACCGGGATTCGTCGCAGTCGATCCCGCGCTTGGGCGCATTGCCTTCCCTTCGGGTACGATGCCAACAACCGGCGTGACCGTTTCATACTACTACGGCTTCAGTACTGATATCGGTGGAGGTGAGTATTTTCGGCAACTGTCCCAACCGACATTGCAATCCATGGGTGATATGTTATTGCAAGCATCCGATCTCAGAAAGCCCCGAGATTTGGTTTTGAAACTTCGGAAAATCAGTCACCCACTTTCAGAGTACTTTTGGCAACGATTCTCCGAAGATGCACAGCGGATGTTGCAGGAATACGACGAGAAGGAGCAACCTTCTGACGCCATGAAAGAAGCCCTCCTCGCTGAGGTGAATCGCATCTTGCAAGACGAGTGTACTTGTAGCGTAGAGCGGTTTCAAAATGTCAAGCCTCTGGAATCCGTACATTCACTTATCGATCTCAAACCGGAAGGAGCGGAGTTGATTTATCTCAACCGTATCCTTTTCGATGCAGCATTCGGGAATGCCTGTGCGAATCTTCTCAAGATTTATCGCGTTGGGCGGCATGAGGAAATCACCGAGCTGCATGAGGCCATTGAACTGTGGAAGAAAGAGCAGCCGTGCCATGCCATCATTGAAATCGTGGATAACGAGGAGTACGGAGCGCCCAGGGCGATCAATATCGAGCTTGGGCCCAGGCAAACCTTGCAAATCCGCGCCGCCAATCGCAAGCGACCGACGATCAGGCTGTTGGATGTAAAAGCGAAGCGGCCGGATGCCCTGAACGTAAAAGGCGCGCCGGGTAGTCGTTTTACGCTGGACGGACTGCTGATCACCGGCCGCAGCCTCAAAGTCGAAGGCGAGCTGGATGAATTGAACATCCGCCACACCACGCTTGTGCCCGGCTGGACGATCGACGAGGATTGCGAACCGCAACGACCGACTGAAAGAAGCATTTTGCTGTTCAACACGACGGCGCGCGTCACGGTCGAGCACTGCATCATCGGCTCGATCCAGGTGATACAAGACCGCGTGGCATTTGACCCGCTTACCATCACAATCAGCGACAGCATCCTGGACGCTACAGCCATTGAAGGCGCGGCGCTGAGCGCACCCGAATGTGAGATCGCGCACGCGATTCTGACGATCCTGAGAACCACTGTCATTGGCGAGATTCATACCCACGCGATTGATCTGGGAGAGAATTGTCTTTTTACCGGCAAAGTCCAAGTTGCCCGGCGCCAGCACGGCTGTATCCGTTTCAGTTATGTCAAGCCCGGCTCACGCACGCCGCGTCGATTTAATTGCCAGCCGGATGTGGTTGAAATGCGTATGGCCGAAGCTTCGCGCGCGGAAGGAAAAGGGGAAAACGAGATCAAGCGCGACCAGGAGCGAGAACGAGCGCGCGTCAGCCCGCAATTCAACAGCGTGCGCTATGGCGAGCCGGATTACTGCCAATTGACCGATGGAACGGCGGAAGAAATCAAGCGCGGTGCGGATGATGAATCGGAAATGGGAGCGTTCCACGACCTGTTTCAACCGCAGCGCGAAGCCAACCTTCGTACTCGGCTCGAAGAGTATACACCCGCAGGCATGAACGCCGGGATCATTTTTGCCAGTTAGGGGGATGAAAAATGAGTGACCGTTTTCAACTGTTGACAACATTTTTGTTGAACTCAAAGAATTGCAAATTACAGTGTTATCTCTTCACCTCCTGAAGGAGGAACTATGAAAGGCGATTTTTCACGCAATACATTTGATCCGAGCAGGCACTTTCTCCGCGTATTGATGCAGCAGGGCCGGGCGTTGCTGGATGCCGATTGGAACGAGCAAACATCCATATTATTGCACTATTTGCAAAACCTCGCCGCTGACATGATCGGTCCGCATGGAGGGCCACCCGACATTCTCGACAACACGAATGGGTTGATCGAAGTAAGAAGCGGATTCAGGATCATACTCAATCCAAACGATGAAACTCAGCTCTATGCGAAAGAAAAAGAAAGATTGAAGAAAATTAAATTCTTGCCGGTTGACGGGAACGGCAATCTCGTCTTGGAAGAAGGCGATTTTCTCATTAGTAAAGGACGCTATTATGTTGGTGGTTTGCTTTGTGAAAACCATGAATATTCACTCTACTCAAAACAAGCCTTGCCATCCAGCCCAAGCCTCTCGGATGAAAATCTGGTGTTTCCGGTGCTCATCTATTTAGAGGTTTGGGAAAGACACATAACGTGCAATGAAAATGAACACATTCGCGAGGTGGCGCTGGCTGGCCCCGATACCGCTAACCGGTCACAAGTTGTTTGCCAGGTGAAAATCAAAGGGGGAATAACCAATGCGGAAACAGTTTGTAACGATTACCAGGCGTTTCTCAAGGCAATTGATGGAGGGAAAAAACCGGGAGAGGGTAAGCTAAAGGCGCGGGTGCAACCGCTGGATGAAAATGTGCCCGTTGATTCGTGTGTGATATCACCTACGTCACGCTACCGCGGTGCTGAAAATCAGCTCTACCGGGTGGAAATTCATGAACCTAGACTTAAAGTAATTGATACCGCAACCGGTGAAATAAGTCATACTACGGCAACCTTCAAATGGTCACGGGAAAACGGCGCCGTAATCTTTCCGATCAAAGAGATCGCCTTTTCCGGCGAAGGCGATGCCACAACGACGACCGTCACCCTTGAGCACCTTGGCCGCGAGGCGCGTTTTGGTCTCAAAGAAGGCGACTGGGTCGAGATCGTCGATGATGACATCGTGCTCGAATCTCAGGTGGACAAGCTACTGCAAGTCAGTACCATCGACCCGGTGATGAAGCAGGTGATTTTGGACGGCAAGCCCGCCTCTGCTGTTGGCCAGGACCCCAAAAAACATCCGCTGCTGCGCCGTTGGGACTCGCCTGGCGAGGTGACCATTGAGCAGCCAGTGATCTCCGAAGGCTGGATACCCCTGGAAGACAGCATTCAGGTCATGTTCGATTTGACAGACGAGGCCACTTACGAGATCGGCGACTATTGGCTCATCCCGGCGCGCACCGAGACCGGCAACATCGACTGGCCAACAGAAGAAGTACCAAATGACGAGGGCGAGGGCACGAAAATCGTTCCGGTTGCTTTGCCGCCACGTGGGATCAGACATTATTATGCTCCTTTAGCAATTGTTCAAGATCAGGGAGTAGCTCCGCATGATTGCCGCTGCGAATTCCTCGATATGTGCCAAGTATCCAAAAAACTCGATGAATTGCAACAACAGGAAGGAGCTGCAACAATAACTGAACCCGCGGCTAGAGGCAAAGAGACAGAGAAGGCAAAAAAAGTGGGGGCTGGAAGGACAAAGAAGAATGAATAGATTTGTTCTAATTTGTCTTGTTTTTTCAATATTATTTTCTAATACGGCTGCAATGATTAAACATTTGCTCTCAACACAGGTCACTTCTTGAGAATATTCGCCACAAAAGGGAAAAAGCCCGCATCCAACTCGACACCAAATTGGAAGCCCGGATTACGTCCTTCCAATTCGAGCTTGCTGAGCACACCGAACCGTCTCGCTGCGGTTGCCCCGCCACCGCTCGTCCAAACCAAGCTTGCCGTCAGCCAGCCAGGCGACAAATTTGAAGAAGAGGCGGACCGGGTGGCCGAAACGGTGATGGGCGTGTCAGTGCCGCAAAATGGGCGGCATGCCCGTGGCGAGAACTATGCGCCGAATTTTCGTATTCAAACCCTCTCTCGTCTCGATCGGCAAAAGCTCAATCGCCAGGCAGATGAAGAAACCGAAGAGGAGGAGAAAAAGGAGGAGGACGACGAAGGGCTCTTGCAAACAAAACGAAATGCCTCCGACAATTCATTGCTCCAGCGACAGACCGATGAAACGGAAGAAGAGGAAGAAAAGAAAAAAAAGAAAGAAGATGAAGAAGAGCAAACACTCCTCACCAAGCGAAGCTCGGCAAAGAATCTAAAAGTTTCTCCGAAACTAGAAGAACGCTTAAAATCCAACCTCGGCGGCGATCACCCGTTGCCAGAGCTTACACGTGCATTTTTCGAAAACCGCTTCGGCCACGACTTCAGCCAAATCAAAGTCCATGACGACGCCCATGCCGCTGAAACCGCCCGCGAGCTCAACGCCCAGGCCTTCACGCGCGGAAATGACATCTTCTTCGATGCAGGCCAATATCAGCCGAACACGCCGCAGGGACGTTGGTTGTTGGCGCATGAGCTGACGCATGTAGTGCAGCAGCAGCCGGAATCTCCGCTTGTTGCTAAGACTCCATTCAACTTTGAGTACAAGTTGAACAGGCCGGGAGAATCACCCCAGTCCGAAACGGGGCAAACCGCGGGTCGACAAACACAGGATCAGCCTGTTTTGCCAAGAGTCAAATGGTGGCCCTTCCCACAGGCGAATAATTTGATTGCTCGGCGGATGTCAGATCAGAGCTCATCGGCATTCAGAACCAAGATACTCATCTCGGCGCCACGATTAGCCGCTCTGGTTAAGTGGATCCTCGAACAATTGCAGGAAGCTCCTGAAGATCGCTCAACCCGGATTTCGCGCCGGCTGGCTCAATTGGATTCTGCGACACGCGAGGAGGTTCTGGCACAAGTCCGCGACCGGATTGCCCCCGAGCAGAAAGAACATTTGGATGAAATCCTGTTCGAGAGCGATTTCGCTGCGGACCAATTCCCTGCGCCACCGACTGCACTTGCAACTCCTCCTGTTCCTGCCCCGGCTGTTGGCGCCACACAATCGCCGGACATCATCAAAGTGCCTGCCACGGAAGCTGTTGAAGCGGTCCCTGAGGCCGCAGCGCTAGCCGCTGAAGGCGGTCCTGAAGCGAAGCCAGAGGCGGAGCCCGTTGAGGAGGTTCCCACCGAAGCCACCGAAGCTGTCCCGGCAGAAGGCGCTGAGGTTGAACGTTCGCCTGCTTCACCGGAGGAAGACCCCGCGTTTCAAGCCGTAATTGAACGAACGAATCTGGCTGCGATGAAGGAGAAGAAGCATGCTCCTGCCAAGGCCAAAGCCAGCGAAGCGCAAGCAGCAGCCGTCAGTCCGCCCAATGAAGTCTCCAGCCGCGCCGCGGATCAGCAGGTGCAAGAGATGGATCAGCAGCAGCCCAAGCCATTTGATCGCGCCGGATTTAAGGCTGCGGTGCTCGAGAGAATTGCCGCGATAGCGCCCAAGACGCTCGAACAGGCCGATGAATTTAAAGAAAGCGGCAGGCTCGATACGGTCAAAGGTCATCTCACCACGCAAGTCGCGAAAGACAAGGCACAAGCCCAGGGTGCGCTCTCGGAAAAAGTCGCGGAAAAACCGGATACCACCGGCATTGAGCCCAAGCCGGTAAAACCGCTGCCGCCAGCAGCAGCCGGGCCGCCACCTCCTGACCTCGCCGCCGCGCAAGCTGCGCCCAAACCCAAGACTGCGTCCGAAGTATCTTTGCAAGAAGGTAGCAAAGCGCTTGATCAGCAAATGGCGGATGCTGAGATCACCGAAGAGCAACTGCAAAAGTCCAACGAGCCGAGCTTCCAGGCCGCGGTCGAGGCCAAGAAAACGGCACAAACCGATGCCGCGGAAGCGCCGCAGGCCTATCGCAAAGATGAAGAAGCCACGCTCGCGGGTGCTCAGACCGAAGCGCAAACTGCCGCCAAGATAAATCTCGAAGGCATGCATGGCGAACGCGCGCAGCAGCTCACGCAAGTTCTGGAACAGCAAAACGTCGGCAAGAGCAGTGACCAGCAGAAACGCAGCGAGATCGCCACGCAAATCGAAGGCATCTATGCGCGCACCAAAGAAAAAGTTGAGCAGCGCCTGGAGCGCCTCGATACCGAGGTCAACCAGAGATTTGACCAGGGGGCGGCGGCGGCGCAGCGCAGCTTTGAGGATTATGTCGAACAACGGATGGAGGCCTACAAGAAGGAACGCTACGACGGAGTAACCGGATGGGCGCTCTGGCTGAAAGACAAGGTTCTCGGCCTACCAGACGAAGTCAACGCATTCTACGAAGAAGGCCGCCAGCTCTATCTAAATGAAATGGATAAGGTCATCGACGATATCGCTACACTCGTCGAAACCGGTTTGACCGAGGCCAAGAACGAAATCGCCACCGGCAAGCAGGAAATCCGCGACTATGTCAAGAGCTTGCCGCTGGCCCTGCAAAAATTCGGTGAGGAAGCCGCGCAAAACATTCAAAGCAAATTTGACGAGCTGGAGCAAAGCGTTGATGAGAAGAAAAACCAATTGATCGAATCGCTGGCCCAGAAGTACACGGAAAATCTCAAAGCGCTGAATGCCCACGTTGACGAAATGAAAGCGGCCAATCGCGGCTTGGTGGATGCCGCACGTGACGCAATCAAAGGCGTGATTGCGACCATCATCGAGCTTAAGAATGCTCTCGTGAGCGTGCTGGCGAAGGCCGCCGAAGCGGTGTCGTTGATTATCAGAGACCCGATCGGATTTCTGGGGAATCTCGTCACTGGCGTCAAGCAAGGTCTGCAAAACTTCATGAGCAAGATCGGCGAGCATTTGCAGCAAGGATTGATGGGCTGGCTGCTCGGCGCGTTTGCGGAAGCCGGCATTCAACTGCCGGAAAAGTTTGATTTGAAGGGCATTTTCAGTTTGGTCATGCAGATTCTGCAACTGACCTACGCGGCATTCCGGCGACGAGCGGTGCAGCTTGTGGGTGAAGAAGTGGTCAGCAAGCTCGAACAGTTCGCTGAGATTTTCAAGATCTTCATTACCGAAGGGCCGATTGGGATATGGGAATTTATCAAAGAAAAAGTCGGTGACATCAAGTCGCAGATTTTCGATACCATCAAGAGTTTTGTACAGGAGAAGATCATCATTGCCGGCATCACTTGGGTGCTGAGTTTGCTCAACCCGGCTTCGGCTTTTGTCAAAGCTGTCAAATTAATTATTGACATTGTCAAATTTTTTATCGAACGTGGTAAACAGATTCTGGCTTTGGTGAATGCGGTCATTGACTCAGTGTCGGCCATCGCCAAAGGCGCCCTGGACGCAGCAGCCAAGCTTGTTGAAGATGCGCTCGCCAAGTCCGTGCCGGTGTTGATCAGTTTTCTCGCTGCCCTGCTGGGATTGAGTGGAATAAGCGAGAAAATCAAAACCATTATCGAAAAAATCCGTGCACCGATCAGCAAGGCCATCGATTGGGTGGTTGCACAGGCGGTGAAATTGATTAAGAAAGCTGGGAAGCTGTTAGGGTTTGGGAAGAAGGAAGAAAAAGCACCGGAAACGGCAGATCCTCAACACGATGCCAAGGTTGAAGCAGGACTCAGTGCAATAAATCGGGATGAACAACGATATCTGAAAAATGGTAGAATATCGAAGGAAAATGCGGAAAAAGTCGCCAATGAAGTGAAGAGAGACCATCCAATTTTCAAATCAATTAAAGTGGTTGCAGGCGAAACGACCTGGGATTATATTTACTCAGCAAGTAATGGCAAGAAAACGATAGGAGAAGAAAGAATTGAAGGTGACGATGAGATAACCACAGCTTACAAGGAGGGAAAAATATCAAAACAGGAATTTGTGAAGCAAGTCACGGACAAAGCGTTAGAGAAGCTAATTGATCCAGATGTCACATCAGCAGGACTACCAATACAGATAAAAAGGGAGTTGGGAGTAGCGTTCGCAGATGCGCTCGCTGATAGTATCAGAGGAACAATTGGGGATAACCGGTTTAAGGTTCAGGAGGAGGTGACCTTGCGGACGACTGCAGCGTTTACCAAAAGGCGCTTGCCCCGTCGTGCAACTTTACAACTTCCTTCAGGGAAAGCCCGTGGTCGGAGGTTTGACATAATAATCATAGATACACTTACCAATGAAACTGTAGGTACAATTGAGGCCAAATTGACTGAAGATGCTATCCATCCACTTCAACAGAAAGTTGAAGTGGAAATCCTCGGAACTGGCACAGGCGTTGTGATTATCGAAGGGAAACAGACCCCCATACCACAGCTTGTTGGACGTTTTATTGTCACCAAGAGCGGCGTTATAAAGACAGATGTTTAGGATCGTCTGTATTATTATGCTAACATCCTAACTATGAAGGTCTAAAATGACAAAAAATGAACCAGTGGAGATTGAAATTAATGGGCAAAACAGAGTGCTCACTCCAAAAGAGGCGGAGGAACTCTTGCGATCCCTTGTTAATAAGTCACGAGAACTTTTCTCGGCTAACGATATACAGTCTGCCAAGTTAAAGTGTGCTTTGGCACTTAAAATAGATGATGAAGATGTCGAAGCGCTTGAACTTTTTGGCGATATTACCAAAGCTGAAGGCCACTACGAAGTAAGCGTAGGCCTTTATGAAGCAGCTTACGAATCAGGAGGACGCAACTCCACCCTCCTATTGTCCCTTTTAGCAGGAAATCTCAGATTAGGAGATACCAATCGAGCTAAGAAATATGCAATCGAACTCACAAAGGTGGCACCCAAAATCAAGACTGGGTGGAAGAATCTAACTGAGTTAGCTATCTTAGATGGGGAATTTGATAAGGCCCTAACGACATTAGAGACATGGATTGCGCACTTGGGAAGGTCAGATGAGACACAGTACTATGAAGCCGTAATTAGATGGTCAAATGATGAAAAACAAACCGCAATTGAACTGTTTCGACTTCTCGCAGAGAAAGGAACGTCTTTAGGACAGGTATATCATTATTTATCTGTGTATTACTATGATAGAGAAGAGTATGAAAAAGCAATTCCACACTTAAAGAAATACCTCGAACTTGAAGGTCCTGATGAAGAAGCTGAAGACTTACTTCAAGAATGCTATCGTGAAATCTCTAAGTGATTTCAGTTAATGAGTCATCAAGGAGCAATCTGCGAAAGGCGACTTTTACTCGCTCGACCTTTAAACGCGAAAAACACCATAGCAGCGTGCGCATGCAGCAGGGCCGCGTCCAGTTCGATGCGGATTGGAACGAGCAGTGGAGATGAAGCATAGTTTTCAGAGGAACCGAAAACAGTTGCACTTTGCACAGCAATTAGCCCAATTGTGGATTTGATGGTTGACAGTTAGCAGCGTTTTGTTTTGACAGCAATATTCTTCTTGATTGGAGCAATCCGTGAAAGGCGACTTCACTCGCTTGACCTTTAAACGAGAAAAGCACTACAGCGGCGTGCGCATGCAGCAGGGCCGCGCCCAGCTCGATGCGGACTGGAACGAGCAGGCGGATATTCAAACGCATCTGCGTGAAACGAGCATGTGCAGTGTTATTGGTACGTGTGGTGCGTCGAGAAAAGATGCTGGATTCAAGATTATCACCAATGAAGCCAAAGATGGAATTATCATTACCAAGGGGAAGATCTATATAGACGGCATTTTATGTGAGAATGAATCAGATAGAAGTTATGAACAACAACCGGATTTTCATGGTGAGCCCTTGCCTGTGGATCCCGGTTTCTACATGTTTTATTTGGATGTTTGGAAGCGCCACATAACCGGAATCGAAGATGAGACAATTCGTGAAGTCGCTTTGAATGGCGCAGATACGGCAACACGGACAAAAACGACCTGGCAGGTTAAGTATTTCAAATTGCCGCCAAGAACGTCCGCGCTCAATGTTTGTGGCGAAAGATTTGACGACTGGGATCAATTAACTCAACCGCGAACGGCGCGTCTCAGCGCCCGCGTCAACGCCGGAACCATCGTATCGCGAGATCCTTGTGTGGTCCCTCCCACCTCGGGATTTCGCGGCACGGAAAATCAGCTTTACCGTGTTGAAATTCATACCTCCGGTCAAACCGGGCAGGCTACATTCAAATGGTCCCGAGAAAACGGAGCAATTGCCGCAGCAATCCGTGAGATCAAAAACAACGACTCGGTGACCATCGAGCAACCGGCACGAGATGAGCTGCATGGATTCATACCCGGCGATTGGATAGAAGTAACGGATGATTTGCACGAGCTGAACGGAATACCCGGCGCGCTGGCGCGAGTCAAATCCGTTCTGAACGGCGTGGAGATTGTCTTTGATCCCGCTACTGTCACCGATCCTAGAGGTATTACACGGGCAAACTTTCCGCAGGACGCGACCCCGAAAGTCCGTCGGTGGGACCAGAAGACGACTGCCGAAATTAGAACCTCTGCAAATTCCTGGATACTGCTCGAAGATGGAATTGAAGTAAAGTTTGGCGAAAATGATGCATATAAAGCCGGTGATTACTGGCTGATTCCGGCGCGAATTGCAACTGGACAAATCGAATGGCCAGCCATAGATGGGGAGCCTGCTTTACAAGAGCGTTCCGGCAATGAACATCACTATTGTCGACTAGGAGTTCTCGGATTCAGGGATGGAACCTGGGAGTTTAGACATAACTGCCGTCCAGTATTCTCACCGCTGGCAGAGCAAATTAACATCTTCAAAGTCAGTGGTGACGGTCAAGAGGCATTACCTGGCGATGAACTCCCGCAGCCGCTTCAAGTCGGTGTTACCAATGGCCTGATTCGAATTATTGGAGCTAAAGTCCTTTTCGATGTGACTGTCGGCGAGGGACAAATTAGAACCATTGGCAGAAACTTCACGCGCGAACCAATCGAAGTCGAAACGGATGAAAATGGCGTTGCTGAGTGTATCTTTAAGATCGACAAGAATAATCAAAGCCAACAGGTGACGGCCACATTAAGAGATCCTGAGGACCCTCTTCACAAACCTCATTTGCACTTACCTGTCCGTTTCAATGCGAATATCAGTCGCGCGCCGGCAGTGGCTTTTGAAATTGAGCCTTGTTCGGAAACTCAGCGCGATCCTCCAAGCGTGCACTCATTGTTTTGCGATTCTGAAGAAGAAACCCTGGAAAATTGGCCTGATCTTGATAGCAATGGCAGAGTAACAGTCCAGGATGCCCTAGCCGGTCTGCTGCTCTTCCTTGATGCTGCCAAATTACCATTCAAGCACAAAGTTCCCGGGAGTCGATTTTCGGAGTCGTTGCCACAAACGGTAGCAGCGGCGCTCGATTATCTCTCGCACCGAATCGTTCCTACCGGCATGATCATGGCCTTTGCCAATACCGAACCTCCTGAAGGTTGGCTGGAATGTAACGGCCAGGAAGTCACCGAAGCTGAGTTTCCGGATTTATACAAGGCGTTGAAAGATCGATTTGCGCTTGGCGCGCCCGTGACGGTCCCCAATCTGCAGGGCGAATTCGTACGAGGATGGGACAATGGCAGGGGTGTTGACCCCGGCAGGAATTTCGGCAGCCTGCAATTCGATCAAATACAAACTCATACACATGCGGATGCCGGCCATACGCACAACGACGCTGGTCATACGCATTTGATCACGGATCCCGGGCATCGCCATCTTGCGCCGACATCTACTGGGAGTGCCGGGGATTTTGAAGCAGCACCAACGACCAAAGTCGGGGTCGATTATATTGGGGCGGCATTGACTGATTCAAGCACTACAGGAATAAGCATAAACAACGGAGCGGCGAACATTCAGTCTTCTAACGCCAATCTTGGCGCACCAACCGACTTCGCGGGCGTAACCGTCAGGCCCGGCCCCGAAACAAGGCCAAGAAACGTTGCGCTCATGTATTGTATCAAGACTTGACTTATTGAAAGTGGCAAAAGTAAGCCTGTTTCATGTTTCATTCTTTTCAGCAGAAACGCGATATGCACACACCCCTGCCCCTTTCCCAAGTTTCAGGATATTTTTGCAGGCGTTTCTGGAAACAATCAAAATATTTATTGAGGAAGGCCGTAATGAGTAAAAACTCGTCAAAAACAATCGCTGCTGTCGCTATGCTGCTTTGCATCTGCACCATTTTACATGCTCAGGAGCGAGTAAACGCCAGCCGTACTGAAAATAGCGTAAAGGTTGAAATCATGAATACTACTGCACAGTCAACAAAATCGTCGGGGCAATTGTCCCGGGAGTCTTTTGAGGAGGATACATTTCCACCCGCCGGCTGGAAGAAAGCAACAAATTTCGGCGGTACGGGTTGGGCGCGCGGAAACGTTGGAATGGATGTACCTGGCTTTTCACCAGGCTCAGTCTTTGATGCACCCCCGGATGGAGGGCAATTTGTCGCCTTTACCAGTTGGCTAACAGGCGATGCGGATGGATCACTGACAACTGGGCAGCAAACAGCTCAGTGGCTGATCACACCTCGGATAATGAATGTACAAAATGGGGATACGCTCAGGTTTTATCTGAGATACTTCTTGGAGTATGGTGACACTTTGGATGTACTAATCTCGACCACCGATGACAGCACACGCTCATTTACTACCAAAGTGGCAACGTTAGCCTTTTCAGGGCCCGGAAACAACGAATGGAAACAATATCAATTTACATTAACAGATTTTGTGGAACCCGGTTCCGATATTTTTATTGCTTTTCGAGAGCATGTCGCAAATACGTCAGTTGAAGGCGACGCACTGTTTTTGGACTTGGTAGAGGTCACGTCAATGGTCACAGCCATCAATGAACGGCTTGAAGGAAGATCTCATTTCCAGCTTTATCAAAACTATCCTAATCCGTTTAATCCGGAAACCACAATTCGTTACAACATGCCTTTTAAAGGACAAGCCTTGCTTGCGATCTACGACCTTACCGGCCGACGGGTGGCACAGCTTGAAGCCGGTGTAAAGAATGCTGGTGAATATGTGATACGCTGGGATGGTCGTGATAGCGCTGGCAATAGCGTGACGAGTGGCATCTATTTTTATCGTCTCGAAGTCAAATCGTCTAATGGCGCCGTTGTCGTCCTGACGAAAAAGCTGGCGTTGGTCAAATAATTCGCAACACAGAGTTTTAAAAATGTTCAAGCTTCTTTTTTGAACAAGCAGGTTTCTGGCAGTTTGGGGGCAGAAATAGCAACGCCCGCCCTGAGTCAAGCCCAAGCGGGTGTTTTGCATTTTATAGATTGTTTCGAACTTTGCTTTTTAAAGTTAGGGAAAGATGATCAGCTTTTGTTTTTGAGTGTATAGAAGGCAAACCCCGAAATAAAAAAGGCGCGCCGCCGTTTGCCGCTCCGATAACCCGGTTCAAACTTACGAGACTGGGGGGGGATCTCGTAGTTTGTATCGAAACAACTCGTACAGCACGCCATTTTTTCTCAATTCCAAAGTATAATATAATACAAAATTGATGGAAAGTCAAGGGGTTTTTAAAAAAAAATTTGAAAAAATTGCAAAACTCAAAATCTGAAGGAAATTCACGGTTCCGCACAAAAATCATTTGCATCTCGACCGCAGCCGCATTATAATATCAGTCATAAGATATCATTAAATATGAAAATGATTTCCGTCTTTTACTTAATCATTTTGTCAATCATTATTTTGTCTTAAGGCTTTTGCAACCGCAGCGTTTTAGCTGAATCGTTACAATCTCATAAAACTTTAGCTTAAATTATTCACAAACCCCTGAATGTCGGTATTTTATGGATGACGTGAATACTGTGTTTTAACCGGTGTTATTCGCATGTGATAAAATACCAACAGGGTTGACAAGCTACCTACCGTCCGATGGACAAACGTGGCCTGTCCCAAAAGTTTGTGAATGATTATGTATCGGAACTTCGTGCTGTTGTCCTTATTCTTGTTGACGTGTGGTGGCAAAGCGTGGGCGCAACCCGGCTATTATCGGGTTATGGCACAACCGGGCGGCGCCAAAGTTTATATTAATGATGCGCGGGCGGATTCGGCGGGCATGCTCAGCCCTGGAACTTATGAGCTGCGCATTGAAAAGGAAGGTTATCAGACCACCACGCGAAATGTTCGCATCGAGAGTGACCGGGTGTCGGAAATTCGTGTGCATTTGCTGCCGGCGCGAATGCGGATTCGTTCTTATCCCAAACGGTACGAATTCCGTCTGCGCCGCACCACCGCCTCTTTGATTTTGAGCAGCAATCCGCCGGGCTTGCCGATTCTGCTGAATGGCGATGAAAAAGGCACGACCCCATTGCGCCTTGACGACGTGCCCACCGGCCTGTACCGCGTGAAGATCGGCGCCGTGAGTGACAGCCTCACGTTGCGGCAGGACGATCTGCGGCGCTTGCGTTTGGAAAAAGGCCGTATCAATGAAGTGACCAAAGAGATTTTTGATTCCAATTACGAGCGCGTGCGTCTGCGAACCGTCGCAGTGTTTATGGAAGATGACGAAGCGCGCGCCCAGGATTGCTCGCTGTTTCGCGAGCGACGCGGCAGCAACATCTTTCGTCTGGCGGGCTCGAACATGTTTTTGGTCGCGCGCATGATTTTTCAGAATACGGGAGACGCCACGATTTCCGTGCCGCTGCGTTTCTCTATTTACCAAGGCTCGAATTTGCTCTCGCGCGCCAAACATACCATCAGTATCAAACCGGGAAAGGATCACGACTGGTGCTATTATCACCACGACTATTGGGACGACGGCGAATACACGCTGGCGATTGAAAGCGTCGACGGCCACCGCTGGGGAGAAATTTACTTCCATATCACGCTCGAATGAGCGAGAATTGGAGTGATGGAGTGATGGAGCTATGGAGTGTTGGAGTAATGGAGTGCTGGATTGTTGGAATTTGCAGCACTCCATAAATCCAACAATCCATAAATCCAACACTCCATTACTCCATTACTCCAATAATCCAACAATCCAAAGTTTCTATGTACCGACATGTGATCCTCGGCACCGCCGGCCATATCGATCACGGCAAGACTTCGCTGGTGAAGGCGCTGACCGGTGTGGACACCGACCGCCTGCCGGAAGAAAAAGCGCGCGGCATGACGATCGATCTCGGATTCGCGCACTTGGGAGAATCCGCCACGATCATCGATGTGCCGGGCCATGAGAAATTCGTCAAGAATATGGTGGCCGGCGTGAGCACCATCGATCTCGTGCTGTTCGTCATTGCCGCGGACGATGGAATCATGCCGCAAACGCGCGAGCATCTCGACGTTTGTCAGCTTTTGCAAGTGCAGCGCGGCTTGGTGGCGCTCACCAAGAAAGACCTCGTGGAGCCGGACTGGCTGGAATTGGTGCAGGAAGATGTGCGCACTTTTTTAAAAGGCACTTTTTTGGAGAAAGCGCCGATCATTCCGGTTTCCAACGCCACCGGCGAAGGCATTCCCGAGCTGCGGCGCGCCATGAGCGAGATGATCGCCACGCTGCCGCCCCGTCAAGATCGCGGCGTGTTTTGGATGCCGGTGGATCGTTCGTTTACGATGAAGGGATTCGGCACCGTGGTCACCGGCTCGGTGCTCGCCGGCCAGGTCAACACCGGCGAGTCTTTGGAAATTTTGCCGGCGCAAAAAACTGTGCGCGTTCGCGGTCTGCAACGTCATGGCAAGGAGGTCAGCCAGGGTCGAATCGGCGACCGCGCCGCGATCAATTTGCTGGGCGTTGCAACGGAAGAAGTCGGGCGAGGTGATGTGCTCGCCGCTCCTGGATATTTTCGCCCCACCCGCCGCGCCAATTGCCGCGTGCAGTTGCTGGCTTCGGCGCCCACTTCGCTCAAAAACCGCAGCCGCGTGCGCGTTCATCTTGGCACCGCCGAAGTGATGGCGCGTGTCATTCCAATCAGCGCGGCGGAGATTGCGCCCGGCCAGAGCGGCTATGTTCATCTTCTCTTCGAAGCGCCGGTGGCGACGCGGCGCTTGGAGCCGTTGGTGATCCGGCGCTATTCACCGCCGCGCACGATCGGCGGCGGCATCATGCTCGACGCCGAGGCCGTTCCCTATCGCAGGCGCGATGCGAATTTGCTGCCGAAATTGCAAGCATTGGAAAAAGAAGATCCGGCAGAATTGCTCGCGGCGCAATTTCTCGTGGCCGGGCGTTACCTCGTCAACATCGATCAGCTCGCGACGGAAACCGGCGGCCGGAAAGAAGAGCTGCAAAAGCAAGTTCAAGCCTTGGTGCAAGCGCAACAGGTGTTGCCGGTTGGCAAGCGCGGCTTCATTCATCGCCAGCGGCTGGAATCTTTGTGGCGGCAGCTCGAGAATTTGCTGCGCGATTATCATCAGCAGCATCCGATCCGCCTCGGCCTGCGCAAAGCCGAGTTGAGCGGATTTATTCAACCGTTGCACGATGCGGCTTTGCTCAATTTTTTTATCGAGCATCATAAAACCGCCGGCAAGATCAAAGAAATCGAAGCGCACATTGCGTTGGCCGAGCACGAGATTCAGTTGTCTCCGGCGCAACAAACCTTGCGGCAGAAAGTGACGGATACGCTGTATGTGCAAGCTTACGCCCCCTATAGTCCCGCTGAGTTGGCGGCAAAACTGGCGATCACGCAAAAAGAGATTGACGACGTCTTGAGCGTGCTGCTGATTCAAAAAGAGATCGTGCGCTTGGAAGAGGGCATCTTCATGCACCAGCGCCGCCTCGACGAAGCCAGGAAAAGAGTCGTTGACTATTTGCGCCAAAATCGCGAAATTACCGTTAGCCAATTCAAAGAGCTGGTGGAAAATACCAGCCGCAAATTTGCCGTGCCGCTGATGCAATATTTTGATGCGGCGGGAATTACGGAGCGGCGCGGGGATGTTAGAGTTTTAGGAGTCGAAGAGGAAAACGGATAAAAAGCAAAAGCATTTTCCAACGGATAGAAACAACCCAACGGACAAAAATCGATTTTAAATGCTTTTTTCGTTGCGGTTCCCTTTTTGTTGCAAGATTCAGGAATTAAAATCGAAGTTATGATGAATTCTAATTCTACGAAGGAAGAAATTACCCGTCTCACTGAAAAGGTTCGCTGCGCGGGTTGAGCTTCCAAAATGAGCCCAACGGTGTTGTGGCAAGTTTTGGCAAAAGTCAAAAAGATTAGTCTGCCGGGCGTGTTGGTCGGATTAGACTCGGCGGCAGATGCCGGCATTTTTCAACTGCGCGAGGATTTGGCGCTGGTACAGACGGTGGATTTTTTCACGCCGATCGTCGACGACCCGTATGATTACGGCCGCATCGCTGCGACCAACTCGCTCTCGGACGTTTATGTCATGGGCGGCAAGCCGATCACCGCACTGAATATCGCGTGCTATCCTGTGAAAGGCGATCCGGATCAACTCGCGGCGATTTTGAATGGCGGCATCGATCAAGCCGCCGCCGCCGGTGTCGCGGTTATTGGCGGGCACACGGTTGATGATCCGGAAATCAAATACGGACTGGCGGTCACCGGCGTGGTACATCCGCAACAGATCGTACACAGTCATACCGCCAAAGTTGGAGACGCGTTGGTGCTCACCAAGCCGCTCGGCACCGGCATTCTCAGCACCGCGATCAAGCGCGGCTTGTTGTCTGATGAGGGCATTCGACAACTTACCGCGAGCATGCTATTTTTAAACCGCGCCGCAAGCGAAGCGATGATCGCGGTGGGTGCGCACGCGGCAACCGACGTCACCGGCTTCGGTTTGCTCGGCCACGCTTACGAGATGGCCTCAGCAAGCTACGTCTCTTTTCGAATTGAGGCGAAAGCCGTTCCGCTTCTACCGGAAGTTTTGCATTTCGCCGAGCAAGGTTGCATCCCGGCGGGCAATCGGAATAACTGGGAATTCGTAAAAGATCATGTTTCAAGTCGAGAAGGACTTGAGCCGTTGCTGCTGAAAGCCTTGCACGATCCGCAGACTGCCGGCGGCTTGTTGGTGAGTCTCGAGCAGAAAAAAGTTGGTGAATATCTCAATCGGCTTGCCGATCAAGGCGTGCAGGCGCGGCAGATCGGTGAAGTTGTGCCGCGTGGTCAGGCTTCGGTTATGGTGGAGTAGTTATCTGGAAAAGCCCAAAGGGAGGAAAGTTACGAATCACGTTTTTACGGCTCACGCTGGATGGCGTGCGGCGATCTATCCACACTATCTTATTTTTCCCAGCCAATCGAGAATCTTCAATCGCCAGACAATCGTCGCGGCTTCCAATTGGACCTTGTGCGACATTTTGGATTTGCCGCGGCGGCGTTGCGTGAAAACGATGGGGATTTCACAAATGCGCGAGCCGGTGCGCCAGATGCGATAGTGCAGCTCGATTTGAAACGCATAGCCGTTCGAGAAAAAATGGTCGAGCCGAACGGACTCGAGCGCGCGGCTGTTGATGCATTTGAAGCCGCTGGTGCAATCGTAGATCGGCATGCGGGTGATGATGCGCGTATACCAATTGGCGAAGATGCTCAGCAACAACCGGGGAAGCGGCCAATTGACGACGTTGATGCCTTTGAGATAACGCGAGCCAATAACTAAATCATAATCGTTGGCTCTCTCCAAAAGCCGCAGCAAATCCTCAGGATCGTGCGAGAGGTCGGCGTCCATCTCGAGAATCACATTATAACCATTTTGTAACGCATATTGAAAGCCGTTCACATACGCCGAGCCTAAGCCCATTTTATGCGGCCGGCGCAGCAGATGCAAGCGCGACTCTTTTTCCGCACATTGCGCCACCAAATCGCCGGTGCCATCCGGGGAATTGTCATCAACGATCAAAATTTCGATTGCAGGCGGATCAATGCCCAAAATGCGGTCGATAACGGTTTGAATGTTATCGGCCTCATTATAGGTGGGAATGACCACCAACGCGCGATGACCATTAGCGGCTGACAAGATGACACTCATCTCTATAATCTCCATCCCTGTTTACCCACAAACCTCGAAATCTGCGGAAAGAGCTCAGATTGTTGTTCATGTTGATTCAGTGTAACAAAAAAAAACGGCGCCACCATCAAAAAGCGCGGTTTAAGATGCCAAATCGATCTGCCGGGAGAAAGACATGAGCAACCAGCAACCAGTCGGAGCGCAGCGGAGATCCCGACTTGGCGGGACAACCAGTAACCAGTCTCACTTGATCCGATAGCCATATTCATCATTGTTGAATATCCAGCCCACTATCGTTCCGGGCCGGATGTCTTTGAATGGATACACCTGGCGCGTGATTGCCGCCGATCCCTGGCCGTGCAATCTTTGCCGGGCGCGTTCCATGATGCGGAAGCGCTCCTGCCATTGGGCAAGATTCGCCGGCCGCAGATCAACCCATCCCTTGGCCGCCCAATGGTCGATATCGCCTTTCTGAATGGGAACGGTATTCTGCCCGACCACTTCTGGGATGCGAATAAACGGGCCACGCATCAGCTCGTTTCCACTGGGCGCAAAAATGGGCACGCCAATCGAGGTGATGAGTTGGCGGAGGTTGTGATCGGCTTGAACGCGCTGGTAAATCTTTGTGGCAATCTCTTCCGAAGTCTGCGCCAACACCTCCTTCAACGTGCCGAACTCGATGCGCAACAACTCGGCTTCCCAAAGCAGCTTGGACAACTGCGGCGGCCCCAATTGGCCCAACGCCACGCTGTGGGCCTGCGTTTCCTGCTCCAGACGTTCGAGCACGTCCAGAACTTGCTGGCGCAAATAGCCGGCGCGATAGGTGGGATTCATCACCGCGCCGTCGATGGCGGCAATCACGTCCTTGCCCGTGTTGCTGCCTTTGATCTCCAAAACCACGTCGCGCGCAATCTCTTCTGGCGTGATAAATTCCATCTGGCGGAGCGAGGTGATCGCTGCAAATTCACCTTTGGTGAAAAGGCCGTTCTCGCCCGTATCGACAACCGGCAAATCGAGCGCCCGCAGTTGTTCGAAACCGTTTTTCTCGGCGCGCAAAACCAGGGAATCGGTCAATTGGTCCGTTCGGCTGGTATAGACATGCACCGTTTGACCACGCTCATGAATAGTTCGGCAGGAAACATTTTTATAGCCGATCATGGCGCCGGGCTTGATCTCTTTGACGACCGGGCCGCCCTGGGTGCGGGCCATGAGAAACAACAAACCGGTGTGGGCGAAAGCCACGGCGGTTTTGGACATCAATTTGGCGCTGGGCTTGTCTTCGCCGTGCGTGTAAGGAACGTTCAATCCCATGCCGCCGGTGCCGGTGGTGCCGACTTTGACATACATGCGCGTGCCCACTTCCCGCATCGCTTGATTGAGCAGGATGACGTGGCGGACGAGCTGCGGCACGGCTTCGGATAGCAACAGCGTCTCAAAAGCTTTTTCGGTCTCTTTCCATACCGAATGGACGTTGTTCTGCGTGTCTTTGGCCGCGACTTGGCGAAAGAGATTATCCATTTGCGATTTGGCAATGCGGGAAGCGGCGTAAACATCCTGATAGCTGATGGCCGTCGCGGTATTGATGCAATCCACGATGACGTCCGGCCGGTGCTCGCGAATGATTTTGACCAATTGCGACTGTTCGTAGGCATTTTGCACCGGTCCCAAAAGATCATCGTATAGGGCTTCGCGGCGGGCGTAACCATCTAAAAGCCACTCACGCGATTTGTCGGTAAAGCCGCTCCGGACGAAAACGTTCCCCGCGACGCCCTTGAACTGAATCGGCCGGTTGCCGAACATTTCCTGGAGCTGGGCGACGGCATCCCGCACTTCGCGGTTATACAAAGACGCAACAACGATCTGCTCCGGCGTGAGATCGTTTGCAATACGAAACGCCACCTGCGAGCCAACCAATCCTGCGCCGCCGAGAATGAGAAAATTTTTGTCAGCCATATAAAAACCCCTCTCGTTTATTGAATGGTGTTCAAATATCTCTAAAAAAGCAAAGATTTTTAGTGGCATCCGGATTTGTCGAATCGCCTGATTCAAGCCATTGGATTTTTAATCCGGGCGATTCGTAAAATCCGAATACAAAAAGCTTTTTCCTGTTTGGCTCCAGCTCGTCCTTGTTGTGTAGATCATGGCAGGAATGAAATTGTGGGTAACGACTGCAATCGCGCAATTTAACTTGACGTTGACGCTTCAATCTGCAGTTGATCGAACCTGACGTAATCAAGTTAATTAAATTTTTTCAAATGTCAAGGCTGAAAGATGGAAAAGCCAACCCGTTGAAATGCCTTGTTTTTTACTGCTGCAATTTCTAATTTATGGGGTGGCTTTGGACAAAATAGGAATGAGCGATGTCTATCAAAAAGATCAAAATGAACGTGCGCAAAAATATCGCCCTCATTGCGCATGATAACCGCAAGAAAGACCTATTGGAGTGGGCCGCCTTCAACAAAGAGCTGTTGCGAAACCACAGCCTTTTTGCCACGGGAACAACGGGCCAGATTATCAGCAAAGAAACCGGCTTGAACATTGCCCGTTTTCAGAGCGGCCCCTTGGGAGGCGATCAGCAGGTGGGCGCCAAAATTACCGAAGGCGAGTTGGATTTTCTGATTTTCTTTTGGGATCCGTTATTGCCTCAGCCCCACGACCCCGATGTAAAAGCCCTGCTTCGCATCGCCGTCGTGTGGAACATTCCCATCGCCTGCAATCGCGCCTCGGCGGATTTCATGATTTCCTCCCACTTGATGAGCGAAGAATACGAGCGCCTGCTCATCGATTATGAAAGCCGCCGCAAGGAATTCTTATTGCAATATGAAAGCTGATGAATGATTCGTAGGTGTGCGGAGGGTGCGAATTATTTCCGCAGAAGTGTTTTGACTTGGGCTGATAGCTTATTGGGAGTTGCGGCAACCATCTCCACCTGCTCGGCCCTCTCACCGAATAACCACAGCCGGGTAGCCCGCGCGAACCACACCAGCACCAACATCACCGGCACTTCGATCAACGGACCGACCACAGTTGCAAGCGCCACAGTCGGATTGAACGCGGTAATCGCAATGGCGATGGCGATCTCGAAATCGCGGCCGGTGGAATTGAACGCGACCGCTGTCGCGGCCTTATTTCTTTAAAGTGAAATCTGTGCAAAAGTGCAAAGACAAAATAAGTAACAGCAAAATAATTTTTGAGTTTTAATTATTTTGCCGGCAATTATTTTGTCTAATGCTTTTGCTTTTCATCCACTGGGTTGTTTCTATCCGTTGGAAAATTGTTTTTTGTCATAAACCTGTTTGGCTGCGGCTTGCCCGCGTTGGGCATAAACAGCTACAATAAAACTTGCAATCTCTTCTCGATTTGATCGCGAATCTCGCGAAACTTGGCTAATCTTTTCTCCTCGGTTCCCGTTGCTGCGGAAGGATCCTCGATGCTCCAATGCCATTGCGTTTTATTGGTGGGAAAATAGGGGCAGGTCTCTTTGGCGTTGTCACACACCGTAATCACGTAGTCGAATTGCATCCCCATATACTTGTCGATGTGATCCGAAGTGTGCTGCGAAATATCGATGCCTTTTTCTGCCATCGCCTTGATCGCCAGCGGATTGACGCGGGTCGATTGCGTGCCGGCGCTGAAGACTTCATAGCGGTCGCCGGCGAGATGGCGCAGCAGCCCCTCAGCCATCTGGCTGCGGGCGGAATTATGCGTGCAAATGAAAATGACGCGCTGTTTTTGAGCCATGATTTCTTCTCATCCTCTTTTGTCGCAACGTTTTTGTTATCTGCGCAGCCGAAACAAAGCCGATCACACACCTGCCCTCTTCTCTTCAAGAAGTTGTTCCAGTCGTTCGCGACGCTGGTGGCGATTGAGCGGCAGTGTTTCCAGAATCGCCAGCAAATTCTCTTCGACGGTGAGGCCGCGAAAGACGGATGATTCTTGCGGCAGGTAGGACATTCCCAGCCGCGCGCGTTTGTACATTGGCCAGCGCGTGATGGTTTTGTCGTCAAAAACGACTTCGCCGCTGTCGGCGCGGATCAGGCCGGTGTGCAAATAAAAAGTCGTGGTCTTGCCGGCGCCGTTCGGGCCGAGCAGGCCGACGATCTCGCCTTGCCGCAGCGATAAGCTGACGCCATTGACGACATTGCGGCCGCCATACTTTTTCACCAACGCTTCACCGCGCAGATGGTGATGAGGCGCAATCGATTCAACGAATTGCGATGACAACGTTTCATCTTTTGTCGCGGGCGGCTGCTGCAATATTTTGGAGAGCATTGATCAGATTTTGAACCTCCGTATCGAGTGCGAGCTTCGTGGCTTCGGGCACTTCGCCATAGCCGCGCTGGGGTTCGGATTTGCAGTCTTCCAAAATTTCCCACAAGCTTGCCACGCCGACTTGAATCGCCCAAGTCGGATCCCTTGGACGATTCTCCGGAAGCTTGAAATGCAAGCGAAAATCTTTCACTGAACAAGCTTGCGCAGCAATCGGCTGTTGGACTGCGCCAGTAGCGCCTGCCACTCATGCGCCGGCGCGCCGCAATCCCGCGCCGAGCGCAACAGCGCCGCTAAAAACTGGATGTCCGGAGGGCGTTCTTGCAATTCTTCGCGGGCGCGCGCCAGGAGCGGCCCAATCGCCGGGCGGTATCGTAGCTCTCCGAGAATCTCGGCAGCCAAGGTACGTGTTTCCGGTACTGGGTGATGCAAAGCGACGATCAATCGCTCGGGATAACTGCGGACCTCGGCGGCAGCCAAATCGCACCCGCAAGATGGGCAAATCTTCACATCGGCGGGAATGATTTTCCAGCAGCCGGGACAAAAATAGGTCATTTCATCGAAGCATGTTTGAAGGCGCTGAGTCCGGCAAATTTGGCTCGTTCTCCCAACTCTTCTTCAATGCGAAGAAGCTGGTTATATTTGGCGATGCGCTCGCTGCGGCAACCGGAGCCGGTTTTCAAATGTCCGGCGCCAACCGCCACCGTCAAGTCTGCCAGCGTCGTATCTTGAACGATGCGAGACAAAGCAGTTGTAATTGGCGCGGCGCGCCAGCTCGATTGTTTCCAAAGTTTCCGTGATGGTGCCGATTTGGTTCATCTTGATCAGAATGGCGTTGGCAACGCCCTGCTCAATGCCTTGCGCCAAAATGCGAGGATTGGTGCAGAAAAGATCATCGCCGACCAGCTCGATTTTGTTTCCCAGCTCAGCAGTCAGCATTTTCCATCCTTCCCAATCATTCTCGGCCATACCGTCTTCGATCAGAATGATGGGATATTGGCACACCCACTCGCTCCACAACTTCTTCAGGTAATTTCATAACGCGCCTCTTGTTTTTGAAATCGTCCGCCACATCATTAACGCTCCGAGCAAACAGAATCCCGTCGCGTAAGCGAATCCTGCTGCCGGAAAAAATTTCGCCCACAAAAATCCCACCAACACACTCGAAATAAAATCGCCGAGGCCGTTGACGGTGGCCAGCACGCCGAAACCAGTGGCGTGGATTTCGGCGGGCAATAACTCCGCCGCCAGCGCGCGTTCCAGCGCGTCTTCGATGGCGATAAAGAAACCGCCGAGACAAAACAAGAGCGCGAGCGGCGCATAGCCGGAGGGTGAAAATAAAAAGCCGAGATTCATGATCACCGCAACCAAATATCCGAGCGTGAGCAAGCGGCCTTTGCCCCAACGATCTCCCAATGCGCCCACCGGCAATGAGGCGGCGGCATAAATGACGTTGTGAATAACGTAGAGACTCATCGCCAATTGCGCCGCTTTGGCCGCTTCATGAGTTTCAACAAGAATTTGCGTGGCGCGCAGAATCAGCAGCGTGTGCGCAAAATCGCCGATGCCGAACAATCCCACTGCAATCAGAAAACGGCGAAACGACGGCGGCAATCCACGCAAGCTGGCAGCGAAATGCAAATTGTGATTGGGTGGAATGCGGCGCGCGCGAACCCCAAACGCGAATAGCACCGCGGCGATCAGACCGGGAATAATGGTGACGAAAAAAATCTGGCGATAACTCAACAGCGTCACCAGCAACATCGCGGCGAGCGGGCCGAGAATCGCGCCGAGCGTATCCATCGCGCGATCAAGCCCAAATGCTTTGCCATAATGCGCCGGTTCTACAGAGTCGGCAAGAATCGCGTCACGGGCCGGAGCGCGAGCACCGCGCCCCAACCACGCCGCGCTGCGGCTGAACAGCACGTGCCACCACGAAGTTGCCAAACCAATCGTGGCTTTGAAAACGCCGGTGAGCACGTAGCCGGTGACCGCCACCGGTTTGCGCTTGCCGCTGCGATCGCAAAACCAGCCCGACCACAATTTGCTGAAACTCGACAGCGCATCGGAGACGCCCTCGATCACGCCGAGCGCCCACGGCGCTGCGCCGAGGGTTGCCAAAAATACCGGCAGAATCGTCGTCGCCGTCTCGTGGCCGAAATCGCTGAACAGACTAACGAGGCCGATGGCGACGACGTTGCGCGTGAGCCAGGAGGATTTTTTGATGGCAGTTTCCGTATCTGCTTTCATGACGTTAAACGGGTTTGCCCGTTAACCGGTTGATGGATTAATTGGTTAACCGGTCAAATGACTAACCCATGATGAAAAAGCTTGACAAATACTCCCCTTTTCTAATTATCTTATTATCAATACGCGAGCTCCAAAAAGCCTTGCACGCTATCGATAAATGGAACTGAGAAAAACCCATGACACTGAGTCAAACCGAAAAGAAAGCAGTACTCAAACGCCTGCATCGCATCAAAGGGCAGATCAGCGGTGTTGAGCAGATGCTGGAGAGCGGCCGGCCAATCGCTGAAATCTTCCAGCAATTAAAAGCGGTCGAGTCGGCGTTGCATCAAGCCATTTACGTCGTGCTGGATGAGCAATTGAAAAAGCAGTTGGCGGCCGCGCTCGTGGCCGGTCTTGAAGCATGTCCGGGCGAATGTGACGATTGTGACCGGCTCAATCTCCTCAAGCGCGAGTTTTCAAAGTTCGATCTCAAAGACGTTATAGAATTGCTGAGGCAAATTGACGGCAGCATAACTGAATCAAAATCTCCTGTCAAAACCACAACCCGAAAACGACGGTGATGAAAGGCCGATGATGATGAAATCAATCGCTCTTTTCCTTTTTACGATTGCGCTCGTTGGCTGCGATAATCCACGCCGCGATGAGACGAAGTCGAAGCCAAATTCGATTCCTGTTCAAACGAGCGTTGAAACATTGATGCAATCGCCGAAGAATTTTTTAAACCAGCCTGTTTCCGTGCGCGGCGTGGTGAGCCGGCACGGCAAAGCGCCGAACGTTTTCATGCTCATCAGCGACGAAGAGTTTGCCAAATGCGGCCTCACCGATTGCGCCGAATTTGAATTGCCGGTGCGGATGAGTAGCGCTGCTCCCGCCATCGGCGACAGCGTCATCGTTGAAGGCGCCATTCACGCGGAGAACGGCAAATTTGCATTTATCGCTACCGGCATGAGGAGATTTGGCAATGGAACAAAAAAATAATGAGTTGCTCGGCACACTCGCCGAAGAATTGCAGCGTATCCATAGCATTCCAAAATGCGAAGGTTGCAAGTGCTTCGCTGACACGGTGAAAGAATTTCGCGCCGTTGCCGAAAAGCAAAACGCCGGTAATTTGGTTGAAAAGATTGGCGTGCTGGAGGCCAAAATCTCCGTCACGCACGATTGCATTGGCTGCAATCCATGCTATCCGGTTGACGTGTCGAATGCATTGTACGAGCTGGATGAGGCCGAAGCCGCCACGCCGGTGTTGCCGCTTCATCTTCACGCTACAAATCCGGTTCAAATTTCGTCAACTGGCAATGCCTGTCATGAGCATAATTGCGGCTGCGGCACTTCGTTAAAAAAAACAAAGAGCGAAACTCTCAAATCGGAATGGCCGCCGGAATCCGGCGAATATATTGTTGGAAATCCCGTTGCGGCAGTTGCGATTACGACGTTGGCTTCTGAAGAACTGCCTCGTCAATTCAAACGCACTATCGGCTTGAAAAATGTTGCCATCATTGGCCGCACTTGCACGGAAAATATCGGTATTGAAAAGGTGGTGAAGAACATCATTGCCAATCCGGCAATTCGGTTTCTGATTGTGTGCGGCCAGGAATCCGGCGCCTCGACTTTAAATGGTCATTTGGCCGGACACACGTTTCTTGCCCTGAAGAAAAACGGCATCACCGCGCAACAGCGAGTTATCGGGTCGTCGGGTAAACGGCCGGTTTTTAAAAATGCCAGCTTTGACGAGGTTGAACGTTTTCGCCGGCAAGTCGAGTTGATCGATCTCATCGGCTGCGAAGACGTCTCACGAATTGCCGAGGAAGTGGAAAATTGCGCAGCTCGCCGCCTTCCCGCTTTTTCCGGATTTGCACCCGAAGCGCAGAAAGCAGAGATTATTCGCGCCGAACCATTGCCAAAACTGCAATTGGACAAAAACGGCTATTTCATTATTCTGCCCCTGCATGAGCGCGGCGAGATTTTGGTTGAGCATTACCGCAACGATGGCGTGTTGCAACATCGCCTTGTTGGCAACAACGCCGCCGATTTGTGCAACACCATCATCAACCGAGAACTGGCGACACGACTTGATCATGCTGCCTATTTGGGCCGCGAGTTGGCTCGTGCCGAGTTTTCGCTGCAACAGGATGGTTATGAATACATACAAGACAAGGCATAATTTAAAATGAAAAATTTGGCTTCCACCTTTCTTGGTTTCACCGCCGGCCTTGCGGCGCATTTCGGTTTTATCGCATGGCGCCTTCATTCAGCTCGTATGGCTTGGGCAGACGCGCCGGCGCTCTCGCTTGTCGATCTGTTTGAGAAATATTATGCTGATTCCGAATATATCATTGGCCTCTCCGTCGCGTGCTCTTTCGCTTTTGCTGCATACGTTCTGCGGCGAACGTTTTTGCAAACTCGAATGAAACTCGCGACCGTGGTAGGCGCGAGCAGCTTCAGCACTTTCATGGCGGCGTTCGGATGCTTTCTCGTCGGCTGCTGCGGCTCGCCCATGCTGGCCGTTTATGCCGGCATTTTCGGCGCGACGTTCGCTCCATTGGCAAAGTGGTTGACCCTTGCCGTCACCCTTTTTTCCATTAGATTCGGTTACGGGTGGATTCGCCGCAATGAAAAGAAATGCGCGAGCGATTGCGCCTGCCTTCCTGATTCCCCCATCTCCAAACCATAACCAGAAACTTCGGCCAATATCCGGGCAAAGAAGATTTCATAGTCTTCTCACGCCACAACCAAAACCGTGCACGTCGCGTGCGTGACGATATGACTCGAAGTGCTGCCGGGATGTTTTTTGCGGATGGCGGAATGGCCGTGGCGACCGATGACGAGCAAATCAAACTGATGCTTCTCAGCGTAGCCGACGATGGCATCGACCTCGTGGCCGGGCATCACTTTATCCACCAGCGCGACGCCGATCTCGGCGGCTTTGGTGATGGCTTCTTGCTGCAGTTGATGATAATGCTTTTGCGCTTCGAGCTGAATCTCTTTCACCTCGCCGACGGTGGCGGCATATTTCGGCAATTCTTCGATGACCGAAAGAATCTCGAAATAGGCGTCGTACTTTTTAGTTAGATCGATGGCCGCTTCCAACGCTCGCTTGGAGGCGTCAGAACCATCGTAGGCAATCAAAATTTTTTTGAACATGATTCGCTCCGTTAATTACCATTATTGTTCAACATGGCAACCGGTTGTTTAATTTCTTCGGGTTCCATGAATTCCGTCTTGGGATGAAACCACCGCTGTGCGATCACGGTCGGAATGATGGCGCTGAGCACCACGACGGCAACGAGCACGGAGAATTGGGCCTGCGTGATATAACCGGCTTGCAATCCGAACACCGAGGAAATCGTGCCCATCGTGAGACCGGTGCTCATCAGCAGCGTCGTGTACATGGCGTCTTTGGGCACGTACTTTTTGGCAAATGGGTAAGTGCCGAAAATTTTGGTGACTTGTTTGACCAACAGCAACTGCATCAGCAAACCGAAATTCGCCAACAACAGCTTGAGCGACACGTTCATGCCGCCGTTAATGAAAAAGAACGGCGTGATAAAAGCAAACGCCACAACACGCAGCCGGCGTTGCAAGAGACGATTGGCGCTGAACATTTTGCTGAGCACCAAGCCAAATACAAAGGCGGGCAGAATGGCGTGGCTCGCGCCGAGCCTGGCCAGCGCCATGAAGATGATGAGAATCAAAAACAAAAATTTGATTTCCGGCTCGATCACGCGCTCGCCGTAGCGCTGAAAGATTTTCGGCGCGAGGCGCGGCGCAACCGCGATGATTGCCGCCGAGACCAACAAGAAAACCAAAGTGAACCAATTGAATTCGATGAACAGCAGGCTCAACGCCAACGCCGTGCCCATGTCGGTGATGAAGCACGAGGCCATGATGATCTTGCCGATCTTGGTTTCGGTGAGGCCGGTTTCAACCAACACCGCATAGACTACCGCCAGCGATGTGGTGGAGAGCGCCACGCCGGCGATTCTGGCGGCCTCGGGCGTCCAATCCAACACGTAATAACAATACGCCATCGCGCCGAGAAACGGCGCGAGAAAAGAAGCGATTCCGATGAGAAAGCTTTCTTTGAATTTCTCTCGCATCACCTGCGTATCGACTTCGGCGCCGGCAAGAAAGGTGAGCAAAATGCCGCCGAAGCCGGCAAAGAACGTGATCCACGGCGTCGGATGCAAGCCGAGAAAATTTCCGCCGATGACGCCGAGCGAGATTTCGATGATCGCGACGGACAGGCCGAATTCCACGGAAACCACGCTGGCCAAAGAATCAGTATCCAGAGAATAACGGAAAGCAGTTGTTCGTCCATGAATAATCTCCACAGAAGGTGAATAGAGCGTCGAAGCAGGAGTCATTAGTCCCATCCTGCAGGGCAGCCGTTGGTGGACTCCATCACCGGTTGAAAAAAGTTTGTAGTGCCCCTTTAGGGGCCGGCCTGGAATGAAAGGACAGCGCCTGAAGACGCCACTACAAACAAAGCGCGTCGATGAACTCGTAGTAGCCGATGAACTTCTCAGGCGACTGTGATTTCCGCTTCAGCAAAGCCATCGCGGTTGAACTGTAATAGTTTTTCTTCGATCATCGCCAACTGTTGCCGGCGTTGTTGCAATTCTTGCAAGCGGCCGGCGGTTTCGCCGGCGCTGGCATCGTGTTGTTGCCGCGCCCGTTCGACCAGCGATTGTATTTCGCGAAAGGCCTCGTCCATGCGGTCGCTCAAGCGGCTTTGCAAGGCGAAGCTGCTTTCGCGCCAGCGATCGAACAAATCCGCGCGCACCCGGCCGCACTGGCGGTCAAACAACTCCGGCAAGCGCGCCAGCGTCTTGTTGAGGATGATTTTCTTGGTCACCAACGCCGCCAGTGTGTAAGTGAAAAGATTTTCAAAATCATCGAGCGCGGAAGCCGGCAGGTCATACTTGAAATAGAAATATCTTTCGTCTGCCAAACGCTCCTCGCGCTCATAGCGCTCGAGATGGAGATCGAAAAGCGCGCCGGCAATTTGGTAAATGTGATCAATCGCGTTATTGGCCTGCGCCGCCAGCCGGTCCGCCAAAGCCACGAACTCGCGATCGACTTTTTCCTCCTGCTGTTTGCGCCACGGCAGGAAAAACGCGTCGAGCTCTTCGCGCAACGCCTGTTCCATGGCTGCGCTCAACTTTTTGGGGCTGCTTTCAGTCTGTTGCCCGAAACGAGCGCGAAGCTTGGCAGCAAGCTCCGGCAATCTTTCCTTTTTGAGCCGCACCACCTCGTCGTCGTAATTTTCGAGAATGCGGCGGCCGCCGCCTTTCAGCAAATCTTCGAGAGCCGCTTGCTGCTGCTGGATCTCGTTCTGATGTTGCTGAAACGCGGCGATTTTTTTCGCCAGCTCGGCCTGCGGTGTCGCGATGGCTTTGCCCTCAAGCTCCAGCAAACCGGCGGCCTCTTTCAGCAGGCGGTGCGCGCGACGCGCCGTGTTTTGCAGCAAGAGCGCGCCTTTTTCATGCGCGAGAAATTCGCCCAGCGTGCGTTCGATTTCGCGCAGCCGGCTTTTGGCAAGCTGCCCGGCGTCGTTGTGCAAACGCCCGGCAAGCGCCCATTTGGCAGAGAGCGGAAAAAGCTTGATCGCCGCCGGCTCAACTTGCAGATCTTTCGCCAGCACCTCGCGCGTGAACGCGAGCGATTCCGTCAAATCCTCCGGCGACAGATGATCAATTTTATTTTTAACGAAGAAAATTTTGCCGGCGTGCTCGCGCACGTCTGCAAGAAATTGCAGCTCGGTCTCGCTGATCGGCGGATCGGCGGTGACGAGAAAAAGCACCGCATCCGCTTGCGGCAGAAATTCATAAGCGGTATCGGTGTTGTGGCCGAAGACGGAGCCGACACCCGGCGTATCGATCAATCGAACGCCGTCACGCAAAAACTCGGCGGGATATTCGATTTCGACGCGCTCGACTTGCTTTTCGTTTTTCGGGTTTTTGCGTTCCGTCTTGTAATCGGCGATGGTTGGCAATTGGATTTCCTGCCGGCGGCCATCATGAAAATAAACGAGGCCGCGCGGTGATTCACCGAATCTCACGATGGTCACCACAGAAGTCAGCGGCACCACCGCGGTGGGCAACAGCTCGCCGCCGAGCAGCGCGTTGATCAACGTGCTCTTGCCGCGCTTGAATTGGCCCATGACCACCAGATTGAACTGGTTGGCCGCCAGCCTTTCATGCAGGCTGCCGCAATATTGTTGCAGGCGCGTGGTGCCGTTTGCTGCTAAAGCTAACTGCATCAACGCAAACTGTTCGCCCAATTGGATTTTGGTTTGCTGATATTCTTTCAGAAAGCCATTGCTTGACATGTCGCTTTGCCTCTAAACAAAAAACTCCTACCCTTCGAAATAGCGTTTTCGAACAAGTAGGAGCTATCAGTCCCACGCCGCGGGACGTAACGCGAACTCCATCGCGAAATTTTACGTGCAAACTCTTGGAGACGCCAAAATGAAAAACTCCTACCCTCGAAACAAGCAACCCTACGGGCATAGCCTTGTCTCAAAAGTAGGAGTCATCAATCCGCGATTCACGGATGGTTACGGCGAACTCCATCGCCAATTTTTGAAATATAAGTGAAAAAAATCAAAAAAGCAACGAGTATTTTACCTCAGAAAATCTCCAGCAGTGCTGCACGTTCGGTAAGCTGCTTTTTGACCACCTCGCCGATCAAATCCAGTACTTTGAACACGCGCGGGTCAGCGACGCGGTACATCATGCGCACCCCGTCTCGCCGCGCCGCCACCAGTCCGGCTTCGGAGAGCGCCAGCAGATGGCGTGAAAGATTCGATTGCTCTAATTTGAGTTTAGGCCCAAGCTCGCAATTGCAGGTCTCTCCGCCGCGCAGAGCTTCGAGAATGCGCAGGCGATTGGGATGCGCCAGCGCTCTCAAAATGGCCGCTTTGAAATCATGTGTGGTTTTCGTCATGGCTACACTCCAAAAGAAAGATTTCCCCACAACCATCCCGCACCAACCGACAGCGCCACGACTATAAGAATATAAGTCGCCGCTTTTCTTGCGCCCATCAGCTTGAACAGCACCAGCATGCTCGGAATGCTCAACGCATTGCCGGTGAAAAACAGCGTCATCGCCGGCCCGCGCCCCATACCGAGCTGCATCAACTTTTGGATGATCGGCACTTCGGTGAGCGTGGCGAAATACATCAGCGCGCCGGAGACCGAGGCGATGGCGTTCGCGGTGAGCGAGTTGCCGCCGACCGCGGTCGTGACCCAGCTTTCCGGAAGAATCTCACCGACGGCGCCGGCGAAAAAGATGCCAAGGAAAAGATACGGCATAATCTTCTTGGATAAATCCCACGTCTCGGCGATCCAGCGGCGATTGTCTTCCGTCGAAAATTTCTTCAACGCCAGCCCCGCCAAAAACACCAGCGCCGTTGCCGCAATGGCATACTTCCATCCTTGCGCAATGCCGAGGCCGAAGACGACCAGAATAATCAGTTGCAGCACAAAAAAGGCAAGGATCGAAGCGGTGGAGTACGTCACTTCCTCAACGCCGCTGACCACGAAGCCTTTGCCGTTTTTGCGGTCGTGATCGCGGAAAAGCAGCATCATGATCACGCCGGCAATGAGGGCAATGCTCATGGCGAAAATCAAACGGCCGACGGCGAAATCAACGCCGATTACCGAAGAGGTAAGAATGATCGCGGTCACGTTGATGGCTGGCCCTGAAAACAGAAAGGCGATTGCCGGTCCAATGCCTGCGCCGCGCTTGTAAATGCCCGCGAACAAAGGAAGAATCGTGCATGAACACACCGCCAACAATCCGCCGGAGACGGAAGCGACGGGATAGGCGATGTACTTTTTCGCCGTGGGCCCGAGCAATTGCAGAATCGAATCTTTCTTCACATAAACCGCAATGCCGCCGGCGATGAAGAAAGCCGGCACCAAACAAGTGAGCACGTGCTGGCGCGCATATTCTTGTAGCAACACCAAGCCACCAGCCAGCGCGCGTGTCGCGCCTGCCGAAGTGATGGGCAGGAAATAAAAAGCCAGGAACGCGGCAATGAGCCAGATGAATTTTTTCCACTCCTCAGCGCTGGCGCTGATCGCCAGTCGCCAATCTTGCCAGCGCAAACGTAAAGCATGAACATAAGCGGTCATGGTATTCACCTCGATCCCGCGGCAAATTTTTGCAACATGGCTTTGATTTCTTCGACGCTATTGATGCGCCCTTGGCTGACGATTTGGCCATCAATTGCCAAGCCCGGCGTGCGCAAAATGCCGGATTCGGCAATCTGCAGGTAGTCGGTCACCTTCTCAAATTCTGCCACAATGCCCAGCTCCGCGGCGGCGTGCCTCGCCCGTTGTTCGAGCGACTTGCAATTCATGCAACCCGGGCCGAAAATTTGAACTCTCATAGAGCACCTCAAATGACTAATTGATTGTATGAGCATTTACTCATAAATATAGACATAAAAAGATCATTCAAATCACATGCCGTTTAACCGCTCTATATTTTCAAATGACTTAAGCATTGGCAAGCGCCATTCCGTTCTCAGAATTGGGAAAATAGGCGAAAAAAATTTTTATCATTAGGAATCGTAACATGAAAAACAGAACACAGAGAAAAGCTCGTAGTGTTTTTAACAGTTATGGGGCTTCAATTACGGCACTTCGAACAGCGGGATATAGTCGATCTCTTTGACCACGCGTTGCCCCTCCTTGCCGAGCACCCAGTCAATGAATGACTTGACCATGGTATTCGGTTTTTTAATCGTGTAGAAATAAAGATACCGCGCGACCGGATACTTTTCATTACGCACGCTTTCATCCGTCGGGCTGACGCCGTTGATCTTGCAGTGTACGAGATTTTTTCCATAAGCCAGCCCGCCGTAACCGACGGCGCGTGGATTTTTCGTTACCTCGGCGACGACGGCTGCCGTTGTCGGCACCGCAATAACGGCATCGCCGTAAGGTTGCCCTTCTAATACGTGCTCTTGAAAATAAAGATAAGTGCCGGAGCTTGGCGTGCGGCTGAATGCGACGATAGATTCGTTTTTGCCGCCGACTTCCCGCCAGTTTTTAATCCTGCCGCTGTAAATCCCCTTTACTTGCTCAAGGCGCAGGTCGCGAATCGGATTGTCCGGATGCAGATAAATGCTCAAGCCATCTTTGGCCACGCGAAAAGCAATTCCGATGTTCTGCTGTTGGTGCGCCAAACGCCGCACTTCGCTTGGTTGCAATGGCCGTGACGCCGTGCAGATTTCAATCTCGCCTTTGATCAAAGCCTCAATGCCTGTTGCCGTGCCGCCTCCTTCCACATAAACGGCGATGCCCGTGTGTTGCTTCATATATTCCTCCGCCCACCGTTGCGCCAAAATCACCATCGTATCCGAGCCTTTGATCCTAATAACCGGCGCGACGGTTGTTGAAACCGAGCGGGTGGAACTGCATGCCTGCAAAGTCAAAAATCCATAAATCAAAAAACATTTTCCAACGGATAGAAACAACCCAACAGATGAAACAGCTTTTACGCCAGTTTTCAAAATAATATCTTTGCTTAAAAAGCAAAAAATCTCACGTAAAGGTTTTCTTTGCGCAATCTTTGCGTCTTTGCGTCTCTGCGTGCGCTTTTTTCTTTTGGGCTTTCGTGCAGCCCGGGTTGGGCAATCGCTATCCATTCGCGTTTTTATTGCGTTTGACTGTGGTTCGATATTGATGGCGCGACGTTTCATGTGAGGCGCAAGGTTTTGACGAGCCTTCACCCGCAGGTGATCAGCGCTTTTCCGCGATGGATTGCATGCGCGCATTGAAGTATGGAACGCCTTTTTTCCATTGCGGCGCGGCCTCCACATTGGCCAGCATGCAACAAAAGGCAAAAAGAATTTGGCCATGCTGCTGCGCCGCCTTCATGTTGATCGGCTGTGCCAGATCATCAAACGGCGTGTGATAAATACGCCGGCCCCACTCGATCAGGCGCCGCAAGCCTGCTTCTCGCGGCGTGTTGCGATAGTTTGATCCTTCCATGATCAACAACGCCGGAATGCCGGCTTTCGCAAAGGCAATCTGATCCGAGCGCGCAAACGCCGGTGAGCTGGCGAACGGTGCGGGAATCGCCGAAACACTCAAATCAAGCTCACAGGCAAGCTGTTGCAGCAGCCCGTCCAGCGTGGAAAGCTCGGCGCCGACGCCGACAATATCATTGAAGGTATCAAACATTGCAAGACCATCCACATTCACATTCGCAATCGTTTTATAAAGCGGCGCCACGGGATTCTCGACGTAATAAGTTGAGCCGAGCAAGCCTTTCTCTTCCCCGGTCGTAAAAAGAAAAATCAGCGACCGCTTGGGCTTCTCCGGCATTGCCGCAAAAACCTTGGCCATTTCCAAAACCGCGGCAACACCGGCGGCGTTATCAAAAACGCCGTTGTAAATGGAATCGGCTTTTATTGCCGGCCCGACGCCGAGATGATCGTAGTGTGCGGATATGACGACGTAAGAATTTTTCAGTTCCGAATCACTGCCCTCCAGCATGCCGATCACATTGGCGGCCAGGAAATCCCGCTGCTGAAAGCTGCCGCGAAAAGTAGCCAAGACGGGAAGCTGAAAACTGCGCAAGCTCTTCGTCGCCTCCATCTCGAAGATTTGTTGCAGGGAATAAGGCGCATCATTAAACAGCCGTTGCGCCGCTTGTGGGTTCATCACCACGCTCAGATTTCCGGCGACGAAATAGAACAAGCTGACGTCCTCAAAAGCAAACTCCTGCTGCCAATATCGCCAATCGCCGCCTGGCCCCGATTGCAGCGCTGGAATCATGATGCTGCCGGCGGCCCCGCGTGCGAGCGCAATCTTCTGCTTGATTTCCGGAAAGGAGTGCAAGGTCGGTAGCGCGCCGTCAAAATAGGAAGGATCAGCGGACGCGGGTTCGCCGGAAAGAAAAACCACGATCTTGCCTTCGACATTCAACGCCTGGTAATCGTTATAAGCAAACTCCGGCGCCGAGATGCCGTATCCCACAAACATCAGCGGCCGGCTTGGGGATGAAAGTTTGCGCGCCGGTATTGTAAAGCAAATAATCTCTACCAAGCGTGAGCTGGAATTGCCCGTTTGGAGTGAAGAACTGAAAGCTGGAACTTGCCAAAGGCTTGCTGCCGTGCAGGGGAATTTGTTGGAAATACGAATCGTCGCCGCCTGCCGGCTTTATTCCGCATTTCCGTAATTCCCTGGCGATGTAAGCCGCGGCGATTTCGCCGCCGCGTGTGCCGGTGCCCCGGCCTTTCAGCGAATCACTTCCCAGGAAAGATAGATGCTGATAAAGCGAGCCGGCAGAAACATGCGTTAGCGCTTCGCGTATCGCTGCACTCAGGTGTTGTGATGGCGCCGGTACAGGCCCGTTGAAAAAAACGGCAACTAAGCAGACAGCGCACACAAATTTTTTGGACATAGGTAAAACTATAATGACACGGCGTATATGAAAATAAAGAAATATTTTGCTTTTTCTCAAGTCTTTTCGAAGCGGCGAGCCCTTAAAAGTAAAGGGTGAAAATTGAACTTGACTTTGGCAGGAAATTTTTTAAATTAAATAAATGCTTAAAAGAACCGCCGGGGTGGTGAAACTGGTAGACGCGCTGGACTCAAAATCCAGTGGGCGCAAGCCTGTGCGGGTTCGAGTCCCGCCCCCGGCACGAAAGAAGAATAGCTCCTGAAATGGAGCTATTTTCATTTTGGAGGGAAATTGGTTGCCGCTTCCCGATCTTAAAAAGCGAGCGTGATGTCAGCGGGTCGGGCGGCGTTTATCATATCGCTGTCGTCGATTTCCCATAGCTCACGAAAACGGCTGCGCGCCGCGAGAGCTGTTCCGGCAAAAAGCGATTCACAAGCCACACAAAATTCGTCGCTCTCTTTGACTTCGTGTCCACAATGGGAGCAATACCAGATTTCTTGCAAATTTTTGGTTTTCATGGGTTTTCCGTGAAGTACTTGCTCTCTTGTTTATTTTCCTCCTCGGCAAACTTGCCTTGTAGTGTTGTCGCTTGCCAAGTTAAAACCTTTCAAGCTTATCTTGCCTCATAGACCTCGAGGCGGACTTTGCTTCGATCACAAAATCGGCAAATTTAAAAAACAAATCATATGCCACCGCTGCTGGCAAATGTGCTCCTTGTTTTTCAGAAGCTTGCCACGCAGACCTCGAACCACGCGAGAAGAAAATTCTCAAAAATGAGGTTTGTGTAGTTTGTTGCAGCATCACAAAGCGCTTTAAATCAGGCTTTTGCATTTCATTGCATACTCAGTATTTCAGTTTAGAAACGGCGCGTTCTTCGTTTTGATTTCAATCTTTGATCAGGAAATGCATTGGGGGGAATTCATCTCAATCTAAAATAACTATTAAGAACCTCTTTCGCTAATGGTGCTGCATCGGATGCTCCGCGGCCATTCTCCAGAAACACAACGATTGCGATTTCCGGCTTTTCAAAAGGCGCGAAGCCAACAAACCAGGCATCGGTTTTTGTGCCGAAATATTCCGAAGCCGTGCCGGTTTTGCCTGCCACAATGAGGTTGACTAATTTGGCCCCCACACTTGTCCCGTACGCCACGCTTTGGCGCATACCTTCTTTGATAATTCGCAGCTCATCACCGAAATGAATCATTTCCACCACCTCGGACCGAAATTTTTTGAATTCCCGTTGTGAAGTGGGATAAAATGGACGGTACAAAGATCCGCCATTCGCAATGGCCGCAATGAGGCGAAGCATTTGCATCGGCGTCACTGCCAGCGCTCGCGCCTGTCCGACAATGAAATGAATTTTTTCTTCAGGAGAAAACCATTCCGGCGCCTCGCCACAATCTTCGCCGGCGAGATTGATGCCGGTACATTCGCCCAAGTGAAATTGTCGCGCCGCTGTTTGCAGCGCCTCTGCCGGCATGCTTTCGCCGGCTTGATAAAAATAAGCATTGCAGGAATTTGCAATCGCCTGTAAAAGATTTTGCTCGCCATGCCCTTCGCGCAACCAGCAACGGTGGATTTTGCCGCGAATCTCAACCTGTCCGTTGCAGACAAACTGGTCGGTTGGCGTTACAATGCCATTTTTCAGCAGCGTGAGCGCCGTCACAATTTTGAAAGTCGAACCCGGACGCGTCGAGCTTTGCACGCCGAGCTTTTCATTCACCAAGGCCAACACCAGCCCATTGCGAGGATTCATTGCGAGAATCGCACCGGAGCGGCTGCCTAAAATCTCGGCGCACTTTTTTCGGAAGGTAAGTAGACGAGTGTAATTGTTAGATTGGTTGGTGCAAGACGCTGGAAGAAGAAAGACAACGAGTGATAATACGAAGCACAAATTTCTCTTACGCCCCCACGGATTGAAGAAGCCCACTGATGAAATCATATTCAAACCTTCTAACCAGCCGTGAGCAACGAGCACCTGGGATTTTGCAGTCTCGTAATGCCGCTTGAGCGGCATTCCACATTTCAGCCCCACGCCTTCAGCGCTTTGGAGTGGCCTCACGCCGCCTGCTTTTTCTCCACTATCGCTACGCTGGCGGAAGCGCCGAGGCGCGAGGCGCCGGCTTCGATCATTTGCGCCGCGGTTTCATACTCGCGAATGCCGCCGGAGGCTTTGACGCCGAGATACTCGCCCACGACGCGCCGCATGAGCGCCACGTCTTCCATCTTCGCGCCGCCCGAGCCGAAGCCGGTCGAGGTTTTTACAAAATGCGCGCCCGCCTCCTGCGACAGCACACAGGCTTTGATTTTCTCTTCATCGGTCAAAAAACAAGTTTCTATAATGACTTTGACATGCGCCGGCGCTGAAGCTCGCACCACGTGATAAATGTCGTGCTCAACTGTGTCATAATCGCCGGATTTGAGCCGGCCAACATTGATGACCATGTCAATTTCAGCCGCGCCGCACTCCACCGCTTGATGCGCTTCGAAAGCTTTGGTTTCAGTTGTAGTCGCGCCAAGAGGAAAGCCAACAACCGTACACACCATGACGCCGGAGCCGCGCAGGAGTTTGTGGCAAAGCGGCGCCCAGGTCGGATTCACACATACACTGGCGAAACCATATTCGGCGGCCTCCTGGCAGAGCTTTTCAACTTGTGCTTGTGTCGCTTCGGCTTTCAAAAGCGTATGGTCAATGGTTTTGGCCATGTCACCATGCAAAGGGCCGAGACCCGAATTGGCGCTAACGCGAGCCGCGCCGTTGCCGACAAGATGGGTCACGACTTCGGTTTTGCAATCCGGACACACCCAGCACCAGTTGCACTTGGGCGCTCTGTGCACGTGGCCCAACTCTTCAGCGATGATGCGGTTGATGCGTTCGTCTAAAGTCATTGACTGTTATAAAGCAACTTTGTTAAAAACAAAAACATTTTTCCCAACAGATAGAAACAACGCAGCGGATAGAGTCTTTCATCCGCTGCGTTGTTTCTATCCGTTGGTGTAATTTTTAAAACTGTTTTGGTTATGCAATATCAAGATTATCAATCACTCCCACAATCACAGCTTGCACCGGAATTTTCGGATTATTGAGCAGGATACGCGCGGCGCCGCCTTCGCGATTGACCAGCACCAAGTCCTGCGGCCCGGCATCGACTTTATCCAGGGCGATCATCGCTTCTCCTTTTGGCGTTTGGCCGTCGAGATCGACCGGTTGCACGAGCAGAAGCTTGTGGCCTTTGAGATGTTGGTTTTTAATGGTGGAGACCACGTCACCCACCACGCGGCAAATGAGCATGTTTGGTTCCTGGTTGCTGGCTTCTGGTTGCTTGTTTAGGGTTACGCTCGCTCAAACGAGCGGCAACCAGCAACCAGTTTAAAATAAGCAGTTTTGTCCGCAAAAGCAAATTGAAATTGTGCTAAACTTTTCTTATCTTGTTAAAGTTTAATAGTTACAACCAAACGCTCTCTTCACCCCACGAGGACTAAATCGGCCCATCGCGGTGTTCTTTTTGATAATATGAAAAACGATCCCATGCTTCCACAACACGAATCTCTTGAGGCCGACATCATCGTCGAACAAGAGGACTGCAATCTCGTGATCATTAGTGACTTGCATCTCTGCGAAGGCTATTTGCAAAACCGGCGAGCTTATGCGCGCGCCGAACGTTTCTTTTCCGACGAGGCACTTCGCAATTTTCTCGAAAAGATTCACACCGAAAACATCGAGCTGGCCAAATCAACACCGCCAAAGCCACTGAAGCTGATTATCAACGGCGATTTTCTCGATTTCATCCGAGCCAAGTCCGTTCCGGACGACCGCGAGCGCCGGCTCTTTCGCCGCTATTTTCACCGGCTCGGGCTGATGCAGCGTGAAGATGACTTTGAGATTCAGCCACAGGAAAACGTGTACGGATTGAAAACCGAGCCGCACAAATCGGTGTGGAAGCTTTACCGCATCTGCCAGGGCCACCCGCTCGTATTCGAAGCGCTCGTCCAATTTATTGCCCGCGGCAATCGGCTGGTGATTATTAAAGGCAACCACGATCTTGAATTTTTCTGGCGCGCGGTACAGGAGGAATTTATCAAATTGCTGGCGGCTAATTGGCCCACTGGAAATGGCCGGCCATGCTCCGCCCGGCAACGATGCACGCGGATTCGCCCCTATGTTGAATTTTGCCAGCGCGCCTACATCGTCGAAAATCAAATCTATATCGAGCACGGCCATCAGTATCACCCCATTACCCGCGTCGAGAAACCATTGCTCAACGAGCACGAATTGTACCTGCCGCCAGGCTCGATTTTCAACCGCTATCTGGTCAATGCCATCGACCATCTGGCGCCGTTTGTGACGTACATTCGTGGCACTTTTGAAGTGGTTCGCGCCTTGATTATCAGCCATCGCTGGCGCGCGCTGCGGCTTTTAATGCGCCATTTTCCCATTGCCACCAAAATGTTGTTGCACGGCCATCGCGGCGTGGCGTTCACGCTCTTTGTCGAAGTTTTTCCCTATCTGTTTGCCATTCTCTATGCCAGCTTTGCGCTCTTTCTGCCGTTGATTTGGAAAGCCTATTCCAATTGGTTAATCCAACACACAGGCTCTGCCGGTGAGTTCCTGATCAGCCGCTGGTTTCTCAATCTCACGCTGGGGATCGGGCTTTTTGGGCTTTTGCGGTTGCTCACGAAGTTTTTATCCGGGCGCAATCTAACTTTCCGGCTCAAAGAGGCGTTCGCAACGGCACAGGCGCGTATCACGGACGGAATGAACACGGACTTGATGGACGGGCACGGAACGACCGCTGACGGGATGGACGGGCGCGGACGTGCTAAAGGGAAAAGTGAACATCAATGGAGAAATAGAATTTCGCGCGCGCGACAGCGGGTGAAAAAATTTCTTATTCTCGGCCACACGCATCAGCCGACGGTGCAACCCTTGGATGAGAACTGGTGGTACATCAACACCGGCACTTGGATTCCGGTCATCGAGCACGGATATAACCCCATTCACGCCAAAATCACGCTAACCTTCGCGTACTTCATGCGCCGGGCCAATGGCACGTTTGATTTTGATTTGCGCTTTTGGAATGATGATAAAGGGCGGAGCGAGAGATTGGTGGTGTGGGAGGGTGTATAGAACTCAACGTGAGTCGAAATCAAAAAAGTTTTTATCAAAAATCACCAACGGATGTTATTATCCGCTGGTCTTAATCCATCCGTTGGAATTTTTGGGCGAATAAATTTATTGCTGGCGCAGCCGTCGCCACTGCCACACCCCCAAAATCACCAGCAGAATCCCGCCGCCATTCAAGAGCACGCCGAGCAAATGGAAATCCGAGACGGACGCGGTGGCGCCCTGCAAAAATTCCTCGCGAGTTCCGACGGCGCTGTAGCGATCCCACAAAGCGAAAATCAGCAGCCCTTCCAAAGTCAGATTCAAAATGATTCCGGCCCACCAGGCTTTCATGTTGGTGCGAAAAGTGGATCCCCAAAAGTATCCGGCTATAAATGGAGCAACATAAAGCATCAAAAAGACGTACGCAACAATAGCCGTTTGCAATGCGAGACCAAGCATTTTGGTGCTGACAAAATACATCCACATCCAATCCGGATAAAGGACGTAGCTCGCCATCACCAGCGCGACGAACAATCCCGCCAGCCGGCAACTCGACCAAAAAGTTTTTGCCCGATAAAATGGCTTCTCAAGCTCACGCTCCAAAGGCGTATACAACATGCCAAGAATGACCATCACGGGGGTGTCAATGAGAAATGTTTTAATCACCTCCTTTGGGGGCGGAGGGCCGAGGGCGTAGAGCAAAAACGTCGATACCCTTTGCTCTAAGCCCTCCGCTCTATGCCCTCAGCAAATACCGCTGTCGATTTTCCACAAACTTCTGCGCGGCGCGCGTTGCCAACGCCATAATGGTGACCATCGGATTCACCCGAATCGGCGTCGGGAAAACGCTGGCGTCGGCAATGAACAGATTTTCGATGCCGTGAAATTGATGGTTCATATCGATCACCGAGGTGCGCGGATCGGCGCCCAGACGGCAAGTGCCCATCAGATGCATGGTGAAGACACTGAAATCGGAAGCCTGAACGTGCAACTTGGGGATTTGCTCGATTTCTTCTTCGCAGTTGATCTCCGTAAAGTTCTTGATGGGCAGCAGGACTTTGCGAGCGCCGGCGGCAAAGAAAATTTTGGCCAACGACGCGATAGCGCGCAAAAAACGCTGCCGGTCGAGCGCATTGATCCAATACGTCGTCACCGAGGTTCCGTTCGGCAAGCGCCAAATCCGGCCGGGGTGCGTGTCTTCCACCAGCGCGCCCCATAAGCTCATGTGATGATAATGCTCCATCAGCTTGAAGCTGTCATTGCCGAAATAAGGCAACGACAGCGCGAAAATGCCCGGCGGCAGAAACGTACTGCCGAAAACAATGCCATCATCTGCGAACTCATCAATCTGGAAACCTTGAATCGAGCCTTGCCAGCTTTTAACTTCTTCGTCGAAGATGCCGACGCATTTCAAGTTTGGGTGCAGATAAAGATTACGTCCGATCCACGAACGCCATTTGGCAAGTCCGCTGCGAAAGAGCAAAGTGGGGGTATGAAGCGCGCCGCTACACGCGAAAACCGCCTGTGCTCTGATAAAAGCGCGATGGCGGATTTTATGGCTCGCCGGATCGACGATACTCGCTTCCACGCCGGCAGCGCGGCCGTTTTTTACGACGATTTTATCGGCGTGGCAATTGGCGATCAACTGTGTGCCGTTTTTTAATGCTTCCGGCAAATAGGAAATCAGCGTGCTTTGCTTGGCGCCGGTCGGACAGCCCAGAATGCAAAGATTGGTTCCCTGGCAAGCATGAATATTCCGTTGCACGCGTACGTAGCGATAACCCAGATTTTCCGCGCCTTGTTTGAACTTCAAGCTGTCCTGGCCCATGATCGCATCCGGCACCGGCATGACGTGCAGATTTTTTTCTACCTGCTCAAAATATGGCTCCAGCTTGTGATAAGCCAGCTCCGTTAAGCCGTGCTCCCGGCGCCAATCGTCGAGCACAGCTTCCGGCGTGCGGTAACAAATTCCGGCGTTGATCACAGTTGAGCCGCCGACGCAGCGGCCTTCGGCATACATGATCGGCGCATTGCCGACGATGATGGCGCCGCCGGCATGGCGATAGAGCCGCGGCAGCATGCGCTGCGGGTCGTGTGAAAAAGACGAGGTGGGATAATAGCCTCCCTCTTCAAGAACGATGACGCTGAGTCCGGCTTCGGCCAGTTCTTTGGCCACGACGGCGCCACCCGCGCCGCTGCCGATCACACAGACATCACAGCTCTCCTCGAAGTCACGGTTAATATTCTGAATCGTCCTGATCATCCTGGGTTGCTTCGGAAAGTATGTTCAATTCATCAATCGTTTCAGTCAAATGCAACTCTTGCCGGCGCGCTTGAACTCTCTCACGCGCCCAGGCTTGGGGATCATAATGGAGTGCAGCCATCACCTCTGGCTGGCTGTAATAAAAAAGGAGAATCAGTCCCCGACAGGTGAAAAGCCAATCGCGCACCGGATGAAACCAGGAGCGTGACATTCGTTGAATATAGTCGAAACGGCTCTTATCCGAAAGGCGGCTGAAGCGGCGACGGGGTTGGGCAAAAAAGACGGCGGCGAAATCAAACATGCGCATGCCCAAAAGAAAAAGAGAGCGCAGCAACGACGGCAGCTCGAACAAGAACCGATCGAGGCGCTGCACGATCTTCGACTGAAAATGCGGTACCTCGGGGCCATCTGCCGGGATAATATGCGGCGCTAATTGGGCAAGAAGTTTTTCTTGCAGCGTGGAAAGAATTTTTCGGTGCATGATGACGTTAGATCATCACACGCCGAAAGTGATGAAAAAGTTCCCGATAATCTCAAAATCTTCACAACAGCGACTGGGCTACTTCAATCGTTCAATCGATTGGCGAGCCTCATCCGCGCGCTGTTTTGACACGTCATTGTCACAAAGCCGTTCGAGAACGGTTTTATACGCATCGCGGGCTTGTCCAGGCTTGCCCAGCGCCTCGAAAGCTTTGCCGAGATAAAAATGAATCTCTCCGCAGTCCTCGAGATTGGGGTATTTCGCCAGGATTTTGTGCAGCTTTACGACGGCGTTGGGATAGTATCGTTGCTCGTATAAAGCCTTGGCGCCGTTAGTCTCCTGTATCCAACTTTGCGATTCATCTTTTTCAGCAGCGCGGTGAGATGAACCTGCTTTCGGCTCGCCGTGCACAGTGCTGACGTTGCCGATGCGCAAGCGGGTTTTCTCCTGCCGTGTTGGAATTTGATTGACCTTGTTCGACATCAAATAGAGAAACATCTCCCGTTCGGTGATTTTGCGCAAATCGGCAATGTCCAAAATCGCATAACTGCTCAGCCGGAATGTGGCGCCGTCGGGAGTCTCCAAGACAACGGCAGACGCCTCACCCGTCAAAATGGTGTCGATCTCTTCCAGGCTCGTGCCAGGAGCAGCCGGATGCCAAGTCTCTTCAACGCCACGCCGAACTTTCACCTCGCCGGAGAGGCTAACGATTTTGACTGCAGATGCAGGAGCGGATTGGGCGACATCAACCAGCAAAAGAAAAAAACACAGCCCAACGGATAGAAACAACGCAACGGATAAGACTTTATCCGTTGCGTTGTTTCTATCCGTTGGGAAAAATTTTTGCTGTTTGTTTCGTAAAAAACTGGCTTGAAAGAAATCATTTCGCTTCAACATCGCTATAATCTCCAAATTTGAGAAGAGGAGGAAACCAAAGCATTCTCGTTTTATCATCGCCTTTATTCGTCATTCCACATCGATGATCTTCACCCAATTCTCCGCGAGGCCGTGGCGCACGAAGCCGTCTTGCAAATATTCCAACGCGCCGGATTTCCAGGCTTCGTCGAAGCCGCTCGCCACCAACGTGGTTTCGACCGGAATCCAAATCGTGCCGTTGCCGCGCGAGTTCTCTCGGATCACGTAGCGCTTCTCATTGCTGCTGACCAGGTCACCCTGACTCGGCGGCACACCGGAGTCGAACAACAAATACAAATGCGCGATTTCTTTTTCCGGATCTCGCACCTCGACAAATGCCGTCTTGATTCCCGCGCTCTCCAGCAACGAAGCATAAAGCACGACGAGATCATCACAGTCCCCGTGGCGAAGCTTCAACGTCTCACCCGCATACTGCACCCGATCATCTCGGTAGAACGGAATGTTCGGATCGCGGTGATATTGGATGTCCATTTTAGCGAGCGCTTCAAAAATGGCTTTGGCGACACGAACATTTTCCGCGCCGGTGGAATCGCGGCTCGAGTTTTCTTTGGCCAGCTTGCGGCTCAGTTTCAAAACGTTTTCGTCATCCGGCGTGACAAAGAATCCCAGCTTGTCCATCTCGCCGTTCCAAGCATTGCGGTTGTGAACCATGATCTCGGCGCTGGTCGCTTTCTTGTGCGATCTCCCGGCGCGCGCTTCCACTTCGAGATCCAGCACCGCCGGCGTTCGCCGCGAAACGTCGCGCAGATTCGAGCCAAAGATCGCAGTCACCGGAATATCCTTGGTTTCGCCGCGCTCGATCCGAGTATAGCCGCTGTCTTTTGGCCGCTCGGAATATCCCTTGACGTAACAGCGCACGTTGACCTCGATGGGATATCCCGCCATGTTTTTCACCGAGACGAGCGCCAACGGGTAGGTATTGTAGAACTGATAATAAGCCGGATAAATATCACGAACCACGACTTTGGTTTCTTTGATTTGAAAGACCTCGCGCTTGCGGCCCCACATGAAAGTGAAGCCCAGGCCAAATTCGGGGCCGCTGCCTCTTTTATCAGTTTGCAAATCAACAAAATGATATTTGGTGTCAAAGTTCAAAGCGAACCAACTGCTCAAAAGAATATTCACGCCGCCGCCGGCATACGCGCCGTACCGCAAATCGCTCTCGCTGTTCACCTCTTCGCCGGTCAAATTATTTCTCACGGTAACTGCCGTGGACCAGTAAGGGCCGCCGCCGCCGGCGATATACGGCTGAAACGAGCTGGTGAATCGGCTTGATAACAGATCGTATCGCAAACCGAAAAGAAATGGAATGATCGCCGAGATATCCTCATTCGTAATGGCAGGATCATCGCTCTCGGTGTGAACGTTTACGGCCGCGCCGAGACTGAATTCGAAAAACCAATTGCCATGGACGCGGGAAAAAAAATAGAGTGACGATCCGATCCCGGCAATGTCAACGACCGTTCGTTGCTCGCTCTCTGACACCTGGATGCGCGTGAGCGTGTTGGCGATGTTCCAATAACTCACGCGCAGCCCGATGCCGGAGGAACGCGAAATCCCTTGGGCCATCACCTGGGTATTGTAAAACATTGCCCAAAAAATTATATACACTGCAAGCGGCCAACGTTTCATGATCTCCTCCGATCACCCTCACATTAACTGATTGAATTGTTTACATATTCATAACGCAAAGAGTGCCAGCCAAGTTTCACGCCATGAATAATCTCTTCACGCGTTGGGAGTTGGTTTATTTCACCCATTTTGCATAAATTTAGCCGCGTGAAATCGGAGTGCCTCGCTCACAGCGGGGCAATGCTGAAGCATTGCGCTCCAGTTCAGGCCGCGCAACTCACAACCCAGTGACGCCAATACTGCCATTGGTCGTTTTGAGCGTAATCTTCCCCTCGCCGTTAGCGAGCCGGCCGCGAACCGATTTCGGTGTCGTGCTCGAATCAAAAATGACCAGGCCGGTGGTGTTAATCGTGCCATTTGTGACCTCGGCGGAAAATTGCGCCGAAGTGTTTTGCGGGATGCGCAGCCCGATCGTTCCGTTCACTGTTCTCAGCTCGCATTCCGCCTGATGCGGCAAGGTCAAGCCAGCGTCGATATTGCCATTCACCAAAGAAATAAATGTAAACATGCTGCCGGTGAAATTTGTCAACGTGACGTTGCCATTCGTCAGGCGCACCGCCATGTTGCCGAAAAATTCCCGCAATTGGATATTGCCATTGGCCAACTCAACACTAACGTGCCCGGCAAGAGAGTCGATGCGAACGTTGCCATTGGCATTATTCACCATCGCATCCAAATGGTTTGGTACGCGCAGATGATAAATCACCTCAACTTTGCGTCCATGCGTCTCTGCCGGCTGTTCGGTTTTAACAAAGATGGCATTGGTCATGCTTCCCGCGTCAAACCGCACCTGCACTTGGCGCAAAAAGTCCCGAGCATCTTCCGTGCTCTTTGAGGTGACGCGTCGCTCGCCCCAAATTTCAGCCTTCGAAGCGCTAGGTACACCGACAACGTCGATAGGGCCGTTGATACCCCAAACCTCGACCCGGCCTTGGCTGACGATTTCGGCCGTAAATGAAAAAGCTTCGACAACTCTGAAATTACCGCTGGCATCCTCACTCGGCTCTTCGATAGTGTTGATATAGCAAGCGGAAAGGGTGCAGAGACTCACAAGCGCAAGCCCCAATACTTTTAACAAAGCCTTGTCAATTTTGCGTCGTAACATGGTATTTCCTCCACAACAGTTTGGCGGCCTTCGTTCATTCAATCAAGGCAAAACTATTTAAGACAAAACAAATGATAATAAAAATTACTTCACATGTCACTTCAAGAAAGTTTTTTAATAGTTTTGCCCAAAATCGTTTTGCCTATTTTCGGGAACACTTTCGTTTTCTATCTCCGGCGTCCGGTTTTATATCGGCCCCACATGAAGCTGAATCCCAAACCGTACTCGAAGCCGCTGTAGTCGTGATTGACATTGAAATCGATGAAGTGATATTTCACGTCAAAATTCAAGCCGAACCAGCTTGCCAGCATAAAATTCATCCCACCGCCGGCATACGCGCCAGGCTTTATTTTCGATCTGGCCACGACTTCGTCGCCATAAAATCTCTCGTGGACGGTGATGTCGTGCAGCCAATACGGCCCCGCGCCATAAGCGAGGTAAGGCTGCAAGGCGCTTTGACTGTAAACGGAAAACAAATTATGCCGAAAACCCAGCAGGATCGGCGTCACCGCGGTGACATCCACATTTTCAGTAAAGCCGTCATAAGTTTCGCTCTTGACGCTGCCAACAGCGCCCAGGCTGAACTCGAAAAACGTTTGCGCATCGACGCGCGAGAAGAAATAAATCCATCCGCCGCCATTGCCGACATCGACGGCGTTATAGCCGTAGTGATTCGTTACAATGACTTGCGCCGGGCCGTTGTTCATGTTCCAATAACTGCCGCGCAAGCCGATGCCGGTCGAGCGCACTTGCGCCGACGCTGATGAATATAAAGAGAGCGACGCCAGAGTTGCTGCAATCGCAGCAAGCGAGATGATAGTTTTGCTTTTCATTTTGCTCCTCACTTTTTCGGTAAAATTCTTTTTTCTTTAAATCCGTTGGCCGCCTTTATCCGTTGGTGACACGCTTTTTGACTTTAGCGGGTCATGCTCAAAACTCCCAACTGATGCCAATCGACGGCAGCCGCGGCAGCCATTCTTGTGTTTCTTTGACGAAAATGAGTTGGCCATTGGCTGACCGCCTGATGTAGTTGTCATAAGTCCGAACGTTGGTGCGATCGTACAAATTGATCACTTCGAGAAACACGGCAAGACGGCCCTTGCCCGCCTCGAAGTAACGATTCGCGCGCACGTCCAGACGATGATAAGCCGGCAAACGCGCGGCATTGCGCTGACCATAAACCAATTGATAAAACGACGAGCCATCCGCTAGCTTGATTTCCTCAAAAGCAGCCTCAGTAAATGGCCAGCCGCTATGATACTGCCACGCCACGTTGAGACGCCATTTGAGATTGGGCCGGTAATTGAAATCGAGATATACGGTGTGGCGTTGGTCGAAATTGCGCGGCACGGTTTTGCCATTGATGCGATCTTCCGCAAAGGCGAACGCATAACTGCCCCACCAGTTTATTTTCCCGCCATTGTCTTTTTTCACAAACAGCTCGACGCCTTTGGCCTCGCCCCGTTCCGGCCTGTACGTCACGCGATCTTCTTCCACCTCCGGAAAGATGTTGAACGGGTCGAGCAAATTGCCATAGTGCGTTCGCAAATTCGCGAGCCGTTTCTGGTAGGCTTCGACACGCAAATTGACGTTGTTCTCAAAAGCGTGCTCGAACCCGATCACGCGATGCTCGGCCGATTCGGCGGGGAAGAATTTGTCCTCGCCGTCCTGCACTTCCAGCTCGTGAATGCCCTGGGTTTGATAGAACCGCCCCCAACCGAGCCGCACCACGCTTCTCTTCCCGATGGTGTAAGCGAGATTGAGGCGCGGGCTGAATTTTTTGTCGTGCGTGTATGTGTTGTCATCGTATCGTACGCCAAGCTCGGCCGTCAACGGTTTGATGAGGCGCATGCGATCAGCGAGATAAACCCCGAGCTTGCGACCGGAAAGATCAGTCTTGGCGATCGTGGTGTCGTATTGATTCGGGTTGAAGATCGCCTCAATGCGTTGGCGATTGAAGTAATCATAATCGGCATGCAAGCTTTTGGCGTCAAACCCCCATTTGATAAAATGGCGATCCGAAAAATTGAAGCTCCAATCCTGTTTGAAATTGTAAACCTGGAAATCCCGCACGTCGGTGACATGTGCGCGCACTTGCCGATCGGCGCCGGTAAAATCCGTGCCGGCGCGGTCCTGATTGACGCGGCCCGCCGACAATACGGTTTGCGCAAAAAGCGTTGGCCGCAAAGACGATTTCAACGTGAGCCAACCGTAAGTGTTGCCATAACTCGAGCCAACTTTGTCGCCCTCGTCCTTGTCCAAAAGATCGAAACGATCGCCGGAACGCAACGCATGAATCGAGAGGGTGTGGCGATCATTGAGCCGGTACTGAACTTTTCCCAAGGCGTCGTAATAATCGGGTGAAGGCTGCTCATCTTCACCAATAAGCTTGAGAACGAGATCGATATAACCGCGCCGCGCCGAAACAAACCACCGGCCTTTGTCATCGTTGAAGCGGCCCTCAGTTTTGAAACGCGCATTTAAAAAGCTCAGGCCCAGGGCCGTCCGTCGCGTCCCTTGATCCGGCGTGATCGAGCTGATGTCGAAAACGCCGCTGAGCTTGTCGCCGTATTCCACCGTGAAACCGCCGGTCATCAAATTGATGCCGCCAATCGCCTCGACATCGACGATGCTCAAACCGCCGCCGATGTCGTTGAGATGAAACGGCTCGTAAAGCTCGAGGCCGTCCAGCAGCACCAAAACCTCCTCATTTTCGCCGCCGCGCACCGTGAACTTGGCGTTGAAATCATTGCCGGAAATGCCAGGAAGCCGCTGCACGGCGCGATAAATGTCTTCACCGAAATGAGGAATCGTGCTGATCTCTTCGCGCGTCAACGTTTGCCGAACCGCCGGCTCGTTTTGCATGATGGCAAAGCGCCCCGGCGTCACGATGATTTCCGACAATGGCACCGGCGCTTCAATCAGCTCGAAATGCAATTCGAGAGCAGCACTGGCGGAGATCGATTTATTCTCGAGGCGCTGCGGTTGATAGCCAATAAGCGAGGCTTCGAGCGTATACGTGCCGCTCGGAATTGGCGAGAGAACGAAGCGGCCATCCGCTCCCGTTGCTGCTCCCAACGGCGTTCCCAAAACACGAATATTGGCGCCCGGCAGCGGCTGGCGCGTGGCGCGATCAAGAACGATTCCTTTGATCACGCCGTCCGCGAGCAGAGGACTCGAGATTGACGCCAACCAGAAAAAAAGAGTGTTTAAAGTTGATTTGGAAAAACTTGTCATCTACACCTCCTTATGTGGGAGTGCGGACTTTCCAGTCCGCATACACCTCGCGGACAAGAAAGTCCGCGCTCCGCTTTTTCATAAAATTTTTGACACTAATCGTTTGAAGGTCATCAACACGACTTTCACAAATGCAAGAGGCATACCAGTAACGGCGCGTCCTTGCGCTCAAACGTCAACTCTTTTTTTCATAGGTATTTGCTGCAAGAGATTCAGAGAATTGGAGGCAGTCTTGATGCGGGAAAATTGGGGGAATGCGGAAATTTTCCGCAGAAAGAATTTGACAAATTAGTTGAATTTGTTTATCGTGTCATTTATAAATCCCCTCGAATTTAAAGGCTGAAAGAGGTGAATTCGTATGAAACCCCAATCCCCAAAATCCAAAGATCTGCTGGTGTTCATGATCCGGCGCGATTCCGTTTGCGCGGAGTGTGGCGAGGAGCTCTGGCGTGGCCGTTTTATCACACTTGAGGAAAAAGGCGCACTCTGCCTTTCTTGCGCCGATCTCGATCATTTGGAGTATTTGCCTGCAGGTGATGCCGCGCTCACACGACGCGCCACCAAACACTCACGCATTCATGCAAAAGTTTTGCAGTGGAGTCGCACGCGCAAGCGCTACGAGCGTCAAGGCATCCTCGTGGAAACCGAAGCGCTGGAAAAGGCGGAGGAAGAATGCTTGGCCGACGCAGAGGTGCGAGAAAGAAAGCGGCTGCGCGATGCCGAGAGGCGCGAAAAAATCGATCAACAATACGTGGCAGATTTCGCCAATCGCGTTCTTGCAATGTTTCCTCGCTGCCCGGCTGCAACGGCTGAAAAGATCGCGCAACACGCTTGTGAAAAATATAGCGGCCGCGTCGGTCGCAGCGCTGCCGCAAAGGAGTTCGCTCCGCAAGCCATCGCGCTGGCTGTCCGCGCGCACGTGCGACATCAACACACCAACTATGAAAGGTGAAGGGTGATGCAACGCCCTTCGCCCTACGCCCTTCACCCTTCGCTTTTACTTCGCTCGCCTCAATTGGGAAGCCGCGGATTGGTATCAGCGAAAACGCCATCCGGATTTGGCAGCCAAATCCAGGCGTGCAGCGTCCACAAGCCGAAGGTATCATTGCGATCCCACTCATCGAGCTTGCCGGCGAATCCTTCCGGCGGTGTGGCGGCAAGATTGGTGGGCACGGCATATTCCACCGCTACCAACTGCAGATGATTGGTGTCGGGAATGGCGGCGTAAACCAAGATCTCGGGGCGCTGATGTTCAAACGTTGCATCCAGCCAGGCCGCCTTCAGATAATGATGGCCCATCTTCGGCACAACGACGTTGATATTCGCATAGCCATCGGCGAAGGCTTGATTGATGTCGAGATATTTCGCGGTCGCACTGCGCACTTCTTCCAATTGTGCATCCGGATTCGGCGCAGGCTCCATGGGTTGCTTGTTGTCACAGCCAAAGATCATCGCGGCAGCCGCGATGGAAAAGAGAATAAAAATTCGGGTTTTCATGATAAAATCTCCTTTTTGACCGACGGGAGCGTGGACTTTCTAGTCCACGAGCACATCGCGGACATGAAAGTCCGCGCTCCCTCTTCGTTTTAATTTTAATGACCTTCCTTGACTTCAACGATCTCGTCGGCAACGAGACCGTGAGCCTCTTTGTGCACGGTTGCGGCGGCTTCTGCATTCGGCGCTTCGACCAGGCAGAAGACCTTGCCCGTGCCTTCGTCGTACCAATATTTCAGATAATTCACGCGGTACTTTCCCTGAATCGCCAGGTCTTTTTGGTGGGCGCCGGCGACCGCCTCGGCCGTCAACCCCTCGATACGATTGTGAACGTCGAGATAGAGACGGCCGGAGGAATGAGCCAGCGGCAAATTTGCCTTGGCCTGCTCTTCTTTGCAGCCCGGCAAGGCCATTGTTGCCATGAGGCCCACAAAAACAGGCAAAAGATTTTGATGACGCATGTGATTTCTCCTTTCATGGTTTGAGAGTTATTTTTCGTTTGTGCACAACACAATTTATTTATAACACGAGACTGATTCAACACATGGAAATGTGTTTTGGAAAAGAAATGACCTACATGAAAATGGGAGGAAAGGAAGATGGGGAAGGGATGAGGGGCATAGGTGTCAAGCCAAGGCAACTCGGCAACTTTGTCCCGTAGGGACAGCGTGAGAAATAGCCCAGAGATTTTATCTCTGGGAAATGAGTTGATCAAACGTCCTCAAGTCCCGTAAGGGACAATTGAAAACAACGAGTGAGTAACCGGCAATGCGCCATTTTCATTCTTCCCTTCGGGACTCATGTGAACGAATTGGCTCTTATTCCCATCAATAAATTAATGGGCTATTATCGGGCGCCCCTGACGGGACGAAATCTCAATCAACTCTTGCGAACGTATCGTTAGCCTGACACCGATGGGGATGAGGGGAGAAAGAGTTTTTAGAACCGCGGCTGGATCAAGCGCTGCGACAATCCTTTGGCAACCGCCTCGCTACGGGTGTGGACGTGAAGCTTTTCATAAATGCGCCGGATGCGCGTGCGCACGCCGTCGAGCGAGAGATGCACTTCGCCGGCAATGGCGGCGTACGATTTTCCTTGCGCCAGAAGGCGCAGCACTTCGGATTCGCCTGCGGTCAATGGCTCCGTTGTCTTGGCGGGGGTTTTGTGAAAGGTGGCAATAACTTTGCGGGCAATATTCGGCGTCATAGGAGAGCCGCCGGCGGCCGCCTCGCGAATCGCTTTGATCAGCTCCGGCGCTTCGATTTCTTTGAGCAGATAACCGACTGCGCCGGCACAGAGGGCGTCAAAAATTTTTTGATCGTCGTCGTAGACCGTGCACATAATCGTCGCTATGCTCGGAAAATGCTCCGCTAAATACTTTACCCCTTCGATGCCGGACATTCCGGGCAACCCGATGTCCATGAGCACGACGTCAGCATCGCCAATATCGGGCGACTGAAACGCCTCTTCGCAGCTCGCGTGCGAGCCAATCACCACGAAATCCGGAACGGTTTGCAGCGCCGCCAACCATCCTGTACGCAGAAAATGATTGTCTTCGATGATCGAGACGCCGATCATGTTCTTGGTCGTAGCCATAGGCTATTCTTCAAAGAAAAAGAAAGGTACGGTCTCGAGTTATTGGTGGAGAACATAGCGCGGTCATCCTGACTGCAGACAAGATGTCTGCGCTACGGTTTTGCTCAAAATCGTTTTGCCTTTTCGGGAAATATCTATAAAATAAAAAATCCGGCAGCTCAAAACAGCGCATATCCATGCGTTTTTAAGCCGGAAATGTGATCTCCCACCGCGTCCCGGCTCCGGGCAAAGTTTGAAGATCAAGATGCGCTCTCAGGCTCTGCGCGCGCGCGCGGATATTGTGGACGCCGTTGCCATTTGTCGGTAGCTCTGGATCGAGGCCGATGCCGTTATCCTGCACGAGCAAGCGCAGCAATTTGCCATGGGCCGAAAGCTCAATTTGAACTTCGGTGCACCGCGAGTGTTTGGCAGCGTTGGTCACCATCTCTTTGAATATGAGCCAGAAATGGCGCCGCCGCTCCATTCGTATCTTATCAAGAGGAAATGAAGTTGGCAAATCGATCTGATAGCGAATGGCTTTGCTTTCGAACAAATCCGCAGCATACCGCCGCAGTTTTGCAGAGATTTTCTCCCAATCGTCGTTGGTCGGATCAATCGACCAGATGATGTCGCTGATCGCCTCCCTCGCAGACGACGAGCTTTCTGCGATGAGCGAGAGAAATTTTTCCGACCCGTTCAAAACGCGCGCATCCACTGCATTGCGGATCGCCTGGGCAAAATAGGAAATGCTGCTGAGCGTGCTGCCGACTTCGTCGTGCAAATCACGCGCGATGCGCAGGCGCGTGCGCTCGATCTCCAGCAATTTGGCGACACGATATTGATAGAGCGCGGCGAGAATGGCGATAATCGTGACACTCACTAAAATCCGAAACCACCATCGCTGCCAGAAAGGCGGGAGAATCGTAAAGGTAGCGGTAGCGGGCCGTAGGCTATGCACGCCGTCATTATTGATCGCTCTCACTTCAAATGTGTACGCCCCCGGTTCCAAAGTTGCAAAGGTTACGGCGCGCTGGCTGGTCGGCGGACACCAATCCGGCACAACGCCAAGCAAGCGATATTGATAACGCGTGGCTTTCTCATCCTTCAAGCTGATGCCGGTGAACTCGATCGTGCAATGATTTTGATGATGGGGAAAATCCAATTTGTTTCGCAGATCAATCGTTTCGGCGTTCATCAGCATTCGTGTGAGGTGAATAGGTGGCGGCGTCAAGTTGGGCGCCTCCCCGGCAAAATCATAGATGGCAAAGGCTTCCGCCGTCGCCATCCAAACCAACCGGTTGCGATACACGCCGCAACCATGCACGGCTCCGATCAACAAATCATTTCGGATGGGAAGCGGTTGCAGCTTGTTCTTATCGAGGCTTTGCATGCCCAGCGCCGTTCCCACCCAAAGTCTACCCCGCTCCCGCTCCGCTTCCACACCCTTGGGACGCGGGGCGGAGTCGTCATCGTCCTCACCAATGCTCCAGATGGTATTACTCAGCAGCCCCTCGTTGACCGAGATTGTTTTAAATTTTCCCCCGGCATAAACCGCGAGCCCGCCATCGCGCGTGCCGATCCAAATGCTGCCATCGCGATCCTGATGAATGGCGCGCACATGCTCATCCGGCAAGCCCTCGACGCGGGTGAATTTTCGCATTTTTCCCGAGGGGGAAAGCACAGCAACTCCTCCTTCATACCCGCCAAACCACATATTACCTTGCCGATCCTCATAGATCGCCCGGATGGAATGATCCGGCAAGCCCTCTTTCATCGTGTATGTTGCAAGCGTCTTCGGCTCACCGTTGAGCTCGATTTGAAGAATGCCCATGCCCTCCAGACTCAGCCACATTCGATTATTTTCATCCACGAAAAAACATTGGCGAGTGGCTTTGGGAAGCTCGACACCGATGCGAAGATTTTTTGCCAGGGTAAGATGAGAAGCACGATCCGGTCGCGAGGTCACCTCGTAGCCATGAATATCGCTATCGATAAATCCCACCCAGAGCCGGCTTTTCGCATCAACGCTAACCGAACTCAGATGTCGCTGGCGTCCCGGCTGGCTAAATCGGTGCAGATGCTCGCGCCAATTTCCCTTTTCGTCATTCCAGATTTCCCGGAGGCCATCGCCGGCAATGACCCAGAAATGGCCTTCACCGCTCACGGCTGCCGGAGGATGATAGTAATGTTCGCCGGGCAGCGCGGTTAGCGGAAACGTCAGAATGTTTTTGTTCGCCCATTTGCAAAGGCCCTTGCTTGGCGTGCCAAACCAAAAATTCCCTTCCCGGTCGAGCAGGCCGGAGATGATTCTATTTTCGGGCAGGCCATTTTCAACAGTATAGCGAGCGATCTTTCCGGAAGCGACCGGAGATTTGACCATTTTCAAAATACCGGACTCGGAGCATATCCAAAGGTTGCCGAGAGGATCATCGAAAATCTGCCACAGATAATCATCCGCAATGCGGCGCCGGCTGATCAACGCAGTGCCACTAAACTGCAGGAGCAGACCGTCACGAGTGCCAATCCACACGTTTCCCTCACGATCGGCAAACAGGCATTGGACCGACCCCTTCTGGCTCAGCGACAACTCGATATGGGTTGTGCCTTGCTTTTGGGGTGAATAAATGTAAACAACTCGTTCAAAACCGATCCACACGGCGCCATCGGCCGCTTCGACAATATCCACTGCCGATAAAGATTCGCCCTCGGTTTTGAAAGGAATTACCCGATTGTCACGAATTTGGTACACGCCGCCGGCGGTCCCACACCACATCGTTCCAAAGCTGTCCTCCATCAGCGCATTAACAAATTTGGATTCATCCGTCGAATCAAGATGAACGGCCGCAAAACGGCCGTTGGCAAAAGTGTTGAGGCCGCCGCCTTGCGTGCCAATCCAAATCGCGCCCGGTGAAGCGCGGCTTTCGGTGATGCATGTGATATGATTCATCGACAGCCCGTTTCCGGTTCTGTAATTGATGAAAGCGGCGCCGTCGTAAACGCTCACGCCCTCCGCTGTTCCAATCCAGAGATAACCGCGTGAATCTTGAAAAAGCGGCCGGATGCCATTGGCGAGGAGGCCGTCTTTAGAAGTATAATTCCGGAATGAAAGTATCTGGGCAACAGAGGAGGAGACAGCGGCAAGAAGCGCGAGCAAGACAAAAGCAAAATTTAACCGGCTACTCATTAGGTCTTACACTTTATGCTTTTACATTTTACGCCTTACGTTTAACGCCTCACGTTTTTCCCTCAAATCTCTCCGCGCAGCGATTTGGTAATCACTTCGGCTTTGGAATGAACGTGAAGTTTTTGGTAGATATTTTTGATATGAAAGCGCACGGTCTCGACGGAAATGTTCATGCGGTCGCCGATCATTTTGTAGCTCAAGCCATCCACCAAGCCGACGACGATTTCCTTCTCTTTGGCGGTGAGCGGGGATTCCGGCTCGGGTTTGTTGGCGGGATTGAAATGCTCGATGACTTTGCGGGCGATTTGCGGGGACATCGGCGCCCCGCCCGCTTGCAGTTGCTCGATAGCTTCTTTAATCTCGACAAGCGGGGTGTTCTTCAGCAAATATCCCGAGGCACCGGCGCGCAGCGCTTCAAAAATTTTGTGCGAATCATGGTAAATCGTCAGCATGACGATGTCGATGCCGGGGTCTTTTTGTTTGATCAGCTTGATCCCGTCGATGCCCGACATGCCCGGCAGGCCGATGTCCATGAGAATCACGTCAGGCGCTTCGTCTTCGAGCTTATGCGACAAAAACTCTTCCACGGACTCTTCGGCAAGGCGGCACGAAAAGCCCGGCTGCTTGTTCAGATATTTTTGGATACCCTCGCGGATATCCTCGTCGTCTTCGATGATGGCCACAGAGATCATGGCATAATCTAAGCTTTTGCCGGCCAATTGTAAACCCCATGAAAATGTAGTTTTGTCAAAAGCCAGTATTCAGTGGCCAGTAATCAGTAATCAGTATTCAGTGTCACTGGTTACTTCATGTCATTAAGTTAAGCAACGATCTTGTCATTCCGGAGGAAACTTGTTGGAATGCAGCCGTTTGCTGGTTTGTAACAGGATTCTTCCAGAATGACAGCCTTCTTAACTTAATGACATGAACTGGTTACTGATCACTGGTCACTGATCACTGATTCACCGTAACGCCGGCGCGGTTAGGCTTACCGTGCAGCCACCATTTTTTGAAATATCCAAATGGCCGCCGATGCGCACCGCCCGCATTTTCATGTTGCGCAAACCGTGGCCGGTCAGCTTTTCGTATTCATTCCTGTGCCAGCCTTGGCCGTCGTCGCGAACGGCCATGCGGAATTTGCCCTCGGCGTTTTTGATCTGCACCTCGACCCGCGAAGCGGCGGCATGCTTGGCGATGTTGTTGATCGCCTCTTTGAAAATCAAATAAATATTTTGCCGGAGATGGACCGGCAATTTCTTTTGCATCTCTAAGCCGGCCAGATCGAACGTAACGGCGACGGCTTTGGTCGACAAAACGCCCGCGGCAAAATCCCGCATGCGATCGACCAAATCGCCGACGGTGTCGTTGCGCGCGTCGATCGACCACACGATGTCGCTCATCGTCGTCACCAGCTCGCGGCTCATCGCGCCGATCTTGCGCAGCGAATCGCGAATCTCGTTTGGCTCGGAGCTTTCCTCAACTAGCTCGGAATGCAAGGAAATTTTCGTCAGCGAGGCGCCAATGTCATCGTGCAGGTCACTGGCGATGCGCACGCGCAAGCGCTCGACTTCCAAAAGCTGGGACACGCGGTAGCGATAAACCAATGCGAGCAGGCCGATGATCGCCGCCGTCGCCAAAATCCGAAACCACCAGGTTTTCCAAAACGGCGGCGTGATGACGAGGCGCACCGCCGCGCCTTGCTCGTTCCACACGCCGTCATGGTTGGAGCCGCGCACGTGAAATTGATACGTGCCGGCGTCGAGATTGGTGTAGCTCGCGTAGCGGCGCGTGCCGGATTGAATCCAATTTTTGTCAAAGCCTTCCATTTTATAAGCGTAACGGTTTTTCTGTGGCTGCGTGTAATCCAGCGCCGCAAACTCGAACGAAAAAAAATTCTCCCGATGCGACAGTTTGATCGTTTTAATGGCGGCAATGGCCGTGTCAAGCTCGGCCGGCATGTCGAAAATTTTGAATGAGGTGATGACGACGCGCGGCGGGCGCTGGTCGTCTTGCACGTTTTGTGGATGAAAACGATTCAACCCGTGAATGCCACCGAAGAAGATTTCCCCCGCAGGAGAATGAAAAGCCGCGCCATCCCGAAAAGATTGTCCACCCAAGCCGTCCGCCCGGTCATAGTTGCGAAATTGCCGCAGCGTTGGATTGAACCGCGAAATTCCGCCCCACGTGCTGATCCAAAGATTGCCGTCGCTATCGCCGAGAATGCCGCAAATTTTGCCGTTGGGCAGACCATCCGCTTCCAGGTAATGGACAAATTGCTCGCGTTCGGCATCGAAGTGATTTAGCCCATCACTCGTGCCGAACCAAAGGCTACCATTGATATCTTCAAAAATGGCAGTAACGATATTATGGCTGAGGCTGTGGGGATGTTGCGGATCGTGCACAAAGTGGGTGAATCGTTTTGTCATCGGATCGAATTTATTCAAGCCGCCGCCGTTAGTGCCGACCCAAAGGTTGCCCTTTCTGTCCTCGCGGATGCACAAAACTTCCTGGTGGCTGAGACTGTTGGGATTCTGTGGGTCGGGCTGGAAGCTGGCAACGGCCTCGGTGGCAAGATCGAAAGCATTCAACCCGCGCCATGTGCCGAGCCACAACGTTCCTTGCCGGCTTTGATGCAACGCGTTGATCCGATTATCCGAAAGGCCCGCGGCATCTTGCGGATCGTGCTTGAACTGTTTAACGGCACCGGTAGTAATTTGATATTTCAGCAGGCCTTCGCCCAGCGTGCCGAGCCAGAGCGTGCTGGCATCTTGCTGCCAGATTGCCGCAATGTAAATTTTGCCGTTCGACGTTTTCGGTGAAAGCAGAGCGAGGTGCTGAAAAGCTTTTCCCTCGCGTTCGAGCTTGTCCAATCCGGTATTGGTGCCGATCCAGAGCGCCCCCTCCGGACTCTCGTGTATCGCGTTGACAAAATCATTTTGCAAGCTTTGCGGCCGATGGGGATCATGGCGATAGTGCCAAAATTTTTTGGGCTTGAGATCGAATTTGTTCAAGCCGCCCAAGTGGGTGCCGATCCAAAGATTGCCGGATTGATCGAGAAAAACCGCCCGGACAAAATCGGCGCTCAGGCTTTGCGCTTGCCGCGGGTCGTTTTGAAAGCGTGTGAAAATATTTTTTTCGGGATCGTAACGATTCAAGCCGCCGGCAAATGTTCCGATCCACAACGCGCCGCTCGCCTCGCTGCAAATATCGAACACACGGTTGTCGCTCAACGTGTTGGGGTTGTCCGGGTCGTGCTCGAATCGGGAAAACATTTTACTTTTCAGATCAAAGCGATTCAGGCCGCCGCCATACGTACCAATCCAAAGGATTCCTCTTCGCGTCGAATCGGCATAAAGACACATCACATGATTCGAGTTGAGATTATTTGCATCTTTCGAATCGGCCCGGTAATGCGTGAATTTCTCCGTGTTCGGATCGAGACAATCGAGACCGCCGCCGAGCGTGCCAATCCACAGCCGGCCGTCATCATCTTCAAAAATCGACGTGACGCGATTGTGGCTCAGACTGTTAGGATTTTTCGGATCATGCTGATAGCGTTTGACGTGTCCGGTTCGGAAATCAAGCCGATTCAAGCCGCCGCCTTCGGTGCCGATCCACAGCCGGCCGGCGCGATCCTGATAAATCACCTTGATGTAATTGTGGCTCAGACTGTTGCCATCCTGCGAGTTGTGTTTGAATGTGGTAAAGCGATTGGTGACGCCATCAAAACGGCTCAAGCCATTTTGCGTGCCGATCCACAGCACGCCCGGCGTGAAGCGATCTTCGTACAAGCACCAAATCCAGTTGTCCGGGAGCGAATTGGAGTCGGTCTGTGAATGCCGGTAAACCACGAAGCTGTAGCCGTCGAAGCGGCTCAAGCCGTCTTGCGTGCCGAACCCCATAAAGCCGCGGCCATCCTGCAAAATCGCGTAAACCGTCGCTTGCGAAAGACCGTGCTCCAAAGAGATATGCTCGAAGGTGGGCGGCGCGATTTGAGATTTCAAGTTTTCAACCGCACCGAGCGCAAAGAGAAGGGTGAAAAGCTTTAATGTCGATCCGGGCATAACCTAACGCGGATGATATGGACAAACGTGGATGCCGCAGCCTTGCATCAATGAGCCGCAACCCAACGGGCGCAGCCAAACAAGGTCAACCGCGAATGTGCGCGAATTAACGCGAATTAAAAATATTAGCGCTCATTAGCCTTGATTCGCGGTTAAAAATGTTTGCCTGTAGAGCGAAGATTTCACTAATTTGTCGCCGCCGCAACGACAGCCGCGGCGCGGTCGATTTCATCGGCAAAGCCTTGGATAACTCTCGCAACGATTTCCACTTGCTCGTTGGCCTCTTGCCAATTTCTTTGCTCGATCGCTTCGCGTATCGCCGGCAGCGTTTTGACGCCATAACCGGTGTAAAATCCGGGAGCATAAATTTGATGAATAAACCACGGCCGCCGCGGCAACCCGTCGCTGCGGGTCAATGCGCGTTCCGTTTTCATCAAGATGGCATTGAGCGCTTTCTTCTTTTCAGCCGGCAGCGCTTGACCGTTCGCAGCGAAATGGCTCGCGCTGCGGTCGTAATCGCGCGCGCTTTGTTGCAGGCGGCTGACGGCATTTTGCAACGGGGCAAAATTGAGAAAGGGCACCGGCGCCTGCGGCAGTGGCACGAGGTAAGTTTCTTTGGGGTCGGCGGCCGCTTCCAAAGTTTTCTCTTGAATGCGGCGATTCTTTTCCTCGGTCTCTTCGCGCATGTCGTCCGCCAGCTTCGCCACTTCCTTGGCATACTTCGCCACCGTTTCGGCAAAATTGGTAAACTCGAACGGCAGCACCTCGGCGTCGGCAAGTCGGAGCACGGCGCGGCCGGCGGTTTGCGCGAGCGCGAGGCCATAATCAAAATCGGGGTCGCCGAAACGCGTGTAGTGGTCGAACGAATCGTAAACCGAATGATAAGACCCGCCGCCGTCTTCGCCGCCATAGCCAAGATTGAGCGAGGCGACGCCGAGATGCTGCAAGAAAGGCGTGTAATCAGAGCCGGAGCCCAGCGCATAGATGCGCAGATCATTGCGGTCACGCGCTTCCTTGCGATCTTCCGGACTGCCGCGCACAATTCGCCAGGCGCGGGTGCGATCCGCGACGCTGATTTGCTTTTGCGGATCGACGACGTCGCGCGCAACTTGGTTGATGAATTTTTCCAGCGTGTGCGAGCCGCCCATGCCCAAAAAGCCGCGGCCATTCGAATCGGAGTTGATATAAATCACCGCCTTGTTTTTCAACTCATCCGCATGCGCTTCCGCCCACTCGGTGGAGCCGAGCAGCCCCGGCTCTTCGGCGTCCCACGCGCAATAAATAATTGTTCGCTTCGGTTTCCATCCGGTTTTGACCAACTCGCCGATAGCGCGTGCTTCCTCCATCGTCGCCACCATGCCGCTGATCGGATCGTCCGCGCCGTTCACCCACGCATCGTGATGATTGCCGCGAATGATCCATTCGTCCGGATACTCACTTCCTTTTATTCTCGCGATCACGTCGTAAGCCGGCGCGATATTCCAGTTGAATTCGAGCTTGAGGCGAACTTTGGCCGGGCCGGGGCCGAGATGGTACGTGATGGGAAGCGCACCGCGCCATGACTCCGGCGCCACCGGACCGCCGAGCGCTTGCAGCAGTGGCCTGGCATCGCTATAAGAAATCGGCATCACCGGTATCTTGGTCAATGTTGGCGCTTCTTTAATTGGCAGCCGCTTCGCGTCTTTCGTTGCGCCGATTGAGGGCGTGAGCGGATCGCCGGGATAAAGCGGCATGTCCGCGACCGAGCCGCGTTGCGCGCCGCGCTCGTTGCGATAAGCGCCCTTGGGATAAACCTCGCCTTGAAAATAACCGTCATCACGCGGATCGGAATAAATGAGACAACCGATGGCGCCATGCTCCGCCGCAACTTTCGGCTTGATGCCGCGCCACGAGCCGCCGTAGCGCGCAATGACGATCTTGCCTTTGACGTCGATGCCGCGTTGCTCAAGCTCTTCGTAATCTCTCGGCACGCCGTAATTGACGTAGACCAGCTCACCGGTCACCTCGCCGTCAACCGAATAAGCGTTGTAGACAGGAAGCTGCTCGTTGGTTTGATTCGAGGTGGCATCTTCTTTCAGCGGCGGCTCGGAGAGAGTCGGCGTAAATTTCACCGGCGCGATCATTTCGAGCACGCGCGTTTTCGGCGTCGGAAAGAGCACGTGAAACGTTTCGATCTCGGTCTCATATCCCCACGACTTGAATTGCGCCGCCATGAACTCGGCGTTTTCCTTGCCATACGGCGAGCCGACGTGATGCGGCCGCGCCGACAGGCGCTTCATCCAATTCCGCAGGTTGTCGCGATTCAGGTGCGAATCGAACTGCATCTCGAGCGCGCGCGGCTTGGACAGATGATCTTTTTCCGCCGTCTGAGCAAAAGAAAACAGTGGAAAAATGAGAAAAAGCGCTACAGCAACCCATTTGGTTTTGTGCCGTCTTTCCATGCCCTTCCTCCTCGTCGGTTAGTGATGGAAAACTTATCGTGCAAATGACTTGTAAAACGGTGGGACAAAAGATGCAGAAAATTTTGGGCAAAGTCAAGGAGAAGTCAATCCCTTTTCTCGCGCCACAGAGGGAGCCGCCAAGTTGGAACAATTCTTTTTCTTGCCCGCCTACTGTTCACGGTCGCGCCAGCAACCATTTCCAGCAGGGCTGAACCATGATTGTTTTGAGTCGAGCGGAACCTTTAATTTCCGCTCTCGAACCTCAGACTTGGGGAAAGCCTTTTGCCAATCTTTGATGATGGTCTTGAGCACCTCTTTCATGACAAGTTTCCTTTTTTAAAGGAAAATATGGCAACAAAATTTCCTTTTTCAAAGGAATTTTTCGACTATAAATTTCAGCGCCACGGCCATTGTGGTGTCAAGGCGGCACCCCCGTCGCCGCCTTGAAAATTTTTTTATTTCATCAACATGAGTTTCTTCGTTTGAACAAATTGCCCGGCGCGAAGCTGATAAAAATAGACGCCAGTCGGTAAAGTGGTCGCGTCAAATTCAATCGTGTATCTTCCAGCCGCTTTCTTTTCATTCACCAAGACGCGTATCTCGTGGCCTTGCAAATCATAAACTTTCAGTTCCACCTGTTCCGCCTGCGGCAAGGCATACGCAATCGTCGTGGTTGGATTGAACGGATTGGGATAATTCTGTTCCAGCTCAAACGATGTTGGCATTCCGTTGGCGGATTCCTTGGCCGAGGTTGGGTTCTCAATCATAATCGTTCCAGGAGTCCAGATTGTCGACAAAGCGTTGGCATTCACATCCACTATCTCTCGCGCAATCGGCTGATCTCCGAAGCTGATCATCGTTGAGGTCGTGGAAGGATTTGAATTTACCGAGAAAATCACGATGACAATCTGGTGTGTGGCAGCGGCAAATTTCTGCCCCGCCGGCAAAGCCAGAGCCATGCCCAAGCGGCCATTGGCCGTTTGGCTGGCGTTCACATTGAGTGTAGCGCCGGTTGCACCATTTCCCAGCTTCGCTTGCTTGAAAGCCAGCAAGTTCTGGTCAAAATTCAAGCTGAAACCCAACGCGTTCTCATCGCCCTGCGCTTCAAGCGCCACGGCTATGGAATCCATCTGGCCGCGCTTGACGGTTGAATCGACAACGTGAACCGTGCGGGTGCCCGCTGCCTTTGACAATCCATCCGCGACAACCAAATCAGTATTTGTTACACTGGTTATTGAAGAGGTGGTACTAAGCGAGCCACAGGCTGGAACGACGGGGTCCAAGCCTGCTGCGTAACGCCCGGCCTGAACCCAATCGGCAGTGGTGATACGACCATCACCGCATGGTCTTGGTGCGCAATCGGCTCTTTGGAATTCATTCACATCGGTGCGAGGTTGATCCAATGCGGCAGCAAAACGTCCGACCTGTACCCAATCGGCAGTCGTGACGCTGCCATTGTTGCTGCCATTGGGACGTGGAGCAACATCGGCCTCATAGCCGCGGGCTATTCTCACTGTGCCTGGTGTCCAGCCCGCGAGCAAGGCGTTGGCGTTGACATCCACCACCTCTCTTGCAATCGGTTGATCTCCGAACCCGAGCGTAGTTGAATCCGCCGATATATTTGTATTCACAGAAAAGGTGACGGCGACGATCTCGAGAGTGCCAGCGGCAAACTGCTGCCCGGTAGGCAGGGCAAGGGTGATCCCATATCGGCCTGAGTTGGTTTGACTGGAATTGGTGTTGAGTGTGGCAGCGCCGGCGTCTTTTCCACGAACTGCCTGAGGATTGCTTAAAATCGACGCGTCAAACACCAAACTGAATCCCAACGCATTCTCATTACCCTGTGCGGCCAGTTCGATAGGTACATTCACCGTACTGCCTGGAGAGGCACTGGTATTAACCACCCGAATAAGCCTTGAGGTAGTGGTGATCGTCAATTTAACCGTTGTGGTTTGTGGACTGTTGTTGGCGTTGGGATCAGAGATCGTGATCGTCGCGTTATGAACGCCAACAGCCAAATTCGCTATGTTGATCGACAGCGTTACGTTTTGGCTAACTCCGGAGGCGAGCGATCCACCGGCAGGTGACAGCGTCAACCAGGAGGCATTGACAGCAGCACTCCAATTCAATGTGCTGCCGCTCGCGCCGGTATTTTGGACGCTCAACGTTTGTGTCGGAGGCTTATTTCCACCCAGAGTAGCGGTGAATTGGAAAGTTGAGGGATTTAAACCAATCGCGGCTTCTTGTGATCGGGGCGCATTTCTTGTGCCGCCGTAGGCGCCGATATCGATGCGGCTATTGGGTGGGGATTCATCGCCGACTGCATCCGCCGGATTCCCCGCATCAATGCAAGGCGAAGCAGGAGGAGCCGTTTTCAGGCGAAAATCTCCGTTCACTGCATCCGCAAATTGAGGATCGGCAGCAATGTCATTGGCGCCGGCAACTCCATTGGCGCCATCGTAATTTTTGAATCGGCTCCCAAATACACAATTATAGTTCGCTTGAACACCGGCGGGTGCGATATAAATGCCGACATCATTCTTGAAGACAATATTATTCTGCACCACGGTGGCGTTGCCGGCATTGCCGCGGAGGTATAACGCATAGTTGATCGTGCCGCCGCCCGACAGCATGTTGTTGGTGATCGTATTATTCTTGATGGCCGCGCTCACGCCCGCGGGCACATCGATTCCGACGGCAAAGCTTTTGAAAAAACGGTGAATAATATTATGGGTGATGATGGCGTGGCCGGCCGTAATCGCAATGGCGTTGTTGGCGCCGCCGCCGCCGTCGAAAATGAAACCGTCAATCGTGGAGCTCTTGGCGTCGGTGAGCATCGTTCCAGAAGCCGGTTTGATGATCGTTTTGTTGTTGAAAATATCACGCACCGAATTGGCAAAGGCGTCATCGTAGCCGCCGAGCAACACGACCTTGGCAGTAGTAGAAAGATTTTCGCTATAAGTCCCTCCCGCGACTTTGACCGTATCGCCAACTCCGGCGCGATCCAGCGCCGTTTGGATGTTACGAAGTGGCGCGTTGCCGGTGCCGGGATTGGCATCGTTGCCGGTGGTCGAAACGTGCAATGATAAAACTTCTCGAATGGCGATATAATTCTCACGCGTCTTGGTATGCGTTCCACCTGGGCCGCTAACCGTCAACGAAACCGTATATGCGCCGTCATTGAGATAGGTATGCGAGGGGTTCGTCGCCGTGCTGGTTTGTCCATCGCCAAAATTCCACGAGCGGCTGGTAATCTGCCCGGCCGACTTATCGGTGAATTGCACTGTCAGTGGTTTCGGTCCCGCCGTCGGTACGCCGATGAAATCCGCTATGGGCGTCTCACTCACCGTGAGGTAATTCGTTCGTGTCTTGGTGTTGGAACCACCCGGGCCAGTGACAGTCAGGGATACCGTGTACGACCCGGAATTGACGTAGGTATGCGACGGACTGGTTGCCGTGCTCGTTTGCCCGTCGCCGAAATTCCACGAGCGGCTGGTGATCTGCCCAGTCGACTTATCCGTGAATTGCACCGTTAATGGTTTCACTCCGGAAACCGGTGACCCAGTGAAATCAGCCACCGGAGGCGGTGGCTCAGTCACCGTGATGTAATTCGTTTGTGTCTTGGTGTTGGAACCACCCGGGCCGGTGACAGTTAGGGATACCGTGTACGAGCCGGAATTGACGTAGGTATGGGACGGGTTGGTTACCGTGCTCGTTTGTCCGTCGCCGAAATTCCACGAGCGGCTGATAATTTGCCCGGTCGATGAATCACTAAACTGCACCGTCAATGGCTTCACACCGGAAGTTGGCGAACCGGAGAAATTCGCCACCGGCGGCGGCGGCTCAGTCACCCTGATGTAATTCGGTCGTGTCTTGGTGTTGGAACCACCCGGGCCGGTGACAGTCAGGGATACCGTGTAGGAGCCGGAATTGACGTAGGTATGTGACGGGCTGGTTGCCGTGCTCGTTTGTCCATCGCCAAAATTCCACGAGCGGCTGGTGATCTGACCAGTGGAGGCGTCGGTAAACTGCACGGTCAAAGGCTTCGATCCGCTTGTGGGATTACCGGTAAAGTCAGCCGTTGGAGGAACATCCGAATCGATATTGACAACATAAGTCAATTCCCGTGAACAACGGAAAGTAGTGCCGGAAAAAAATTGGTAAGTCAGCTTGATGTTATGAAATCCAGGAGATGCAGAAGCACTGACCGCGAGGTCGAATTTGATCGTGAATTTACTTCCAATGATCTCTTGGCTGACGCCCTTGTCAGTGAAAGTCATGAACCCGGGTAAAACTTTTTGAACATTATAACCAGTCACCACACCACAGCCGCTTGAACTAATAGTTTCTGTAAACGATCTTGTGCTATCAGGGCTGATTTTTACCGTATCACCTGCGGCCAAGATAAATACCGATGAGCTGTCTTGTGCTCCGAAATGATGACTCGCGATCCGAAGCAGATTGGTTACTTCAGCACGTTTGGACTGCTCTTGGGATTGCGCCACGGCGCACCATTGGATCGCCATGAAAACCAAGAGAATGATTTGGCATGTGCGTTTTCTCATTTTTCACCTCCAAGTGTGAACGAGTTGGAATTTAGATAAAACTAACACCAGTTGAGTCCTATCGGATCGCCAAAGTTCATCTTCTTGTCCCATGGCGACTTATTTCAACAAAATTAGCTTTTTTGTTGCCACAAAATTTCCGGCGCGAAGCTGGTAAAAATAAACTCCACTTGGCCAAGAGATCGCATTGAGCTCAATCGAATATTTTCCTGCTTCTTTCCTGCCTATCACCGACACTTGCACTTCTCGACCGTGCAAGTCATAGACTTTCAGCTCAACATGTGAAGGTTGTGGCAACGTGTACACAATGATGGTGGACGGATTGAACGGGTTCGGGTAATTTTGGCTTAAACTGAATTGGCGAGGAACTTCATCCCTCGCCTGAACGCCAGTACTGATTGTCTTCCTGGCCCTCCACGAGGTTTCAGCCTGACCTTGGCAACCGGGCACGTTCACCTCCGCCCGAATTGTTCCTGAAGCGGTGGTATCTGAGGTGAACATGCCAGTAACGGATATTCGCTGGGAAACACTAACCGAAAATTTATTTTCGGCTATAACCACTATAGGAGTTTGAAAGTTGCGTCGAGAAGCAGGTCCCGACAAGGTACAGGAGCCAAAGTTGAAGACAAAGTCAACCGATATGGCCCAAAGACCATTGTCTTTGGTGCTAAAGTCGATCTTCTTTCCCTGCGAAGTGGTCCCGCTCCACTCACCGTCGATTGAAAAGTTTTGGGCATCAGCAACCCGTGCAAGCACGAGGCTCAGCGCCACCGCGAGAATAACAAAACAACGCTTCATGACAACCTCCTTAATTCAAAAAAGATTTCTGCGAATGACTTGAAAATGAAATGATTTTCAGAAGGCTAAACTCTTGCCATATCAACTAATTTGCCGGCTCTATTTTGCAACGATACCGCCAGCTCCGCTTTTATTACTGCACATCAAAAGGCACCTCCACTGAATTTCCGTCAACGGTAAAAGTGAAAGCATAAGTTCCGGTTCTGAATGCATTGCCGTTAAGACGGCTGACGGTCCCGCCATACTGATTTTGCCTGGGAGATCCCAGGATAATCACAAATTTGTCGCAGTACACGGTCCGAATCCCTCCTTCAAGACCATTCCCTTTGAGAGAAATCTGGACACTCTGGACTTTTTCGGGGTCAATAACAAGTTGATAGGCAACTTGGGTTGTACTTGCAGGGAACCTAATTGGCAAGGAGAAGGGTTCAGTGATCTCGCAATCTTGTTGATTATTGAAAGCTTTCCCGAGCACCAGTTTGGTTACACCCGGGGGCAGAACAATGGGTTTAGGAGGAGTATCATTTGGACCATTTGGACTGTTTGATTTTTCACCGCAACCCGTGTTTGCCAAAACGTCGGCAAGCAAAAATGCCACCAGCAAACTTGAACTGATTTTGTGTCTCATCACATTTCGCTCCTTTCCCTGCCACATTGGCAGAATTTGAATTGAAAAAACTTTGACACCACCGATTTGACCTCAACCAGAGAAAAACATTTTTGCTGCTGATGAGCCCAAAGGGATTTTTCAGCGGCTGCCGCAAGCATGACCTCGGCCTTCTATTTAAATATTGTGTTGTGCACTCAAATTCTTTCACAAAAAGTTGAAATTTTTTCAAAACTATTTTTAGGGTTGGCGAGCAGAGGGATGAGTTGAGAGAGAGAGAGAGAGGTTTTGCTTCAGGTAGGTAAGTCAATAGAGAGTTGAATCGAAAGAAATCCGAAAGATGCCGGCATTCGAGCTATTTTTTTGCTACCCGAAAAGAGTAGCTACTTAATTCTTTGGTCTCGCCCAGCGAATTGATTCCCTTAACCGTAATGATATAATCATCATGAGCTAGAATATTCGCCGTCAGCAATAGGTGTAGAAGTTTCCGCTCCCCAATCGGTGGCGTGACGAGTTTTTGAAATTGGCTCCAAAGCGTATCGCCTGCAACCGTTTCGAGATAGATCTGATAGCTTTTATAAGGCGTATCGTCTTCGAGATAAAGCACGAGCTTCACCACTTGGTCTTCCTGTTCGATTTGCGATTTGGGGAGCGTATTGCCGCCGCGGCTGCTTTGGGCGGTACTAGGGTAAAGAGAAATGGCCACTAAACCTTTTTCAGTCCCACGCTGCTCCAGAAGTTGTTGCTCCAAGTCCGTCCGCTGATTTCGCTCGCTTTGGAGTTGGCCGGCCAGTTCCTCGTTGCGCCGGCTTTGTGATTCAGCCTGCCGCTGCAATTCCTGCGCGCGTTGCAGTATCGTCAAGCGCTCAGCCTGTTGTTGGTCGAGTTGGGTGCGCAAAGCGCTGACATTCAGGCTCAGCTTTACGCTGACTATCGCCAGGAAAATGGCTCCTAATATTGACGCCAACCTCCATACCGGGGCTTCCGGCAATATGAAATCAGCGAGAGAATGCAGCCAGGCATTGATGCGCTTCCATAGTCCGGCCGGCAGAGTTCCTTCCTGCTCCCGGGCAAAGACTTTGAGCGCCTGCATGAATTTGACTTTCTTGCGTTTCTCCGGCTGCGATAGAATATTTTGTTCGAAAAGCCGCCGTTCACGCTCTGTCAGCCTGTTGTCGAGGTAGGCGTGAATCAATTCATCCTCGGCATTAACAACTTGTTCGAACAAATCACTTTCGGCAAAGTACCGCTCTTCAATTCGATCCTCTTCTTTTTCGGACAGCTCGCCGAGCAGATAGCGCGGGATTGTCCGGGGGTCGATTTTGTCGTTTGGCATTTCTTTCTCCATACCTACGCTGCAAATTCACCCCTATAATTAAAGTTGCCGGAAAAGCGGAATCATTGCAAAAAGTTCAAAATTGACCGAGACATTTTTCAACACAGACGCGCAGGCTCTTCAACGCCCGGTTTTTTCGCACATGAATGTATTGTTCCGGCTTGTCGAGCTCCTGCGAAAATTTTTTAGCGTACCCATAACCCTCTTTGGCAAATCGTATAACGATTCGACAATCGATTCTTGTGAGGCCTCGCAAACATTTTCTCAGGCATTTTTTATATGCTTCCATTTCCATCGTATTTAATATTCCTTCATCTAATCCGACGGTTGGCTCTGAGATTTCATAGCCTTCTGCCTCTATTTCTTCGACAGAGATGTTTTTTTTCCTATCTTTATTTTTCTTTATCCCATCTTGTTGCCACAGGTTTTTTGCGATTCCAAAGATATATTTCTCCGGTTCGATCCCGGCAATCTCCGGTTTTTTCTCAACCATTTTAACGGCTTCAGCAATTGTTTGACTCACAAATTCATTGATGTCGTCGAGAGTAAAGCCTTTTCTTTCAAACCAAAAAACGAGTTTCCGGCGAAGGGTTTCGTATTTTTCCCGCGCCACTTGGGGGTCAGGATCAAACCAACGAAAGAATTTGTGCTGAGTTTCTTGCATCAATCCTCCCTGACTTAAGCCGGGTGACTTTTCCACGAATGGCGGTCCTGGCTTTTCACCCGTCTCACCGCCACTCACCCTGCAGCACGAACGCCGCCCAGAAATACGGTGACTGCCACGGCTGCTTCTGCCACATTTCGATCTGTGCGGCACGCAGCGCAGCAATGGGCCGTAGCTTCTCCTTCCCCAGCATCTTCTTATAAAAACGCTTCATCAACTCCGCAGTGGCTTCGTCTTGGACACTCCATAAGCTGCTAACGACTCTGGGAGTACCCGCGTACATAAAACCCCGCACCAGCGAAATCAGACCTTCACCGCTGATCTCCTTGCCCAATGCGGTCTGGCAGGCGCTGAGCACCACCAGATCCGCGTTCAATTCCAAGTTGTAGATTTCATTTAGCCGCAAAAAACCGTTTTGCGGATTACCATGGCGATCCAATAGCGACAGCACGAGGCCTGATAACTCCGGATGCTCGCTGTTCAAGAGTCCATGTGTGGCAAAGTGGATAATCCGGTATCGGCCCAGTTCAGGGCTCGTAGCGGCAGCATGGCTGGCGTCGAAACCGAGTGCAATCAGATTGTCAACGGATCCTGTGGCAGCGAGAATGGCTTCGGCTTCTCTCCCGCTGAAAATCAAGCGCTCGAATGATTTTGTCGTGTCTTCTCCTAACCCCCCTCTGACTTCCCATACCGCCTGGCGAAATTGTAAATCCCTGACATTGAAGGCAACAAGCGTCGTATCCGGTGTCGTTTTCTTTGCCTGCGTCATGGCCTGGGCAAAGCGCGGGTCGTCTTCCGAGAACACCGGATCGGCAAGTACAGCGACGAGTTTCGGAGCGGGCTTGCGATGGCGAAATTCCTTGCGCAGAGCGGCCAGCACTGACGCCGACGGCAGGCTGACGATTTCGTGCTTCACGATTAACGGTTGCCGTTGATCTGTTTCGGTATTGCTTGCTGATTTCGGATCAGGCAACACGGCGAACGGCACGTACTGCAACGCTCCATTCGCGACGATGAGCAAACGTTTATCCCCCATTAAACCGGCCGCTGGTCCCAGGATCATTTGACTTAACTGATTGGCTGTCTTCTCGTATTCGGCATCGGCCTTTTTAAATCTGATCTGTCCTTGCTTCCATGTTTCGCCAGGTATGATTTTGCTTCGCTCGGTGATTATGTTATAGACACGTTTAGCGACGGAATCGATTTCGGCACGTTTGGGCAGAATGAAGGCATGGATGGTATCCGTCGTGACGGCCCAGAAAAAACTGCGTTCATCCCCCAGCACATACTCGAGTAATATGGTGTTATCATCCAAGACCTGCTGCTGAATTTCCGACAAGTTCAATGGCTGCGGCTGTGTTAGTGCGGCATAACTTGGGCTGGTGGCGCGAATCTGCGCTTGAACTTCTTGATATTGGGTCAATAGCGAAGCGATCTCTTTTTCCGCTGCTGCAACCTGCTCTGGCGTATGTTTGCCGTTGAGCAGTTTTATGCGGTATTGTTCTTTAGCATTCAGTTGCTGCTGCAAAAGACGTTCACGCATGACTAAAGTTGAATCGACGCCCTGACGAATATCGATGTGAGCTTCGGTCAAAGTTTCAAGCAGACTGCGCGCGCGGGCACGTTCGCTGGCATGCGATGCTGCCGCGGCATAACCGGCATTTGGTTGTTGTTGGTGTTGTTGCATGAGCAGTTCAATGTAGAATTCGTAATACTTTTGCACCGAAGCAAAATAGGATGAACGCAATTCCGGGCTCACGACTTCAGCTCGCAGAGATTCAAAAAGAGTGAGGGCCGTCTCTGCATGACGACATGCCTCCATGAGATTGCCCTGGTTTCGCCCTATTCGCGCAATGCCAATAAGGGACGCAGCCTCGACACCGCGATCATTCACGGCTTGTGATAACCGGAGTGATTGATTATAGTACTCAAGGGCTTTCTGCTGTTCACCCAATTTAGTGTAGACCCGTCCCAAATTATTGCATGTCTTTGCCTCTGAATGACGGTCTTTTGCCGCTTGAAAAATCGGAAGTGCCTGCAAGAAATGGTCAAGTGCTTTAGTATAATCGCCCAATAAGTCCAGATAAACGCTCCCCATGTTATTGAGCACTCTTGCTTCTTTCAGGTGATCATTCAAGGCCCGAGAAATTGCAAACGCCTTTCCATAATATTCCAGCGCCTTTTCCGACTGGCCCAAGCGTTCATAAACCGAACCGATGTTAGTCAAGGTTATTACCTCGCCGGTGCGATCATTCACGTCGCGCCGAAGGGTAAGCGCTCGATCAAAATACGAGAACGCAATTTGTTCTTCGCTTAAAGTTACATAAATGTGTCCAATGTTGTTCAGTACATCGGCTTGGTGGCGCCGGTCACCCAAAATTTGGAAAAGCGCAAGCGCCTGCGCATAACAATCCAGCGCCTTCTGTATCTTCCCCATATACTTACATATCGCACCAATGTTATTGAGCGAGTTTGCCACTCCCCAACGGTCATTCAAATCCCGTCTGATTGCGAGCGCCTGTCCATGGTAATTCAATGCAGTCTGATATTCGCCCCAACTCGTATATATGCCACCGATGTTATTCAGTGTGTTCGCTTCTCCACGGCGATCCTTCACGACGCGTCTGAGCGGAAGCGCTTGGAAATAATGGTCGAGTGCTTTGCGATTTTCATTTAAGTTTTCATAAACCATGCCAAGATTGTTCAGCGTAACAGCCTCTCCGGAGGTATCACCAACAGCGCGTCTCAAATTAAGCGATTCGCCATAGGATTCGAGAGCCTTTTGATTTTCACTTAGCCGATTGTATATAAAAGCAATATTATTCAGGGTGACGGCCTTAGATTTAAGGTTCCCCAGCGCTTGCCAGATTGGAACTGCTTGTTGAAAATGAACCAAAGCCTTTTGATGGTCGCTCAAAGAAACACAAACGACACCAATTATGTTAAGCGTTTCTGCTTCCCAAGGACGGTTATCTAAATCACGCCAGAGCATCAAAGCCTCTTCGTACTTTGCGATCGCCTTGCGCAGGGAATCCGCTGCCCCTTGTTCACGCAATTTCTCGGCCTCGGCATAAAGCCTCTCGGCGGAACGGCGATTGGCAACGCGACGTTTGTCTTCCGGCGTTGCCCTTCGCAATTCTTCAATTTTGGCCTCGTAGCGCCCAGGCGCAGATTCCTTTTCCGACGAACTTACTTCCAACCGGTAATTTCCTGATACATCTGTCACGAGCATTATTGGCTCTCGTCCATTCTTGCCACTTGGGCTGTCGACTTCAATAATCTGCTTGCCATCCGGCCCCAAAAGCGTCGCCACCACGTCGATGCCGCGCTGATCGGCGACTACGTGGAGGTACTGGCCCGCGGTGAGGTTGATTTGGTAGGTGTGAACTTCGCCGCCTTTTAGGTCTCGTTCGATGGGCTTGCCAAGCTCGAGCGCGCGAATATCCTGCCTCATTTGGCTTGAGTCAGCGCGCTCTTGTGCTATGACGGTTAGATACGGGAAGAATAAAGCGCCGGCAAGAAGCAGAGCGAGGTGCAAACACTCAAATCGGCGCGGATTCCCATACTTTCTCGAACGTGCTTGTGTTTGTTGTGCCATAAAACTCCCTCCTCATTTGACAATTTCAGACTTATAATGCCTGACGCGGACGAGCCGCAACCAAAAGGTTTTAACACCAGTTACCCCAACGGATAAATGAACCCAACGGAAAAGCAAAAGCATTGGGCAAAATAATTTAGAGACAAAACGATTCAATATTTTCTAAAACAATTATTTTGTCACTTAATCATTCTGTCATTAATTGCCTTTACTTCAACCCGGCTTATTACAGGGCGGTACTACAAACTCTTATGACTTCCGCCCCATCACCACCGCAAACGGCGCGCGCCGCCAAACCACTTCTACTTCAAATCCAACCGCCTTCAGCATCACCAATTCCTGCGCCAAAGGGAAATACGTGTCTTCATCAGCCCAAGTGGTAAAGAAGCTTTGTGCCTGGCGCAAACTGTAAAATCGGCGCAAATGCCGTTGCCAAATTTCCATATAGCGCTGCGAGAGCTTGGCGTTTTCCGCCATAAAACAATCGCCGTTGGCGAAAATGCCGCCGCGGCGCAAGGCGGCAAAGCATTGGGCGTAAAAGCGCTGTTTGGTTTTGGCCTCGGCAATGTGATGCAAGGCCAACGTTGCAACTATCGCGTCGCAACGCGGCAAAGCATTTTCGAGAAAATTGCCCTGAATCAACGTTGGCTGCTGAGCGCGCTTTTGCGAGAGACGGCGCCGGGCCAAAGCCAGGATATCCGCATCGGAATCGATGCCCACCACGCGGGCTTGGGGAGAGATCGCCAAACAACGCGCCGCCAGCGCGCCGGTGCCGATGCCGAGATCGACAATCGTCGGCTGCTTTTTTCCAAACAACGCCACCGTCGCCGCCACCTCGTCGAGCATCTCTTCATAATTCGGAATGAACGTGCGAATGCGTTCATCGTATTCGGAAAGTTTTATTTTCAGATGTTGAGCGACGGACATTGGGCAAGGGGCAAAAGGCAAACAGCAAACACGAAATAGTTTTCAAGCCAACACTTCAACGATCCATCAATCCTCAGCGGCAATAGTCAGCTAACGAGCAAACCGGCGAACATTCGAATGCAACTCGAAACTTTTGTTCTCCCAACGGATGGATGAACCCAACTGTAAAACGCTTTTTTCGTTGCGGTTCTCTTTTCGTTGCAAGATGATTTAGTATTTTGCCGTAACACAATCCTCGCCAGGATCTTCAAATTTGATGCTGCCGCTTTTTTGCGGGGCAACCTTCCAGTCTTCCGGATACCAAAATTGCACGTTGCCGCGGTCGGCGATGAAAACTTTGTGGCTGGTTGCAGATGGCTTGCGTTGCATGGAAGTGGCTCACTGGTTTTTGAATCATAAAATGCAATCCTCATCGATGATTTGCAAGGCAAATTTTTCAGTTGCATTTGTTCCGCATATTTTTTATTTTAAACTAACTGAAAATATGACAGATTTTAAAATCACGATTGGAGTCATTATGGCCAATTCTATCGCGACAGCGCCGGTTGAAACCACCAAACCCCATGCGGTGGGCAACACATTCATCGCCAATAAAAATTTGCCACTTGAGCAGCGCACCAATGTCACGGTCGACGAATTGGAACAAATGTCGCTTCCAATGCCTGCCGAACTTTATAATGGAAGGGTGGTTTTCAAAATGGCAAATCATATCCATTCTATGATCCAGTCAACGATCTCTGGTGAAATTTACATCTATTTAAAGGCACACCCCCTTGGCGTTGTTACGACAGACGAGAATTACCAGCTCTGGCCTGAGCGCTCAAATCAATCGCGAATTCCCGACGTGTCTTTTGTCCTCACCCAACGCCTGCCAAAAGACCGCAGCCACTTTTTAGCGATTGCTCCGGATATTGCCGTCGAAATCCTGTCGCCCACCGACAGCTTCAATGACACGATGGAAAAAGTCGACGAATATTTGCGGCAAGGCACACAAATCGTTTGGGTCGTGATTACCAGCACCAAGGAAGTCTTGGTTTGTACCACCAAAGGCAAACACACCGTCAACGACGTTTTAACCGCGCCGAATCTTTTGCCTGGCTTCGAATTGCCGGTGAAAACCATTTTTGCCGGGGTCGAAACCGAATGACTCGCCAGTCAATAAGTTTCTCGTCATTCTGAATGACTGGACAAAATTTCGTCTCGGGGATTGTATCCTACCCATTCACCACAATCCGGCAGCCTTATCTTTCAAATTTCCCCACCATCTTCGCCGAAGCGATTACCTTTCCAGCAATGGCTTTTTCAAATGCAGCAAGCGAAGTGTTGGCGCCAAGCGCTAAGCTATCGACATTCAGCGCGTAGAGCGTGACCTCGTAATCATGCGGCCCGGAGCCGCGCGGCGGTTGCGGCCCGCCGTAACCGAGACTGCCGAACGTGTTGTTCAATTCTTTCGCGCCGGCAGGCATTTTATCGGTTCGTGAAGCGCCTTCGGCAAGCATGCCCGTCGTTACAGGAATATTGATCACGAGCCAATGCACCCAGTTGTTGGCAATGGGATGGCGATCCACGATGGCCAGTGCAAACGACTTGGTTTCTGCAGGCGCGCCGCTCCATTCAAGCGGGATCGAAACATTTTGGCCGCCGGAAACCCCGGTGTTGGCATATTTGGTCGGAATAGCTTTCCTATCCGAAAATGCCGAAGATTGAAGTTGCATCATGGCATGCTCCTTTATGTTATTTTTCTTTTTATCTTTTTTATCATTTTATCTTTTTTATCCAACAAAGTCTCTCTCTTTCAACTTCACCGCGAGCACGGGACACGAAGCATGGCGCATGACTTTTTCGGTGGTGCCGCCGAGCAGGAAATGCTCCAATCCGCTCAACCCATGCGTGCCCATAACGACGAGATCGCATTCCTCCTCTTGCGCGAAGCGAACGATTTCACTATAGGCGCGGCCCTCGCGCACGTGGGTTTGGTATCTTGCCTCCGCGCCGAGCTGTGAAACCAATCTCTCCATCTCTTCGTGGGAACGCCGCTGCACTTCGGGATTGAGCCGCATCAACAAATCGTCGCCGAGGCCGTAATGCGCCGGATGGACCGGCTGGTCGAGGACGTGCAGCAGATGCAAGTTCGCTTCAAAGGCGTGCGCCAGCGTGCGGCCATAACGCAGCGCTTTTTGCGAGTACGGCGAGAAATCAACCGGCACGAGAATGTCAAAATAGGGCGCAGCTTCCGAAGATTGCTTGCAGGCTTTGACCGTCATCACCGGGCAGTTGGCGCTGCGAACCACGTGCTCCGTCACACTGCTGGAGAGCAAATGACTCAGTCCGGTGCGGCCGTGCGTGCCCATGATGATCAAGTCGATATTGTTGCTGTCGGAAAAACTGCAAATTTCTTGCACTGGGTCCGGGTTGCGATGCACCACTCGCTCGATGCGTAATTTGCGGGAGGGCTCGGCGCCGATAATTTGCGCCAGTTGCTCGGCGAGCGCATCTTCAAATTCGTCCGCCGCGGGATCGACTTCCGGGAAGCGCAGGTCTTTAGCCGTCTCGTTGGGCGCCGCCGCGTGCAGCATGGTCAACGCCGCATCGAAGCGATGCGCCAGCATCAGCGCGTGGCCGAGCGCGGCGCTCGAAGTATCGGAGAAGTCGGTCGGAAAAAGAATCTTTTGAATATGAACCATCTTCCACCTCCTTTGCTTGATCAAAGCAAACAACCATGGCGCCGATTAAACGCTCAACGACATCTGCTTTTCATTTAGTCATTTTGCGATCAGTTGCTTTTATCCGTTGGTCGTTTTTTCATCCGTTGGAGAAATTGGTTTTAAATCTTTTGGGTTGCGGCTTGTTCGTGTTGTGCACCGTCGCGAAGAATCTCCGTTTTCTCCTCCGCGTCGAAATGAGTTTTGCAAAACTTCTCTTTTAAGTCTGCATAAATCTTTGCTTCGACCGGCTTTTGCCGTTTGCGAAAGCCGTTTTCCAAAATCCTGCATTTGAGGCAAAGCATTGCCGCCGTCAACCGGCGGGCCGTTTCGTCTAACACGCCACTTGCATAAATTTTGCGCAACGCCGCCACGCGATAACGGTCGTTGCCCCAGTCGCGCTGCGAGAGTTGATCCGGATGGCCGCCGCGCTTGACGATCAACGGCTCCGGAATGAACCCGACTTCGAATCGTGACGCGACGCGCAGCCAAAGGTCATAATCCTCGCAAACCGGAAGCTGCTCGTCAAACAAGCCGACGGCGTCAAACAATTCGCGCCGCATGAGCACCGACGACGGGCTGATGATGCAGCGCGGCAAGCACAACGGATAAATCCACCCGCCAGCTTTGGCATGAATCATTTTCTGATTGACCCGCACGCCGCGGCGAATCCAAATTTCGTCGGTGTAGCAGAGCATGATGTTCGAATGCGCCGCCATCCACTGCACTTGGCGCGCGAGCTTTTTCGGAAGCCAAAGATCGTCGGAATCCAAAAACGCCATGAGATTGCCGGCAGCGTGGCGAATGCCGAAATTACGCGCCGCCGAAGCGCCGGCGTTGGGTTGAAAAAAGTAGCGGATGCGATCGCCATGTTCGGCAACCAGCTCGCGCGTGCCGTCGGTCGAGCCGTCATCCACAACGATCAGCTCGAAATCCTTTTCCGTTTGGGCGAGCACTGAGTCGATGGCCTCCCGTAAAAAAGCGACGCGGTTGAAGGTCGGGATGATCACGGAGGTCATCGGTGCATCTCTTCAAAGCAAAAATATTTTCCCCAAAAGCTGAAAACGCCAACGGATGAATTAAGGCCAACGGATGCCCTCGCGACCGTAGGCTTTTATCAGTTGGGCTTAATTCATCCGTTGGAGAAAGTCTTTTAAACTGTGCTCGTTGGGTAGCGGTCCGGGTTATGCCTATCAAAAAATAGTCGATCAAGCAGGAAAAATCAATGCCAAATTGCTCAAATCGTCGGAGGCGTGCCCTGCTGAATTGCCCAGTCGATGAGAAACAACGCTGCCGACAGATTTTCTTCAAAAGTCGGCGTGATCTCGTTTTCCGGCAGCTCGAAGCCGGGAAAGGAAGAACGCGGACGCAATTCGATGGTAAAATTGGGAACGCGGTACTCGCCATAAAGCCAGTCCGTCGTGTCGCCGCTGGCCAGATAGAGATCGGAGCTTTGCTGCGGCGTGTAAGTGACGGCATGCACCACGCGGATGCGATCGGCTATCGCGACCGCAAGATTTTGCAGCAACGGCTCATCGGGCGCCGGAGCATTCGTATATCCCCAGGGGTAGAGAACGAGCTGGGAAAAGTTGTGGTACGAGATCAACGCGCGGGTTTGCCGCTGCTGGAGAAAATCACGCACGGCTTGGGTTTCCGGCTCGGAAAACGCCGAAGGCCCGCGATAAATTTCAGAAAACGTATCGCCCGAGGAGCCGGGACCGCCCCACTGGTAACTGTAGTTTCGATTCAAATCCACGCCGAAAGTGCCGTCGCCGTTATTGCGGCGATTTTTGCGCCACAACCGATCCGTCGTCACTGAATACTGATGCCCATCCGGGTTCACCATGGGCACAATCCAAATTTCGGATTGATTCACCAAACGCGTGACGGTCGTATCCGTACCATATTGATTCACCAAATGGCTCGCGATGAGAAACGGCACATCGACGGCAATCCACTCGCGCGCGTGATGGCCGCCGAGAAAAACCGTTTCAGCCTCCGGCTCGTCCTGCGCCACGTTGTCGCTGATTTTGATCGCCCACAGATCGCGGCCCTCGACGGACTTTCCAATCGAGCTCACTTGCGCAATTTGCGCATGCGCGGCAGCCAATTTATGCAGCTCGTCATTGATTTCGGCGTAAGTGTGATAAAGTCCAGCGTCCGGAGTGCCCGGGCCGCCGCCGTTGTCACAGCGCCCGCCGGCCAATAACAATGTTGCGATGATAGCGGCGAGCGCGAGACGCATTCGTGTTGGAATATTGGCGCGCGATTTCATTTGTCCTCCTTGGCGCTGGCGTCCATTTTCAAAATTCGATACGTGAAGCCTTCTTGTTTTAATTTTTCGAGGTGCAAATCATAAACCCGGACCGTGGCGGAATCGCCCTCGACGTGCCAAAGGTCGACGCCGAGATCGACGATTTTTTGCAGTTGCTCCTGGCCGTTAAAATGAATTTGCACGAGCCGTTGCACCAAATCCGCCTCGGTGGCAGATTGTGGCGTTACGCTGAGCGATTGCAAGGCTTGCACGCTGGTGCTGTCGCTGTACACAATGAGATAATCCGGCTGTTGCACGAGAATCTTCACGCCGCTTTGCCGTATTTGCTCCACGGTTTGCGAATCGGTGTAGGGAATTTTCCGCAAACCGGATTGCGTCGCTGTAGCCGCAGGTTGCTGCTGGCGGCAAGCACCGAGCGCCAGCGCGCCTAGAAAAAGCAATAAAAATTTTCCCATAACGAGTTTCCTCCGAAATCACACAAAAATGAGCAGCGACAAAGCGCCACCGCATTGCGGCGGCAAGCCTTCTCGCTGCTCAACGAACGGATTAACAACATACAACGATATTCTAACAAAATCAACGGGAATCGCGCTGGTGGGCAATATATCAATCAAATATGGCAATGTCAAGCACAATGTGAAGTCGGACTTGTGGGCGAGATTTTGCAAAGCTTGAGAACCTCGCCGCGCGCAAGCCCAAGTTCGCTCGTTCGTTTTAACGCATTGGCGGCATCTGCTTGAACGGCATTTCTTTTTTTGTCAAGCCGGTGGGCAGATCAAAAAGAGCGGGAGCCAAGCTTTCTTGTGTGACTTCCGTGACTTCGGTGGCAGCGCGAAGCTTTCCATCGGTGTAGGAGAGTGTTTTCACCGGGATGCCGGTGTAGCCCTGCTCCTTTTCCCATTCTTCCGAGCCAATCTGGTCAAACGATGAGGCCACGTCTTTGGCGAAGTCTTTAAAAAATTCACTGAGATCTCTCATCACCTTGAAATTTTCTGGCGTCAAGCCAAAGCTTTTCCAGTCGGTCGTCCAAACTTCTTTGACTTTTTCGTCTTCGCGGTGGCCTTCGTATTTGGCGCAAGCCCATTGGTTCACTTTTTCGCCGGCAACGACTTTTTTGTACGTGGTTTTCATCGCGCCCGCCGGCTGCATGACGGGCATGCCACGGCCCTGCATCATCTTCTCCATCATCTGCCTTTGCTCCGGCGGCAGGTTTTTCATCTGTGCGTCCATCATCGTTTTCGCTTCGTTCATCTTCGTTTTCATTTGCTGGAAATCCTGTTTGGTGATTTCCATATAAGTTTTGCCCTTCTGGTCGATGATCCAGAACAGGCCTTTATCCTGGCGGAAGATGACGATTTGGGTTCCGCCCATGGCTTGCGCCTCCATGCGCATGCGGTCGCTGTCCACATAAGTTTTGTTGGTCATCTTCGCCTCGGGTTGAGCGGTGGTCGTATGAGTAGCGACGATGACAACGCCCGTGCCCGCGGCCAGAGAAGAGGTCAAAATGGCCAGAACGAACAGCGTGCCGAAAAATACTTTTCGAGGCTTCATCGATTTCCTCCTTCATGATAAATATGTTTTCAGTTTTTGGTTGATTGAGCTTCCCTGTTGCCGGATTAACCAATATACAAAAGCAAGGCGCGAGAGTCCAGAATTTTCCGGTGAAATTTTCGATTATGACGGTTTTGACATAAGCCTACATAATGCCTTACTCACAGGAGGAAAACGTAGCGCAGCCAACCTGACCAATGCTGCTAACTTTTCAGAAAGGCAAACTATTCAAAAGCAATAACAGAAAAATGAAAGACGGAAACATGGGTAATTGGATAGCAACAAAAAATATCCGCAGTGAGACAATAATAAGCCGTAACTATTTTTCTGGCCGCCATTTTTCTGTCATGACTTTTTTAAAAAGTTAGTGACATTTGTAATCCTGACTGCAAGCAAGATGCTTGCGCTACCCTCGTCGCTGCAGGAATACAAGCCTGTCAAAGTTCTGCTTGAAATTTTCATGCAAACGGCGTATTTTGATATTCCATAGACAAGGAGAAAATCATGCGCCAATATACCCGCCGCTTCCGCGTGCGCCATTACGAGCTTGATTCGTTCAATCACGTCAACAACGCCGTTTACGCCAACTACATGCAGGAGGCGGCCATCGAAGCTTCGACCGCAGCCGGCTACTCTCCGGCGTGGTATCGCGAGCACGGAACGGGCTGGGTCATACGCCAACTGTCGATTCGCTATCATTTGCAAGCGGCGTATGGCGATGAGCTGGCGGTGACAACCTGGGTTTCCGATATGCGCCGGGTGACCTCCAATCGTGAATACAATATTGCTCGCACCAGCGACGGCGCGCAAGTGGCGCGGGCGCGCGTCAATTGGGTCTATATCGACTTGAAGACCGGACAGCCCATTCGCATTCCGAAAGAGTTCGAAAGGGATTTCGATCCGTCCGGTGAATTGGAAGAGCTCGGCGTTCGCATGCAAAAGCCGCGCATCACGGAATATGCCTATCGTTATCGCACGCAACGTCGCGTGCAAGCCTACGAGCTGGACACGGCGCAACACGTCAACAACGCGGTGTACCTGCACTGGATCGAGCAGGCCTACTTCGACGCGATCCGCACCGCCGGTCATCCGATTGAACAACTTCGCAAAGATTGGCTGGTCGTGCAAGGCGGCCACGACATCGAGTATTTCGAGCCGGCTTTCGACAACGATCAGATCGAAATCGTGAGTTGGATTTGCGAGATGGGCAAAGTGCGCGGCGCGTGGATTCACGAAATTTATAATGCCGCCAGCGGCAAACTGCTGGCGCGCGATTACTCGCTCGGCATCTTCGTGGATTTGGATGGCAAGCTTTTCGTGCCGCCGCAGGAAGTCGTTGAGAGGGTGATCCGCGGGGCGGTGACATGATACAACCTGCAATCTTATTAGAATATTTCCACGCTTGACTTTGCCAAGAAAGTTGTTTATCTTTTGTTTATGCAAACCATAACGATTTCATTGCCGGATAAAGTTTATCAGCGCCTGCAACATGCTGCCGCCAGCGCCGGCAAGGCAGACCATGAGTTGGCGGCGCAAAGTGTGCAGGAAAGTCTTCCGCCTTTGATGGACACCGTTCCGGCGCGTTACAGAGACGAGTTGGGCGCCATGGAAAAACTTGCGAATGGCGAATTATGGGCAACCGCGCGCAGCACCGTCGATGAGAAATTACAAAGAAAACTGCGCCGGTTATTGAAAAAAAATAGCCTCGGCACTATTACTGAAGGTGAGCGAGAACTATTGACAGAGCTAAGTTCCTTGGCCGATCAGGTGATGTTAAAGAAGGCTTACGCCTTACTTCTGCTTAAATGGCGCGGTCAACGCATTCCCTCGCTTGCAGAGTTGGAAAATGAAGCATGAGCTCCGGATATGTTCCTGCTGGTTTACGGGAACGGCTTCGCGCCATAAGCGACCGCCGTTGTTCTTATTGCCGAAGCTCCGAAACTCTGAATGAAAATATCGTCGCAACGCGCCGTATTTGGATCGCCATGGGTTTGCACCCTCCCATCGATTAAAATTCTATTTTCCCTTCCTTAAAAATTAAATTTCCACAACGAGTATGGAGATGAACAAAAATCTGACGCGCAACGCCGCCCAAACTTTACTCGCTATCTTGAGTTTTTGTCTATTTGCCTTGTGGGGTTGCTCCCACAACGTCATCGATTACGGCAGCGTCGAAAACATCGTCTACTCGCAGCACGTCCAACCGCTTTTCCAAAAAAATTGCCTGTCATCGGGATGCCACAACTCGGCAGACCGCGCCAACGGCTTGGATCTCAGCTCGTGGGACAGCTTGATTCGCGGCTCGGATTTCGGCGCCGTCGTCATTTCCGGAAGCGCGGAGCATAGCCATCTCATCGAGCATCTCGAAGGCGAGGCCGAGCCGAGAATGCCGCTGAACCGGAGGCCGCTGCCGGAGGAGCAAATTGAATTCATTGCGCGCTGGGTTGAAGAAGGCGCGAGAAACGACGCCGGCCAACGGCCTTACGAGAACATCACCAAAAAGGTCTATGTCTCCAATCAAGGCGCAGATCTCATTACCGTGATTTCGACTGAGCATAATTTGGTAACGCGCTTGCTGCCGGTCGGCGGCGTGGAGGGGCTGCTCGACGTGCCGCACAATCTCGCCATCGATCGGCAGAATCGTTTCTTGTATGCTTCGCTCATCACCACCGGCGAAGTTTGGAAATTCGATACCATCACCGATAGTTTTGTCGGCAAGGCGCAGGCCGGAAATTCGCCGGCCAACGTCGTCGTCAGTCCGGACGGCGCCAAAGCTTACGTAACGAATTGGGACATCACCAACCCCAATGGCCGCGTCGTGCAGGTGATTGACACCGCGACGCTGACCGCGATCAAGCAAATCAACGTGGGCTTGGCGCCGCACGGCATCAACTTTAGCCACGACGGCCAATTTATTTACGTCACCAATTATCGCTCGGATAGCATTTCGATTCTGCGCGCCGCCGACGATCAGGAGCTTGCGCGCGTTTTGCTCGCGCCCGACGTCAATCCGGCGCGGCCTTCCAACAAATATCAGCCGCTGCAGGTGACGCTGACACTGGATGACCGCTTTGCCTACGTGACTTGTTTCGGCACCGGCGAGGTGCGCGTGATCGACACCTCAACGCAAAGTGTGATTGCGGCAATATCTGTCGGCCAAAGTCCTTTCCTGCTCGAGGGCACGCCGAACGGTGAATACATTTTCGTGGCGAATCAACAATCCAACGACGTCAGCGTGATTCGCATTGCGGATAACCAAATCGTGGCCACGATCAAAAGCCCGTCATTTGCCAATCCGCACGGCGTCGCTTTCACGCCCGATGGACGCTATGCGTATATCACCAATGAGAATTTGAGCGGCGATTTCAATCCGCATCATCCGTCCGAACATGGCGGCAATCCTGGCAACGTCGTGGTCATCGATACGCAGACGTTTCAAGTGATCGAGACCATTGAAGTGGAAGCCGATCCAACCGGTGTGGTGCTCGTCGAACGGTAGAAATCTTATTTAAATAGGTTCGTAGTTTCGCGTGAGACGTTTGGCATTGGCACAAACCTCTGTGGCGTAATTGATACTCTTTCTCGATTCCAACTCCCGACGCCTGAAGGCGACACTACGAACACTACAAACATGATTATGAAAAATTCCATAACTAATGTCCCCGGCGTACAAGCCGGTCATTTCACCCTCGCTGACGGCGACATTCAAACCGGTGTGACCGCGATTTTGCCTTATCCGCTTTCCGTGCGGAATCGCAAATTGTTCATCGGCAGCTTTGCGAACGGCAATTGGAATGAATGGACGGGATTGCACGTGGCGCAGGATTTCGGCACGTTCTCCTCGCCGATCGTTTTATGCAACGCGACCACCATCGGTATCGCCTACGACGCTTTGATCTCATTCGGCCACGAGCGCGAGCAGGATTTGCCGATTGACAACGCGTGGCCGCCCATCGTGATCGGCATCGACGATGGTTATCTAAATGATTTGCGGCAGCGACGAGTCACGCACGGTGAGATATTGCAAACGATCAAAGAGGCCAGCGCCGGTGCCGTCGCTTGCGGCAGCATCGGTATCGGGCGCGGCTTGTGCGCGCTCGGCGCCAAGGGCGGCGTGGGTGATGCCTCGCGTTCAGTCAAAATTGGCGGGCAAGAATATGCACTGGGCGTGTTGATCGCCGCAAATGGCGGAACGCTCGATCTAAAACCATCTCCAATCGTTTCCATCACCCCAAGCTTGATTTTGATCGTTGCTACAGACCTCCCTTTATTGCCGGAACAGCTTCACCAACTCGCCGAAGCGGCGCTGCGCGGCCTCGACACGATCGTTCATTTCGACGACGGCACGCAGCAACTGGCCCTGGCTTTTTCGACGAGCAACACGATTGACGGCGCTTTTGAACGGCGTTTTCAGCTTTTCAAAGCACGCATACCGGGCACAGAAAAGTTGGCGGAGATTGGGAGCGCCGCCGGTGCCTGCTCGCGCGCCGCTCTGCGCCGGGCATTGGAAAAAGCGGAAACGGTTGTCGGGCGGCAAGGCCGCCAGGTGGCACCTTTGCATCGCGATAAATTGGAAAATTTTTTTTGAGCCAATAGGAGTGTCTTTCAAATCAAGGAGAAAAAGTTATGCGCCGCACATCATTGACCACAAGCGTTTTGATCTTTAGCGTTGCCCTCTGGCTCGCTGCCTGCAAAACCACAACGCCGCCGGTATCATTGCCGGCCATCGGACAAGGCATCGTTGCATGGGGCGATAATCGCAGCGGCCAGCTTGGTGACGGCAGCGCTGCACCTAACCGCGCGTATTGGGGCGCTGTTAATCTCGATGGGACTTGGAATGCCATCGGTGCGGGAACCGGGCATACGTTGGTACTCAAGACGGATGGTTCCGTTTGGGCTTGGGGGGAAAACGGCAGAGGCCAGCTTGGGATCGGAACGACAAACGACGCGCGCACGCCTTACACGACGCAGATCAATAACGTCGCTGCGATCGCCGCCGGCGGGAGCCATAGTTTAGCGCTGAAAAGTGATGGCGCCGTCTGGGCATGGGGCGCGAATGACGGCGGACAACTGGGCAACGGAACGATTGCCGACGTCATGAGTCCGGTTCAAGTGAAAGGTTTCTTTCTCGTCCGCGCCGTTGCGATTGCTGCGGGTGAAAATCACAGCTTGGCGGTTGACGGCAATGGCGAAGTGTGGGCTTGGGGAAAGAATGCTTTCGGCCAATTGGGCGATAGCAGCATCACGGACCAATCGGCGCCCGTCAAAGTCAAGCAATTGAACAACGTCATTCAAGTTGCGGCCGGAGCGAATCACAGCTTGGCGCTGAAGAATGATGGCTCGGTTTGGGCTTGGGGCGACCACCGGCATTTGCAGCTCGGTAATGGCGCTCTTCTTTCGCCAAGCCTCACGCCGATCCGTGTTCCGACAGGCTTGCCGACGACTCCCCAAACTTTTTTGAGTGATGTGAAAGCTATCGCCGCAGGCGGTGATCACAGTCTGGCCCTGACCAACAGTAATCAAATTTGGGGTTGGGGCAGCGATAAGTTTGCCGAGTCTTCAGGAGTCGGCGGTGGCCTCGGCGCGGTGGCGCCAGACGGAACCGCGGTGCTCTTCCCTCAGATCATGCAAGGGATTACAGGAAAAGTCATCGTGATTGTTGCCGGCGCTAATCACAGTCTTGCCCTTACAGATGACGGCCTGGTTTGGGCATGGGGCCATAACGATCAAGGGCAGCTTGGCGATTCAACCTTTGCCGATCCGTTCTATGTTGTTTCGGTAAAAAATCTGAAAGGCGCCAAGGCCATCACGGCGGGAGGTGGGCATAATATTGCTCTCGCCGTTTCCAGCTTGAAAGTCGATCACACCACGTTGAGCTTTGGCAATGTGCAAGTCAATAACAGCGCCATGCTGACCGTCACGGTCTCAAACGACGGCGCCGCGCCGGCCAATATTAACAGCTTCGTCAGCAGCAATCCTTCGGAGTTTGCAGTAACCTCGAACTGTACGACGCCGGTGAAATTGGCTGTTGCTGCGGCTTGTGCCATTGAAGTTACTTTCAGGCCGGGCAGTGCCGGCAGCCGTACGGCCACGCTGTTTATCAACAACGATTCGCCAGGCGGCAATCTGCAAGTGGCGCTCAGCGGCAACGGCACGCCGTGAAATGACTGACAAATCATGAACAATGCGACGGCAGGCGGCAATCAGCTTATTATTCGCGCCGCGACTCGTGATGATGCCGAGGCCATCGGCGAGTTTGCCCGGCAGTTCGCGGATTATTTGCGGAGCTTGGGCGATTCGACGGATTTTCGCTTCAACGCGGAAGCTTATCGGCGTGATGGCTTCGGCCCGAACCCCGCCTTTTACGGGCTTGTCGCCCAATTGAATGGACGCGTGGTTGGCTATCTCTTGTATAACTTCAGTTATGATACGGACAAGGCCATTCGCCTTTTACACGTGCTCGATCTTTACATTCACGACAGCGCGCGCCGTCACGGCGCCGGCCGCGCGTTAATGCAAGCAGCGGCGGCGATTTGCCGGGAAGCCGGCGGCAGCGAGCTTTTCTGGGTGGTCTATTCACACAACCGGCTCGCCTTCACGTTTTATGAAAGCCTTGGCGCGCAGCACGCGAAAGATTTGCAGATCATGTCGTGGCCGGTCTGACGTTCGTCTGATAAGCGCGGTGCTCAAAGCCCTCGTTTTAAAGCGCACCCAAGAACTTGCTCCCCAGATTCATGACCTTCGCCGTTTAGCTGAGAAGGCGGGTTTGAATTTTACGGAAGAGCAAGGTAAAGAGCTTGACTTCATTAGCACGTTCAACATTCGTGCCCGTTACGACGACACAAAACGCACGTTTTATCAGAAAGCAACGCGTCTATTCGCGCTCATTAGCGGTTGTTTTTTAGCCGCAAAAATTGGTCTAACACTTTTAACTGCCTAAAATCGAACTGCCAACCCGAACGCGGCACCGCCCGGCGCCGGTTGGAGTTCTATACGGACTTTCTCATTTTTCTCTTGATGCGGATAAAGCAAGTAGCTCACCAAGGTTCCACTCGCGGCGCCGACGAGCACGTCGGTTAAATAGTGCTTTTTGTCGTGAATGCGTGAATAGCCGACGTATCCTGCCCAGCCATAAAACACGCCGAATGAAAGTATTTTCCAACCTTGCGGTGACAACAACGGCAGGCTCCGAGTACTCCCGTCAGCGCCACGCGGTTGCGCTTGCGCGTCGATGAAATCACATGCTTCGAGATAGAGAAAAGTGGAAGTGGCGAAGGCGGTCGAAGTATGTCCGGAAAAAAATGCGTAGGTGTCCGAGCCATCCGGCCGGTGACGCCGAATATTGCGTTTGGCCAAATGCGTTATGACTTTGGTGTAATACAAAGCTTGGTGAAAACGAAACATTCTCGCGTAGCTCGTCGCCGAATAGTCGTGAATGCCCGTCGCGTCGAGCGCAATCATCCCGACGAGGCGGGAAGTTGCAGCCAGCCCGGGATATAAAGTCGGCCTGAGCGCTCCCAGCGATTTTCTCCCGTCCGTGCGCGCCACCATTTCTGAAATTTCATAATCTACCTCAGAGGGAGCGAGAGTCACACTTTGGACGGGCTTGTGGCGTTCCAACAAAAAACTCGCGGCGAGCATGGGAATATCCCATATCCGCAAGGTCATTTTGGCGCCGTCGTACAAGTCTTGATAGAAGGGCTGCGTGCCAACGTCGATTCTTTCCCCGGCATCGGCTTCGAGTTGATTACGGAAAGAAGTTGCTGAGAATTGATTGCCATTTGTCGGAATCTGGCCAAGGGCGTCACCGCCCATACTCAGAACGAACAGGCAAGGGATAAAAAGAGGGAGACGGCGAGCGTGTTTCATGAAATCTCCGCGCAACAAAAATAATGGAGTCTGATTTGTCCACCCCAAAATTTTTGCCGGGGGTGGCGTAAAATATATTTCTCCTCCGCGAAGCCAATCTAAGCAATTCAAAGGGAAATTGCAAGAAGAAAAGTGTTGCCTTTTCATTGCATTTTGTGCATATTTTTTAAATATGTATTCTAACTCTGATCGTCCCCTAAAGTTCATTTTAGGAAGAAAAAAACTCATGGCCATTTTGCTCTTCATCCTGGCTCGGCTTTTGCCCGGCGCGAATGACTTGCCGGAGATAAAAGGCTATGATTTTTCGAGCAAAAAAATAGTTCAGCACAAGCTTCCTCGCGAGCTAAGTGAAGCCTCAGGGCTGACTTTTATAAAGGACGGCCGCCTGCTTTGCCACAATGACGAGCAGGGTGCTGTCTACGAAGTCGACTATCGCACCGGAAAAATTCGCAGCCGTTTTTATTTGGGGAGATTTTTGATTTATCGCGACGACCTCGAAGGGATTGCCGCCAAAGGTGATACGGTTTTCATGGTCAACAGCAGCGGCACGATTTTGCGCTTTCTGCCTGGCAAGGATGGAGAGAAAGTGGCATTCCAAACGTTTAAAACCCCGCTCTCAATACGCAACGACGTCGAAGGGCTGGTGTATGATCCGGTGACGGATTGCTTGCTGCTGGCGTGCAAAGGCGAAGCGGGAACGGACTATAGAAATCCGCTGCCGGCTGACCGGAAAGCGGTATATGCATTTTCACTCAAAACTTATAAATTGCTGCCGAAGCCGAGATTTCTGATTCCGACGCTGAAAATTACGGCCGCGACTCGAGAGAAGGAATTCTGGCCATCTGCCATCGAGCGCCATCCGCGCACCGGCCACTTCTTCGTGTTGGCGGCGCGGGGAAATGCGATTGTGGAAATGGACGCGGACGGCAATCTCATTGGCGCTTCGTCGTTGCCCAAATCCGTCAATCCGCAGCCGGAGGGCCTGGCGATTGCGCCTGATGGCGCCATCATCATCTGCAACGAGGGCCAGGGCAAAGCCAAAGTCGGAAAGCTTTGTGTGTATTCGCCGAAATAACTTGGAGATTTTTATGAAAAGCAAAAATGCCGACCGAGCCACCGATAATCTCTTTCGCATCATGATGAACAACCATCATCAGCTCAGCGCCTTGGCGGATCACAAGGCCAGCATGATTATAACGGTTTGCTCGATTATCATCGGCTTGGTGGTGCAGTACATCATCGATCCGACTTTGCAGTACGGCGCCATCACGCTGGCGCTGACTTGCCTGGTCACGATTCTGTTGGCCGTGTACTCGACGCTGCCGAAATACGAGAGCAAGCGCGAGGGCGCGATGAAGGCCAAGAATCCTGCCTTCAACGTCATCTTCTTCGGCGATTTCACCCATCTGGATTATCCGGAATTTGAAAGAGAGCTGGAAAAAGTGATCAACGATCACGATCTCGTCTACGAATCGCTGGCAAAGGATGTTTATTCCCTGGGCCGGGTTTTGCACGACAAGAAATATCGCTTCATCCGTTACGCTTATTTGACGTTCATGATTGGCCTGGTCATCAGTGGGATCATTCTTGCCCTCACGGTACACGGCGGCAGCCCACCGCAATAAAGTTATGTTGGAGATTTGCGCCAATGCGTTGCCCCCAATGCGGTTTTGAAAACCCGTCCAAAGCGCGTGCGCTGCTGGCGGAAGTTTACAACTGGTTCACCTAAGGTTTTGCGACGGCGGACTTGCAGGAGACGAATGCAAGAAAAATCCATTGACCCGTCGCTAAAACTTCATTATCTTATCTTCCATGCAGACAGCAAACTTGGTGCAACTGGTGCGCGACGCCGGCGTCGTCGGTGCGGGCGGCGCGGGTTTTCCCACCTACAAAAAGATCGATGCCCGCGTCGATACCGTCATCGCCAATGGCGCAGAGTGCGAGCCTTTGCTCTTCAAAGACAAAGTGCTGATGGAGCACTACGCCGCGGAAATGATCGACGGATTGCGGCTGGTCGTGCAACACGTCGGCGCCAGCAAGGGTATCGTCGCGATCAAGCACAAAAATCGCAAAGCCATCGCCGCCGTCACACCGCACCTGTCTGCGAATATTTCTCTTTTTGAAATGGAAGATGTTTATCCCGCCGGCGATGAGTATGAAGTCGTTTATCACAGCACCGGCCGACGCATTCCGAGCGGCGGCATTCCGCTGCACATCGGCGTGGTGGTGCAGAACGTCGAAACGTTATATCACATTCATCGCGCCGCGCAAGGCCAGCCGGTGACGCATTCGCTGATGACGGTACACGGGCACGTCAAGCAGCCGCTCACCGCGTGGTTTCCCGTCGGCATGAGTTACGGCGAGGCGCTGCAAGTTGCAGGCGGCGCCACCATCGACGATTTTGTGCTGCTCGACGGCGGCCCGATGATGGGCAAAGTGGTGACGGATTTGGCCACGCCGGTGACGCGCGTCTCCAGCGGCATTATCGTGCTCGGCCGCGCCACTCACTTGGCCGAACGCAAAACGCAATCCGAGCAAGCTTTCAAGCGCATCGGCAAATCCGCGTGCGATCAATGCAGCTTATGCACGGAGATGTGCCCGCGTTATTTGCTCGGTTATCCGATTCAGCCGCATCTCGTTATGCGCTCGCTGCTCACCACCGGGCCAATGAGCGACACGTTGACGCATTGGGCGCAGGCGTGTTGTGAGTGCAATATCTGCACGCTGTGGGCCTGCCCGGAAGAGTTGGATCCACGCAACGTTTGCGTGGTGACCAAACGGGATTTGAAACAGCAGGGCAAATGGCTTTCGGCTGAACAGTTGCAAAAATTGGCCAAAGAAGTGCATCCTCTGAAATCTTATCGCTCGGTGCCAACTGAGCGGCTGGCGCGCCGGCTGGGCTTGCACAAATTCACCGCTGATGCGCCGCTTTACACAGAAAAGATCGCGCCGAAAAGCGTGGCCATTTCTCTTCAACCCGCGGTTGGACTTCCGCCCACGCCGGTCGTGCGCGTTGGTGATCGCGTGGCCGCAGGAGAGTTGGTGGCAACTGCACAAGAGTCCGGGTTGAGCGTACCGGCGCATGCGAGCATTGATGGCCCAATTGCCGCTGTGGGGCAAAGTATTGTCATCACGAATAACAGTTGATTCACAACATAATTTTACACGGAGACGCGGAGCGTACAGAGAGCACGGAAATCAACCCCTGTTTTTTAAAAAGAGCTTTTCTCCGTGACACTCCATGAACTCTGTTGCGCCGTGTTTGAAAAAGCTTTTTGATTACTATGGTAAACGCGATCGGCTTAATTGAGCTCACCTCCATTGCCAAGGGCTACGAAGTGGCGGACGCGCTGCTGAAAACGGCGCAAGTGCAAATGGTATTCAACCGCACAATTTGTCCGGGCAAGTTTATGGTGATGGTGGCGGGTGAAACCGCAGCGGTGGCTTCGAGCATGGAAGTGGGCATGGAAATCGGCGGCGAGACCGTGGTGGATAACTTGCTCATTCCCAACGTGCATCCGGAGGTGTTTCCGGCGATCAGCGGCACGCGCGTGATCACCGAAACCGGCGCGTTGGGCATTATCGAGACGTTTTCCGTGGCGTCGATCATCGAAGCGGCCGATGCGGCGGTGAAGGCAGCGAATGTACAGTTGCTGCAGATTCATCTTGCCATGGCCATCGGCGGCAAGGGGTATGTGACGCTGACCGGCGAGGTGGATGCGGTCACCGCCGCCGTGGAAGCCGGCGCGGATTTCATTCGCAACAAAGGCTTATTGGTCAACAAGGTGGTGATCCCGCAACCGCGGCCGGAGGTGTTGGAGGATAGAATTTGATAAAAAGAAAGCTGGAAATCAAAGTCAATGGTTATCTATTATGGCCTACCACGCATTTTCCTTCGAAAGTTGCACCCTCCTCGATTACCAGCCGCGACGTATTCACGTCTCCTTGCACGATTGACTTGGGTTCGAGTGTGACTCTGCCGCTGGCGAGAATCTTATTTTTGATGGTCCCGCCAATAATCGCGTCACGTACGCGGACTTCGCCGTCAATCTCGCCGCCGCTTCCAAGAATAAGCAAACCGCCGACTTCAACCGGTCCGTGAACTTTGCCGTCGATTCGCACGCTGTTTTGCACCGTGAACGTGCCCTCAATGACGGAACCGCGGCCGATGACGGTATTGATTTCCCCATTCGCGCGTTCGGAATCTTGGCGCTCTATATCCTGTCTTCCTAACATAATTCGTCTCCTGATCTTTTTTGCAACTATCGACTGATTATATACCAACATACGTTGGCAAATGAAGAAAAGCCTGCCTTTGAGACCGGCGCGTTGGGCATGATCGAGGCATTTTCCGTGGCGTCGATCATCGAAGCCGCCGATAGGGTTGTGAAGGCGGCCCCGAAGGTGTTGGAGGATGGAATTTGAGGGTGGAATTTAAGGATGAATGGGTAGCCGTCGATAATATCGCAACACAATTAGCAACGTGGTCGCAATTTGCGATCATCTTTTAAGATCAAAGATTGTGATCTTAAACTTGAAATCACAAGTTGTGACTTCAAACTACTTGCCTTTGGCATACCAGATGGAGCCTGGGGTATTGTAGTTCAGACCTTCGCCCCAGATCACGTGCGTGTTTCCTTTATCGTCAATGTCCAGCTCGTAATAGTCGCCATAGGGGAAGCTGAACCCATCCGGCTTGATGTAGTCGAATCCGCTCACGACGGTGGAGAGATCGACCTCAGCGGACCAGGTGGCGCCGCCGTCCGAAGAACTGCGGTAGTACGTATTCCAAAGTGAACCGGCCCGCGTGTCCATCCAGGAAATGCGGACGTCTTCATTCGCGCCGGCCACAATCGCCGGGAAGGCGTGATGGCTGCCAGCCGGCGCAGTCGAGACCTGCACTTTGGGCGACCAGGTCGCACCCGCATCGCTGGATCTTGCAAAATACATGCGCTCCGGGCCTTTGTCATCATTCACCGCGCCCGCGTTCCACAGGGCGTAGAGTGTGCCGGCCGCATCCGAAGCGAGTGCGACTTGCGCGCCGAGATAGGCCCAGCCGCACTGAAAAGCCGAGCAGTCCGGCGGAGCGCCGGAGACGTCGATAACCGTCGTCGTCCAGGAGTTGCCGCCATCCGCAGATTTGCTGATAAAGAGATTTACCGGGCCTTTGGCGCCGCCGCTGCGCTCATAGCCGGCCCAGCTGATATACACGTTGCCGGCCGGATCAACCGTGCCGCCGCCGGCGAGGGCCCAGCCCAGCTTGCCGGTTTTCTTGATCTCGACCGAAGTAAAAGTTGCCCCACCGTCGTGCGACGCCGACACCCAGATTTTCTGCGCGTGATTATAGGCAACGTAGATATCTTGACCTCGAACGGCCAGGATGGGTTTATCCGTGCCAGCGTTAATGTGGTTGGCGACGACGAATGACCAGCTCGCGCCAAAGTCAGTGGATTTGGCCACAATCGTGTCACTCTTGCGATTCTGCAGCCAGGCGGCGTAGACAATTTTTCCATCCACCGGATCAACCACAATCTGCGCATCCCATTGTTCGTTGGTGCTTCCGCCGGGATAGATCACTCTTGGCGCGGCCCATGTTGCGCCCCGATCATTGCTGACCAGGAGAATCATGGTTGCATTGGAGCAATCCGAGCAGCCGGGCGTTCCCTTGAGCTGCGGATACAGGACGTAGACGTGACCAAAACGGTCGGTGGCGATGGCCGGTTCCCATTGATCGCCGGTGGTGAAGCCGAGGCGCGTTTGCGGGGCAAAGCTTGGCGCGGCCGATTGAAAACTGACAGGTTGAAATAACGAAGCACTAAGCACCGACCCAGCAAGCTGCTGGTCTTGTGCTTTTTCTTTCAGATTTACCTGCGGGCTGCCGAGCCGTGTGGTGAATAACGCAACCAATAAAACAAGGACCGCCGGCAGATACAACCACTGGCGTGAGAAACGGTTAAATTGACTCATTGCATGCCTCCTGTGTGCCGCTTGAAGCCGGCAAATAGATGATATGAGATCGTTAAAAGTAAGGGTGAAGTAAGCGTTCAAAGAAATTTCGGAATCCCATTTTGGCGCTTCTTAACCCAGATAATTATCAAGCCTAAATATATCACCTTAAAAAGCATAGAGCAAGCGAAATCCTTTTAACATCAGTTCTTGTTAAGTGAGAATCAAAAACGGGGTTCTGAACGGTAGGTCGGATTGGAAGGGCAAGAATCAGCCCACGGCCGTACAGGCTGTGTGAAAACGTAATTTTTACATACTTTTTCGAACGTAAGTTCAATATTCAGCGATCAAACTTTACGTTTTCACACAAACTGGTAGGCGCAAATGTTTTTGTAAGGAGGCGAGATTCTCACGCACAATTTTTGTATATGGCTGGCTCCAGACGTCATACAGAGCCTCTGATTTGACGCCGAACTTACTCCGGCCTCTCCAAAAGCTCGTCAATGCGTTTGAAGCGATAACCCTTCTCGCGCAAGGTCTGCAGTAATTTTTCCAACGAAAAATAGAATTTATCAGTGCGGCGGGGATCAGTGCCAATATGGCTCAAGAGAATGAAGCCGTTCAATCCCCCGGCGTGGCTCGTCTCGTAGGACAAAATACTTTGGAAAATCGTCGCGCTGGGGGCATATCGAGTTTGCATTTCCGGATAAGTATAATCGGCAGGTGAGCGCGTGCCGGGTGTGTAATTTATCAACTGCAATCCCCACGCTTGCGCCCAGGCGCTGATGGTGGCGTTGTACCATTCGTACGGCGGCAAGAAATAACGCGCTGCGGTTTTGGCAATACCCAATTTTTCCATCTCCTGGTAATTGGCGGCCAAATCTGCGATAAACTGCTCCTGGGTGACGAGCAAGCTATCGCGATTTTCCCACACGCAATACAACAGGTGGGCATCGGAATGCGCCCCGAGATAATGGCCATCCACAATCAAGCCTTCGATAAGCGACTTAAAGTTTGGCTCGCGATAAAAATTTCCGGTGAGGAAAAACGAGGCTTTAATTTGCTGCTGCGACAACACCTGGCGAATGTGCGTCCCGCCATCGGCAAAAGTATCGCCGGTGAAAACCAGCGCGATTTCTCTTTTGTTGCGATCACCACGAATGATGCCGCCATGATCGTAAGTATAATGCGTGTCAAGTTCCTGGGCGGCCAACGCCAAGCCGAAGAGGCATATTAAAAAAATACTGGCTGGCATCGACGCCGCGGCCGCATGGTTCATTGTCATCTCCAATGGCGATTTTGGATCATGCGGTAAATTTCAAGATAATTCCATTCAAAAACAAGCAAAATAATTTTTGATTATCGGCGGAAAAATTTTTGCTTTTTTTGCAAAGATTTCACTGGTAACTGACTAAGGGAAGGCGGGTCGAATAAGGCGGCTTTGCCAACAGTCCGTAGTCAACAAGTCGCCCTATTCGATCCGGTTCAAAATTGAGAGTACGTCTTCACGTACACTTTTTAGTCGTCATCATCGTCGGTGCCGCCATCGTCGTCGTCGGCATCGTTGTCATCATCGCCATCGTTGTCATTATCTTGATAGGCATTGATGGAGGCCCGGAGATTCCATTCGATAGCTTGCTGATTTTGAGGATCGCGAGGATCGAGATATGTTCCGGCGCCGTCGCTGAACCACATTCTCGTATCAATGGAGATCATAAGGACAACCTGAGGCGAATTGTCGTTGATGCCCAGCGGCGGCGAAAATTCCTGCTCTTGTTCGACTTCAATGGCGCTCTTAAAGGTGAAGACCGCGTTGGTGTCGCCGTCCACGTAACCGCGGATGGAGAGGCTATAGCCCTGGAGATCGGGGTTGGCGTTGTACACGGCGGTGTCCTGCGGCGTCAATTTTGTGATCTCGTACTCGAGCTCCTCATAAGTTCCGTAGGGGATTGAGACGGTGCCGAGATTCGTTGGCGCTCCGCTGAGATCGAGATTCACCACGAGTGGGGTATTGGATTTGAAATCCATGCTATCCTCGCTGGAATTCTCAATCTCGATTTCTCCCAACACCACTTTGGCGCTGGTAATGGTAACTTGTTGCGCTTGTGGGCTTGCCGTCTTAGGCAAAGATCCGGACATGGCCCTGATGCTCAACCTCAAGCTGCCACCCTTGCTGGACATGGAATCTTTTCCGCATCCGGCGAGAGAGAAAGCCAAAACGGCGCCAATCATGGCGGGAATTGCAAGAAGGTGCTTCATAGGTATTTAATCTCCAATAAAAAGTTTACTACCCATCTTGCAATTCCCGCGCCATGCAAGAAGCACGCGACGACCAGCGCAACGGCGCTTCGTATTCCATGATTGGGCCTTGAAATTTCTACCTGGTCAGAGGGCCTCTATCGTTTTGGTAATTCCCGCACCACGCAATTACAAAAACACATTTTGCCTTAAGAGTTACTTCATCAACAGCAACTTCTTCGTCTGCGCAAAACCTTCGGCTTCCAAACGATAGAGATAAAAACCGGAGGCCAGCCGGCTCGCGTCCCAATTGACTTTGTAGGTGCCCGCCGCGACCTGCCGATCGACAAGCGTGGCAACTTCTGCCCCGAAGGAGTTGTACACTTTCAGCCGGACAAAACTTTCACGCGGCACGGAAAATTGGATCGTCGTCACCGGATTGAAGGGATTGGGAGAATTCTGCTCCAACTGAAATTCCGTTGGCAGTGCGACAGCGGTGAGGCCTTCACTTGCGCCATTTCTCTTAGCGGCTTGAGAAGAATTACTCAGCGCCCCAATGATCGCATTGGCGGCATTGATCAGCGGTTGACCTTCATTCTCCTTAAGAGTTCCGTTGCCAATAAAGATCTCCACCTGATCGATGAATTGTTGCAGCATTTCAATCGCCTTGTCAATGCGATTATCGTCCAACCTAGCGATGACCACTTTCAGGTTGCGGATCAAGCCATAACCTTGAGGTTTGTTTAGTGCTTCCACTTGGTCGATGAGGTTTTGAACCGCCTCTTGCGCAGTGATGGCGGAGTTGCCGCCGAGCGTTCCATCGCTGCGAACGCGCTGCGCGTAGATGTCGCCAGAACCGCTGCGGTAGTCCTGCCACGTAATAATGGCCCCGCCTGCGTCGTCGCTGGCGATGTTGGGAGATTCTTGATCATTCGTCGCCGTACCGATGGCAACACCGTCGGCCGTCCACTGCACAACGCCCGAGGCGTTTATCCGTTGCGCGTAGATGTCGGAATAGATGCCGCTGCGTTGGTCTCGCCATGTAATAATGGCCCCGCCTGCGCCGTCGCCGACGATGGTGGGACGAGACTCCTCCTTCGGCTCCGGACCGATGGCAACACCACCGGTGGCAACACCGTCGGCAGTCCACTGCACAACGCCCGAGGCGTTTATCCGTTGCGCGTAGATGTGTGAATAGTCGCCGCCGCTGCGGAAGTCATTCCACGTAATAATGGCCCCGCCTGCGCCGTCGCTGACGATGGTGGGACTAACTTGATAACTCGTCGCCGTACAGATGGCAACACCGTCGGCCGTCCACTGCACAACGCCCGAGGCGTTTATCCGTTGCACGTAGATGGCGGGATAATCGCTGCCGCTGCGGTCGTCATCCCACGTAATAATGGCCCCGCCTGCGCCGTCGCTGAGGATGGTAGTATAAAATTGATCATTCGTCGCCGTACAGATGGCAACACCGTCGGCCGTCCACTGCACAACGCCCGAGGCGTTTATCCGTTGCGCGTAGATGTCGGAATTGCCGCTGCGGAGGT
>JAKEEU010000404.1 GCA_022616415.1 Candidatus Zhuqueibacterota bacterium | reverse complement strand
GCGAGCGTTTTTCAGCGAAGCAATCCTTTGAAAATCAAGAGATTGCTTCGGCAAAAAGCGCCTCGCAATGACTGTAATTTTATCCCTTAACGAGTATATCTAGGGTTCATAAACCCGCGTCGCGGCCCATTGCCGGATGTATTCGATAATCTCGCGCGTATCCGTTCCCGGCCCGAAGACTTTTCCCACACCCGTCGTTTCGAGCTGTTTGGCTTCTTCCGGCGGGATGGTGCCGCCGCCGATCAGCAACACATCGTCCATTTGATTTTTTTTCATCAATTCCATAATGCGCGGAAACAGCGTCATGTGCGCGCCCGAAAGCAGCGAAATGCCGATGACATCGACGTCTTCTTGCAGCGCCGCCTCGACGATCATCTCCGGCGTTTGGTGCAGCCCGGAGTAAATCACTTCAAAACCGCCGTCGCGCAAGGCGCTGGCAATCACCTTCGCGCCGCGATCGTGGCCATCGAGGCCGACCTTGCCAACCAGAACACGGATTTTGCGCTCCATGAATAATTTTGCTCCTTTATGAAATCTGTTTTAAGTTAATGTTAGCCTGTTAGCCAGTTTGCCTGTTGGCCGGTTGATGAATTCTCCTGTTCAACCGGCTAACCGGCGAACCAGCAAACTTTCCAACGTTTTTCAAAACACCGGCTCTTCCCGCCACGTGCCGTAAACGCCTTTCAACACATTGATCATCTCGCCGAGGGTGCAATACGCCCGGCTGCAGTCGATGAGCGGCGGCATGAGATTACGATCTTCCTGCGCCGCGTTTTTGAGCTGATCCAACGTTTGCCGAACTTTGGTATTGTCACGCTCAGCGCGGAGTTTTTTGAGATTTTCGTTCTGCTCGCTCTCGACTTTGGGATCGATTTTGAGAATCGGGATGTCAAGTTTCTCCTCCGGCTCCGCATAAGCGTTGACGCCGACGATGATGCGTTCTTTCTTCTCAATCTCACGCTGATATTGCCGCGCCGCCGACGCAATCTCGCGTTGAAAGAAACCCTGTTTGATCGCCGGAATCACGCCGCCAAGCGCATCGATTTTTTGGAAATATTCCTCGGCTTCCTGCTCCAGTTGCGTCGTGAGATGCTCGACAAAATACGAGCCGGCGAGCGGATCGACGGTGTTGGTCACGCCGGTTTCGTGCGCGATGATTTGCTGGGTGCGCAGCGCGATCTTCGCAGCAAACTCCGTCGGCAGCGCCCAAGTTTCGTCGAGCGAGTTGGTGTGCAGCGATTGCGTGCCGCCGAGCACGCCGGCGAGCGCTTCAAAAGCCGTGCGCACGACGTTGTTGAACGGCTGCTGGCCGGTCAGCGAGCATCCGGCAGTTTGCGTGTGGAAGCGCAGCTTCCACGAGCGCTCGTCTTTGGCGCCGTATTTATCGCGCATGCGTCGCGCGTAGATTCGTCTGGCCGCGCGAAACTTGGCAATTTCTTCAAAGAAATCGAGATGCGAGTTGAAGAAGAAAGACAGCCGCGGCGCGAACTCGTCCACCTTCATTCCAGCCGCCGTTGCTGCCTCAACGTAGGCAAAGCCATCCGCGAGTGTGAACGCCAATTCCTGCACCGCGGTGCTGCCGGCCTCGCGGATGTGATAGCCGCTGATCGAAATGGTGTTCCACTCCGGCACGTGCTCGGCGCAATATTTGATCGTGTCCACCACGATCTTCATCGACGGCTCCGGCGGGAAAATGAATTCCTTCTGCGCGATGTACTCTTTGAGAATGTCATTCTGCGTGGTGCCGCGCAGATTTGATGGCGGCACGCCCTGTTTTTCGGCGACGCAAATGTAAAACGCCAGCAAAATCGCCGCCGGTGAGTTGATCGTCATCGAAGTGCTGACCTTGTCGAGCGGAATGCCGTCGAAGAGAATTTCCATGTCGCGCAGCGAGGAGATCGCCACACCGCACACGCCAACCTCGCCCTCGGAGAGCGGATCGTCGGAATCACGGCCCATCAAAGTCGGCAAATCGAACGCGGTGGAAAGACCGGTTTGGCCGTGCTCGAGGAGATACTTGAAGCGTTTGTTGGTGTCCGCCGCGGCGCCGAAACCGGCGAACTGGCGCATCGTCCACAGCCGGCCGCGATACATGTTGGCGTGGATGCCGCGCGTGTACGGAAACTCCCCCGGAAAGCCGATATCGTGGAAATAATCGACGTGCTGCATGTCCTCCGGGCCATACAGCTCGTTGATCGGCTCGCTCGAGGTGGTCATGAATTTGGCCGGGCGGTCTTTGAATTGCGCCGCGGTGGTTCTTTCCCAACGCTCGCGCTCCTGCTCGAATTTTGATTTTTCGGTGGACATGATTGGCTCCCGTGGGGTTTGTGTTTGGTGAAAATCTATGCTTGCCAATACACTTTTGTTTCACTAACTTTCCATGTGAAAATGCCAAGGCTTCCCCACAGATTGAAGAAGCCCATTGATCAAGCTTTTATCTGTGAGGTTCTTCAATCCGTGGGGGAAAATTTAAAAATCATTTTGAGAAAGGCCTATGATCGAGATAACAATTTCTTATGACCATGAAAGTGACATGCTCGAAGTGCTTTTTGAAAAACCCATCGCCGGTGAACGGGCCTTTGAGTTGAGCTTTGACATCATTCTTTTTGTCAATCCACATACAGGAAAGCCTATCAATCTTACTATCCTTGATTATAAACGGCTCCTGAAAATGGACAAGATTCCGTTGGAAAATCTGAAAACAATGCCGATCAGCCAACAACGAAAAATACGTAGACTGCTTTCGAGCGAGCTGCTTTCTAATTTCCTGGAACTGCTCAACGGACCCCGTCTTAAAAAAAACCACGTTCGCCTTTTGAATCCTGAATTTCGCCAATTGCTTGCCGTATAAAAAAGCTTTTTACCGCAAAGCATTCTTCATTATTAAATTGGGGCAGTGGCATAATCCGCCAGCGGAAAGCTTACCATCTTTTGGATACGTTGGCGCTGGCGAGCTATGTTTTCCAACTTTTTAAAAACTAGCGCGTCAAAATACCGCTCACCACATTTTTTGCAAACCCAGACCGGCACATTATCCACATAAATTGTGCTGCCTTTAAAATGAAATGGCACACGCAATTGACGAAGTTCAACCGTGCCATCACAGTATTCGCACGGATCGCCCAACATTTTTTTGGTTTTAGATCTCATAAGCGGTAATGATTAAAAGTATTCCTGACGGCAAAAAGCGACAAACCACTCCGGTCCACCGTCCATCTGTGCTTTTGCCGATGACTTCGTAACGCGTACCACGAGGGTCGCGTGTGAATTTACGAGCAATTTCGCCTGAAAGTAAAACACGCTCAATATCCGCAGCCTCTAAATTATCCTCGGACATTTCGTCATCAGCATGATCGCTAATGCGGTAACGCTGCTCGCGCACCGCTTGGCGTATTTTTTCAAGCGCTTTCATTTTCATGCTGCCGGAATCGGCCCGGCGGCCACCAGCTTTTTCGCGCGCGGATCGACTCTGGCCGCAAACCCTTCCAGCGTGCGTGCGCCAAGCAGCTTTAAATCGCCGGTTTTGGCGAAAACAGTTTCGTCCACAGTCTCAAACTCATCGACTCGGATGATCGCATACTCAACGTCACGCGTGATGGTCTGCCCATTCGCCATCACAAATGGCACGTCCTTTTTTGCCACTTGTACGCCAATAGTCTCTAAAACCTCTTCAGGAATCCAGGTGTATTCGGCTTCGGAATTAACCATGAGCCGTTTTACCCCGGTGATGTTGCGCGGCTTGCGCACGTTTTCGATTATGCAGTCGACATAAAAAATGCCCATGATTAATCCTCCTCAATTTTCCATTCTTTGCTGCAATGATGTTTTAAATTTCTCCATCAGCTCATCCACAACCCGATACGGCGAGAGTTTTTCGTTTTGGAAATTATCCAAACTTTGGCTCAATAATCGCCGCGCTTCCTCATCCCAAAATTCCTGCTTCAATCGGCGGCTCACCAGCTCGCGGATCTTTTTCTCCAGCCGCTGCTTGCGTTTGGCGACCAGCCGGTTGTCTTGCAAGAGAAAATCGCGATGCTCTTGAATTCGCTTCCATACTTCTTCGATGCCCTTGCCGTGCGAGGCGACGGTGGCGGACACCGGCGGATTCCACGGCGCGGCCGGACGCAGGTGCAAAATCGCTTCCAGCTCGTGCACCGCGCGTTGCGCGCCGTCGCGGTCGGCTTTGTTGAGCACGAAAATGTCGGCAATCTCCATCAGCCCGGCTTTCATCGCTTGCACCGAATCGCCGCTCTCCGGCACCAAGATGACGACAACGGTGTCTGCGGCTTCGACGACATCAAGCTCGGATTGGCCAACGCCGACGGTTTCGAAGATAACGAAATCCTTCCCGAACACGTCGAGCACGTCTGCTGCATCCTGCGCTTTTTGCGAGAGTCCGCCGAGCGAGCCGCGAGTCGCCATGCTGCGAATAAACACGCCCGGATCGGTGCTAATGTCCGTCATCCGCACACGGTCGCCGAGCAACGCGCCGCCGGTGAATGGGCTTGTCGGATCAACGGCGATGATGCCGACCGTCTTGCCGGTGGCGCGGATGGTTTTGGCAAGCTGATCGACCAGCGTCGATTTGCCTGCGCCCGGTGGCCCGGTGATGCCGAGGCGATAGGCATGGCCGACTTTGGCATAAAGCTCATCAAGCAGTGTGCGGGCCAAAGCGCCGTCATTTTCAACCGCAGAGATGAGCTTGGCCAGCGCGCGCCGCGAGCCGGAGAGAAATTCAGCGAGAAGCGGATTGGACGCCATTGGGCATTAGCAAATTGTCGCTATTTTAAGAAAAAGCATTTTTCCGCCGAAGATCGCCGAAATCACCCTACGGGCGTAGCCGAGAGACGCCGAAAAAGATTAAAAAATGATTCGGCGACTCTTGGTGTGTCCAGCAGATTTCGGGGGAAGGCTTTTGGGCACAGCATGTTTATTGAGCAATTCCGCGTTTGCTGCGTTTTGCAGCCATTTGGCCGGCTTGCTATCTTCGGGGGAATAAAACTCCGGCTCCTCCGCCAGCAACTCGAAGGCGCCGCCTTGCATGGCAAGCCACATCATCTCTTCGATAGCGATGTCATTGGCAACAATGTGGTCGGTAATCATTTTTGTTTCTCCCACAGTTTGGCATACTTGGTGAAAACATACGCTGCCGACAGACCGGCTAAAATAAATCCTTGCACGCCGTCCAAGAAGCCGGCTTTGAACACGTACATCCGCAAAAAGAACCACGGCGGCCGGAACAGCAAATCCCATAAATGAAAACGCTTGTCCTGGCGATGTAATTCCTCGGCGGCCAGCGAGGTGTAGTGGTTGAACTTGCCGAAGTAGTGCTGCAGATTGCGGTCGGTGTAGTGGCGAAGGTGATTGGCCAAACGGCCAATCACGCCCGCCACCTGCACGCCTTCGTGAACCTGCTTCTCGTTAAAATGAGCCATCTCGCGGCGGAACAAACGCAGCACGTAGCCCGGATACCAGCCGCCGTGCCAAATCCACTTGCCGAGAAAATTTGCCAGACGCGGCATCTCGTAACCGTTGGCTGTTGGATTGCCTGCGAGCGTGGCGATAATCTCGTCGCGGAGTTTCGGGGTGACGCGCTCATCGGCGTCGATCCACAGCACCCACGCGCCAGTGCATTGAGCAAGCGCGAAATTTTTCGCCGCTGAAAAACCTTCCCATGAGCGCACGAAAACTTTATCCGTAAATGCTTTCGCTTGCGCAACGGTGCCGTCCGTGCTCTCCGCATCAACCACGACGATCTCATCGACCCATTGCAGCGAGGCTAAACACTCGCGGATGTTTTCAGCTTCGTTCTTGGTGATGAGGAGAGCCGATATCGATTGCAGGTTGCGGATTGCGGATTGCGGTTTATCGTTTGCGCGACTATCCACGAGCAAAATATTTTCGGAACTTGCCAGCATCATGCGTATTGAGAAATCCCGATTGTCCTTTTCGAACGAGACTTAGGATAAGTCGGGGCTCGTTTCGAGGAGGCGCGCTGGCGGCGCTTGTCACGTTTTAAAGTTTCGGATAACTTTTGTTGCACCCACAAATTCATCAGCGTTTCCGAAGAAACGCCGCGTTGGCGTGCGAGTTGACCGATTTTCTTGGCTAGTTCATCTTCAATCCGAAAGTGCCGGCAGTTGAGCTCGATCTTGACGTTTTTGACTTCGCGCCAATAATCACGATACTTGGTCAAATCGTGGTTTTCCCAAAATTCGATTTCTTCTTCCAAGCTTTTGAATTTGGGGACGGGATCGCGGGCTTCCTTTTTCGTGCGTCCGTGCTTCTTTTTATCGTTTGACTTTTGCATAAGTATTTACACTCGCTTTTATTTAGACCGCGGTTAGCCGGATTGCCGCCATGCTGGGTGATAGCCCGGACGCTTCACTTGGAGACGGTAGAGTCCAGTAGCTGCGGTGATGTATAGGGATCTGGCGTCCGGCCCCAAGCCGAAAGTGACGTTTGTCGCAGGCCCTGGGGTCGGAATAAATACACGCGCGACGCCGTCCGGAGCGTAGACGGCAACCCCCGTTTTGCTTCGCGTTGAAAATAGCGCCACGTAGAGATTGCCGTCCACGTCGACATCCATGCCATCGGCAAGCTGCAAACTTGCTGCGTCGTATCGAACCAACACGGAGCGGAAACGCACCTCTCCTTCAGCCGAAAGGTCGTAGGCAAGTATGGCGCCATTTCCCAAGACATCAAATCGGTTGGTCCCCACATAAAGGGTATGTTGATCGGGAGACACTGCGATGCCATTGGGCACACCCGCGTCGTCGATGATGCGCTTTAGAGTGCCCCCGGAATCGATCCTGTAGACACCTGAGCCTCGGCGATAAAGCACGTCGCCGGGTCCAAGCAAGGCATACTCTGTGAAGTAGATGCGACCGGTCGCATCGAGCACCAAATCGTTCACCCCGTGTAGGGGTTTCTCATCGTACCTGTCGGCAACAAGAGACGTTCGACCGGTCTTGATCTCTGTAAGGGTGACGCGACGGCCGCCGCCCGAGGCTAGCTCAGCAGTAAGGAGATTCTCCTTTGGGTCGATCGCCGAGCCAGCAGCCAAACCACTTGGGGACCGAAGGACGGATGCCTGCTTGGTTCTTGGGTCATAGCGCCAAATATTACCACCGTGTGCCATATCGAGGTCGACGAAATAAATCGTTCCGTCAAATCCCACCGAGGGGCCTTCGGTCCGAAACTGCCCTTCAAACAGGACTTCTAAACGCGCCGCCGGATCGATGATCGAAGTGTCTCCTGGTGACGGCACCTGACCCTGCACCGGGATGGCCGTCAGTGAAGCTATAACGCTAGCATGAGTGATCGTTCTGTAGAGGGACGATGATAATGTTGATACTGCATTATTCTTCATGTTTCCCTCTCTCAAAAATTTTATGAACGCGACAACGTTTTGTTTCATTATGCGTCTCAATTCCCAACGCGGACGAGCCGCAACCAAAAAGAAAATCTCCAACTGATAGAAGAACCCAACTGTTAAAGCTTTATCCGTTGGGTTCTTCTATCAGTTGGAAAAAGTCTTTGCTTTTTTGGCAAAGATTTGACTTGTAACAGACTAATGCGTCTCAATTCCTACGCGGCGCTAACTACCCCTTCACCGTAATAGAACAAGTTCTGTGTTTGCAAGTTGTTTCTGCGCTACTTCGACTATTGTTGAATTGTGTGCATTGTAAACCTCCCGCACCGCATTGACAATCCACTTTGGCTTGAACTCCGTTACGCAGATCGGCCCGTGCGGCAAGTCGCAGGCCTTCTTCCAGCACGGGGCGCAGGGAAGATCGCGAATGATTTTGATGCCGCGCTCGTAAAGATCAACTTCAGCGGCGCAGGACAGGCCGAACCAGGCGACGACGTATTTTTTCAGCGCGATGGCGATGTGCAGGCCGAGCGAATCGCCGCTCACGATGATGTCCGCCAAATTTTCGAGAATAATGCCGGCGCGCAAGCCGAGCGTGGTCGGCGTCGGGATCGCCACGCCGTCCGTCATCTCGAGGAGGCGTTGATTGCGTTCTGTATCCTCCCGGCCACCAAGCAAGATGATTTTAGCCTCCGGCATCTCTGTGGCTATCTGCCGAATCGCTTCCGCTTGGGTGTCAAGTTCGAGTTTTTTTAGCGCGAAAAGCTCGGAGCAACCGGTATTGACGCCGATCACCAGCGGCGCCTCATCGAGTCCTAATTCTTTTCGCCAACTCTCGCAGTCGGCCAGCTCGGCGGCGGTTAATTGCAGGACGTACTCGTCCCGTCGATAATCAATCTCCCAGGCCTCAGCGAGAATGTCGTTGCCGGTGCGCTTGTTGATACGAAACTTGAAATGATCATCGACACCGAGCCGAAAGCTGTATTCCGCGCCGGCATTCAACGGCACGATCGCGCCGTTCTGATTTAATCCAAAGCCGCATTTGATTTCAGCATTCACGAGATTCATGAACGCGGCCGCCGGACGACTCTTGTCGGCATTCAGCACCAGCTCGAATTTTTGCTGCAGCAGCACCATCCGGTTTTCATCGTTCCACTCTACGAGATGGTCGATGAACGGATTGTTGGCCAAAAGCGGCAAAGCGTTTTTGCGCGTGATCCACGTGATGTGACTGTTCGGATAACTGCGCTTGATCGCCGGCAGTTGCGCCGTCGTCGCCAGCACGGTGCCGAGCGCGTCGAGATTCACCAGCAAAATCCTTGTGCCCATCGGAATGCGATCCTGGCAGCCTTCACAAAGTTTAAAGGGCACGCAAGGCTTGTAGCCGGTAAACAAGCGGCAATCCGGCACCAGCGTTTGCGGTTGATACTTTTGTCTATTCAAAGCCAAATCGATATTCAGCGACTTGTAAAGACGAAATAAATTGGGACAAAAAAAGGTTTTTTAGTAACTATCCAGCGAAGCTTCGCCTCAAACCGACAAGCGAATAAAACAAAATTAACCCAACGGATTGAAACAACGCAACGGATAAACAGAACTTTTATCAGTTGCGT
>JAKEEU010000403.1 GCA_022616415.1 Candidatus Zhuqueibacterota bacterium | reverse complement strand
TGGCAAACTTGATCAGCGGCATCACGAATATGCTGCAAAACCACTGGTTCTGGGGATTGCTGACGCTGGCTTGTCTGGTGTGGTATTCGACCATTACGATTTATGTGGCGATCAAAGGCGCCGGCGACATCCGCCAGATGCTGCGCCGGCTTTCCGGAAAGAAATAAAAACTTGACAAACCATAAAAGATTTATAACTTGATTTATACAACTTTGAGTTCAAAAACTCTCCAGAATCCCTAAAAGGTGTGTCATGATGAAAGGCGTTTATTCCGTTCTCCCCACTCCGTTTACGCCGGGCGGAGAAATTGATGTGCCGAGCTTCAAACGGGTGATCGATCTCTACATTCGCGCCGGTGTGGATGGCTTGACGGCCTCAGGCGTGACGAGCGAAACCGCCCGGCTCAGCGACGCCGAACGTTTGTCCATGCTCGAAGCCGTCATGGCGCACGTGAACAAACGCGTTCCCGTCGTGATCGGCGCTTCGACCGAGGGCTTGCGCACGTGCATCGAATTATCGAAAAAAGCCAAAGCCCTGGGCGCCGCCGCGGTGATGATTAGTCCGCCGCGCATGCCTAAGCTCAATTCCGAAGCCGTGGTCAGGCATTTTCGCTCGGTTGCGGCTGCCATCGATATTCCGATCATCATTCAAGATTATCCGCCGGTTTCGGGCTTTACGATGGAAGCCTCGCTGCTCGTGCGCATCGCTCGTGAGCTGCCCTCGGTACGGACGATCAAATTGGAGGACGCGCCCACGCCGTACAAGATCGCGCGTGTGCTCGAGCGCGCCGACGGCCTTACCATCGGCATCTTCGGCGGTTTGGGCGGTACGTATCTGCTCGAAGAGCTGATGGCCGGCGCCACCGGCGCGATGACCGGCTTTGCCGTTCCGGAAATCTTGGTCAACGTTGTGCGCCTCTTTCACGCCGGTGAGCGGGAAAGAGCTGCGGAGGCGTTTTATTGCAACGTGGCGCTGATGCGGTTTGAATTTCAAGAAGGCATCGGCATGGCGATTCGCAAAGAAATACTGCGCCGCCGCGGCGTGATTGCTCACGCCGGCATTCGCCCGCCCGGCACCCCGCTCGAGGCCTCGACACAGAAAGGGTTGGATTCGCTTTTGAATTGGTTTTTACAGCAAAACACGGAAATCAAATGGACTTTGGATTAATAAGAAAAACGTCCTCAACGGATGGATTAAGACCAGCGAATAAAAACCTCGGCTGCTCTTAATCCATTCGTTGGAGGAGCTTTTTTAAAATATCAAGAAGGAAGGAAATCTATGGGCCTTGCCCGCAATGCATTGCTCTGGATCTCGGAAAATCACAAGCTGCGGCAAACGCTGCCGCGCTACAATTTCATTCGTCGCGCCGTGTCGCGATTCATGCCAGGAGAAGAGTTGAGCGACGCCGTGCAAGCAGCGGAAAATTTGAGAGAAAAAAACATCACGGCGATTTTGACTCGTCTCGGCGAGAACGTTGCGGATGACGCTGAAACCAGGGAAGTCACCGATCATTATTTGGACGCCCTGCCGCAAATTCAGCAGCGCCGGCTCGATTCCTATATTTCGATTAAACCCACCCAGCTTGGCCTGGATTTGAACGAAGACCTTTGTTTCCGTAATCTCTCCGCCCTCGTTGAGCGCGCCGCCGCGTTGAAGAATTGGGTTTGGATCGACATGGAGCAGAGCGGTTACGTTGATCGCACGCTTGCGCTGTATAAAAGGATTCGCCAACAATATCCCAATGTCGGCGTATGTGTGCAATCTTATTTGTACAGAACGGCCAAAGATCTTGAAGCGCTTCTGCCTTTGTCCCCCGCTATTCGCCTGGTGAAAGGCGCTTACATGGAACCGGCGAATATCGCGTATCCCAAGAAAGCGGACGTCGATGCCAATTATTTCGCGCTCGCGAAAATGTTGTTGGCCAACGTCAAGAAAAATGGCGTCACCGTCGGCATTGCCACGCACGACACAGTTTTGATTAAAAAAATTCAAGAAGAAGCCGCAGCGCAAGGGCTTGCCAAAAGCGATTATGAATTTCAGTTGCTTTACGGCATTCAATCGGGCGAGCAGTTGCGTTTGGCGCGCGAAGGCTATCGCATGCGCGTGCTCATCAGCTACGGCAGCTACTGGTTCCCGTGGTACCTGCGCCGCCTCGCTGAGCGGCCGGCGAATGTCCTTTTTGTCTTGAAAAATTTGCTGCGGGGTTGATCCCATTGCCGTCAGGCCTATTTCAATGAGTTCTTTAAAATTCATTTGGTTAACATCGCCAACAATTCTTCCATGGGCGTACTCTCTTGTTCTCGTTTTT
>JAKEEU010000402.1 GCA_022616415.1 Candidatus Zhuqueibacterota bacterium | reverse complement strand
TCGAGATTCACCGCCTCGCCCTGTGAAATCAAACCAGCAAGATGTCCGAAGATGGTATTGACGGCAAGATGCCGTCTCTCGGCGATGCGCTCCACCGAAAGCCCCTCGCGATGCAACAACAAAGTTTCTTTTTGTGTGGGCGATGTCGCTTTGCGGATCACCTTTGCCTGATTCATCGATGCAGCATTAGTTGCCGGGCTTGCCGAAGTAGAAAATGGGTTGATATTTTTTCCGCGGCAGTGCGTGGAAATTTCTTGGATGAAAATCTCGCCGTATTGCGCCAGTTTTCGTTCGCCGACGCCGGTAATGTTTTTAAAAGCGCTTTCGGTGATCGGAAATTTCTGCGCCATCTGTCGCAGGCTGGCGTCTGAAAAAATCATGTAGGCGGGGAGGCCAGCCTGTTGCGCCAGATTTTTGCGCAGCTCGCGCAAACGCTCAAACAGTTCGTGATCATATTGATCTGCAGAGCGTTCATCGGCGGAGACGAATTGTTGCTCTTGTTTGGGCTTATTCAGAAAAAGCTTTTCTCCATTAAACAACACCTCACGGCTCTTCTCGGTGAGTTTTATGGCGTTGTATTCTTCCGACGCTTGGCGCGCATAGCCCAGACGAATGAGCTGCCGCACCATTGCCTGCCACTCTTCCTTTGAATAGCCGTTGCCGATGCCATAAGTGGAAAGCGTCGCGTGTCCGTTTATGAAAATCTTCTCAGCCTTTGCGCCGCGCAAAACGTCGATGACGTAGTTCATGCCAAAACGCTCGCCGGTTCGTTTGACGCACGAGAGAAATTGTTGCGCTGGAATCGTGGCGTCGAACTTTTCCACAGGTGTTGCGCTTGTGCAATTATCGCACATGCCGCAGTTGTCGGTCGCCAGCGTTTCTCCGAAATAATCCAACACAATCCTGCGCCGGCAATCGGCGCTTTCTGCATAGCCAACAATCTGCTGCAATTGCTGGTAAGCGATGCGGCGTTCGTGCTCGCCCGGTTTTTGGTCGATGAAATACTCGATTTTCATTTTATCGCCGTAACCGAACAACAACAGGCAATCGCTCGGCAAGCCGTCGCGTCCGGCGCGGCCGGTTTCTTGATAATAGCCTTCGAGATTTTTCGGGAGGTCGT
>JAKEEU010000043.1 GCA_022616415.1 Candidatus Zhuqueibacterota bacterium | reverse complement strand
TGTACTTGTCCTGAACCGCGTTAATGGATCCGCCACCGCGAGGGCGCTAATCAAATCATCTCTTGAATTTGTGGGAAGAAATCATTCCCGCATTACAGGCATGTATCCTAACACCAACCGCAAATCCGAATCCTGGCGTTCCGGCGAAATTTTAGCCTAATAATTTCTTGAAACTGACAAGGACATCGGGTATCTTGCGCAGTCATTTTGAACTAAAATAATTCGACAAATAAAATAACGGTAAGGAGAGGGATTATGAAAATATCCGATCAAACATTGAAGATGATCAACCAACTGCCAAAAGCCACGCGCGTGAAGGTTGATCAAGTTATTCGTACACATGTCGCCGCTTGCAGAAAGACTGGCAGCCCTATTGAAAATTTAGATCGTCTATTCATCGAAGCTGTTGAAATCGTCAAGCTCGAAGAACGATGCCCTGAAACCCGGCTGGAATACTCGTCCGAGTGGGAGCCTTTCCGCCGGTATGATCAATATTTAAGCCCGCGCGATCTCTAATCTTTAGTTTGCAATGAAACTCAATCGTTTCGCGAAGTATGCCTGGTTCGCGCTGGCTTTTAACTTATTGGTTATCGTCTGGGGCGCTTATGTCCGCGCGAGCAATTCAGGCGCCGGATGTGGCAGTCATTGGCCACTCTGCAACGGCGAAGTCATTCCCAGCTCACCAACTATAAAAACCATCGTCGAATATTCGCATCGTCTGTCGAGCGGACTTGCACTGCTGCTGGTGGCAGTCGCGATCATCTGGGCATTTCGCGCCTATGCTCCCAAACATCAATTGAGATACATCTCCGCGGCTGCGATGTTTTTTATGTTGATGGAAGCCGCGATTGGCGCTGGTCTGGTGCTTTTTGAATTGGTCGCCGAAAACAAATCTATTGCGCGAGCGTTGTGGATGTCGGCGCATTTGGTCAACACCTTCCTGTTGGTGGGAATGCTGACGCTTACGGCCTGGGTGGCGACGACCGGCGAGCGTTTCAAATTTCGCGGGCAAGGTTCGATTAACTGGGCGCTCGCTGCCGCAATCGTGGCGACTTTGATTTTGGGCGTCAGCGGCGCCGTGACCGCGTTGGGAGCGACGCTCTTTCCCGTCACATCGCTGGCCGAAGGATTGAAGAAAGAGGATGAGCTGATCAACGTCGAGAAGGCAACCGATCTGGAGATTGCAACCGCGGGGTACGGCGTCGGCAATTGGCATTTGTACAAC
>JAKEEU010000401.1 GCA_022616415.1 Candidatus Zhuqueibacterota bacterium | reverse complement strand
TGTTGTAGTTGTTGGTGTATACAGTTCCTTGCTATTGTAAATGTAATGCTTATAAATAGATAAACCAAACTTTCTAGCCGAAAGTAGGAAACTCACGCTAGCTATTCGATGGTCGATTGGGCAGATCAAGCAGCGTGGACAATCAATTGAAAGCGTTCTCAATAGCTTGCACGGCGCTAGAGGGAATATCTTTGAAATCATATTTCGGCGCACCTGGTCATTACTGTCGGGTGCCTCTACCAAGATTCTCATAGTCATGCCTATCTTTGCCTCCTCGGCTTCAAAAGCGGCAATTGAGGTCGCAAGCGATGTCCACAACTGGGAATTGGCTGAGGGGCTTGGGCAGTTAGTTGAACTGTGGCTTTTAGAAGCAAGTGAAAGGCTGGATGAATCTAAACGGCGATATAGTCTTCATCCCTTGACCCGAGCATTTGCTCAAAATAAACTTTCTGAACATCCAGATTTAGAAAGGGACGCTAAATTAAGACTTGTCAATTTTTTTGAATACATCTCAAAATCTGCTGGTGGTGATATTTTGGCCTGGAAAAACTATGATGAAATTGAATTAGAAAAGGATAATATTTTTGCTTTGACCGATTGGTGTTTTGAAAATCAACAAGAGATGGCAGGAATGAGACTGACAAAATCGGTTACTTATTTCATGGGTTTGCGAGGCTATCTCTCCGAGTCGTTAAAGTTTGGTCGAATTGCTGCAAAAGCAGTTCGTCAAGCAAACGAACATACCGACCTTGCATGGTTACTTGTGCATGGAATAGGTTGGCGTGAAATCCATGGAGGTAATTTGGAAACAGGTGAATCCTATTTTGTAGAAGCTCTACGAATTTATGAAAATCTCAATGACAAAAAGGGTATAATGGCCGTCTTAGGCAACTTAGGTAGGGCTCTACAATATAAAAAAGACTTTATCAATGCAAGGCATTATTGTGAAAGAGGGCTAAGCTTGGCTCAATCTTTAGGCGACGAACTAGCGATTGCAAGATTTAAAAAAGAACTGTCAATGTTAGCTGCATCTGAAGGTAGGTTGCAAGAAGCAAAAGCCGGGCTTGAGTCAGTTTTAGTAATGCTTGAAAAGCAAAATCCATTAATCTATGCAAGCGCGCTAAGTGAGCTCGCGGAGGTAAACCGCAAGCTCAATGACTACGAAACCGCATACTTAATTGGTATAAAGGGTTTAGAGTTAGCAATAAAAATGAAGCGCCAAGATACAATTGGGTGGGTTTCACGAACTCTAGCCTATACAGAAGTAAAACGAGGGAACCTTCAATCTGCTAAATCTCACGCCGAAACAGCATTAGAATTTTTTGCCAAACCAGGTTTACATTTTGAAGAGAGTGAAGAATTGAAAAAACTTTTGATCCAACTGAATGAAAAACTTTGCGACTTATCTAAGCTCGATTCTCATTAATCTAAAAGCATGTTGGATGCATGAAAAAAGAGCACGTCAAAATCTTGATCGCCGACCGCGATCAGCAAACGGCGCAAAAGCTGTTCGATACCCTAAACCAGGCTGGTTATCGAGCCAAGAAAATCAGCGACGACGACCTCGCGCAGGCCGCTGAAACGGAAATTCGGGAACATGGGTATGACCTTGCTTTTCTGGATGCCACCATCGCCTCCAGCAACGGTGGGTATCTCTCCTTCGGCGCCGAGCTGCAAAAACTTTCGCCGGCAATAAAGATCATTTTCATGCTCAACACCATTGACCAAAGACCGGCAAGAGAATCGACGCTGAAGACGCACTTTCGCTTTTTGTTGAAGCCCATCGAAGATGAAAACAACATTATCCGCTTGGTGAGGAACTGCCTGCAGCATCAACCGCCACGGGGCGGCCTGCTCGTCGCCAAAAATTTTAGCGAATATATTTCCGCCAGCCCGAATATCAAGGACATTCTGCAAAAGCTGGTGAATGATGTGGTGAACAAGCTCGGCTATGAAATATGCGCCATTATCCTGCGGCGCGAAGATGATCCCGCGCTGCTCCATGTCGCGGCGGTGCGAGGCATCAGCAAGGAACATCAACATGGCATTCGTCTGAAGGTCGGCGAGGGTGTAACGGGCAAGGTGATTGCAACCGGACAGCCCCGCATTGTGCCCAATATCTTTGCCGAGGAGGATTATCGCTATCCGGGATTGGCGATTCAAGAAAACCTGTGCTCGATGATCAGCATACCCATTCGCCATAATCACCGTGTGCTCGGCGCGCTTAACGTGTATACCGGCGCCGGTTATTTCCATGTCTTCACGCAGCACGAAATCAATTTGTTGTCCACGCTGGCCAACTGGACGGCGTTTGCCATTCAAAACGCCGAGAAATATGAAACGCGGGAAAAGGAGCAGCGCCGGCTGATTGAAGAGATTATCCGGGAAACGCAGTCATTCGACACGCTTGAAAAAATGATCAGGGCGGTGCTGGAAAAGAGCACGGCGCTGGTCGCCGGTGACTGCGGCTGCATCGCCTTCGTTGACTTCGAGCGGATGCGCTTTAATCCGGTGTATGGCTATCGTCGCCGCATCAAAAATATTAAAAAATTGAGAATCGGCGCCAAGCACGAAGGCATTGCCGGGCGGGTGGTGCGCAGCGGCGAGGCGGAGATCGTTCCCAACGTTTATCAGGATTCGCGCTATATTCGCAGCGACCGCCGTATCAAAGCGAAGGTGATCGTGCCACTGAAATATCAAAACCAGGTCGTCGGCGTTCTTAGCGCCGATTCGGGAAAAGAAGCTTTTTTCAAAGAAGAGGACAAAAGAATCCTGGGCGTACTGGCCAGCCACCTGGCGCTGATCTTTCAAAAACAGAAATTCGATCAGGCTTTTAAAAATCTCGGGTATTTGTTCCGGACGAGCCACGATCTCAACGAGACTTACGACACCGCCGTCAGATGCGCCGCCGAGTTTATCGGCACGCATGCCGTGGCGCTGTGGGAAAAGGGGGTGGACAATTGTTTCGTCATGCGCGCTTGCCATGGATTTGAAAAATTCAAGGAACAAAATCTCAAAATTCGCTCCACCGAGGGCATCGTCTCGCAGGTGATCAAGACGCAGGACGTTGTTGTGGTCGAGGACGTTGCCAACAACGAGAGTTATGTTCATCCGGAGATGATCGCCGGCGCCAACTTCAAATGGCTACTATGTGTTCCCATGTTTTTCGCCAACGAAGTCTTCGGCGTGATCGATATTTACTCGAAGCGGCCGCATGGTTTTTTCGATCAAGAGGTGGACTATTTGAAAGCCTTGGCCAGCCAGGCTGGCATCGCCATTCAAAACGCCAAATTGATCGACCACTTCAACCGCATCGGGCAAGCCATCACTTCCTCGCAAAATATAAAAACGATTTTGGAGAACGTTGCGAAAAGCGCGCTCGAGGTTCTTTGCGCCGAGCCGGTCATTCTCTTCCAATATGATCAGGTGAGCAACCGTCTGGTGTCGCCGCCCTACTATGCCGGCAGACTCATGGAAGAAAAAGACTATGTTGAAACTTTTGAATTCGGCGGCCGTTCGTTTGCCGAGCTCATCGTCGCCGGCGGCGAGCCGCTTTATATTGAGAGCGACATCGATCAGCATCCGCTTATGATCGAGGCGAAAAAGCACGTCGTCAATGGCATGCCGAAAAGAAGATTCAATGAAAGAGAAAAAACCGAATCGCTGGCGGCCCTCATCTTGCGGGTGGAAAATGAAATCGTCGGGTTGATGTTTCTGAATTACCGCACGCCGCAGATCTTTACGCCCATCGAAAAAAAGATCATGGAAACCTTCGCGGCGCACGCGGCCATCGCCATCAAGAATTCACGGTTGATCGAGCAAATGCGCCGCAACAACGAGCAAATGCGCCATAACAAAGAGTACATGCAAGCCATCGTCGAAGGAACGCCCGATCCAATCATCGTCACGGAAAACAAAACTGAGAACGGCGGGCCGGTTTGGAGGATCGAGCTGGCAAATCGCGCGGCGCACGAGATGTTCGGATATGATTTCAACGCGCGTGAGCTGGAAGGAGAGAATGCCCGCGCCCGCTTCGGCGAACAATTGGATCGCGTGCGGCAGGCGTTGCGCGAAGCCAATGGGGAAATTGCGGATTTTGAAACGGCTTTTCTCCATAAAAATGGCTGTCCGCTTCCCATCAGCTTATCGACTTCGGTCATGCAGCGCGACGCGGCCATTCCCCATCGCGTTATCAAGACAATCAGTATCGCCAAGGATTTGACCAGCCGGAAAGCGCTGGAAAAGCAGTTGGATCATTTGAACCGGGTGACCATCTCGCTGCTCAACGCTGCGACGCTCGATCAAGCCTATGACGCCATTTTCGAGAATTTGCGCCAAATCGGCTATGACAAGGCGTTGATTGCTTTGGTGGATGAGGCCACCCACACGATTATGGCGAAAAGAGCGGTGGGCGAAAACTGGAAAAAGGCAGCGAAGGGGATGAAAATCGATCTGAAAAGCGATCATATTTTGGCCGTCGTCGTCAGAACCGGAGAGCCGCAATTGGTGGAGGATGGCGCGATTGGCCTGCGCAGCGATGCGGCGACGGTCCAAGCGGTCAGGCTCAAGTCGCAATATGTCACGCCGTTGATCGTACACGACAAGGTGATCGGCGCACTGCAAATCGATCTCTCGAACAAGCAGGATTTGCTGAACGGCGACAAGTATTTTCTCATGGAAAATTTAAGCATCTTGTCCGGCTTTGCCAACCAGATCGCCGTGGCCATCGAAGCCAATCGCAGCAAAATTACCATCGACAAATTGCGGTTGAAGCTGGCAGACGTCGGCCACGAATTTCGTTCGCCATTGCATATCATTATCTCTCAATTAGGAGGCTTGAAATATCATCTCAACAAAAAATATGGGGACGATCCGCTGGTCGGCAAAACCGCTAAAATCATTGAAGAAGAGGCCTTCCGTGCCGCGCGCCAGATGAAAAATACGTTGTTGTCGACGGTGGAATCGCTCGAAGCCTTGGGAATTAATTTCGAAAAAGGCTTTATCGGTGATATGATCAAGCTGTGCGCCGAGCGGTTTTTTGAAACCGCCAATAAGCGCGGAATTAGAATTATCGTATGGGATAATGTCAAGAAACTGCCGCCGATTTATTACGACAAAACCCAAATGGAGCAAGTTTTTACGAACCTGCTCGACAATGCGGTCAAATATTCGCATTATAACCAAAACATCGAAATCACGGGCCAGGAGATCGGGCGGAATATTGAAGTTGCCATTATGGATCGCGGCCTCGGCATACCCAAAGATCAATACGAGCGCATTTTTCAAGGCTTCAGCCGCAGCAAGATTCTCGACACCACGCGCTACATTCCAGGAACCGGCCTCGGCCTCATGATCGCCAGGGAAATCGTCGAGAGCCATAGAGGAAAAATCAAAGTGGAAAGCGCCCCGTTTTTAAAAGATCCGCGCCGGATCAAAAATTACGACGGCTACGAGACCACGTTTTCAGTCTTGTTGCCGCAGAATCCCAAGGAGGTGTAATATGCCGAAACGAATACTTTTTGTCGATGACGAAGATTGGAGCGTTACGTCTTATTTTGAAAAGCTGCGAGATCACCACATCGAAGTGGATCTCGCCCGCCATGGCGACGAGGCGATTGAGTGGCTTCAAAAAAAGGCGTACGATTTGATCGTTCTGGACATCATGCTGCCGCCGGGAGCCAAGATCGGCAAGGATGTCGAGCCGCGCAAAGCCGGCGCCATATTGCTTCACATGATCAGACGCAATGAAGTTTTAGATATGAAAACGACGCCGGACGTGCCGGTGGTGGTCTTGACTGCCGTCGCCGATCAAAAGCTTTTAGAGAATATCAGACAGCTTCACGTGACCGAAATTTTTCAAAAACCGGCGCTTTTTGACGAGGTGACCGAAAAGCTGGTGGCGTTGCTAAAGACCGAAAGGGCGGAGCAGCTATGAGAGAATCTCTCGACAAGGATTTTGCGAGATTTATCGAGAAAAACGGCGAGGTGCTGAAAATGATCGCCAGCGAAAGCTCGGCGAACCTCGACACGCTGTGGCGGGTTCTGGCTTACATCTTTGAGTTCAATTACCTATCGGTTTACGAGACGAACGACGGCACGACGTATCGCAAAAGCTTTGAATGTGACCGCAGCCCGCTGAAGGAGCTGCCCGAGCACGAAGATTTGATCGGCTTGATGCAATCGGCGTATGCGCGAGATAAAGCCGAATCGACCCAAAAGGAAGAAATCGTAAAAGGCAACATCTTGCTCGTGGAAGCGATTGCGGCCATTCCACTCGTTATTGATGATGACAAAAAGATTTTGATTATTTGCAAACAGCTAGAGAAGCCAAAAGACGAGGTCATCCACGGCTATGTATTCGATGGTTATAAACTGCAGCTCTATTTGTCGGTGATCCGAAACTTCGTGCGAGTACACGAGCAACAAAAGCAGCTTAGGTTAAGCCACGAACAGCTTATGCAAAGCCACAAAAAAATTACCCAAAGCAAGAACCAGATCAAGCTTGCCGCTATCGCTGCCGGCGTGTTTGCCTTGCTCGAAGGCCTTTCCTCAACGATCGGAATCATCCAGGAATCTTCGCTGCTTAACGTCACGCAGGGACTCCTCATCATGATGGTTCTCGTGTTCTTAATCGCCGGGGGAGTACGAATGTGGCCAGCGGCAAAGCCGTTGAAGATTTTTGTGATGATTGATGAGTTCCTGAAGTGAGATGCACTCACAAAAGCATTTCGTCGGCTATTACCTACCCAACCCCTCCCTCTCAAACACATACACCGGCAAATTGACGAAATCGAAAACCGGCTTCAACCCGAAGAGTGCGGTGTAGTGAAACTGCGCGGCGAGCTTGCAGCCGGAGCTGGGGGCTTGCAGTGTGGCCAGGCTTTTGGGCTGCAAATATTCGACTATAACGATATGATCTGGACGAGAAATCTCAACGCCGTTTTACGCATTACGTTTTTCTCTTCTTCTTCTTCGCCGCCGGAAACAGAATATTGTTCAAAATCAGCCGATACCCCGGCGAGTTTTTGTGCAGCGAGAGCTGCGTCGGCGGATCGTAAACCATGTGCTGATAATCCTCCGGATCGTGCCCCCCGTAAAACGTGAACGTGCCGCGGCCGACGTTGCCGTGAATGTATTTGACTTCCTCAGTGCCCGGCACTTCCGCCAGGATGGTGACGGATTTTTTGACAACCGCGCGCCTGAAGCCGGTGGTTTGTCCCATGAAACCTTTGACCACCGAAACGTGATCTTGCGTCAGCATCGTCGGCACCGGATCGTATTTGGCAGAGAACTCAAACAACGTGAAGAAATCGACATCGGCGCTGCGCACGCGCGGGTTGGTGCTTGGCGGGAAATCAATATCGGAAAACTCGTAAACCAGCGGATTCATTTCCAAGGTAAAGTTCTCGAACGCATACGTCTGAGAAAAATCCAGCTCTTTTTGCGCGTTTGGCGAGGGCGGATCGTAATCGAAAATCGCCGCGCAGATGTCGGTGTTGCCGGCGGCCAGCGCCAGGTCGATCGTATCGGTTGCGGAACACATCGCAAAGAGAAAGCCGCCGCGCGTAACGTACTCTTTAATCGCCCGCGCCACCGCTTTTTTCAGCTCCGAGACTTTCGCAAAGCCGAGTTTTTTGGCCATCTCCTCGTTTTTGGCCACTTCCTCCTGATACCACGGCGTCGCGTTGAAGCTCACATAAAAACGGCCGTACTGTCCGCTGAAATCTTCATGATGCAAATGCAGCCAATCGTATTTCTCAAGATCGCCGCGCAACACTTCCTCATCCCACACCGTCTTATAAGGAATCTCGGCGTAAGACAGCGCCAGCGTCACCGCATCGTCCCACACTTGTTTGTTCTGCGGCGTGTAGATCACGATGGCCGGCGCTTTTTCGAGCAGCACCACTTCCATATTGCCGGCCTCGATGTCGGCGTAAATTTGCGCCGCTTCTCCGCCCACGGTTGCAAACGCCACCCCGCGCACGCGGCACTCGCGCTCGATCTCCGCATTGTAATCCATCAAAAACGAGCCGCCGCGATAATTCAGCAGCCATTCGACATTCACCCCGTGATCGAGCGCCCAGTACGCGACGCCATAAGCTTTGAGATGATCGGTCTGCTTGAGATCCATATAGACGAGCAGCTTTTGGCTCCACGCCGAGGAAGTGAAAAGCAAACTCACGCCAATGATGCCGACGCGCAGAATGAGACGACGCATAACTAAATGCTCCTTAAGTTATACAACTTTTTGATTGCTGTTACTGAGCGGCATGCACGTTTAATCGTATAAGCAAGCGGCGAAGCTCTATTATTTTTTGGCTGTTCATCTTCAACGCAACGATTGTCGCTCGTCCGGTCGGCGTTAGCCCCTCGACAAGAACCTGATCGCTTGACCAGCGAAAATGGTCGTCCCATGAATCCTTGCGAGGATTAAAAAGAGGAGCGTCACGGCGGGTTACAGGATCGCGTGCGCTAATCATCGACCCTTTGGCCAGATTGCAGCTAACGCAGGAAACGCACAAGTTTGCAGATTCGTCTGTGCCTTTTTTAGCACGAGGGATGATATGATCGATCCATAAACCATGAGGAACGATCACTGCGGGCAAGCGACAATACTCACAATAAGGAATTGTCGCTAAAAGCTGCGACGCCGCTTTCGTCCGCCGCGCCATTATGCCCGCGCGACTGAGGTGCCGCTGGGGAGAAGCCGGATTTTCAACCCGCGGCGACGGGCTTCCAATAGCGCGATTGCTTTCACAATGGAAAAATCATGTTCCTTGCCGGCCAATGCGCTAAAAACATCCATCTCAGTGGCGGTCAGCGCACCTTCCGTGTTGGCATGGCGGAGCTTATGCACAAGACGGCGCCGCCTGGAGTCGTAACGAAATCGAGCAATCGCCCGAATAAGCTCGTCGGAAAGCTCTCGCACACTTTGCAAAGCTTTTTCAACCTGCCTGTCTGATGAAAAATCGGCGTGCGAAAGAATATCCGTGGCGATATCTGCCATCAACGCCTCCACCATTTTCGCCTTTAAATAAGCCGGGGCGGTTTTGCCATTGCGTCGAGCGACGACTGCGATGTCGTTGGCCAACGCTGAAGGCGGCAAAAATTGCGTTGCAAATTGCATTTTTTACGCCGAGTTGGTGAAATCTGATATAGCAATGCTTTTTGTATTACCAGCAAAAATAAGCAAATTTATCCACAAAAACAACAATGACATTCTACTAAACACTTTCTGTAGTTGAACCGGCCAGACTATGACGACTTATTCTTCTCGGCCAGTTCCCGCGCCCGCCGCCGCGCTTCTTCCAAATACAAGCTTTGCGAATAGTCTTTCAAAAGTTGCTCGTACAGCGTTTGCGCTTTCCTCGAATCACGCAATCCCGTTTCATGAATTTCGGCGAGCCGAAAGAGCGCGCGGTCGCCAACGACGCTCTCCGGATATTGTGCTAGAATTTTTTGCAGGCGTTCGATAGCGACATCGAATTTTTGCTGGCTGGCGTACAGATTGCCCAGATTGAACAACGCCTGCGGCGAGATTGTCGCTTGCGGAAAACGCTTGAGCAGGCTTTCCAAAGTATCGATGGCAGCCGGCTGCTTGTTCTGTATTGCCGCATACTCGGCATGCGCATAACTCAACAGCGCGCCGGCAGAATCCGCCACATTCGCATCGAGCAGGAGCAACAACTCGAGCGCGTCGTTGACCATGCTTTCGGTCTCTCTCGCATTTTCATCGGGCCGCGCTTGCGCGATGGATTCCAACAAATTTTTTGCCACGCCAAAACTGCCTTGAAAAAATGCCAGCCGCGCTTCGCGATAATTGACTTTGTCGATGATGAGTTGAGTGTTGCGGCCCAACTGCCTTGCTTTTTCGTACCAGTCGGTCGCTTGTCGCACCTCACCCAACGCGAGATGGCAATCGCCGAGGCGGAAAAGCGCTTCGAGACGCTCGTTGCCGCCGAATTGCGCGAAGCGCTCGTAAATCTGCATGAAAATCGCAATTGCGCCTCTCACCTCGTGCAAATGATCCGCGAGAATTTCGCCCTGCGCGAGCAAACCGCGCAGCGCCCACGGGTTGCGGCCGCTCGCGGCTTTTTCGACAACGGCTGCAAATGCCGTCTGCGCCTCGGTGTATTTGCCCTGCGCTTGCAAGCTTTGTCCCAATCCGAATTGTGCGGGAAGCCAATATGGCGAGCCTGGCATTTCTCGCACGATAATCAGAAAGGCCTGTTCCGCAAACGCGAAAGCGCCGGCGTTGCGCGCCTGTTCGGCATAATTGAAAATCTCGCTGCCAACGTTCGCTTTGTCGACAGCGACACTGAGGCGCTCGAGCGTTTGGTAAGCTTGCAGCGCGCGGTCGTATTTTTTGCCTTGCATGAAAAGACCCGCCAGCAAACGGTGCAACGACTGCGGCTGCGACGATTGCAGCAACGCCTGCTCGATGGCCTTGGTCACCGTCTCGAGATTCTTATCGTCGTCCCGCGCCATCTCCATAAGTTTGCTCTGCACGAAAGGAAATTGGCGCGGATTGGTTTCAAGATAGCGCAAGTATTCCGCGGTGGCAGCACTGTAATTCAAACGCAACGCATAAAGATTGGCGAGCTCTATCATGAACAACGAGGAGGTATTCAATTTTTGCCGCCCCTGCAAATAAATCTGCAATGCTTCATCATAGACGCGATTTTCCACGAGCGCGTTGGCGACGAGGCCGTACGTTCCGGCGTGCGGGTAGCGCTGCAAAAGCTCCTGCCACGCGGTGTGCGCCTTCGCCGTCTGGCCGCGCTTGAAATCGACGTCGGCGAGATCGACGCGCGCATTGATGTCGTCGATAAATTCCAGCCGGCGGTTGATGACGGCAACCAGCTCGTCGTAGCGCCGCAATTGCAACAGCGCGCGCTTGAGGCCGAAATAATAGCCGCCGTTGCGCGGATCGGCGTTGAACAGCGCGGCATAAATATCAACGGCGCGGTCGAATTGCCCCATCCGCTCAAAATCCTGCGCCAACCGCAACCGCGCCGCGTTTTGTTGCGGCGTTTGGCCATATCCTGCCATCACAGCAATAAGCCAAAAGAAACAAAAGCAATGAACTCCCCAACGGATAGATGAAGACCAACGGATGATTTTATCCGTTGGTCTTAATCTATCCGTTGATGGCATAAAATTCGTGGTTTTTTTCTGAGATTTGCTCCGCAATGACTTGGTCGCCTTTTCTTCTTTGCCCATTGGATTCCTTATCAGTTGTCCACTTTCGCTTCGCCCTTTTGCTGCTCTTTCGCCAGCGCATCAAAATAGCGTTGGATCAAATCTTTGTAATCTCGCGTGTAATTCTCGCGCAGGGCGCGCAACAAATCTTCGTACAGGCGGCTCTTCTTCTCACCAAGATCCGCCGGCAGGCTGCCGGGATCGATGGCGCGATAAGTTTTGCCCGCTTGCGCTTCCCGCTCTTTGCTAAAATCACGCTCTTTCATCGAGCGTTGCGCATCGAGCAACCGCGACAAAATCCGCTGTTGCCGTTCGATGGTCGGCCGGCCGGCGCGGTTCTGTTGTAAATCCTTGACGACGTCATCCATATCCTTCGCGGTTTGATCGAGCCGGCCGAGAATCTCGCCGCGCTGGCCAAACTCCTGCATGAGCTGCTCGAGGCTCTTTTTCACCGCCGCTTGTTCCGCTGCCAGACGCGACATCGCCGCCTGCTGCTGCATCGCATTCATGCCTTGCTCGCCGAGCTGCTGCGTTTCCTGATTGATGCCCTGCTGCTTGCCGGACATGCCGAGTAAGCGCTGCATGAATTGCTCGAAACCCATCGCCATCGACATACCGGCGCCTTGCTGCATGGACTGCCGCAACCCCGCAACTGCTTGATCGAGGCCACGCATCGCCTCGCCCTGTCGCTCACCCGCGGTCTGGCTGTTGCGCTGCTCCATCTCATTGAGCGCTTCTTGCATGTTGTTCATTGCTTGCCCCATCGCGCGCGCCACCTCCGGCGTCACCGCAAAGCTCTTTTGCGAAAGCTGATAAAGCTGCTCCGCCACGCGTTGCAAACCGGAAGCCAATTCCTGCTGCCGGTCGGCGTTCTGATTGAGCTGCGGCGAATTCGGATTCATGCCGCTCGTTTGTTGGCGCAATTGCTCCTGTTGCTTGGAGAGCTGCAATAGATCGTTCGAGCTGCGCTGCAGCGCCTGCATCACTTCACGGCGATGGCTTTCGCGCATCTCTTTTTGCGCGCCCTGCAGGGATTGCTGCATCTGCTGCAGCGTGCTGGCGATGCGCTGGCCGCTTTGTTGCGCCTGCGACATCTGGCCCTGCTGCATCTTGCTCGCCATTTGCTGCATCTCGCCGGCCATGTCAGGAGAATTCATCATCTGCGCCGCCGCGTCGATTTTCTCGGACGGCGCTTGCGGCAGTTGCTGCATCAGCTTGCTCAAATCCTCCATCGACTTTTGCAAGGACTTGGCGTCTTCCTTCATGCCGGTTTCTTTTTCCGCCAGCTCCTCGCGCTTGTCCGGCGGCGGCTTCTTCGCCGCCTCCTGATTGACTTCTTCCTGGCGCTTGAGCAAATCTTCGGTTTTCTTGATCGCCTCGTCGAGCTTTTGCTCGGCCTGCACCTGCTTCAGCAAATTGATCGTGCGCTCGATGCTCTTGAGAAACTCGTCTTGCGAGAACTGGAAATTTTTCATCGCTTCTTCCAGCTTCTCCGGATCGAGATTCTGCATCGCCTTTTGCATTTCTTCCAAAGCTTTTTGCAGCTCCGGCGATTTCATTTCCTGCATGAGCTTTTGCAGCTCGAGATATTTTTCCAGCGTCTGCATGCTGAGCAAATCATTGCGCTCCATGCTGTCGACCATTTCTTCCAGCCGCTGCTGAATTTGCTGAATCTGCTCCTGCATCTTTTGCGTGGCGCCGGCGCTCTCGTTGAGCTTCTGCTTTTGTTCCCAATTGAGATTGGGATCTTTTTTCATTTCCTGCACGAGCTGATCGACCTGTTCTTTGGTCTTTTTCGCCTGTTCGTACATTGCCTGCAAATCCTGCGAGGCCTCTTCCTGCGCGCCGGCAATTTCCTGATACATTTCGTAGATCGACGGGAAGCGCAGATGGAAAATCTGGCTGCGGCCGGACTTTGGGCCGGAGATCACGTCATTGTCGAAAACTTCGGCGTAATAGCGCACCACGTCTTCCGGCTGCAGATCGAGCTGCGCCAAATCCCACACCGGCTGCTCGCGAAAGGCGCGGCTGCTTTTATCGGAAATCGGCAGCGGCATCATCGCGCGCTTTCCCTCCGGCGCGCCGCTTTCGAGAACTTCGTAAACGATCTGTAATTTAGAAAAACCATAATCATCATCGCCTTCGATCACCAACGGCACGCGCATGCTCTCATCCAGATCGACATCTTGTCCGGGAAAGGCAATTCGCACCGCCGGCGCCTGGTCGGTTTCCAATTCAATGCGATATTGAATCGCATCCGGGTTCGCCAATCCTTTCTGATCTTTCAAGGCAAATTGATACGTCCCCTGTTGGCGCACCGTGAATTCGCCGCGAAAATCGTCGGTGCTTTCGTGAACCAGCGTTTTGCTCTCACCGCTGCTGAAAAGCAATTGCACTTCTTCCACCGGCTTGTTCGGCCGCACGCGCACCGAGACCGCCGAGCCGGGCAGCGCGAGAATATCGCCGAGATTTTCGTCTAGTTCCAGCGGCGGGCGATTAGTGTAGCTCGGAAAATCGACGGTGACGCGTAACGAGCGCACCATCGGCGGCTCGATCACGTTCACGTTATACCAGCGGCTGGCCTCTTTGCCGAGATGCACGCAATAGGAAAAAGCTTCGCGAATATTTTCCAAATTTTGGGCAAATTCCGTTGCGCCGCCAACGAGCGCGCGCGACATTTTCGCCTCTTCGACGGCGCGGCCATCCGCCTGCCGCCATTCGATCTTGGCATCGTCGGCCGTCGGCTGATTGGCGCGCGCCACAATGCGCAAGCTTTGGCCTTTGATAATCTCAGTGTCACCGGGCGTCACGTCGAAGCGCAGAGCGAGATATGCCGGCGTGCGATCCGGCGCGAGCAAAAATGCCGCGCCTTGCGCCATAAAATTCGGCGCCATTCCCCAAATCGCCAGGGCAATAACAATAGCCACACCGGCAGCGAGCAAACGCTGACGCGGCGTGCGACGATCGACCACTTGCGAAAAGTCAACTGGTGCGATCGTTTGGTAAGCCTCATTGAGCGCTGCGCTGGCAAGCGCGCGAGTGATTTCGCTGTCGTGGCCATTTTGCTGCGCTTCGTGATAAACTTGCAACGCATTCGCAAACCGGTCCTTCACTTCCGGATGCGCCTTGCCCACGCGCAAGGCGAGATCGATTTCGGAAGGAGAATTTGGCCGCAGGAACCAGGAAAGCGGCTGCTGCAAAACATATCGCGCCAACAGCAGCAGCAAACCGAGCAATCCCGCAAGCGAAAGCGTCCAACGCATGCCTGGACTCGGCGCCGCGAAATGCGCAAACACCGGCAAGATGATCCCGAGCGCAGCGACGATGATGAGAAACAGCCCCCATGCCGCCAGCCACTTGTGCAATCGATCTTGGCTGCGAAGGCGGCGCAGGCGGGCGAGGAGTTGGTCGTATAATTCGGAAGGCATTTTGTTTACGTCGTTTTAGAAAAACTGTATGATTCGTACCGTAATCACAGCGAAACTCAAACTGAGGTTAGCTGCCGCGCTCGAAGTAGACTTTGCCGGTAATTTCACGATTGGGATACCTGGGATCAATGTTGGGATCATAGAACACCCAGTGTTCCTCTCTGTTCATGATGCATTCCCAAACAAACTGTCCGAAAAATAGTGCTGCGCGCTCCTGAACAGCGTCCTCATTTGCATTCGGTCCCTCAAGCTCCCACGCCACGTCATAAAGATTTGACAGAGGGTGCGGCCACGGTGTTAGCTGTGAGCCAAGGTACGAACTGCTAAACGTACGATAACCGGTATTGCGATCAGACGGAAGTTCGTCAATGATCCGATTTAAATCACGGCGAACCGCTTCTGTGCGCTCTGTACCAAGTTGGTTTAACAGTCGCTCAAAAGCATCAGCGTGCGCAACCTTATTAATGCGTTTCCCATCTACGGTTTCGAGCACAAAGACTTCCTTTCTATGTTGTGGTTAATACAGATCAACCAACAGCTATCTTGTTAATACTCCTCCAACACCCATTCTCCGCCATGCGCCGGGTTGCCGATTAGTTTTTCGTTTCTGGGATCGATCACCCAATCCATGCTCTGCAAGGGAATTTGACCAAGTAAATTCGGGCAATCATCCGGAATCTCCGAAACATAAACCACTGCATAGCGATCGCGAAGATAAATCTTCACGGGCGAGTAAAACGTCCTGCTTACAGAGCCGTTTGACGTTCGCACAGTTTTCTGTTCGACAGGAGTAAGCTGCAATTCTTCAATCACGCTCTTACGAAGACAAAGAAACGTTGCGCCGGTATCAATGAGGACTTCGGTTTCGATGCTTCGGATTTGATCAGGCGTGATAAATCCCTTTTTTGCCAAAGATTCATCGTCAAGATTAACGACTTTAATCGTTTCAACAATTTTTCCCATCTCACACCTCATAAGTTAATATTGAGCAACAAGCGACTAGCAATCAGCCGCCTACCTACTGTGTCAACGCAAACACCACGATATTCGTTCCCATTTGCAGCGCCTTTTCGCGCACCTCGGGCGGATCGCCGTGAACGTCCGGATCGGCCCAGCCGTCGGAGATATTGGTTTCCCACGTGTAGTAGGCAATCATTCGCCCTTCGTGAAAAAGGCCGAATGTCTTTGGCGGGCGACCGTCGTGTTCGTGGGTTTTCGGCACGCCGTTGGGAAAATCAAAATGGCAATGATAGATCGGATGATTAAATGGAATCTCCACCCACTGCTTGTCCGGAAAAACTTTTTTCATCTCCTCGCGAAAGAATTTGTCCATGCCGTAATCGTCGTCCGCGTAAAGAAAGCCGCCGCCGAGCAGATACTCCCGCAAATGCCGCGCTTCTTCCGCCGAAAAAGTGATTTTTCCATGGCCGGTCAGAAACACCACCGGATACGCAAACAGCGCCTCGTCCATCAGTTCCACGTGCTGCTCGTCAGTTGCCAAATTCATCGTCGTGTGCTGCCGCATGAATTTGAGCAAATTCGGAATGATCGAGGGATCGTTGTACCAATCCCCGCCGCCGTGATATTTGAGGCGCGCGAAGGTAAAGGCGCTGCTGGTTTGCTGCTGGCCGAAGGTGATCAGCGGGATAACGTTAAACAAAATCCAAAGCGGCAAAAGCAATGAAAATCGTCTTTGTTTCATGACAGGAAGTTTGAAAAGTTATTTAATTCTGGGGCGAATAATACCGGGTCGAATGATGCAAAAAAGTATTATTGCCAATCCGTACACCTTTAAATTAACTTTGCGGGTTCATACGGCAATTCTGCCATGGATTGGCCGCGGCATACTTCTTACAAAATCTTACCGCCGCTCTTCAAAGTTTACGAACTTTTTCCGTATCCAAGCAACCAAAATTTTTGAGATTTTTCCGAGCCGAAAATTTGAAGCGAGACGATTTATCAGATGAATGCCTGCGCTGCATCTCCGTTCCGGCCGAACACGAAGAGTAAAACCCCTCGCTCGCAAGAAATCGCGGGATCGCTGCGCAGTCCATAAATAGGAAAACCAACTTGACTCGGCGTCAAATTAGACTTCGAGGGGTATTCGCTCGGGCAAGAAAAACGCGTGGGTAACGGCGTCCCGCAACAAATCTCTCTCACGGCACCAAATGTCTCGGCAAAAAAATCCCCTTTTTCTCCAAGATGGGCGCACTCTCTTTTAAAAACTTCCCAATCCTCTCCGCGCCGACGGCGTAGACCATGCCGTATTCGATCTGATCGTATTCTTGCGCGGTGAGCAAGGTGAGGTCATCCGCGGTGAGCGGCTGGCCCGGAGGAACTTCCGGCGGGGGTGCGACGTATTGCAGTCTATTGACCGGCACACCGCGAATAATGCCGGCCAGCTCCAGCTCGCCGCCGACACGCACGACGAACACCGGGCCGCCGGAGAAGCCGAAACGCCCCACCACGTCCAAAGAAAACGTGCCGGGATATGGCGCCGGGCTAATCATGCCAATGGTCAGTTGCTTGATCTCGCGCGGATAGCCGAAAACAAACGCCAGATCGCCCCATTTCACCTCGTTTTGATAGGCGATCCGGTATTGAAACGGTGTGCCCAAAGTCGGTGAAGTGGCAACGAGCACCAAACCCAAGTCGACGCGCGCATCGGTGTGCAACACCTCGACGGGTTGCATCTGGTTGATTTGGTTGATGACGTGATGGGTCGTCCGCTTTTTGATGCCGCGCGAGGCCAACACTTTCGTCTCATTGCCGCTGGCGTCGCGATAATAAGTGCGCAGCGTATCCGGTGAGGTGAGGATATGCTCGCACGTCAGAATCACGGTGTTGCGATCGTCGCGGTAAAGTATTATTCCCCCGCCGTTGACCTTTTGCAGTTTTTTAGAAACCAAAACGGGATTGGCGACCTTGGCCAAACGATATCCGGTCGGGCTGCCGGCATCCGGCACAAATCGCCCTTCAACCTGCTCGTGTTGAAAAAACTCAAGACGATAGTCGGCCACCGCCGTAACGCCAACCACGGATGTGACAATACCGCGAACCTTCTCCTGAGTCCGCGGCGAGATCAGGCTGTAATCCGCCGACTCAACATGCTTATCGCGGCTGGCGCAACCCGAGAGGGCCGAGCATCCTGACAGCGCCGGCAATATAAGCACCAGCAACCGGCGGCGAATGATCTTACGCCGGCATTTTAAAATTCCATTAATCCAAAACGTCATTTTAAAAAGCAAAATAATTGGGGCAAAAGGATTAAATTCTCAGTTAAGTATTTAAAGGCAAAACAATTGATCTCAATTGTACGCGCACTTCGGCGCTTCAGTTTGAAAGACAGCCAACAACTCGAAGCGTTTAGCCGCGCGTGCATTTTAGCGAGCATGCGGAAGTAAAGGATGAAATAAAAGCGGCGATGGGCACAACCACCGCCGCTTTTGCCAAAAACCACTCGTTTTTACGGGCAGTTTTCCGCAGTGACTGTGAGGGAGCGAGAAAACTACCGGTAGAAGCGGCCGCCGCCGCCACCGCCACCACCGCTTCTCCTGTGACCGCCACCTCCACCACGCCGCCGTTCTTCGCGAGGCTTGGCTTCATTCACGATGATCGCCCGGCCCATGATTTCCTGGCCGTTCATCGCGCGCATGGCGGCAATGGCCTGCGCTTTCGCCGGCATTTCGACAAAGGCAAACCCGCGCGGCTCGCCGCTGAATTTGTCTTTGATGATGGCGACCGAGGTGACTTCGCCGTGGGCTTCAAAAGCTTGGCGGAGATCGTCTTCCGTCGCCTGGCGCGACAGATTGCCAACATAAAGGTTCACGACTGCACTCCTTAGAATAGAGAGTTAACAACTGGGTGATTGGTGAGGGTGACTGATGGAAATTGCGCGTGGAACGATTGCTCCGCCAATTCGCAGTTTCTCGAACTGACCATCACGTGTCATCAATCACGTTTATTGGATATTCCCGCGGCGAGCACGCCGCGTCGGGTAAATAGCTTTTACAAGAACAAAGCGCCTGAAGGCTACGCCCGCAGGGCGCCACTACGAACGGTTCAACTAAACAACACCTCGATATCTTCCCGCGTCAATTGCTTGAACATTCCGCTGTCCGTCGTGATGAGATTGGCGACGAGTGCCTTTTTGCGCTCTTGCAGTTGCAAAATTTTTTCCTCGACGGAATCGCGCGTAATGAGCTTGTAGGCAAAAACTTGCTTGTCCTGGCCGATGCGATGGGTGCGGTCGATGGCTTGCGCTTCCACGGCCGGGTTCCACCACGGGTCGTAAAGAATGACGTAATCCGCGGCCGTGAGATTAAGCCCAAAGCCTCCGGCGCGCAGGCTGATGAGAAAAATTTTTGTGGCGGGATCGGTTTGAAATTGCTGCACCGGCTGCTCGCGGTCTTGCGTGTGGCCGTCCAAATAGGCGTAAGAAATTTTCTGCTCGTCAAGATGCCCGCACATAATTCGCAGCATGCGCACGAACTGCGAGAAGACCAGCACTTTATGATTTTCGGCGAGGATGTTCTCAAGACTCTCTTTCAGCGCTTCGAATTTACCGGATTCGTGGTGATATTTCTTCTCGATCAAGCGGGGATGGCAGCAAATCTGGCGCAGCTTAGTCAAGCCTTCGAGCACGTACATGCGGGATTTCTGCAAACCTCTGAGGTCGATTTGCTGCATGACGTGCGCCCGATAATAATCGCGCCAGAGATTGTACACTTTCTGCTGCTCGTCGCTCATGGCGCAATAATACAAATTTTCCACTTTCGGCGGCAGCTCTTTGGCCACGTCGTCTTTCGTGCGCCGCAGGACGAACGGGAAAACCATTTTGCGGAGCAACTGCGCGCTCGCTTCGTCGCGTTCTTTTTCGATCGGCCGGGTAAAAGCGCCCTTAAAATAATTCAAGCTGCCGAGCAGACCGGGGTTGAGAAAGGCGAACTGGCTCCATAATTCCTGCGTGTTGTTTTCCACCGGCGTGCCGGTCAAAACCAGGCGATAATTGGCTTGCAGCAGGCGCGCGGCTTTGGCGGTTTGAGAAAGCGGGTTTTTGATTTTTTGCGACTCGTCCAAAATGGCGTAATGAAATTTGGCGTCCTTGAGAAACTCAATGTCACGGCGCAAGACGCCGTAGCTCGTCAACACCACGTCGCAGTTTTCAAATTGCTTGAGGCGGCGGCGCTCAATGCCGGCGTGCGTCAAGAATCGCAGTTCCGGGGTGAAGCGTTGAATTTCTCTTTCCCAATTGAACAGAACCGACGTGGGGCAGACGATCAGGCTCGGCGCCGTCACGCCGCGGGCTTTTTCGTTTTGCAACAACGAGAGCGCCTGCACGGTTTTGCCCAAACCCATATCATCCGCCAGGCAGCCGCCGAAGCGAAACTCTTGCAAAAAATAGAACCAGTTCAAGCCTTGGTTTTGATAAGGCCGCAGCTCGCCGCAAAAATTTTCCGGCGCGGCGATTTGTTGAATGCCGCGGAAGTCGCGCAGCCGGCGCAGATTTTCGTGATACGCCGCGTCCGCCTCTTTCGTCTCTGCCGACTCATAAAGCGTGTCGATCAGGGTGAGGTGATGGCGCGAAACTTTGATGCGCTCGTCGCCCGGCTCGCCGAGATTGAACAAATGCGAGAATTGCTCGAGCCAATCCTCCGGCAAAAGCGCGGTGCTGCCGTCACGCAATTTGACGTAGCGCGTGCGATGCACCATCGCCTTGCGCAGCTCCTTCAGCGACAGCGTGATGCCATCAAAATCAACCACGAGCTGCAAATCGAACCAGTCGATATCGCTGCTGACGTTGACTTTCAGCTTGGGCTGGATGCGCCGAACTTTGTGGCGTTTCAGCTCTTTCTCGCCGAAAATTTCAAAACCCTGCTCGGTTAATTTGGGCAATTCAAACAGCAACCAGTCGATGGCATAGCTTTCACGCACGACGAACTCGCCGGTGGAAATCTGGCGCGTGCCGCTGGCGAGCAGTTGTTCCTGCGCCTGCTTTTCGTTATCCCGGTCGCGCACCACGCGCAGAAAATTCAGCCCTTCGCCGCTGTGAACGAGCAGCTCGCCCCTGCCCAACTGCCCTTCGAGAAAATCAGCCGGCGGCTCGCCATCTACCTCGTGCCCGTCATACACGAATTTCAAGCGTATTTTCAGAATCTCGATATTCTCTTCGAGATAAAGGCGCTTGGCCGTGAAATGATCCACCACCGGCAGACTGTCGCGGTTGGGAAGCGAGAAGAACGACAGCACGTGGGGCACTGGCGCCAGCAAGGCAAAAAAGTCGCTCACTTCCGCTTGTGGAATCGTGAACGCCTGCTGCCGGCGAAACGACTGCAAAAATTGCACGAATGGATGTGCGGAATCGCCGGCGGCGCCGAGTCCCGCGCTTTTGTCGTCGAGAGCGAAAGCAGAATCCACGGCGTGCTCGATTTTCAAAATTTCTTTTCCGCACAAAATCCACAGCGGGTCGCTGGTCAAAATATGCGTTTCCTGATCGAAGGGAATCGGCTCGTCGGCCACCAGCAACGTGGGCTGCAATTGCAGATCGCCGCCATTCTCCTGCAAGCGAATCTCAAACCGCGCGATTTCCGGACGGAGGTGCAACGGATGTTGCCGTTGTGCATCTTCGGCCAAATAGATTTCGCTATCGCGCAAGAGATCGAAGAGCATGCCGTAGCGATGGCCGTACGCCAGTTGGTAGCCGCTGCGTTGCAGATAATTGTAGGGGTAGGCGTTCGGTTGGTCGGTCGATTCCAGGAGCATGAGCGCCAGCTTTTCCTTCTGCGACATGCCGATATGATAGTAAGGCTGCTCGCGCGCCGAGGTCGGATAAGCCACGCCATACGTGCCGTCTTTGCGGCGGCGGGCGCGATACGGCGCCAAGGTCCACGCGCTGCGCCCGAGCTGAAGCGTAAAATAAATTCCCCACGGCGACCGCTCGCTGCCGTAAGAAGCCGTCGGCCGCCGCGCCGAATCCGGCGCGCTCGACTGGTGAATCGCGTGAATCAGTTGCCGCCAACCTGCGGCTTTCTCTTGGTGTGACTCGGCGCGAGAATCTCCAATGTGACTTTTATGCTTTTCTAATTGGCCAAAAATTTTTTCGGAGGGAGCGGCATGGCGTTGATTGAAATAATCGCGGGCTTGCAACAGCGTGGCGATCACGTGCTTGCACGTGAAGCCATACGGACAGGTGCAGGTCGTCAAGAATCCGTTGCCGTTGCGGTGTATGGAAACGCTATATTCCTGTTTTCCCCGCACGCGCGCCGTGATCGTATCACCATTAGTTTCGATCAAACGGACGCGGCCGTGAAGATAGTATTCGAGTCCCCGTTGGTAAATTTCCTGAGTCGCGAGCCCCAGAATCTCGCCGCTTTTGATTTGCATTGCCGAATGAATTACCGCTTTTATTTTGAATTACATCAATCCTAATTACGCCCGAACTTCAGCCGCTTTGAGAGTCTTCGTTTGTTTCCCACGTTCGTCAAGCAATTTCATTTCACTCACTCCACCACTTTCACCGCCGTGACAAAGTATTCGGTTTCACCGAACCAATTCGTTGGCACGCCTTTGTGTTGCTCATAAGTGAGGGCGACGCGCTTGCCCAGCGTGCGGTTGATTTGCGCGGCCACGGAGTCTGTCCGCACGCTGAAATAAAATTTCTCCGGTATCGCGCCGGGCATTGTCACCATCGCCAGCTCGCCCTCCCACGTTTTGAAGATCCAGCCTTTGTTCGAGAACTTTTGCACGTAGCCGGCGCGCTCGCCGCTGGAATAACTCCACGTCAAGGTGAGCCACGTATAAAGAGAGAACAACAAAATCGGCGTCACCAGTATAATGAAAAGCCACCGCGCCTTGCGAGACTTTTTTCCTTCCATCCGTTCAACTCGTATGATGTTATATTCGTTTATGCGAAGCCTTTCTTGATTATAAATTTCCTCTGCTAAAGCCTTTTGGTCACGCCCTTTTTGACCTCGGCCAATTCCACCATCTCCGCATCGGCGCGATGCAGTACTTTTTCAAGCGTCGCATACGTCTCTTGCGCCGCGGCATGATCGCCCGACTTCGTAGCAGCGCGCGCCATGCCCAAGAGCGACAAAAACCGCTTGGGTGTGCGCTTAAGAGATGAGGCAAACTCGACTTGCGCTTCTTGCGAGCGATCGAGCTTGAGCAGCATTTCACCAAGCAGCTCCCGCGCCGGCTTGACCACCACCGGCGGGCCAAAATCAAAGCTCATGCGATCTTCGTCAGAAGCTGCTGCTTTCAGCAGTTGCAGCGCCTCGTCAGTTTTTCCCTCAGACATTTGAATCAGTGCTCTCAGCTCTTTTGCCATGATATTGACAGCTTGAACCGCCGGCGGATAGTTTGCGCTTTCAGCGGGAAGCGCATGGCATTGCATGCCTACCGTTGCTGAAGCGCTTGGCGTTACACTGGCCGGGCGCAACGCTTCGATCTCCGCCAGAATTTTTTCAGCCTTGCGCAATTCGCCGTTCTCGACGGCACACATTCCTCTCACAAAAAGATCGCCGGCAATTGCGTCTTTTTCCAAGCCGTCGGTTTTGACTTCCAGGCGTGCCGCCTCGGAATTCCACAGGCGGGTGTTGACGACGTAAGCGGCGCGCATGGCGGCGAGGTGAAATCTGATTCTTCCGTGCTCGGTCTTTTTTGCATCCTGGGCCATGATCGCGAACATCGCTTTCGCCTCTTGATAACGGCCTTGCTGAAGATAAGCATATTCGCGCCACAACAGTGCATGATAGCCGCGTTCCTGGAGCGGCAGGCTTTTGCGCTCTCGCCGCGCCTCGGCAGCAGCCCAGGATTCTTCATTCGTAGCGACGGCTTCGTCCCACATGCCCATCGCGAAGAAGATGTGTGAGGGCATGTGCAGCGCATGCGCGGCAGCGGGCGCGAGGCGATTTAAAACCGCCCGCGCTTTCTCAAGATTCACCTGCATCCAGATGGGATGGTTGTGAGTCATGGCTTCGCCCCAGTAGGCCATGGCAAAATCGGGATCGCGCTTTTGCGCCTCACGAAATTCCTCAGCCGCGTCTTCATACTCGAAGCTGTGCAGCAAGAGAACGCCTTTAATAAAATAGTTCTGCGCCTCGGGCGAGCCGGAAGTGGGGAAGTCGATCTCGCCTAAATCGATATTTTGTGCCAGCGCGAGAACCGGAAGCAGAAACGCCGCCAACAACGCGATGAAAGTCTTTGCGTTCTTCATGGGAATTTCCTCATCTTTGAGGGGAGTGTGGACTTTCTAGTCCACACGCGGACAAGAAAGTCCGCGCTCCTTTTCTTTGCAAGGGGCATCTCTACGAACTATTTTACTCCACCCTGTCCGTGACGACCAAGCTCTCGGCGCCGGCGGCGGAAAGCAGAATCGTCATTTCGTAAGCGGCCTGCCGGACCATGCAGGTGCCGCGATCTTTTTGGCAATAATAATAGAGCAATTCCACGCGCAGCGCCGTGCCGCCAAAATCCGGCAAAACGTTAAATGGAATCGCCATTTCCGCCTTTGGCGCCGCAATCGTCATCAAAGCGGTTTCAAACGCCAGCGCCCCGTTGATCGTGCGCGCCAAAAGCTGGAACGGTGAGCCGGGGTTGAAGTTCGTGCCGGTCGGCAGTTCGATTTTGAGCAGGAGCTGGGTGGCCTCGGGCGAAAGCGTCTGGCCCGGCAATTTCGTCGCCGGCGTGCTCAGGCTCACAAGATGACCGGCATGAGGCGCATCCGCCTCGACCGTCGCTTGCGGTTTGAGCGTGATTGACTTGACTTCCTTGTTGTGCAAATCGGCAACGCGAATCGCGTGATTATTCGTATCGGCAATGTACAGCTTGCTGCCGAGAAAAGCGAGCCCCGAAGGCTCGTAAAAGCGCGGCTCGTTGTCGCTTCCGGCCGCGCCGTCATTGTGCCCCGGCTCGCGCCTGCCAAACAGCGTTTTGCTCGTGCGCATGTTCGGATCGATCACTTTGATCTTGTGATTGTAGGTGTCGGCGAGATAAATTTTGCCGTCGTAAAACGTGATGCCGAGCGGGTGCTGCAAGCGCACGTTGTCGCCGGTGCCGTCCACGTCGCCGAATTGGAAAAGATCGCCGCCCACCAGCGTTCCCACTTTTTCGCTGCGCAAGTCGATTTGCCGCACGCTCGAAATCTCGCTGTCCGCAACAAAGAGCCGCGTCACTTGGTCGCCGATCACCTCGCCAGTGATGCCGCTCGGCTGCGCGAAAGCCGCTTCCTGACGGTCGCCGTCGCGGCGCGCTTCGTGGCCGCTGCCGGCAAACGGCTCGATGCGGTTGGTCTTCAAGTCGATCGTCCAAATTTGGTGCGGTCCGGCCATGGCGATATAGCCGGTGTTGCCGGCAATGAAAATATCCCACGGCGAATTGAGCGGCGTTTTGTGGCCGGCGCCGCCGCGCGGGGCGAATTTGGCTTGCTCGCCGGTGCCGGCGATGGTGGACACACTGCGGTTGATAAAATCAACCCGGCGCAAGCAATGATTAGCGGTATCACAAACAATCAAGTCGATGCCATGAAACGCCATGCCTTGCGGGTGAGTAAAATGCGCTGTGTCGAAGTCGCCGTCATCGCGTCCCGGCAACCCACAGCCGACGACGTCCACGACTTTTCCGTCCGGCGCCACGAGGAGAATGCGATGGTGATTAGAATCCGCAATCGCTAAAGCATGGTTGGCGGGATGGGCGGCGATCTTGCCCGGATAGCTCAGAAAAGCATTGCTCATTTCGGAAACTTCCGGCAGAAGTTCCACGGGCGCGGCATTCAGCTTGCCTTCTTTTTCATAAATATCGAGCGCGACTTCGATGTAGTTGTCGATAATCTCGCGGTTGCCCTCGCCGGAGAAAACCGCCAGGATATACCCTTCCGGATCGATCATCACCAGCGTCGGCCAGGCGCGCACGGCATAAAGCTGCCAGACGGTAAAATCCGAATCTACCACCACCGGATGTTCGACTTCGTAGCGCAATACTGCTTCACGGATATTGGCTGCCTCTTTTTCATTGGTAAATTTTGCCGAGTGCACGCCGATGACGGCGAGGGGGCGGCCGGCGTATTTCTCTTCCAAATATTTTAAATCGGAAATAACGTGCAGACAGTTGATGCAACAATACGTCCAGAAGTCGAGAATAACAATTTTGCCTTTCAGCTCGGCCAAAGACAACTTGCCTGCTTCGTACGGATATTCTTTTCGCCGCACATTGAGCCAGGCCAAATCCGCCGGGAAATCGGGCGCATGAACTTTGTGGCGGGTGCGAATTTCCTGAATTTTTTCGCGAATCTGCGTCTGCAACGCGCTGCGATCGGCTTCGGTTTTTATCGGAGTCATGGAATCATCAGATCGAGTTAAATGCGTGCTCAGTCGATAGTTGATTTCGGCCTTAATCCGTCATTTCGAAAGTAGGAAAAATGAAAGTCAGAAACAAGAGGGAATTTAAAATTCGTGTAATCTGATTGCCGGCCATTTTTGTATATATCAAAGCCCGGGTCACCGAATTGATTGGGTATAACTTTTGCTAAAAAGTTTATTGAAGTTGGCGCGCACCATTCGAAGCCGAAACAACAGCGGCGTTGCTTCGTATGATCATAATAAGTTATAATGGCGCCGAGTGCTGTAAGTGCGCATCGCGCCGGCGCGACTAACAAACGAGTAAAAGCCCAATTTAGCTGCTTTTTTTTAAAACTTTATTAAGGAATAAGCTGCTTGGGTTTTATGTTTAAAGAGCAATGCCTAAAATCGTTCCAACTGCGCGGAACAAAAACACTTTTTTAAAAATGAACACAAGGTTGCTTCCATACGAATTGGCAACAATGTGCGCAGGTGTGTAAATTTAATTTTCAATTGCAAGGAGGAGTTTGGATGTTGAAGCGAATGTTCGTCTTTACGGTTTTGTTGATTTCCACATTGCTGCTCGTCAATCAAGTGGTGATTCCGCACGTCAGGCGCGCCCGCGGCAACGATGAGATGCGCCTTTTTCGTCTCCAAAAAGGCCGTGAAGTCATCGCGCGGGCCGTAGCGGCCCACGGCGGCCTTGAAACCTGGCAAAGCAAGATCGCCGTGAGTTTTCGCATGACCGATAAATGGAATTCCGGCGCGGGCGCCGTTGCAGCCGATTGGCTCGATATGTGGCCGGCGCGCACCGTCGATACGAAACAATACTATCTTTTGCGCCCCGATTTTCCTTCAAACAAAATAAATGCAGTTCGGGGGCGCATCGAGTTGAGCACCGAGGCCGGCCGGCACGTTTGGGGCTACAGCGACCTTCGTCCCTGGGCTTTGCTGAACGGCCGGATCGATGCAGAAAATGTTTCGCGTGCGCGGTTCACCATTCCGGCGATCGATTATTTGATTGAGCTTCCTTATAAATTTCTCGACAAAGGCGCTTTTCCGGAATTTGTCAATGAGGTAAAACACGACGATGGAATTTACGACCGCGTCCGCGTCACCTTCGGTCTGAACGCCGGCAACTATCCGCCGGACGAATATGTCGCGGATTTCGACCACGAGACCGGCCGGTTGGCGCGCCTCGAATATACCGTGCGCGAGAAGACGCCGGGTTACGTCACCTTCAGCACGAATTTCAGCGGCTACAAAGAATTTGACGGCATTTGGATTCCAACTCAAGCTGACTTCAGCATGATCGAGCCGCTGGTTTGCCTGCCGCTGCACCAATGGCAGATATCGGAAGTCCGGTTCAACACCGGTGTCGACGAGCAATTCTTTTCTCCGGCTAATTTGATGCTGAGCGATGCCAGCCGGCGGTAAGTGATTTAGGCGACCAAACTCAGAAAAAAATTCCTACCGCCGCAGCCTGAAAGTTTTTCACCTATAGATGTAAATTCCACGCAGATCAAAAACTCACACGGATAAAGCCTCACGGCGATTTCCGTGTTTGTTTTTGTAAATTTGCGTTTGCTTTTTGTGATAAAAATACGTAATGTATATCAATTTGCAATTCAATTTTTAAAATTTGAGGATACACAGTATGAACTTTCAAACAGATAATGACTTTGGCATCCTTTACGCCCGGCCATCTTTCCTAACAGGATTTATCAGCATTCTTGACTGGACTGGAGTTCTCAATATTTACAATGAGTCTCCGACCGCAGAAATAGCAGATTTTGTTGCGGCAAAAAACGATTGGATTGTTGTTGGGAAAGATATTCGATCTGCGCTGAATAAATTGCGAGAAAGGGGAAATGACTAAAGAACCCAAAAGGGAAAAGGCCGAGCATCAAGAAGCTCAGACGCAGATGCGCCAAATAGAGGTTAGTGCAGCCCAATTTTATGTTGGTCCATTACCTCCTCCAGAACAACTTTTGAAATACAACGAGGCTGTATCTAATGGTGCGGAACGTATTTTGACATTGGCTGAAAGGCAAGCAGTTCACCGCCAAAGTTTGGAAACAAAAGTTATAGAAGCAGATATCAAGCGTTCATATTGGGGGTTAGCTGCTGGATTTACTGTTACTTTATCAGCACTTTTCACCTCTGCGTTTCTAATTTACAATGGACATGATTTGGCAGGCGGATCAATTTTTGGGGCCTCACTCGTCACGATTGTTATCGCCTTTGTCAGTGGAGCATCTTTGCGAAAGAAAGAACGAGAAAGCAAACTCTTATCCCTGCCACAACAACAGTAATATTGTATTTCCCGCCCTTTATGCAAAAAACTTCTTGCACCTGAGAAAAATTTTTAACAAATTACTGCCACGCCTTTTCGTTATTAAAATGGTCATCGCCTTGGCAAGGCCGAGATTGTCAAGTTAATCCGGCCTCTGATTTTTACCGGGGCGGTTGTCCGGCTGTTCACCCCAAACTCTCTTCGGAAGGAGGATATATGTCACGGCGTCAAAAGGCTACACCCGTTGGGCTATGGCTGAGAGCGGGACTCACGTTGGGTTTACTGTTTGGCCTGGGCTTATGCACGGTTTTCGCCCAAACGGCAACCTTGCGCGGCAAGGTGACGGATGCCCAAACCGGCGAGGCATTGCCGCAGGCCAACGTGCAAGTCACTGCGGCTGGCGTTCAAACCGGAGCGGCTTCTAATTTAGACGGCGAATATGAAGTGCCGAACCTGGCAGCCGGCACGTACACGATTACCGTTTCGTATGTTGGATATGAGAGGAAGGTGCTTGGAAATGTCACCGTTGCTGCAGGCGAAAACAAAGTGTTGAATATCACCTTGACCGGGACGGGTATTACTTTGAACCCGGTGGTGACGACAGCCTCCCGACGCCAGGAAAAAATTCTGGATGCGCCGGCTTCGGTTTCGGTGTTGGAAGCGACCCAGATTCGCGGCCGGTCAGCGACGACCCCTACCGACTATCTGCGCGGTTTACCAGGGGTTGATATTTCCACCAATGGCATTGCCCAAAGCAATGTGGTCGTTCGCGGCTTCAATAACATTTTTTCCACCACCCTGCTCTCGCTAACCGATAACCGGTATGCGAATGTGCCCTCCTTGCGGCTGAATGCCTATAATTTCATTCCGTTGAGCACGGAAGACATTTCTCGCATTGAGGTCGTTTCCGGCCCCGGGGCGGCGCTCTACGGCCCGAACAGCTCGAATGGCGTGATGCACATTATTACGCGGTCACCATTCGACTCCCCCGGAACCATTTTGAGTTTTGGCGGTGGTGGTCGTGACTTTCTGAATTTTGGACGCTCGGGATCAGAAACTGCTGCGGGGGCTCCATCGCCTTATCCCAATGGCGGCCGCAACATTTTCATGGGCGGTTTCCGTCACGCCAGCGTTCTCAGCGATAAAGCTGCCTTTAAAATTTCCGCCCAATATTATCGCGGTCAGGATTGGGAAAATTTTGAGGGCAAAAATCCTCTCACCGGCATGGATTTTGAGCCAGCGACAGTTAGGAAATTCCGTCCAACGGTTAATGGCGCTGATTCTGTGGGCGAAAGAGTCTCAAACGCCCGCGATTTCGATGTTGAAAAAATCGCTGCTGAAGCGCGGATGGATTTTCGCTTGAATCCCGATGCTTCCCTCATTTTCAACGCGGGTTTTAATCAAGGCGATCAAATCGAGCTCACCGGTATCGGTGCGGGGCAAGCCATCAATTGGCGCTACTTTTATGGCCAGGCGCGGTTCAATTACAAAAATCTTTTTCTTCAGGGCTTTGTTAATGGCAACGATGCCGGTGACACTTATATTCGGCGCACCGGCCAATTGATTATTGACAAATCCAAGCTCCTCGTCGGCCAAATTCAACACAGCACGGCTTTCGGCGAGCGCCAACGTTTTACCTATGGCTTTGACGCGCTGCTCACGCGACCGAACTCCGAGGGCACCATTTATGGCCGCAATGACAAAAATAACCTGAACGAGCTCGGCGTCTATTTGCAATCCGAAACCAAGCTCCATCCGACCAAATTGGATCTGGTTGCGGCTGGGCGAGTTGACGACAACAATTACCTGGAAGATCCGGTTTTCTCGCCGCGTGCCGCCTTGATTTTCAAGCCCAACGCCAATAACACGCTGCGCCTAACCTACAATCGCGCCTTTAACACGCAATCGCCGCTGGATTTGTTCCTGGATATTTTGCAATCGACCGTCGCTAACCCCTTGCGAGCGATCAATCCGGCCTTTAGCCAGTTTCTTCTGACCGCGCGCGCCCAAGGCGTGCCGTCGACGACCGGTTATACTTTTCGCCGTGTCAACGGCCAGCTACAAATGCGTTCGCAGTTCGATCAGAACCCGGATTACGCTGACGCCACCGTGAACACAGTGTGGCCGACGTTTCGTGACATCATTTTAGGCGGCATTGCCGATCCACAACAACGAGCGCAATTGGATGCGCTGCTGCCTACTCAACTCAGCCAAACGATTCCGGCCATTCTGCGCCAAATCAGCCCCACCGCGGGAGTGCCGCCCAAGGAGATTAGCGCCGATCAAGTAACAAATGTCGAACCCATTCGTCCAACCATTACGAATACCATTGAAGCCGGCTATAAGGGCGTTATTGGGAATAAACTGCTTTTGTCCATCGATCTTTACAGCTCACGCATTAAAGATCGGGTGGCCGCGCTCAAAAACGAAGCGCCGGCCGCTTTTCTTAATGCCCCCAGACTGTTACAAACCCTCGGCGCTGACATTACCGCGCGTTTAATTGCCGCCGGGTTACCACCGGCTCAAGCGCAGGCACAAGCCGGCGCTATCGTTCAACAACTCACGCCCACTATCGCTCAGTTCGCGGCTTTACCAGTCGGTGTTATTGCGCCGGAGCAGAACCAAGATAGCCCGACGAAAGATACGGATATCATCTTTACCTACCGCAACTTCGGTGAAGTCACGGTTAATGGCATGGATCTGAGCTTGTTCTACAATGCCACGGCGAATTGGGCCTTTGGCATGAATTATTCCTTTGTCGCGAAGAACGGTTTCACCGTTTTTAAGCGGCCGAACCGCGTAATTTTTCGCAACGTCGACAATACCGGCAACGACATCGCTCTGAATGCGCCAGGCAATAAGATTGGATTATCGATACAGTATCGCGCCCCCAAAAGAGGCTACGACGTCGAATTGCGCGGCCGCTACATCGAAGGCTTCCCGCAGGATAGCGGCGTGTATCTCGGTGAAGTGCAAACTTACACTGTATTCGATTTTAACTTCGGGTATGATTTGCCTTTCTCTAAAGGCACGCGGTGGTCGATCAATGCACTCAATATCTTCGATAAGAAACACCGTGAATTCATCGGCGCGCCGATTATGGGACGGTTGATTTTGACCCGGCTCACGCAAAGTTTCTGACCTTAGCCGGTCAATCTAAATTTGACAGCCCCAGTGGGTGCGGCAGTGCCCACTGGGGTTTTTATTGGTGACGCCATTGTTCTAAAAAATGCTTGATTTTTTTGAACGAACTTATTAGATTAAGATGTTTTAGCTCAAGCTAATGAATATTTGAATTCGGAGGTTACGATGTTAAGAAAGTTGTTGATCTCGGCCTTTTTGATGAGCGTAATTCTGGCCGCGGGGTGCTCAAAAAAAATGTCCGAAGAACAGCTTTTTGCTGAAGCGCAGAAATTCGAGGCGAAGGAGGACGTCGACGGCGCCTTGAAGATTTACGAGGAATTGAGCGATCGTTTTCCCAAAAGCCCGCACGCCGATTCGGTTCTCCAGAAGCTCGGCATGATTTACCTCAATAAAAAGGAGGAATACGGGAAAGCCGTCGCCGCCTACGAACGCCTGGTCGAAAAATTTCCGCAGAGCAAGTATCAAGCCCAGTCCTTGTTCATGATCGGCTATATCTTCGCCAATCACATCAAGGATTTCGACAAAGCTAAAAATCATTACAACCAATTTTTGGAAAAATATCCGCAGCACGAGCTGACCACTTCCGTGCAATGGGAGCTCGAGCATCTCGGCAAGGACATCAGCGAGATCGATATTTTTGCCAATTCCAAGGACGAGCCGCGGCCCGCGGACGGCACGCCGGCAGAAAAAACCGGCAAGGCCGGCGCCAGGGCCAAAGAATAAAACCTTTTGGGATTCTTGGCCGTCTTAGTTCAAAAGCCGGATGACGGTTTTCGACAGCGCTTTCGAAGCCTTCGCGCTTTGTGCATCGCGCCGAAGGTTGACTTTGTCGGATCGCCGAAAGATTGCCATTGCGGCTTTTTGCATTACCTGTGTAATGTAAAAAGGTCCATAAAAGTTGATCATCGGAGGCCGGAACTCAAATCATAATTAGGTCGTGATGTCAAAAGCTGCAAAACCTCGTTGTCAACAAGCCGGAATATTATTCACCCGTACAACTCTTGCCTTCGTTTTATCGTCATTCCTTTTGACGAATCCGTTATGGGCCGCGTTTCTTCGCCAGACGCCGGCCGGCGCGCCGGACTCGCTGGCCGTGGCTGCTCCATTGCAAGTCTCAGTCAGCGCTTCCGCTGCAAACGAGGAAACGCCGTTGAATCGCTTCGCCACTTTTACCGTTCAGCTCAAATGGCAGGGGCGGCTCTCTGACGTCGAATTTGATCCGCTCGAAACGCCACAGCTTGCCAACTTTAAGGTGGCCGGCTCTTCGTCGTCGAACTGGGTCGGCCTCGAAAACGGCAAGCAAACTTCGATCAAGATTTTTTCATACTCGCTGCGGCCGGAAGGTCTCGGCATGGGTTACGTCGAAGGCGTGCGGGTGAATTATCTCGACAAAGCCACCGGCGAGAAGCATGCGCTCCATACGGGCCGCGTGGGCATCAAAGTTGTCGATGCGGCGCCGGAGCCGGACGAAGCGCCGCTCGGACTGGCGTTGACTATCGGTTTGTTGATTTGCGCTGCATTAGCGGTGTTCGTCTTTCAACTGGAAGCGCGCGCGAAGAAGAAGGAAGCGGCGCGGCTTGCGGCTATGGCGCCCAAACCTCTGGAAGATGAATTCGTCGACGAATTGAAGAGCACGGTCGATATCAATTCTACTGATTTGAAAGAAGCTTTTGTCACGCTGTCGAAATTGCTGCGCCGCTATCTCAATCGGCGCTATCAAATTCCGGCGCAAGGCATTTCGACGCAGGAAGTGGTGGCGGCTTTGCGCCAGGCCGCTGCTTCCGAAGGCCAGGCATCCGAAGAGCAGGTGACACAAATTGAAGAAGTTTTGCAGACTTGCGATCTTTATAAATTTTCCGGAGAAGCCGGTGAGCCGGCGCGGTTGGCGCGGGCATTTGCGCTGACTGAGAATTTCTTGCAACAGAACAGGAGAAGCGATGCACGTTGACATTCAAGCCATCAATGAAAAAATCCGGCGCGAAAGCGTGTTTGTGGAAAAACTCAATCGTGAAATCTCAAAGGTCATCGTCGGCCAAAAATATATGATCGAGCGGCTGCTCGTCGGCCTGCTCAGCAACGGCCACGTGCTGTTGGAAGGCGTTCCCGGTTTGGCCAAAACCTTAGCCGTAAAAACGCTTTCCGCGGCCATTCAAACCAAATTTCAACGCCTGCAATTCACGCCGGATTTGCTGCCGGCGGATTTGATCGGCACGCTGATTTACGACCAGCGCAACGGCCAATTCACCACGAAAAAAGGGCCGATCTTTGCAAACCTGATTTTGGCGGACGAGATCAACCGCTCGCCAGCCAAAGTACAGTCGGCGCTGCTCGAAGCGATGATGGAGCGGCAGGTGACGATCGGCGAAAACACTTTCAAGCTCGACGATCCGTTTCTCGTTCTGGCGACGCAGAATCCTATCGAGCAGGAAGGCACGTATCCGCTGCCGGAAGCGCAGGTTGATCGTTTCATGCTCAAACTCTCCATCGGTTATCCCAACAAAGACGAAGAGCTCGAGATCATGCGCCGGATGACGCGCGGCAATGTCGAGACCATCAGGCCAGTGGTGACGCCAGCGGATATCGTGAAAGCGAGGCAAGTCGTCACGGAAGTTTACATGGACGAGAAAGTCGAGCGGTACATTGTCGATATCGTTTTTGCCACGCGCGAGCCGAAGAAGTATGGTCTCGACGAACTTGAAGATTTGATCTCATACGGCGCCAGCCCCCGCGCCAGCATCTTTTTGGCGTTGGCGGCGAAGGCGCAAGCCTTTCTGCGCGGCCGCGGTTACGTGACGCCGGAAGACGTGCGCGCGATTGGTTTGGATGTGTTGCGGCATCGCATTATAATCACGTATGAAGCCGAAGCTGAAGAGAAAACTTCGGAGTATGTCGTCGGGCAGGTGTTGAGCCGGATTGAAGTGCCGTGATGGATCGAAATAATCGACTGAGCGTTTACAAAGTATAACGCCAAGGAGGTTAATTATGGTAACCGAACAAGCAATTAAGGTCTCTCAAAAAACGTATGATCGTCTCGATGCCCAAGCCCGCGCGCGAGGAATAAGCATGGAAAAGTTTTTGGACGATTTAGCCCAAGAATTTGACCAATTGCGTGAGCGTGCTTTTATCGAACAATTGCGAGCAGAAGGATGGATCGTATCATTTCCACCGGCTGAAATAAACATGCCGCCCAATTTCAAACCGGTTCCGGTTAAGGGTGAGCCCGTTTCACAAACAATTATAGAAGACCGTGAGCCTCGGTAATGGCTACCTACTATTTTGATAGCAGCGGTATCGTAAAAAAATACGTCGCGGAAGCAGGATCGATGTGGGTGGTCACGATAACTGATCCAGCGAGCAAAAATGAAACATTCACCTCGCTGATAAGTGGAGCTGAAGTTGTTTCAGCAATTTGCAGAAGAGGACAACTTGGTTCGATCACACCCCAAGACGTCACGCGCGCCTTGGCTGCGTTTAAAGGTGATTTCAGAATAAATTTTATTGTTTTGCACATTTTTGATCGAATCGTTGATCAAGCCATGACTTTAGCGGAAAAGCACGGCCTTCGTGGTTATGACTCCGTCCAGCTTGCTACCGCCGTGAATTTTCACGCCAAAAGAAGCTCAAACAATTTGCCACCATTGGTTTTTGTATCTGCTGACGACAAACTGAACACCGCCGCTCAAGCCGAGGGCTTGCTTGTCGAGAATCCGAATAATTATCCTTGAAGATTTGTAGCAAATGATCCCAAAAGAGATTCTCAAAAAAGTTCGCCGTCTTGAAATTCAAACCCGGGCGTTGGTCAACGACGTGTTCAGCGGCGAGTATCATTCGGTGTTCAAAGGCCGAGGCATGGAGTTCGCCGAAGTGCGCGAGTACATGGTCGGCGACGACATTCGCAGCATCGATTGGAATGTGACGGCGCGCACCGGCCATCCCTACGTCAAAATTTTCGACGAGGAGCGCGAGCTGACGGTGATGCTGTTGGTGGATGCCAGCTCTTCCGGTGAGTTCGGCACGCACGAGCAGATGAAGGGCGACATTGCGGCGGAAATGTGCGCGCTGCTGGCGTTCTCCGCCATTAAAAATAACGACAAAGTCGGTCTGATTATCTTCACCGACCGCATCGAAAAATTCGTGCCGCCCAAGAAGGGTCGCAAGCACGTTTACCGCGTGTTGCGCGAAATTCTCTATCACAAGCCCGAAGGCCGCGGCACCAACATCAGCGCCGCGCTCGAATATTTGAATCGCGTCATCACCCGCCGCGCCGTCGTGTTTCTCGTTTCGGATTTTCTTTCGGAAGGCTACGAGAAAGCGTTACGCATCGCCAGCCGCCGCCACGATCTCGTCGCCATTCCCATTACCGATCCGCGCGAGACCGAGATTCCGAACGTCGGCTTGGTGGAATTGGAAGATGCGGAAACCGGTGAGATTTATTTGCTGGATACGACGGACGAGTTCAATCGCAAAAAATTTGCGCAGGAGGCGGCGCGTCGCGGCCTGCTGCGCGAAAAAACCTTGCGCTCGATGAACGTCGATCCGGTTGATATTCGCACCGATCAGCCGTACATCGAGCCGCTGGTGCGATTCTTTCGGATGCGGGCAAAAAGATTTCGGTAAAATGTAGCCCAGACGGCCCGTCTGGATCAGAACTGTTTGATATTATTTGCAAATCAGCAAAAACAAGTTCCAACGGATTAAAAAACGACCAACGGATTTTTAAATGTTTGATCGCGTTTTTATTATCCGTTGGTCGCTTTTCATCCGTTGGGCCAATTTTTTTAAAATATCTTTGGTCATGGCTAAACGAATTTTATTTTGCATATTTCTGCTGGCATTAGCGTCTTGCAGCAAATCCCCGCAGCAAAACATGCCCGGCGATCGCGTGCGCGAATTTGCCAACGTGCTCTACAATCGTGAGCTCTACAAGCAGGCGATCGCGGAGTACGAGCGCTATTTGCGCGACTATCCGCTCGACGAGAACGAGCAGGCTAACGTCAGCTACACGATTGGCAACATTTATTTCGACCGCGTGCGCGACTACGAATCGGCGCTGGCTTATTACTTGCGCGTCCGCGAGCTTTACCCCAAAAACCCGCTCGTGGACGACGCCGGCAAGCGCATCGTCGAATGCCTCGAGCGTCTCCAGCGCTCTGCTGACGCACAACAGGCCCTGGAAGAGAGTACGTTTCTCGATCCCAGCCAGGCAACGCCAAAGCGTCCCGGCACTGTAATTGCCAAAATCGGGGCCCGCGAAATTACCAGCGGCGATTTGGAATATGAGATGAAACACCTGCCCCCGTACATGCAGGCGCAAGTCAAAGACAAGAGCAAGCGCCTCGAATTTTTGCGGCAGTACATCGCCACTGAGCTGCTCTACGACACCGCCAAGCGCAAGGGCCTGGAAAAAAATCCGGAGGTTGTGGAAGCTGCTTTTCAAGCCAAGCGCAGCTTGATGGTGCAAAAGCTGTTGGAAGAGGAGATTGCCAGCAAGGTGGATTTTAAAGACAGCGATCTGGAGCTTTATTATCGCGCCAATTTGAACCGCTACGCCCAGGCCGATTCCAGTGGCAAAAGCCGGCAGCTTTCTTTCGATGAGGCCAAATCGCAAGTCACGCAGGATTACGTTCGCGACAAACAGCAGGAAATATACAACGAATTGGTCGAGCGCATGATGCGCGCGGAGTCGGTGCAGCTTTACGATGACAAAGTGCAATGAAGGAAATTTTATTCTTTTTGCTTTTTTCTTTTTGCCTTTTCGCGCAGGAATCACCGGTAGCGGTAGAATCGAAAATCGACAAAAGCAATATCACCATCGGCGATACCGTGCGCTATGCGGTCAAGCTGACGCGCGACAAAAACGTGCAAGTGCGCTGGCCGGCGTTGGGCGCCAATCTCGGCGCGTTCGAGATTCGCGATTATCAAAAGCCCGACCCGCGCCAGGCGAAGGGTCGCATCGTCGAGGAAATTGCCTACACGATCTCGACGTTCGACACCGGACGTTTCGTCATTCCGCCGCTGGCGATTGAATATCAAACGCCGCCGGATTCGACATGGCATCAACTGCAAACCGAGAAGCTGGAGATTTACGTCGCTTCGACATTGCCGAGTGAGGCCGGCGACATTCGCGACATCAAATCGCCGTGGGAGCTGCCGCGCGATTGGAAACTAATCATTCTCATCGCACTCATCGTCGCCGGAGTTCTTGTGCTCGTTGCGGCAGGCTTTTATTATTGGCGCAAGCGGCAAGGCAAAGGCATTTTGCCGGAGCGCAAAGAGCCGCCGCGCCCCGCGCACGAAGTGGCATTGGAAGCGCTGCGCAAATTGCGCGAAAGCGATCTGCTCGCTACCGGCCAAATCAAAGCGTTCTACATCGAACTTTCTGAAATCGTTCGCCGTTATATTGAAGGGCGTTATTTCGTTCCGGCTTTGGAGCTGACTACCGGCGAGCTGATGGACAACTTGCGGGAAGTCACACTCGAACCAGATGCCCGTCATATGCTTGGCGATCTATTGGAAACAAGCGATCTCGTGAAATTCGCCAAATATGCGCCGGCAACGGAAGAGCACGAGCGCGCGCTGCAGCTCGCCGAATCTTTTGTTGAAATGACGAAGCTGGTGATGCCGGCTCCGGTTGAAGGGCAAGCGACGAACGGAAAAACGCCGGACGCGCCGTTATCGAATGCCAAGCCGGTAGAAAATGCGGCGGAGGTGGCTTGATATGCCGAATTTCGCGTATCCGCAATTTCTGTTTTTGCTCTTGCTCCTGCCTCTACTGGGTTGGCGGTATTGGCGGCGCCATCAACGCCTCGGCGGCACGATTCGGTATTCGAATTTGGATTTGCTCAAGAATCTGCCGAAACCGTCGAATTATTTGTCCAAACATCTTCTCTTTGGCCTGCGGCTCTTGGCCTTGGCGCTGATCATCGTAGCGCTGGCGCGCCCCCAAAGCGGACACACCGAAGAGGAAGTGACGACCGAGGGCATCGACATCGTGATGGCGTTGGATATTTCCAGCAGCATGCTGGCGGAAGATTTCAAGCCCAAGAACCGCATCGAAGCGGCGAAATTGGTGGCCGAGCAATTCATTTCCGGCCGCCAGAGCGATCGCATTGGTATGGTGGTGTTCTCAGCGCGCAGCTTTACGCAATGCCCGCTCACGCTCGATTACGGCGTGTTGATCAACTTTTTGAAGAAAGTCGACGTCGGCATGATCAAGGAGGACGGCACCGCCATCGGCTTGGGGCTGGCTAACGGCGTCGACCGGTTGCGCAACAGCAAGGCGAAGAGCAAGGTGATCATTTTGCTGACCGACGGCCGCAACAATTCGGGCGAGATCGATCCGCTCACCGCGGCGCGCGTGGCCCAGGCGTTCAACGTGCGGATTTACACCGTCGGCGTGGGAACGCGCGGCGAGGCGTTGTATCCGGTGCAAGATCCATTTTTCGGCAAACGTTATGTGCGCATGCCGGTGGACATCGACGAAGAGTCGCTGACGAAAATCGCGCAAATCACGGACGGCCAATATTTTCGCGCCACCGACCGGCAGAGCCTGGAAAAGATTTTCGCCGAGATCGATAAACTGGAAAAAACCAAAATCGAAGTCAAGCAATTCACACGCTATCGCGAGCTGTTTGTAAGCTGGCTGGCGATAGCAATGGGGCTGATCTTTGTCGAGATCGTTTTGGCGAATACGAAGTTTAGGAAGATTCCATAACAGTAGCAGTGGCAGTAGCAGTTGTAAAAATGATCTACGCTTTACGCATTTCGTTTTACGATTTAATATGATCCGATTTGCCAATAATTTTGCGCTTTATCTTCTGGCATTGATTCCGGTTCTTGCCATCTTTTTCTATTTCGTTTTTCGCTGGAAAAAAAGCGCGATGCAACGGTTCGGCAGTTTGCTGCTGTTACAACAATTGACGCCGTCGTTGAGCCGCCAGCGGCAGGTTTGGAAAATCGCGCTGCTGCTCGGCGCCGTGCTCTTCGCGATTCTGGCGCTGGCGCGGCCGCAAATCGGCACCAAGCTGGAGGAAGTCAAGCGCGAGGGCGTGGACATTATGATCGCCATCGACGTGTCGGAATCAATGAACGCGCAGGACATCCGGCCGAGCCGCATCGCGAAAGCCAGACACGAAGTGGCGTCGTTGATTGAAAAATTGGAGGGCGATCGCATCGGCATCATTGCGTTTGCCGGCGAAGCCTTCGTGCAGTGCCCGCTGACGCTCGATTATGGCGCCGCGAAAATTTTTCTGGACGTGCTGGAGCCGGGGCTTATCCCGACGCCCGGCACGAATTTGATCCAGGCGATTCAGTTGACCATGCAGAGCTTCGAGAGCGCGGAGCGCAAGCACAAAGTGATGGTGCTCATCACCGACGGCGAGGATACGCAGGGCGAAGACGTCATGAAAATGGCCGAAGCCGCCGAAACTGAAGGCGTCGTGATTTACACGGTCGGCATCGGGTCGCCGCAGGGCGTGCCGATTCCGGTTCTCGACGAGCGGGGCATTCAGGTCGGGTTCAAAAAAAACCGGCAAGGCGAAGTGGTGGTGACGAAATTGGACGAGCTGGCGCTTGAAAAGATTGCCTTGCAAACCGGCGGAAAGTATTATCGCGCTTCTTCGGGCGAGGCCGAGCTGGACCGCATTTACGAGGCCATTGCCGCCATGGACAAAAAGAAATTGGCCTCGCTGAAATTTTCGCAGTACGAAGAACGTTTTCAATATGTGCTGGGCGTCGCGCTTTTGCTGCTCGTCATCGAGACGCTGCTCTCCGAGCGGCGAAAAGTGAAGGCGGAGTGGCGTGGGCGCTTCGGCGCCAAGCCTTAAAAGCTTGCTCCACGCGGATCAAAAACACACACGAAAAATTTTGCAATGAAAGCTTTTTTGAAGTATATTCGTTTCAGCTTTTTGATGTTGTTGATCACATTCATTGCCGTGCCGAAGCTCCTGGCGCAAGGCGCCGGCCGCAAGCAGGTGGCCGAAGGCAATAAATATTTCGCCGAGGAAAAATACGACGAAGCCAACAACAAATATCGCGACGCCGAGGTGTCCAATCCCGAGTCACCGGTCGTGCATTTCAACGTCGGCGACGCTTTGTATAAGAAGCGCAAATACGAAGAGGCGTTGGAGGCCTACCAAAAGGCGATCCAGAAGAGCGACGACGTGCAATTGCAAGCGCAATCCTACTACAATCTCGGCAATACGCTGTACCGGCTGGACAAGTGGCCGGAAAGCGTTTTGGCCTACCAGCGGGCGCTGAAGCTGAATCCCGATGACAAAGATGCCAAATATAATCTTGAATATGTTCGCGCCAAAATAAAGGAGAGCGCTCAGAAACAGCCGCAGGATCAGCAACAACAGCAGCAATCTGGCTCGGACCAACAGGAGCAACAGAATCAGGATGATCAGCAGAAAAAAGATCAACAGCAACAAGATCAGCAACAGCAGAACCAACAACAGAATGAAAAACAGCAGGAGCAGGAACAACAATCCCGCCAAGGCGAGGCAGAGCAGAAAAAAGATAAAGAGCAATTGAGCAAAGAAGATGCAGCCCGCCTGCTCGAAGCGTTGCGCAATCAGGAGAAAGAAGCGCAGAAGCAGCGCCAAATCAAGGCGCAAGGCCGGGCGCGGGTTGAGAAAGATTGGTAAATAACGCAGACCGCCAGTCCCATGTCACTAATTTTTCAAGAAAAGCAAAAAACTTACGCAAAGACACGAAGGCTCGCAAAGATATTTTTTGATTTTGCCGGTTCCAAAAAGTTAGCAGCATTGGATTGCCCGTCTGCTGTTGCAAAGATAAAATTCAATCACGGTTATGAAGTCGTTTTTGATAAAGTGCATGGCGCTGTGGGCGGCGCTTTATTTTTCCGCGCCAGTATTGGCCCAAAACGTTTCCATTACCGCTGCGGCCGACAAAACGCATATCGCCCTCAACGAAGATTTCACGCTCATCGTGGAAGTTTTCGGTGATGCCGGCGAACCCAAGCTGCCGGACATGAACGCGTTCGCAGCGCTGGCCGGCACGAGCAGCTCGCAAAACATTCAAATCATCAACGGGCGGATGTCGTCGTCGCGCACGTATCAATACACTTTTTTCGCGCGCGCCGCCGGCAAGTTCACGATCAATGCCGTCGAAGTCGAGGTGAAAGGCCAGGTTTACAAAAGCCAGCCAATTGAAATCGAAATCGTGCAATCTTCATCCGGGGGCGCGGCGCCGCAAACTCCGCCGGGAGGCAGAGGCCAACCGGCTGCGCCTCCACCGCCAAACCTGGAGGGCAATTTGTATTTGGATGCCAAGGTCGATCGCAGCCGTGTTTTTCAAAACGAGCCGGTCGTCATTCGATACAAAATTTACACGCGGCTCAATGTGAGCAGCTACGGCATATCCAGCGCCCCGAATTTCAGCGGATTTTGGGTGGAGGAATTTCCGGCGCCGCAACAGCCGCGTACGTACCGCGAAACGATCGAGGGCCAAACCTATCTCGTCGCCGAGATCAAGAAAACCGCGTTGTTTCCGCAAGCCGTCGGCAAAAAAATGCTCGAGCCGCTGGTGATCGAATGCGAGGTGCAGACGCCGCGCCCCCGTTCGCGAGACATTTTTGATGATTTCTTCAACAATCCGTTTGGGGTTCGCACCTCGCGCCTAAAGGTTTCTTCGCGACCCGTCGATATCGAAGTGCTGCCGCTGCCGGAAGCGGACAAACCGGCAAACTTCTCCGGCGCCGTCGGCAATTTCTCGATCACGGCGAGCGTCGATCGCGCGCAAGTGAAAACCAACGAGGCCATCACGTTGAAGGTAAGGGCCAGCGGCGCCGGCAACATCAAGGTGCTGCCGCAGCCGCAAATCGATTTGCCGGCGGATTTCGAGGTTTACGATCCCAAGGTGTCGGAGAAAATCGATTACAGCAACGACCAGATTTCCGGCAGCAAAACGTGGGAATTTGTGATCGTGCCGCGTTTTCAGGGCAGCCACGAAATCAAGCCGATCACGTTGAGTTATTTCGATCCGCGCGCGAAGACGTATCGTGCGGCGAGCACGGCGCCGATTGCGTTGACGGTGGAAAAAGGCGCCGGCGATTACGCGGCGCCGGCCGGCAGCGGCGTTTCCAAGGAAGACGTGCGGCTGCTCGGCCAGGACATTCGTTTTATCGCCAAAGCCACGCTGCCGTTTCGGCCATTGCAGGAAGTTCTTTACACGCAGCCCTGGTTTCTCATGGCTGCCGCCGCCCCGCTGCTGGCGCTTTTGCTGGCTTTCTTCTATGAACGCCATCAGGAGAAGTTGAGCACGAATATTGCTTACGCGCGCAGCCGCAAGGCCGGCGGCATGGCGCAGAAACAATTGGCCGCAGCCAAAAAACTGTTGCAGGAAAATGATGAAAAAAGTTTCTATACCGAAGTGCAGCGCGCGTTGATGGGATTTCTCGGCAACAAGCTGAACGTCGCCGAGGCAGGTTTCATTACCGACGACGTGGAGCGGATGCTGGCCGAAAGAAGGGTCAACGCCGAAACGATCCACCAGTATCTCGATTGCCTCCACACCTGCGATTTCCAGCGCTTCGCGCCGGCGCAGAGCCCCGACTTCCTTAATAAAAAAACTAAAAAGGAAAATCGGGGCAAGGCGATGCAGGAATTTTACGAGCAGGCGCGCCGCGCCATCGAAGCGATGGAGAAAGCGTTGTAACGCAAAGAGTATGCGTTTTCTTTTATCTTTTATCCTTTATCTTTTTGCCTTTTCTGCTTTAGCGGACGAGGCCGCCAGCTTGTTTCACCAAGCCAATCAGCTCTACGAGGCGGGAAACTACCAACAGGCGGCTGAAACCTACGAGAAAATTCTCGCCGTGGGCAAGGCGAATTGGCAGGTCTACTACAATCTTGGCAATGCTTATTACAAGCAGCGGCAGATTGCCAAAGCCATTCTCAACTACGAGCGGGCCTTGCAGCTCAATCGCGATAATGAAGATATTCGCTTCAATCTCGACCTCGCCAATCTTTCGGTCGCCGACCGCATTCCGGCGATGCCGCGCTCGTTGGCGGTGGTTTGGCTGGATCAGGCGATTCACATTTTTACTGCCGAACAGGCCGCGACGCTGGCGTTGATCTTCTGGGTGTTGCTGTTTGCGGGCGCCATTCTTTGGCTTCTCGCCCGCCGCGAATCAGCGCGAAATTGGGCGCGACGGCTGGTGTGGAGCGCCGGCGCGGTTTGGCTCGTCTTCGCGCTGATTTTTGCGATGCTGGCTTACGAGCGCGCCACCTTGCACGAGGCGATCGTACTCGCACCGCGTGTCGTCGTTCGCAGCTCGCCCGCCGGCGATGCGACCGAAATGTTCATTTTGCACGAAGGCGTGAAAGTGCGCTTGCAGGAGCGCAGCGGCGATTGGCGGCGCATCCGGCTCGCCGACGGCAAGGTGGGCTGGCTGGAGACGAAGACAATTGAGGAGATTTGACTTCGTCTATGGATTGTTGGATCGATGGATTGTTGGATTATTGGATTGCTGGATTATTGGAACCCCAACAATCCAGCAATCCAATGATCCATTACTCCATCACTCCATTACTCCATTTTTACCGTGCGCAGGTTAGATGTCGCCCACCGTCTATACTGATGGTCTCTCCGGTTATCCATCCTGCTTGATCACTTGCCAAAAAGAAAATCAACTCGGCAATCTCCTCCGGTGATCCGACTCGCCCGAGCGGATGGGTGGTTTTGGAATGCGCGAGAAACGCCGCGTATTTTTGCTCGTCAAAGCCGCTGCGGCGGTGCAAGTTGGTGGCGACGACGCCGGGGTTGACGGCGTTGACGCGAATGCCTTTGGGCGCGAGCTCGAGCGCGGCGCAGCGCGTGAGTTGATCCAGCGCCGCTTTGCTGACGCAATACGCCAGCACGTTCGGAAAGCTGCGCAATCCGGTGACGCTCGAGACGTTGACAATGTTGCCTTTGGTCTTTTCGAGAGGCGACACCGCGGCTTGCATGAGCCGAAAGATGACGCGCACGTTGATGTCCATCATACGATCCCACTCGGCGAGCGAGGTGTTTTCAATCGTGCCTAAAGAGATGATGCCGGCGGCGTTGACCAACACATCGAGGCGGGAAAAACGGTCGAGAACTGCCGCGGTCGTTTGCTGCGCCGCGCCTTCGGCGCAAAGGTCGGCTTTGACGATTTGAGTTTGTGCGCCTTTGGCGGTGGCCTCTTTTTCAACGGCGGCGAGCGCGGCGTGATCTCTGCCGATTAAAACGAGGTTCTCTTTGGCTTCGGCAAAGCGCAAAGCCGTGGCGCGGCCGATGCCGCTGGAGGCGCCGGTGATGGCGATGCAACGTGACGATGATGAGCTTTTCATTAGGGGCTCCGTTTTATTGTCTTCATGGTATAATCTAAAAAATTTGCTTGTAAAATCCACACCAATCTTGTATCTTTTTGACGAACCAAGCCTGAGTTGAACTGTAACCATTAAGACTTCAAAACTCAGTGAACCCCAAACCGAATATTTGCGAAAATGCGAACATTAGCGGAAGATACCTCGCCGGAGATGGAAGCCGTATTGATCGGACTCCTGCGGAAACGCACGCCGGCGCAAAAACTGATGAGTTTGGTGGGTCTACGGGATTTAGCGAAACGGCTTATATTTAGCGATCTGCGATCGCGATATCCTCAGGCAAGTGAACGCGAGCTTCGACATCGGCTCAACATTCGCCGGCTTGGCCGGGAAATGGCTGATAAAATTTTCTTTACTCGTGAAGGCACTTTCAATTCGGAGGCAAGCATGTTGAACGAAGCGCAAATCATCGCTTTAGTCGCCAAACGCTTTGATGAGCTAAAAATTCCTTATTACATCGGCGGTGCAGTTGCAAGCATTGTTCACGGAGAAGAGCGCTTCACCAAAGATGCAGACATCGTCATTCGCATTCTGCCCGTTCACATTAAAAAATTTGTAAAAGCTTTTGAATTCGACTTTGTGGTAAGTGAAGATGTGGTTCAGGATTCCTTGACCCGTAGATATGCTTTCAATATCATTCACATTGACACGGCTTATAAAATCGATCTTTATCCGATTTCAGACGAAGACGAAATGGAGCTTGCTGCATTTGCCCGGCGGCAGCGCAGAGATATAGGCACGGGTGAGATTTGGTTGGCCACTGCCGAAGATGTGATTTTGGCCAAACTCCACTGGTTCCGAAAAGGCGGTGAAGTTTCCGAAAAGCAGTGGCGCGATGTGCTTGGCGTGCTCAAAGTGCAAGGTGAGAATCTGGATTTTGCTTATCTCGAACAGATGGCAGCGCGTTTTGGCCTGGCGGATTTGTTGGCGCGAGCGCGAGAAGATGCGGGAAGCGTATGAGGTCGTCAGTGGAAATTTGAATTGACTTTTGCCAAAATCTTTGTTACCTTCCGTGTAGAAACTGAGGAGGTTGCCCGGTATAAAATTGACGAAAGCGCAATACTCGACATTATCCGATGTTTGTAAAGAGGCGGCTGCAGTTGATTTGGGAGGTGTAGTTATTGGAGGGTTTCTTGGCGGGCATTTTAAATTGATGCTTTCAGGTATTAGCTTGGTTGTGTATATCATACTTGTTGTCCTTGCTGTCTATTTAAGAAAGAAAGGTGAGTAACATGGAAAATTTGGTTTTTGTTGGCATAGTTTTGGTGCTATTTTTTGGCACGATTGCGTTTCTGACGCGCCATGATAAGCCAGAAAAGTGAATAGGCCTATGGAAGTCACAGTCATCGTCGGCGGAATTATTGCTATTATTTTTACTTTAGTCGCCATTTTAACTCGGGATAAAAAACCGCAGGAGAAAAACTAAAGCGCTTTTTCTTTGGAAAGCAAGGGGAATAGAACATGGAAAATCTGGTTTTTATGAGTGTTCTTTTGATTCTTTTTTTCGGTACAATCGCGTTTCTCACCCGCCACGATAAGCCGGAGAAATAAAAACGAAGCTTTTTACACAACGACATCTCGCCATGCGTAAAGCATGGGAATTGGTTTCGACCCGAAGTGATTTGTTTCCCCCAATATCTTTCTCCCCGCTTTTCTTCAAACGCATTAGCTGAAAAAATTTAGAAAAAGTATTATGCCACCAACGGATGTTTTTATCAGTTGGGCTTAATCTATCCGCTGGCGCCATTCTTTTAAATTCAAAAAACGACAATTCGCCGGGTTATCCATTTTGACGGGGCGAAACAAAAAACCCGGCGAGCGCTGCCGCACCCGCCGGGCTTGAAATCAAATCACATGACAATGTTCAAAACGTCTGCGTGAGCCGCGCCATCATCAGCCTTCCCAAAATCGGCGCGCCGATGAACTCGAGGTGCTTTTTGTCGAACATATTCTGCACGTTGAGCGCGAAGCGCGTGTTTTTGGAGAACGGCAAATCCCAGCCAAAATTGAGATCGAAGATGGTGTACGTTTGAATTTCGCCCGCGTAAGCGCCGGATTCCATGGGGAAGCCGTCGACGTAGCGGCCGCGCAGCTCGAAATCGTAGCCGCGATCGATCGCGCGATATTGAATCGACAGCGCCGCTTTGTTGCCGGGAGCATTGAGCGCCAGGTTGGCGATGCCGTCGAGATTGCGGACGAACACGCGATTGGGCCTTTTGAAGATATTCAAGCCGTGCTTGGTGACAAACGAATAGTTGCCGGAAAACGTCCATTGGGGGCCGGCAAAAAAACTCAGGCTGACGTCCATGCCGTTGAGCGAGACCTGGCCGAAATTGCGGTAGGTCTGCATGACTTCTGCGCCGTTTTTAAGCTCCTGTGGCGAGATGATGCCGAGGGGAATTCCCTGCAAGAAACCGGCAAATACTCCCGCAAAAACCTCCGGCGTTAAGCCGAATTGTTGCAATGTTGCGACTGCTTGCGGATCGGCCGCCAATTGCGCGGCGAGGACGGTGCTCAAGCTGTCGCCGTTCGCAAAAACGTTCGGCGTTTCAACTTTCAAGGGGCCGACAAAATCTCTGATCTTCGTATGGTATATGTCAACGGTTACAAGCAACTTTTGGCTGATGATGCCTTTGTAACCCAATTCAAAGTTGTTGTGGATGGTCGGCTTGATCGGCTTGATATTCTGCACGCTGGAAACCTCGACCGGAATGAACGGATCGGAGCTGCCGGTTTGAGCAGCGACGAGGTCGAGCCGTTTAAATATGCTTGGCACCGGGCCGGCGGTCAGTCGTTGCGGCAGGATGCCGACGATGATTTGTGCCTGGGCTGGCGTCAATACGTTGAACGGCGGCGGCAATTGTTTGAGCGCTTCCGGATCTTGGGCGATCTGGCTCAAGTATTCGTGAATGCCGGGCCACAACGGATTGATGACATCCGAATCGACATAAACGCCGGGCGTGTAAAATCGCGAAACCATTTGCGGCCGGCCGTTGCTGAAGCTGAAGTTGTAGCCGGTGTTGGGGACGCCGTAAGTCCGGACGTCGAAGAGCGGCGTGCGCGCCAGCAAAATATCTAAAAACAAATTGTTGGTGCTCGGCGTGCTGAAAGCGCGGTTGTAAGTGGCCCGCAACGTGTGATTCGAAGCGGGCTTGAAAACGAGAGCAGCGCGCGGCGAGAACACCGGGTCTTCAATATGATTATGGTCGTCGATGCGCGCCGCCGCCACCACGTCGAGCTTGGATAAAACTTTGGTTTCCGATTGCAGGTACACGCCAAATTCATTGATATTGTCATTGTCCTCGTTGCGGCCATTGATGCTGCCTTTGGTGTCCGGCCGGGTGAGAATGGCGTCCAAGCCATACGTGAAACGCTGGCGCAGCGCCAGCGTGACACTATGCTGAGCCTGGCCGGCGATGACCTTCGAGTTGTCTTCGATCAACTGGCCGGTATTCAAAATGTAGGTGCCGCCGGCGTCGCTGGCATTGACGAAACCCTGCAAAAAAAGATTTTTATAATTGAAGCGCGCCTGCCCGTAGAGATAAGCCCAACCATCGGCCTGCGCCGGGCCAAGGCCAGTCAGCTCGATCTGGTCGCCGCGATTGTAGCCGGCGTTGAAAATCAAGGAGGCATCGTTATTCAGGCGCAGGTCGAAGCGCGCCTCGCCGGCGATTTTCTCGACGTCGAAATTCGGCGTATTGGGAACCGGACCACCCACTTGGACGATGCCGTCGGCGGTAATGCGAAAACGCGTGATTTGCTTCGGCAAGCCGATAAAGCCGTAATAATCCTGCCAGTCGCGGCCGCGATAATATTGGCCGGAAACTTTGAACGCCGCTTTGTCGCTCAAAATTTGTGCGTGGCGAAAGGAAGCCATATAGATATTGCTCGCGCCGACGCGGCCGTTCGGATGATTCAGATCGCTGGGCGTGAGGTCGTCTTTGCGGGCAAAATTGAAAAAATCACGGCCGCCGCCGCCAACGCTGATGCTCGTTCCTTCAGATTCAAACGGGGATTTGGTGATAATGTGCATGACGCCGGCGGCGCTGTTGGGGCCATACAACGCCGCGCCGGGCCCGGAAACCACTTCGATGCGCGCAATGTCCTCGCCGGTGAGCGGAATGAAGTTATACGCATTGAGGCGCAGCGACGGGACGGCGACGTAGCGATTGTCGGTGAGCGAGAGCAGGGCGGTGGAGAAAATGTTGTTGAAGCCGCGCACGACGACGTTGCTCTGCGCGATGCCGTTGGTGGCAACGTCGACCGCGGGCAGGCCGCGCAAATAATCCGTCGCCGTCGTAACGGCTCGTCCGCGGATTTGCGGCGCTTCCAAGACGGTGATCGCTGCCGGCGCTTCGAGCGCTTTTTCCTGGCGGCGCGAGGCGCTGATCACCACCGGATTGAGCAGCACGCCGGTTCCGGTCAGGGCCACATTCATCACTTTGGTCTCGCCGGCTTTGACCGTGATATTATTAATGACTCTTCTTTCATATCCGACATACGAGACGATGACGGTGTACTCGCCGGCGGCTAGGTTCGACACTTCGTATTCCCCGTCAAGATTCGATGCGCCCCCGGTTTGCACCCCTGCCGCGGTGATCTGAACGTTGGCTTGCGGCAAGGCTTCGCCGGTTTGGGCGTCGGTCACTTTGCCGCGCAGGGTTGCCGTTTGCGCCCATGCGGTGCTTGCATCTACTCCTAGCAGCAAACCGGCAGCCAGGCCCATTTTCAGCCATAGGCTTCGACACAGTAACATGCTTTTCCTCCTTGAAAAATGGTGATCAGTTCATGGTGATTATGGCAGGATAGAACAAGTTGGCCATTCCTATAAAACGTTGCTTCATAGGATCGGTAGAGATCAAAATAGCCAATTTATTTTATCCCACCAACTCAATGAGATTTTGAGCGACGGCGAATGACAATTTGCCAAATTTTTTTTCAAGGCGCAAGAAGTTTTTTCCAATAAAAACCCCGGAACAATGGCGTCAAAATGTCCAGGAAACGCTTGCACTTCTCTCGGTTTTGGCGTATATTGGACGCAAAGCCAATGATTTTCGTTTAAATCTATATGCCAAAACAAAACCTAAAAGGCCTCGACCGCGAGGAATTGGTTGCTTTCTTCACCGGCATCGGCGAGCAACCGTTTCACGCCAAACAGCTCTTTCGCTGGATCTACGGCAAAGCCGCTGCAAGCTTTGACGAGATTACCGATCTCGCCAAGCCGTTGCGCCAGCGCTTGCAAGAAGTGGCCGCGCTCGAGGCGCTCACTTTAGTCACTCGCCAAACTTCTCACCGCCGCGACGCGGAGAAGTATCTCTTTCGTCTCGCCGACGGCTTGCACATCGAAAGCGTTTTGATGCACGAAGATCCCGACTTTCCTTTAAAATCTAAAAAGAAAAATCGGGACAACCGGCCAAGCCGCCACACGCTGTGCATCTCATCGCAAGTCGGCTGTCCGGTGGATTGCAAGTTTTGCGCAACCGGTCTGATGGGCTTACTGCGCAATTTGACGGCGGGAGAAATCGTCGATCAGGTTTTAACCGTGCGGCGGATGAGCGAAAGCCCGATCACCAACGTCGTGGTGATGGGCATGGGCGAGCCGATGCTGAATTACGACGCGCTGATCAAAGCGTGTTATCTGCTCGCCGACGACGAGGGGCCGAATCTGGCTCAGCGCCGCATCGTCATCTCAACCAGCGGGTTGGTTCCCAAGATCGAGCGCTTTACGAAGGAAGGTCACAAATTCCGGCTGGCGATCTCGCTCAACGCCACCACGGACGAGGTGCGCAACCGGATTATGCCGATCAACCGCAAATATTCGATTGCCATCCTCATGCAAGCAGCGCGGCAATACACCCGCCAAGCCAAACAGCGCGTCACGTTCGAATATATTCTTCTTGACGGTGTCAACGACGCGCTCGCCGATGCCGAACGGCTGAAGAATTTGACGCGCGGCATTCCATGCAAGATCAATCTCATTCCATACAATCCCATCGTCAATTTGCAAGAATCGGCTCACGATTCACAACCCTCAATTCTCTTCAATCGGCCGAGCTTCGAGCGCATCGAGGCCTTTCTCGCTTGCGTGCGTCAGGGCCCCAACGCCGTCACGCTGCGCTGGAGCAAAGGCGACGACATCGACGCCGCCTGCGGGCAGTTGTGGACGAGGGTGGAGAAGCGAGTGTGAAGTCGGATTCTTGGAGGACGACGCTTGAAGCATTGCAAAACCATCTTTTATAAAACGCTTGTTTGGCAGCAGCGAAATAATTATCTTTGAATAGGTAAAATAATGGATTGGGTCCAATTAGCAGGCAGGGTGTAAAGCTGCGAGGAAGTGAGTCGATATGAAAAACATCGAATTAGAACAAATCGCTTCTGCCGTGTCATTGCCGAAGGCTGTAGAAAATTATCTATTGGACACCAATCTGTGGTGGCAGAACATTGCGATGCCGCAATTGCCATCGCTTCGGCGTTGGTTGTTTGAGCCGGCTTTGCAAAGACTCAAAGACGGACTCGCTCCTATTTTGGCGTTGCGTGGCCCTCGTCAAGTCGGCAAAACCACTCTAAAAGAACATCTCATCCATCATCTACTTTATGCCGAAAAAATCGATCCCAAAAGAATTTTTCAGGTGCAGTTCGATGCCATTCCATCTTTAAAAGGTGTTGCTGATCCTATACTCTCGTTATGCCGCTGGTTTGAGCATCGTATTCTTGGCGCCAGATTCAACGAATACGCAAACAAAGGGGAGCCGGTCTACATCTTTTTCGACGAAGCGCAAAACCTCCCGGACTGGTCACCACAACTCAAAGCTTTGGTGGATCATCACCGCGTGCGCGTGTTGCTCACGGGAAGTTCGGCGCTGCGCATCGAAGCCGGGCGCGACAGTTTGGCCGGACGCATCACCACGTTGGACATGGGCACGCTGCTGCTGCGCGAGATTGCCGAGCTGCGCGGCTGGGGTGAAATTCCGGCGCTGCTGCCTTTCAATGGCATCAAGCATCTCAAAGAAAAAGAATTTTGGGAAAGCCTGCGCGAGCACGGCCACAAATATCGCGAGCTGCGCGATCGCGCCTTTGCGGCATTCTCCGAACGCGGCGGTTATCCTATAGCCCAAGTTCGTGCCGACCGTCCGTGGGAAGAAATTGCCGATCAACTGAATGAGACGGTGATTCGCCGAGTGATTCATCACGATCTTCGCAAGAGTACACACGGCCGCAAAAGGGATCCGAGCTTGCTCGAAGAGATTTTCCGGATTAGCTGCCGCTATATTGGCGAAGAGGCCGGGCCCTCGGCGTTTATCCCCGATTTGCGTTGGGCCCTGGGGACGGATTATACCTGGCAGCAGGTTTTGACTTATCGTAATTTGCTCGATGATGCCCTGCTCATCCGTTTGGTCGAGCCGCTGGAAATTCGCCGCAAAAAACAAAAAGGCTACGCTAAAATCTGTTTATGCGATCACGCTCTGCGTGCCAGTTGGTTGCAAGAAGTCATTCCGCTTACGCCGGAAGATTTGCAGCGCTCGCCGCATCTCAGTGATCTCGCCGGGCGCATCGCCGAAAGCATCATCGGCTATTATCTGCACAGCATTCCCAGCCTCGATATCGCCTGGCACCCGCACCGCAGCAGCGTCGAGCCGGAAGTGGATTTCATATTGACCGTCGGCGAGCATCGCATTCCACTGGAAGTCAAATATCGTCAGCAGATCGACTGGCTGCGCGACACGAAGGGAATGCGGTTCTTTCTCGAAAAGGCGGTTTACAACGCGCCGTTCGGCATTCTCGTTACGCTGACGGATGACGTCACGGTACTCGACCCTCGCATCGTCACCCTCCCGCTGTCGTCGCTGTTGTTGATGAGGTAAAACCGAAGGAAAAATCGTCATCTAAGATTTTCAATCTCTCTGATGATATGACCGACGTTTTCATTTCCTACTCACGCAAGGACAAAGACTTCGTGCGTCGCCTTGATGAAGCGCTTGTCAAACATAACCGCGACAGTTGGGTGGATTGGAAGGACATTCCACCCGCTGCGGATTGGTTGAAGGAAATTTATGGCGCGATTGAAGAGGCAAACACGTTTGTTTTCATTGTCAGTCCGGATTCCATCGTCAGGAGCATACACGTTTACTCACGCGCGCCAGGGAATGGGAGAGCAAAGAGCATAATGACAGCCTTTTGTTGCGCGGCCTGGATTTGCAAAATGCAGTGCAATGGCTGGCGCAATCCGGCGCTAATAAAGAACCCAAACCAACGTTGCTCCAGCAACAGTATGTTCAGGCCAGCCAACAATGGGAAGCGCAAGAAGTTCAACGACTCAAAGATCTATACGAAAAAACTCTCGCACGTCAATTGGCTGCACAATCCGAATTGATCAGAAATGAGCATGCAAATCTATTGCCTCGTAGCGTGTTACTTGCTGTGGAATCTATGAAACGTTTCGCCTCTGTTGAAGCGGAGCAAAGCCTACGTCGTGGATTAGCTCTGCTGCCGCGTTCCGTCTGCTGCATAAAACATAATAGTCAGGTGACCGCTGTCACTTTTAGTCTAGATGGAAAATACCTTGCCACGGCATGCTGGAGTGACGATCCGCGAATTTGTGAAGCAATATCCGGTCGAGAAATCACTAAGATACCCCACACTCATCGAGTACTACATATAGCATTTAGCCCGGATGGTCGATATTTCGCAACTGCGAGCAAAGACAAAATTGTACGGATTTGGGAAGTAACCGATGGACGACTGAAACTTGAAGTTGGTCGTGTATACCATAAAGATCGAATACAGGCTATTTCATTTAGCCCCGATGGTAAATATTTGGCAATAGCAAGCAATGATTATACAGCAGTTATTTGGGAAACTACGGATCGGCGCGAAATTGCAAGAATAGAACACAAGTCTTTCGTTGAAGATATCGCGTTTAGTTCTAATGAAAAATATTTGGCGACTGCAAGTAGTGACAATACAGCTCGTATATGTAAAGCCCATAACGGTAAAAAAGTACTGACGTTGCGACATGCTCTCGTCTGAATCGCAACTTAACACCGGAAGAGTGGCGCCAATACTTGGGTGACGAGCCGTATCGGAAGACCTGCCCGCATTTATCGTAAGCTATTTCATTCTGTCACAGCTTCTCTTTTCCTCATCGCCGCCCGCTTGTCCGCATCCAATTCCATCTTGCGTAGGCGAATGCTTTTGGGAGTGACTTCCACCAACTCGTCTTCGGCGATGAATTCGATGGCTTGATCCAAGCTCAAAATTTTTGGGGGACGCAGGACGATCGTGGCATCGGAAGTCGAGCTGCGCATGTTGGTAAGCTTTTTCTCTTTGGTGATGTTCACGTCGAGATCGCCGCCGCGGTTGCGGTCGCCGACGATCATACCGCCGTAAACTTCCGTGCCGGTTTCGACGAACAGCTCGCCGCGCTCTTCCATGCCGTAGCTCGCATACGCTGTCACTCGGCCGACGCGATCCGCGACCAACGCGCCGCTGAGACGCTGCGGAATTGCACCGTGCCACGGTGCGTAACCATTGAAGAGCGTATTCATAACACCGGTGCCCTTGGTGTCGGTGAGGAACTCGTTGCGATAACCGATCAGCCCGCGCGAGGGAATGCGAAATTCCAAATTCACTCTGCCGGAACCGTGATTCACCAGATTCGTCATGCGGCCTTTGCGCGAGCCGAGCTTTTCGTTGACGATGCCGATAAATTCTTCCGGCACGTCGAGAAATACGTGCTCCATCGGCTCGAGCAATTTGCCGTTCTCCTCGCGGGTGATGACGCGCGGTTTGGACACCATGAACTCATAGCCTTCACGGCGCATCGTTTCAATCAGAATGGCGAGCTGCAATTCGCCGCGGCCACAGACCTCAAATGCGTCGGCGCGCTCCAACGGCTTCACGCGCAGCGCGACGTTGTGCAGAATTTCTTTTTCCAAACGCTCACGCAGACGGCGCGAGGTAAGATATTTGCCTTCACGTCCGGCAAATGGGCTGTTGTTGATTGAAAAAATCATCGCCACGGTCGGCTCGTCCACGTGAATGCGCGGCAGCGGCTTGGGGTTCTCCGCGTCCGAAATTGTATCGCCGATGCGAATGTCTTCGACGCCGGCAACCACGACGATGTCGCCGGATTCCACCGTGTCAACTTGAATGCGCTGCAGGCCTTTGAAATTATACAAAGTGGAAAATTTGACCTGGCGCGTTTGCCCGCCATCCGCACACAGCGAGTATGTTTTCCCCATTTGCAGCTTGCCATTGCGCAGCCGGCCGATGGCAAGCTGGCCGACGTAATCATCATAATCCAAATTCGTCACGAGAAATTGCGGCAACGCTTCATCATCAGCGTTTGGACCAGCAATAGCGGCAAGAATCGTCTCAAACAACGGCGCCAGATTTTTTGAGCCATCATCCAGCTTGCGGTGCGCCACCCCGAGCTTGGCATTGGTGTAGATAATCGGAAACTCGATTTGGTGCTCGTTGGCATCGAGGTCGATGAACAAATCGTAAACTTCGTTGATGACCTCCTGAATGCGCGCGTCGCTGCGGTCGATTTTATTGATCACCAAAATAATCGGCAAATGCACGGCAAGCGCTTTTTTCAACACGAAGCGGGTTTGCGGCAGCGGGCCTTCGCTGGCATCGACGAGGAGCAGCGCGCCGTCCACCATGCTGATGGCGCGCTCCACCTCGCCGCCGAAATCGGCGTGACCGGGCGTGTCGACGATGTTGATTTTGACGCCATTGTACCAGATCGCCGTGTTCTTGGCCATGATGGTGATGCCGCGCTCACGTTCCAAATCCATGCTGTCCATAATACGCTCACCGGTGGCTTGATTCTCGCGAAACGTGCCGCTCTGCTTGAGCAGCCCGTCCACCAGCGTGGTTTTGCCGTGATCGACATGGGCGATGATGGCGATGTTGCGAATATTGGACTTGATCATTTACTGCTTTTACTCCTTACTATGAAATGGTTTTTGCAAAATAGCTTCTTCTCAAAAAACAAGTATTCTCACGTTACATGGTTGTCGGCTTTCTTAATCGCCTCTGTGATCGTCGTCGCGACCTCGAGCGCGCGGCGGCCGTCTTCGCCCGTTACGGGCGGCGGCGTACCCGTGTGAATCGCATGAATGAAACTTGCCAGCTCCATTTTGAGCGCATTGCCTTCCGGCGCTTGCAGCTTTTCGTAAATGATGTGCCGTTGACGCGCGCCTTGATCCAGTTTTCCCAAGACGACGGGAAAACCGCTTGCCGCCATCGCTTCGTCGGGAGAGACAAGGCGAAACACTTCGGTGAGGCCTTGCATGAAGTCAATGGAAACGTAAGCGTCGCGCTGAAAGATGCGCATCTTGCGCATTTTCTTTTGCGAGATGCGGCTGGCGGTGACGTTGGCCACAGAGCCGTTGGCAAATTGCAAGCGCGCGTTGGCAATATCCGGCTCTTCGGAGACAACCGCAACGCCGCTGGCATCGATTCGTGCGAGCGGGCTTTTGACGAGCGTCAAAATAATGTCGATGTCGTGGATCATCAGATCGAGCACGACGGCGACGTCGGTGCCGCGCGGATCGAACGAGGCGAGACGGTGCGATTCGATGAAACGCGGCGCCAAAGGAAAATTCTCCAGCGCGAGCAGCGCCGCGTTGAAGCGCTCGATGTGGCCGACTTGCAGCACGCGTTTTTGCGAAGCTGCCAACGCAATAAGCCGGCTCGCTTCATCGACCGTGGTGGTGATGGGCTTTTCAACGAAGACGTGTTTATTCGCTTCGAGCGCCGCTTTGCCCAATTCAAAATGAAAGACCGTGGGCACGACAATACTGACAGCTTCAGTGGAAGCCAACAGCTCTGCAAAAGAGTCAAACCGGCGAACGCCAAGCTCATTGGCCAAAGTTTGTGCGCGTGCCGCGTCGATGTCATAAACGCCGGCCAATTCAGTGCCTTCAACTTCACGATACAGGCGCGCGTGCAACTGTCCGAGGCGCCCGACGCCGGCAACGCCGACACGAACATTTTGCATTGAGATTCCTTGTGTTTATAAGGGCAGTCAATGAAAGTCAAATAGGAACTCGGCCCTCAGTCCCAGGCTATATTTAAACGGTAAATATCCTTGCGGTGGGCAAAACGCAATAAGTAGATCTGGGCCTCATCAAACGAATAAAAAGGTGCTGGTCTTTTCCAGGCTTCGTTTAACCGGCAAAGTCTTCAAAGGTTTTGACCTCCTGAGTGCGGCCCATAGCCACATCCTGAAGTGCGTTTTCTAATCCTTTGAGAAACTGGGGGCGGTAAAGGCGCTCACGTCCGACGAGTGTTTCTAACATTTTGCCCATGGTTTGGTAAGCGTCGAGAAGTATGGCGAGTTGCGCATCACTCAAACCCTTGCCGTTCGCTTTTGTCGTGGCACGGTTAAGGCGCCGCCCTTGGGTGCGCGACTGATTTTTTTCTTTAATGGCCGGCATAATTTATCTCCCTAACTGAAAGGATCAGGACATTGCAATTGCTATTCGTGCAACAATAATATACAAAATCAAAACCATGAATGCAATCTTTCCGTTATTCTGCTTGACTTCCCAGCGAGCAGTTGTTATATTGACCATTACACCGAAAACAATCAAAAAAACGTTTATGCTAAATTGGCGATTGGCTTTTTTAATTTTGTTGTCATTTTTGATTTCCGGTTGCGCCAACCACGATCGCGCCCTTGAAGAAATCTTGCGTCTGGAAGATCGGCGCGCACCGGCTTCGGCGTTTGCTCAATTCACGAAACACCAAAGCGCCGGGGTGCAACGCCGCGCCATCATCGCGCTGGGGCGCGTGCAAGACTCCGAAGCCGTGCCGATGCTCGCGCCGTTTTTGGAATCATCGGAGGCCGCCACTCGCGTCGAAGCAGCCTTCGCGCTCGGCCAACTGGCGCAGAGTCAAAGCACAACTTTGCTATTGCAACGTTTGACCGAGGAGAAGGACCTCGAGGTTCGCCTCGCGCTGATCGAGGCCGTGAGCAAGACCGCCAATGATTCGGCGCCCGCGGTAGTGAGCGATCAGCTTCTCGGTTGGCTCAACGAACAAATTCCCATCGTGCGCGCGGAAGCGGCATTGGCCGCGGCAAGATTGGCGCAACGCGGCTTTAAAAAAATGGAGTGGAGCGCGCCGCTGGCGCATTTGTTGCAAGATACTGACGAAGAAGCTCGGTGGCGCGCAGCGTATGCTCTGATGCGGTTGCATTCCGGCAGTCACGCGCCGCCGGATTCCACGATTGCACAAAAACTATTAGCGGTGCTTGGCGACCGCAGCACACGCGTCCGCATGCAAGCTGCTCGCGCGCTCGGTGTGATGAAAAATACTATGGCATTGGAGCCGCTCACCGCAGCCGGGAAAAATGACGTTGCTTGGCGCGTCCGTGTCAATGCGGCCGCGGCGCTCGGGAATCTTGATATTCCGGATTTACCGGCGCGCCTGGCTTTGCACGACACCAGTGAGCACGTGCGGCTCACCGCGCTGCGCGCATTGGGAACGGCAACAGAACGTATGCAAAAAAATGGCACGCTGAAGGAAACGCCGCCGCCAACCGAATTTTTGAAAGAGCTGCTGCAAGCGAGCACCTCGACGTGGAGAGAACAAGCGGCCGCGGCAGCAGCGCTGGCACAAATTCTCCGCAAAGACGCCATTCCCGATCTTGCCAGGCACGTGGAGCATTCGCACGCGATTTTTCGCAGCCGCCTCGCTGAAGCGTTTGGCGCGACGGGAGCGGCGGAGGCGTTTCCTTATTTGGAAAAGATGTCGCGCGACTCGGCGACGAGCGTGCAAATCGCCGCGCTGGAAGGTTTGCCCAAACTGCCGGCATCGGTTCAGTCTAAAGCCACACCGATTTATCTCGCGGCCTTGCAACGCGGCGATGCAGTGATCACCGCAATAGCAGCGCAAAATCTTGCCGCGGATAGTCTGCAACGGCGCCATCATGCGGCGGCAATCATTGCGGCGTATCAAAAACTGCGGCCGCCCATCGCCGCGGAGGCGGCGCAGATGATTTTTGACGCGCTGGCCCAATGCGGTGATCTCGGCGCGCGACCGTTGCTCGAAAACGCGGTGCAATTTCCCGATAAACTTTTGGCCCGCGCCGCTGCCGGGGCGCTAAAAAAACTCGCGGGAGAAGATTATAGCAGCCGCGTTACCAAAGAAACTAAACCGCATCAGGATTTCACCTCCGAAGAAATCCTTCGGCTCGCCAAAGCACACGCGACGATTCAAACCAATCAAGGCGCAATTGAATTGGAATTTTTTCCCGAGGCAGCACCGTTGACGGCTCTTAATTTTATCCGGCTTGCACGAAAAGGGTTCTTTAACGGCCTGCTCATTCATCGCGTCGTGCCGAACTTCGTGATTCAAACCGGCGATCCGCGCGGCGATGGATGGGGCTCGCCGGGCTATTCCATTCGCTCGGAATTTAGCCGGCGGCGCTACACGCGCGGCATGGTGGGCATGGCAAGCTCTGGCACGGACACCGAGGGCTGCCAGTTTTTCATCACGCACTCCGATCAACCGCATCTCGATGGGCGTTACACGATCTTTGGTCGCGTGACGAGCGGGATGGACGTCGTCGATGCGCTGCAAGTGGGCGATCGCATGGAAAAGGTGATGATTCAATTTTAATAAATTGTTTGTAGTGGCGCCTTCGGGCGCTCAATTTTTGCCGGAAGTCCGACGCCTACCCCGCTCCGCCTTTTCCTGTTTCATAAGGAGGCGGGCGGAGAAGAAGAAACTACGAGCTTGCTTCTGTAAGAATACACCAAACTGTAGCCATGAAACTTCACATTTTGTTCTTCATTATTCTTAGCATTTTAATTGCCGGCTGTAAAACGAGTTCGGACCAATCGACTTCGGACACCGACTTCGATCCGTCGAAATCGGACCCGGAAGCGATTCGTGTTGTCGACGAAGTCATGGTGGCGCTTGGCGGCCGCAAGAATTACGACGCCGTAAAATATCTGTCTTTTCATTTCGTCGTCACCAAGGGCGACACGCAATTGAGCGACTGGCGGCACGATTGGGATCGCCGCAACAACAACTATCGCCTTGAAACCACGACGCGCGACGGCGATCATCTTCGCATCATTTTCAATCTCGACACCAAAAATGGCGCGGTTTTCAAGAATGGCCAATCGCTGGAAGGCGAGGAAAAAATTCAATGGCTGGGCCGGGCTTATGCGCGTTATATCAATGATACTTACTGGCTGCTCATGCCCTACAAACTGAAAGATCCCGGCGTTATTCTCAAATATGATGGCGAACAAGAGATGAGCGGCTTTAAATATGACGTCGTGAGCCTCAGCTTTGCCGATAGCGTTGGGCTGACGCCATGGAATATGTATCGCGTGTTTGTCGATGAAGCAACGCGGCTCGTGCATCGTTGGGAATATTTAGAAAGTGAGGGGGCCGCGCCATCTGTGGCGTGGTGGGAAAGCTGGCGCGTGTACGACGGCATCAAGCTGGCGGAAGAGAGGGTGTTCGAAAATTCCAACCGCAAAATTCTATTCAAAAACATCGTCGTTTCCCGCGAGGTGGACGAAAAAATTTTTGAAGTGGCAACGCCGGCGCTGGCAGGAATGCGGTAACTAGTTGCTGGTTGCTTGTAGCTGGTTGCTTGTTATTCAGCGCTCGCCTTTGCCTGACCAGGAACTAGCAATTAGCGACCTGCAGCCAGCAACAAGCAGCCAGCGACCAGAAACTAGCGACCAGAAACTCGCCTTCCAATCTCCTCGATGATGCCCTCCAGCCAGTCACGATCGCGGTAGACATCATGCTCATCGGTTTCGATTATCATTAAAGGATATTTTTCGGCCACGCGCTTCGCCCAGCGCTCGTAGTTCAAATTGAGTTGGGCGAGATATTCTTTGTCGATGTTCTGCTCGTAATCGCGGCCGCGCTTGCGAATGCGGCTGATCAACGTCCACGTCGAGGCGCGCAGGTAAACGAACAGGTCCGGCGGGCGCAACGAAGAGGAAAGCGCTGCGTATAAATCGGCGTAGCAAGCATGGTCGCGGGCGCGCATCAAGCCGCGCTCGAAAAGGTTGTGGGCGAAGATTTCCGCGTCTTCGTAAATGGTGCGGTCTTGCACACAGGAGCCGTTGGCGGCTTGAATCTGCAGATGGTCTTTCAAACGCTCTTTGAGAAAGAAAATCTGTGATTGAAACGCCCACGCCGGCATGTCCCGATAAAAATCGGCGAGATAGGGGTTGGCGACTTCCTTTTCAAAGAAGCCGATCCAGCCAAAGCGCTCGACGAGCAAATTGGTAAGCGTGGTTTTGCCCACGCCGATGTTGCCGGCAATGGCGACGAAGGGATATTGTTGCATTCTTTCTCTCGATGCTGATGACTGGCTCCTTGATCCTGGATGCTTGACTCTGGGCTCTTGACGTTTCTACCGGCATCAAGGATCGAGCATCCAGATTGTAACAGAAAAAAATCGAAAATGCAAGTGGTTTGTGGCGGAGGGCATAGAGCAGAGGGCCGAGGGCAAAGAGCATAGCGCTAATTGCTATGGCTCTTTGATCTATACCCTCGGCCCTCCGCGCGTGCAAACCTTTTCACGGCCTATCTGTCTAAACAGGTGACTATGGAAGAACGGGAAATCCGGCTGATTCGACGCGCGCAGGAGGGCGACGGCGCAGCTTTCGAGGCGTTAGTGCAGATACACGACCGGCAGGTGTTGAAGCTGGCCAGGCAGATGCTGAACAACCTGGAGGACGCGCAAGACGTCTATCAGGAAATTTTCATCAAAGTTTTTCGCAGTCTGCCGTCGTTTCGTTTCGAGAGCGAGTTTTCCACCTGGCTGTATCGCATCGTCGTCAATCAGTGCATCAATTATCGCCAGTGGCGCAGCCGGCGGCGCTTTCTCTCGTTCGATACGCACAATGACGGCGAAGAAAAACCATCGGCCTATCTGCCGCCGGATAGAAATCCCGATCCCGAAAAAACGGCGTTGAACCAGGAGCTGGGCCGCGAGATCGCGCTGGCAATGGAGTCGTTATCGGAGAAACAGCGCGCGGTGTTCGTGTTGCGGCATTTTCACGGGCAAAAATTGCAGGAGATCGCGAAGTCGCTGGGATGTGCAGAGGGAACGGTGAAAAATTATCTCTTCCGCGCCACGCAACACATGCAGCAGAAGCTGCGGGAATATCGGCAAGCGTGACGTAACCCAGACAGCTTGTCTGGAAAAAGTCTGGCAACAAAGTAAATGCTTGGTCACTTGCAACGAAAAGGGAACCGCAACGAAACGTAAAAAAGGCTGTAAATAAAGCAAAAGCTT
>JAKEEU010000400.1 GCA_022616415.1 Candidatus Zhuqueibacterota bacterium | reverse complement strand
GACGGGATCGGATTCGTCATCAAGGACGATGAGTTCCAAAGGAATCTGGCGGTCGTATTCTTCGACATAAACACCCCCTTCGGCGTTGATGGCGTCAACGGCGAGTTGGTAACCACGTTGGACTTGATCGCCGCCGCCAGCATACCGTCCGGTCAGGGGAATGGTCGCGCCAATACGGATGGTTTCGGGGCCGTCGTCACCGGCAAGGGTTGGGCTGTTGTTTAGACCCACTGCCGAGAGACCAAGGATTAAGGTGAGGACGAGTAAAAGTGTGACTAAGAAAGAGCGTTTCATGAAATAATCTCCTTAATTAATTGGACTTTTTTTGTTAAACCAAAGCCGAGTGGCTCTGATTCGCGAAGGAAATTGGTCGGGTAATCGCAAAACCCATTTACTGAGGCGTGTTGAAAGGTCAACCATGCCGCCGGGCAATATCAACACGACGAAGATAAATAGCAAGCCAAAAAAGATAGGATGGGTATCGACAAGTTGGGGTATACCCGAAAAGTAATCGCGGCTGTAGACGAAAAAACCGGCGCCGAGCAGCGGACCGATGATGGTTCCGGGGCCGCCGATAAAGGTGACAAGGACGGCATTAAATGTCCATCTTGGTTCAAATGCTAAACTATGTTGATAGGTAATTTCACTGTAGGCAAAAGCGCCGCCAGCTAGACCCGCAAAAAACGCACTCAGGATGAAGGCAAAAATCGAGTGCAAAAATACATTGATGCCGATGGAACGAGCAGCATCTTCATCCTCGCGGATGGCCCGCATGGCTAACCCAAACCTTGATCGACTCAGAACATAGGAGACGAGGACAGTAACGACAAGCACATAGAGGCTCAACTCGTAGCGTTGGATGTATTCTGCTCGAAAGGTACGCAGCATGGTGCTTGGTAATGTTGATTGGCCAGGCAACCATGTTTGTATCGCTAGGCGGACAGCTTCAGCGAGGGCGAGCGTCGCTATTGCAAAATAGATTCCTTTTAGACGCAAGGCAAGTGATCCCACGATCAATGCGGCCAAAGCCGCCGCGCCGCCGCCAAG
>JAKEEU010000399.1 GCA_022616415.1 Candidatus Zhuqueibacterota bacterium | reverse complement strand
TTGTCACCAGAACAACGTGAAGAACTACTCAGAGCATTGAAAGCCCGTTTTGAGAAAAACATGAACCGCCATAAAGGTCTTGAATGGGCTAAAATACAAGCAAAGCTGGAAGCGAATACTGGAAAACTGTGGTCACTCAATGAAATGGAAAGAACTGGCGGTGAACCGGATGTTGTCGGTCATGATAAAAAGACCGGCGAATACATTTTTTATGATTGCTCAGCGGAAAGTCCTAAAGGCCGCAGAAGTGCTTGTTACGACCGCGCAGGGCTGGAGTCAAGGAAAGAACATAAACCCGAAAATAACGCTATTGATATGGCAGCTGCCATGGGCATAGAGCTTTTAACGGAAGAACAATATCGAGAGTTGCAGAAACTCGGAAATTTCGATACGAAAACGTCGAGCTGGGTGAAAACACCTTCTGAGATTCGAAAACTCGGCGGCGCCCTCTGTGCTGAATTCCGCTACGGGAATGTCTTCGTGGGTCACAACAGTGCGCCCTCTTACTATGCCGCCAGGGGGTTCCGTGGCTCGCTTAGGGTCTAAATTCGGTATATTTCACCGTGCCCTGCCATATGATTGCGTTGCACAACGAGTTAAGGCTAAATATGCCAAACGGCTGGTGTTTCAATATAAAATTTTTTGCTCAAATGATCTGGCCGGAGTGCAACTTTGCGTAACCTGACTCGAAAATTTTTGCTGTGGTTCGGCTGCTGTATGGTCGTCAGCCTCTTCTTTTCCACCCGCATCTATTTCAGCCAAACCGGCATGGGTGGTCCTGCCGACTCCTATTTCGACGCGGTCCGGCAAGCAATGCCGCAATGGTTTACCTGGGGCGCGCTTTCGCTGGTCATCATTCGAATCGACCGGTGGATCGCTCCAGGACGGTCTTTATTACAACGGTTGTTTCTACATCTGCCGTTAAGCTTTCTGGTCACCGCCGCGTTTTTTCTCATTGGCATCCTGGTGGGCGCCATCTTGAGCGGCAGGTTTTCGGCTGGAAACACTAGCGACCGGATGCTCGCTTTTGCGAATATCAAACAGTTCTTGGGCGGCGCTTTTCAGTGGAATTATTTGATCTACTGGTTGATCGCGGGGGGATGGCTGGCATGGGATTACAACCGCGAATCGCAGGATCGAAAGCTACAGGCCGCGCAGCTTGAATTGAAGACGGCGCAACTGGAACAGCGGCTGACCGAAGCGCGCTTGCTCAATCTGAAAGCGCAACTTCATCCGCATTTTCTTTTCAATGCGCTCAACACGATTTCAGCCTTTGTCGAAAAAGACCCGCGCGGCGCGCGGCAGATGATCGAACATCTCGGCGACCTGCTGCGCTTTTCGCTCGAACATTCCGAAGACCAGGAAACGACGCTCGCCGCGGAACTGGCAGTGCTGGACCATTACCTGGCGATTCAACGCGTGCGGTTTGAGGATCATTTGCAGTTGCGAATGGAGATTGCGCCGGACACTTTGTCGGCGCTGGCGCCGAGCTTGATCCTGCAACCCCTGGTTGAAAACGCAATTCGGCATAGCGTCGCGGAGCGGACAACGCCTGTTTGCCTGACGATTCGCGCCGCCAGGGAGGATGGACATTTGCGCTTGCAAGTCAGCGATGACGGTCGTGGCTTGCCTGCGGGTTGGCATTGGGATGCGCACGCCGGCGTCGGCTTGACCAATACGAAACAGCGGCTCGAACAGCTTTATCCGGCGGCGCATCAATTGACCGTGAGCAATGCTGAGGGCGGCGGCGTGACGGTCGAGATCACCCTGCCGTTTCGCACGAACGGCGCCGAGTCAGAGGAAGACGCGCATGGAAAAAATTCGAGCGATCATCGTCGATGATGAAAAACCCGCGCGCCGCCGTTTGCGCGAGTTGCTGGAAAAGCAGCCTGACATTGCCATTGTGGCGGAGTGCTCGAACGGCGCGGAGGCGGTGCGGAAAATCCGCGCCCTGCAACCCGATCTGTTATTGCTGGATATCCAAATGCCGGGGCTGGACGGCTTTGGCGTCGTCGATGCAATCGGCGCGGCGCAAATGCCCGCCACCATTTTCGTGACGGCCTACGATCGGTATGCGCTGAAGGCGTTCGAGGTCAGCGCCCTCGATTACCTTTTGAAGCCCTTCAGCGATGAACGTTTTGAGCGCAGTCTGGCGCGCGTTTTATCGTTCGTGCGCACGAGCCGGCGAGAAGAATTGAATCATCGGATCCTTTCCTTGCTGGATCAAATCCAGCCCAAACAGCCGAACAATACCAGCGATCCGCTCGATTGCCTGATGATCAAAGATGGCGGGCGCGTCCTTTTTTTGCGTGTGGAAGAAATTGATTGGATCGAAGGCGCAGGGGTCTACGTTCAAGTCCACACCGCCGGCAAAACCTGGTTGCATCGTATTTCGCTCAGCGAACTTGAAGCGAAATTAGACGCCAGGCAGTTCTTACGCATTCACCGTTCGACAATCGTCAATTTGCAAAAAGTCAGAGAGCTTCACCCGCATTCACACGGAGACTTTCTGGTTGTGCTACACGACGGCACGGAACTGAAACTCAGCCGCAGTTATCGCCAGAAAGTCGAGGCCAGTCTCGGTCAATCTTTGTATTCGAGTTTAGACTAATCGGATTCGTCTTCGGTCAAAAAAGACAGCGGTAATGGACTTGCCAAAACCGCTGCCAGGTAGTGCGATTGGAGTGTGAACAACAAAAACTCTACCCAATCGCAGCTTAGCAAGTTGGCGGCCTTCCGCCAATCCGTTTATGGTTGTTTGACAAAAGCGCGCGATGCGCTCTTTGAGTTGATCGACGCCATCCTGACGACG
>JAKEEU010000042.1 GCA_022616415.1 Candidatus Zhuqueibacterota bacterium | reverse complement strand
TTCCTCCTTGATTAAAGGTGCAGTCAACCACATCAAGGCGAAAAGAGTGTTACCCCTAAAGCTGACGAGTTTATGGCAATTCAATTTAGCAAAAACACTTAATCCGTAAGTTACGTTTTTACGCATTACGTTTCACGCATTACGTCTTTAGTTTTACGAACGGAGTTTCCATGTTCAACAATTACCTCCGAATCGCCATACGAAATCTTCTCAAGCACAAAGGTTATTCTTTCATCAACCTTTTTGGGCTTGCTCTCGGCCTGGCTTGTTGCATCTTGCTCGCCAATTTGATTCTGAGCGAGCTTTCGTATGACAAATTTCACGCAAAGGCAGCTCGCATTCACCGAGTGATTCTTGCGCTCAAAGGCAGGACGGGATACACCACGCCTGCGCCGTTAGCTCCAGCGCTCGAACAGCAAATCCCCGAGATCGAAAAGGCGGTGAGATTTTGGAGCACGCAGACGGTGGTTCGATATGATGAAAAAATGTTTGTCGAGCCGATTCTTTTCGCTGATCCGGCGTTTCTCGACATGTTCAGCTTTCCGCTCGCGCAAGGCCATGCCGCGCAAGCGCTGACGGATCCCAGCGGCGTGGTCTTGAGCACAGCCATGGCCGAAAAATATTTTGGCAGCGAGAATCCCATCGGCAAAGTGCTCACATTTGATTTGGGCAACGAGACGCAGGCTCTGGCGGTGACCGGCGTTCTTTCACCCATGCCGGAAAATTCGAGCCTGAAATTTGATTTTCTGCTGCCCTTTGAAAAAACCGAGCTTGTGCTCGGCCAGGGTTTCTTGCAGAATTGGCAAAGCTTTGACCCGAATGCGTTTGTGTTGCTCGCTGATCGAGTTCAGGCAAAATCAGCCGAAGCGAAGTTTCCGGCATTTGTTGAAAAAAATCTGGGCAAAATGTTGGAAGCCGAGAAGCTCACCCTGAATGATTTTCAAATCAAGCTGCAACCGTTTACGGATTATCATCTCGGCGCGATTGCCGGCGGCAACGGTTTGTCCCCTCGCGGCAATCCGACGAGCTTGCTCATTCTCTCCGGCATCGCGCTGGCCATCTTGCTCATTGCTTGCTTCAATTTCGCGATTCTTTCTTTGGGGCGCTCCTCCGCGCGCTTCAAAGAGTTCGGCATGCGCAAAGTGCTCGGCGCTGAGCGGCAACAGCTTTTCAAGCAATTCATTTTTGAAACGCTGGCGTTGAGCCTGCTCGCGTTGATTTTGGGAATGGGCGCGGCGGAAGCATTCGCCCAGAAGTTCGGTACTCTTGCCGACAGAACGTTGGCTTTCGGGTACGAGCAATGGCTCTTTTGGGCAGTATTGACGGGGTTGATATTTTTTGCCGGCCTCGTTGCCGGCGGTTATCCGGCCTGGCGGTTCTCAAAATTACAAGCGACCGAAGTTTTCAAGAACAAGCTGAAATTTGGCGGCAAAAATCTTTTCACCAAATCGCTCGTCATCACCCAATTCGTGCTCTCAGTTTCGCTCATTACCGTCACGCTTTTGATGGCTCAACAGTTTCGCTTTGTTTCGCAGAAAGATCTCGGATTCGACAAGGAACAAATCGCCGTCATTCCCACCCGTGCCGGCTTTCAGAATATCGAGCAAGGCGATAGAATCTTCAACTTCATGAAAAACGAGCTGGCCGGCCATCCCAATATCGCTGCGGTCACGGCCATGTCGCTCTCGTTTGCCCGAGGATTATCCAGCACCGGCGTTGAGAAGGATGGAGAAACGATCGAAGTATTTCATTACCGGCTGGATTACGATCTCATCCCGACGCTCGATATGCAGCTCATCGCCGGCAGAAATTTTTCGCGCGAGATTTCCACCGACGCCACGCAAGCCGTGATCGTCAATGAAAGCTTTGTCAAGGAATTTGAGCTGGTCTCGCCGGTGGTGGGCCAAATATTTACGAAATTCGAGAGCCGCGCCGTACCGGCGAATCCCACGATCATCGGCGTTGTGAAAGATTTTCATTTTCAGTCCTTGCGCAGCGCCATCCAGCCGGCGGTTCTTCACGTGCGTCCAGCCATGCCGCTGTCACACGTTCTCGTTAGAATTGCCCCGCGCGAGATCACGACTTCTTTGTCTCTGATCGAGCAAAAATGGAAAGCCGCCAATCCCAGCCAGCCGTTTGACTTTTCTTTCTTGGATGAGGACATCGACCGGCAGTATCGCGCCGAAAAACGCTTGGAATCAATCGTAACTTATGCCGCTGTGTTTGCGATTTTCATTTCATGTCTCGGTCTGTTCGGGCTGGCATCATTCGCCGCCGAGCAGCGCACAAAGGAAATCGGCATCCGCAAAGTGCTCGGCGCGTCGGTTGAGCAAATGGTCGTGCTGCTGTCACGCGACGTCACCAGGCTGGTGTTCATCGCCGTCATCGCCGCGACGCCGATTTCTTATTTCTTTATAAATCGCTGGCTGCAAAATTTCGCCTACAAGATCGACGTCGGCATTGGCATTTTTGTCTTGGCCGGCGCCCTGGCCTTGATGATCGCCTGGCTGACGGTGAGCTATCAGTCAATCAAAGCGGCGCTGGCGAATCCGGTCGAGTCGCTTCGCTATGAGTAGTAAAACGTGATGCGTAATTCGTAAAGGGTTGCGAGGCGAGTGAGCGGAGGGCAGAAAGCTTAGGGCAAGGTTAAAGAGATGAAAGCAGCTTCTGCTTTGAATTTACGTAGTGCACAAGGCTAAGCGCGCTGCGATTTACTTGGCTTTTCGTTTGGGAAGATGATTATTGTTAGTCGGGGCAAAGGAGCGCGGCTTGAATTTTTTATCATTGATGATGCGCAGATTCTCGCCGCTTTGAGTGATGATGAACAGTCCCTGTTTGTAGGCGAAGCGATCGGCGTCTTCATCGATGCTCATGCCGGCGACGCCGCCGTAAAGCACAGGCCGTTGTTGATTCGGAAAGAATTTAAAAAAACGCGGCATTTTCTTTTCTAAAAACTCTTTGACATGGGATTGCCGCAAGCGCAATTTGACTTCGATCAAAACCGCATGTTCCGGCCCGACGCCGATGACGTCGGTTTCCATGGTGTCGCCGTTGAGGTGGCCGGCCAAATTGCGAAAAAGATGGTTCAATGGAATACCGCGCTTGTCAAAAAGCTGTTTGACCGCCGCCAAAACCCCCTGCTCGGAGAATCTGCCGAGCGACTCTGTGACGCCGCCAAGCTGTTTAGCGACTTTGTCGATCTCTTTTTGGGTTTCGCGATGCAGTCGCGCTATGCGCTCATCGGTTTCTTTGAAGCCTTTGTAAATTAGTTCTTCAAGTCTTTCTAAAGTTGTCATGACTTTTTCACCTTTTAGAATTTGAATTATACTCGATTATGAATAACCCAATTTACGACAGACAATTGAAAAAGTCAAGCCGTAATAATTCAAGGAAAGAGGCTAAAATAGCCTCTTGAACTCGAATAAATATGATGATCGCGAAGATTTTATCGCACTAACTTCCGGCTTGCCTTTGTTTGCAGACTGGCAGTCTGCGCTACGTTAATTGACTTCGGACCTCGGACAAAAGACTTCGGACTTTCCCATGCTCAAAAACTACCTCAAAGTCGCCGCCAGAAATTTGCTCGAGCACAAAGCTTATTCGTTCATCAATATCTTCGGACTGGCCGTTGGCTTGGCCTGTTGCGGCGTGATCCTGCTCTACGTGCAAAACGAGCTGGGTTACGACAAATATCATCAGGACGCAGAGCAGTTGTACCGCGTCGCGGTTTTGAAAGACGCCACGGGTATCAGTCAGGGCCAGGCCAGCGCCACTTGCGGCTTGGCGGAGGTGCTGCAAAAAGATTATCCCGAGGTGATCGCCGCCGCCCGCCTGTTCAAATCCAACGAGTCGGCCGTCGTCAAAATCGAGGAGCAGCAATTCACCGAAGAGCGCTTTTATTTTGCCGACTCGACGCTCTTCAAGCTTTTCGCGATTCCCTTCTTGCGCGGCAACGCCGAGACCGCGCTCATTCACCCAAACAGCATCGTCGTGAGCCGGCAGATCGCCGAGAAATATTTTCGCCGCCTCGACATTCTCGGCAAAGTGGTGACGGTCAATCTCAACAACCGCAACGTCGATTTCAAGATCACCGGCGTCGTCGCGAACGCGCCGGAGAACACCCATTTCAAATATGACGTGCTTGCCTATTTCGAGAATGCAGAGATGGTGGTGCCCAATCCGGACTTCTTTATAAGCTGGTTCGTTTATCCGGCCTGGACTTACATCAAGCTGCGCGAGGGATTTCCCACAGCCGCATTCGAAGACAAGCTCGCACACGTCGTCAAAAAATATTTTCCGCCGACGCGGCAAAACTCGCGGCTGTTCCTGCAGCCGGTGCAGGATATTCATCTCACTTCGCAGTTGGAGAATGAGATCGAAGCCAACAATGATATTCTCTACATTTATATTTTTTCCGGCGTCGCGCTGCTCGTGCTCGTCATCGCCTGCATCAATTTCATGAATCTGACCACGGCGCGGTCGATCCATCGCGCCAAAGAGGTGGGCATGCGCAAAGTGCTCGGCGCTTATCGCACGCAACTGGTCAAACAATTCCTGGCAGAGTCCATGCTCGTCAGCGCGTTCGCGGTCATATTCGCCGTCGGGCTGATCGAATTGTTTCTGCTAATTTTCAACGAGCTTTCCACTATTCAATTGCGCTTGAATCTTTTTGCCAACGCTTGGTGGGTGCTCGGCTTTATCGGGCTGAGCCTGGCCGTCGGCCTGCTCGCGGGTATTTATCCCGCCTTCTTCCTCGCGGCTTTTCAGCCGAGCAAAACTTTGAAAGGCGCTTTTGCCAGAATTGCCAGTGGTGCAAGATTGCGAAAAGGCCTGGTGGTGTTGCAGATGGCGATTACCATCATTCTGTTGGTCGCCATTGCCACGATCTCGCAGCAAATGAATTTTATCCGCAGCAAAAAGCTTGGCTTTCAAAAAGAGCAGATGCTGCTCATCAGAGCGCCAGGAGCCAAGTGGGTCGCGGCGTATGAATCGTTCAAGCAACAGCTTTTGCAAATTCCCGAGGTCGCCGGTGTGACGAGAAATTCCGCGCCGATAGGAGAAGGCTTTCCCATCCGGTCGCTTTTCTTCAAAGAAATAGTCGAAAGCGAAAAAGTGGCGCTGCCCTACGTTTTCGTCGGGCATGATTTCGCAACTGTCTATGGTCTCGAGTTTCACGAAGGCCGAGATTTTTCCAAAACGTTTTCAACCGACACGAATTTTGTTTACATCGTCAATGAAGCGGCGATTAAAACTTATGACTTGAAACCCGCCATCGGCAGATTCATTGCTTCGGGCGATAGAAATCCGCAACGCGGGCAAATCGTGGGTGTGATCAAGGATTTCCATTTTGCCTCGCTGCACCGGAAAATCGAGCCGCTCGTTATCGGACTTTTCAACGGACCGATGCCGTACATTTCCGTCAAGTTGAGCGCCGGAAATCTCTCCCACACGGTGAGCCAGATTCAAAAAGTTTGGGCGCAATTCGAGTCCGAGCGCGCTATGGAATTTTCCTTTCTCGACGACCGGCTCGATCAGCTCTACAAATTCGAAGCGCAGCTTGGAAAAATCGTGAGCTATTTCGCCGCGCTGGCGATCTTCATCGGCTGTTTGG
>JAKEEU010000398.1 GCA_022616415.1 Candidatus Zhuqueibacterota bacterium | reverse complement strand
TACGACGTTGACGTTTGGACGGATTGAGTTTGACCACCATTGGGGTGTCCTCCAAGCGTAAGGTTAGAATCGGAACCACTGGGATTCGACCCAATAAATAAAGGGAAATCGACCACTTTTCGCAAGCAGTTTTTCAAAGAACGATAAAATGGTGCAAAATTAAGGTAGTTTATTAGTGATTTTTTGAGCAAAAACCTGGACATTTAAAAAAGCCATGGCAGACACTTAATAAATTTATAAAACAATTTTTTAGCTAAAATTTGTGCGTATCAATTTATTGTATCCTATATATTGCACCCCCAACGCCCGCATTTTCTTGTGCAAGTTGCTGCGCTCGATGCCGAGAATCTGTGCGGCTTGCGTGACGTTGCCGCCGGTGGCTTCGAGGCAAGCGAGAATATAGTCACGCTCGACTTGATCGCGCACTTCACGCAGGGTTTGCCCGGCTTGGAACGTGCGGTTGAGCGTGGGTTGCGGTGTCTGCAACGAGAGCGGTAGATCGGCAGCGGTAATAACGTCCGCCGGTGTCATGATCACCAGCCGCTCGATGGCATTGCGCAGCTCGCGAATATTGCCCGGCCAGTCGTGATTTTGCAATCGCGCCATCGCTTCCGGCGCCATTTGTTTCAGCCGAAAACCGTTTTCACGGCAGTAAAGCTCGATGAAATGTTGCACCAGCGCCGGAATATCATCTTTGCGTTGGCGCAGCGGCGGCATGTAAATCGGCACCACGTTCAAACGAAACCACAAATCCTCACGGAAGCGGCCGCGGCGCACTTCTTCTTCGAGATTCTTGTTGGTGGCGGCGATGACGCGCACATCGGCGTGCAGAGTTTGGCTGCCGCCGACGCGCTCGAACTCGCCTTCTTGCAGGACGCGCAAGACTTTGGCTTGTACGCGCAAGCTCATGTCGCCGATCTCGTCGAGAAAAAGCGTGCCGCCATCGGCCTGCAGAAATTTGCCATCGCGCGTAGCTGAAGCTCCGGTGAAGGCGCCCTTCTCGTGGCCGAACAGTTCGCTCTCGATCAAATCCTCCGGAATCGCGGCGCAGTTCACTTTGATGAACGCCTGCTTGGCACGCTCGCTGGCGTCGTGAATGGCGCGGGCGACCAATTCTTTGCCGGTGCCGCTCTCGCCGAGAATGAGCACACGCGAATGCGCCGGCGCGACGCGGGAAATTTGCTCGCGAACTTTTTGCAACGCTTCGCTACTGCCGATCATGGCAAATTGGCCGCCGACTTCGCGGCGCAAGCGTGCATTCTCTTCCGCAAGCTGTCGCTGCGCCAGAGCATTTTTTACCGTGAGCAAAAGCTTGTCTTTGGAAATCGGCTTTTCGATGAAATCATACGCGCCCTCACGCGTTGCTGCAACCGCATTTTGAATCGTCGCTTGTCCGGAGACGATGACGACCACCGGACGATTCGGCGCGCCTCTCAAGCTTTGGAGAAATTGCAAGCCGTCCATCTCGCCCGGCATGACGATGTCCAGCAGCATCAAATCGAAGCTTTGCTCGGATAGCTTAGCTGCTGCTTCACTGGCGGCGGCGGCTTCCGTCACTTCGTAGCCGGCGCTTGTTAAAATCATTTCAATGGAGCGCCGGATGTTGCGCTCGTCGTCCACAACTAAAATTTTGGCTTTTGGCATGAGAGTTTCTTCAAATGCAAAGTTATGCAAGCATGTTAACGGAAAGACTATTCCATCACAGCGAGTGGGACAAAAGAGGGGGCAAACGCTTCGGCGGTTTAGGTTTTACCTGTGCCGGCCTCGATCAACCGGGCTATGCAAAACATAGGCGCTCATTCGCCAAGTTCGGTTCAAGCTGGCGCCATTGATTGCTTGGTGAGTTTCAATGCGTGCAGTAATTGTGTAATCCCCTGATCAATATTGCGAAAATCCAAGTAAGCTTTACTTGTTAGAATGATTGGCAACTGGGAATTGTCCAATAAGCAAGGAATAATCATTTTTTTAAGGTAAACGGCGTTTGTCCATTCGAGCTTGACCCAAGGTGACTTGCTTGCCGCCTTGGACCAGGTGAGCAGCAACGCATCACACCATTCTAACGCATCGCTAATGCGCGCAGGCAAATTATCGCCGCCGCGTATGCCTTCACGATCAACCCACACTTCCGCACCAGCAGCTTGAAGTTCAGTTTGCAATCGCCGCACCAGATGGTTGTCTTCCCATGCGTGGCTGATAAAAATTCGCGGCGTGCCAGTTTGTGTTATTTTGTTCATAGTTTCAATCCCAGGATGGCTTGATTCAAACAGTTCACGAGGTTGTCACAACCTTGTGGTTTCAATCCCACGATGGTTCGATTCAAACGAGGAACCCAACGCGGGACGAGCCGCAACCAAACGGGTTTATGACAAAAACAATTTCCCAACGGATAGATACAACGCAACGGATGAAAAGCAAAAGTATTAGACAAAATAATTTTGGACAAAATAATCAACTTGACAATGTCAAGTCAAAGATTCTATTTCTCTGTCTTTGCCTCTGCCGGTTATTTCGGCCGGCTTGGCAGAAGCATCCCGCAAAAAAACATTCAAAAGACAGAAAAATGGATGGCAGAAAAATGTTTACAGCCTGCTCTTTGCTCCAGGTGAGCATTGCTTTGATGATACCAAACTCTATTTTT
>JAKEEU010000397.1 GCA_022616415.1 Candidatus Zhuqueibacterota bacterium | reverse complement strand
GAAGATTTTTTTGACCACGAAGACACCAAGTCACAAAGAAAAACTTTGTGTCTTCGTGTCTTGGTGGTCTAAATTTGGTTGCGGCAAGCTGCCGCGCTAAGGTGGACCGTCCGGACGCTAAGCTTCGTTAGCTCGCCAGAATCGCGAATGACAAAGCGTCCGGACGGTGTTCTTCCACCCACGACTGAGGCATTACTGTTTGGAAAGCCATCCACAAGGGTGGGAAAAAATCGACGGGCAGAGCTTGGATTTCCCCCCCAAAGCAGAAGTTGCAAACTGCTTCATCGATTCAATCGTTTCATACCCAACACGGACAAGCCGAAACAAACAGGTTTAAATGACCAACGATAGAAATAATGACAAACAAAAGCATTGGACAAAATAATTTAGAGACAAAATGATTCAATATTTGTCATTCATTCGCTGGAAAAGATTTGAGAAATGCCGGCGGACTCATGAAAACAGCAAGCAGCGTTACTCAATTAAAACCAGTTTTCTTGCTTCCACTTGCTTCCCTACTTGCAAGCGGTAGAAATAAATCCCGCTCGGGACTTTGTTGCCGCGCGCATCGAGGCCATCCCACGTGACAAGGCGGTCGCCCGCCGGCTCGCGGCGTTCGATCAATGTTTGGATTTCACGGCCCAGCACGTCGTAAATGCGCAGCGTCACTGCCACGGCTTCAGCGAGATGGTAGCGAATGGCGATCGTGCTGTTGCCGATCGGCACGAAGGGATTCGGATAGCTTTGCGCGAGAGCGAAAGCGCGAATGACGCCGTCAGCATCTTTTTCGGAAACGGAGGTTGGCAGCTCTTTGCCATTGATAATAGCGTGCTGCAAAGGATATTCGAGGTGCGCGAAGCCCAGCAGCTCGCGCTTCACCGGGCCGACGTCCGGCGCGTACCACTCAATCCAGTCGTTGTCGGCGCCCGCGAATTTAAAATAGAACCGATAACAAGACGAGAACGTACCGGCAGGAACGCGCAACGTATCGGTTTTGCTCTGCAGTTGCGCCGTCCACTCAATCTCTCCGGTCGGCCCGCGCACCGGCCATCGGTCTTCCACCTCGGCGCCGAAATCGAGCCACATCTGCTCGGTGGTATCGGCGCGCATGAACAATTTCGCGTCGTTTGACAACCTCAGCAAGGCATTGGGAAATCCGCGAAAGCGCTCAAAGCGGTAGTAAAGTTTGCCGTCGATTCGCAGCGTGTCGATAATCTTGTCTTGCTGTTCAAGGCTAAACGTCCATACATTGCCGATTGCAAGCGGGAAAAAAGACAAAGCCTCCAAATATTTCAAGTCTTTCGCAGCCGAACGGAGTGGGGCCGTGCGCGTGCAAATGTTGGTGTGCAATCTGCCGTTTTCATCTTTGTAAGCATAGATGACGTAGGTTTCACCAACCTGAAATTCGTAGCCGCACATACCTACATCGGCACCGGTGAAAATTTCACTGGCGGCGCCCCGGTCACCCTTCCAGATTTTGGAGAGGGAAATTGCCGCCCGACGACGACGGTTATTTTCGACAAATTCAAAAGAAACGACTTTACCCATAAAAACGGCCTCCGCTTCGGCAAAGGCCTGCGCGGGCGGCGGGGGCGGCCAGCAACTGCAAGCGCGTGTTTCTTGCACGTTGCAGAGGGTTAGAAATAGAATTGTGGCGGTGAGCAAAAATGTTTTTCGGTTCATGACGGCCATTTCCAAGTTTCCTTAAAGTTCAACGTAACTATTCAGGCTTTTTTAGAAGGCAAAACAATTTGGGGCAAAACCATTAAAGCTTTTTGAAGAATTGTTTTGCCCTTAATGGTTTTGCCTTGATT
>JAKEEU010000396.1 GCA_022616415.1 Candidatus Zhuqueibacterota bacterium | reverse complement strand
CGGATCAAAAACTCACGCTGAAAAGCTTTTTCCGTGTGTGTTTTTGATCCGCGTGTACACAAAAACTCAGAATTTTTTTCTAACTTTTGCTGCGCAATGACATAGCGCAGCATTTTGAAAGATTTGGTTTCAGGTAACCAAAATCTTCACTTATTCATCCTCTCCATAAACTCCCTTAATTTTCCCACCGACGCGGTAAAACCGAAGAACAACGGCAAGTTGAAGTCTTGGCATTGTAATGAAAATCTCATGCGCCATTGACAACCCGCTCCCTGGCAGAGGCGCTCAATGCCCTGCTCGCCTTCCTCGCTGAGGAAATGATCCGCCTCAATCAAGACAAACAGGCCGAGATCAAACGCCTTCCCGGTTGGCTGGAAAAGAAAGTGCGCCTGCAAGATGGCATCGACCAGAAAAGAACAAAAACAAGCCAGGAGGTGAACCTCGGCCAATCCCTTCTCGCCGGCGAGCTCAAGAAAGAGTACGAAGCTTTCCTCGCCAAGCTCCTGCCCCTCAAAGAGCGGCTGGCGCTGACCGACAAGCTCATCGATCAAGTGGTTTACAAACTGTATGGGTTGACGGAGGAGGAAGTTGCGATTGTGGAGGGGAGAGGGAAGTGAGTAAAATTTTTCTTGCTTTTGATAAGTTTGTGATATATTTTTTTACATGATTGTATACGGCAATGGTATATTTTCATGAAAAAAAATATAACAAAACTCGGTGCCAGGGAAAACGAGTTTCTCCTGACTTTTTCGGGAACTGACAGGAATATTTTTACTTTGCGAGAGGCGGCCGGTTTTTGGGGCTCTTCTCATAATGCTCGAATCGCCATTCACCGGCTGATTGCCAAAGGCTGGTTGGCCCCGATTGAAAAAGGCAAGTATCTCATCATTCCCCTGGAGGCCGGCCCCAGCCGGAAATGGACCGAAGATGCCGCCATTATCGCTTCGGCGCTGGTGCAACCGGCGGTCATCGCCTACTGGAGCGCGATACGGCATTGGAATTGGACGGAACAGATTCCACGCATCGTTTACGTACAGACGACGAAACGCAAATTCACGCCGCGCCGGACGATCTTTGGGGTGCAATATGACATCATTACGGTGAACAAGAAAAAACTTTTCGGCATGGTGAAAGAATGGCGCAACGGAAAATCATTTTACGTCACGGACCGCGAAAAAACGCTCATCGACTGCGCCGACGACGTTGACCGCGCCGGTTCCATCGAAGAGCTTTCTAAAGCCGTCAAAGCAAGCGCCAAAGAAATTTCGTGGACAAAATTAGAGGCCTACGCCGAGCGCTTTCCCAACGGCGCGGTGAAGAAACGCTTGGGTTTTCTTTTCGAGGCGCTTGCGCCAACGCTCGCTGAAGAAGGAAAAGCGGTTTTGGCAAAATGGCAAACAAATCTCAGCGCCGGCGTCAGCCCGCTTGTTCCTTCCGTGGCGCAAAGCGGGCGAATTATTCGGCGTTGGAGAATTCTCGTCAATGTGAGGGTTTAAATGGTCTCGGTTGAAGAAATCAAACGTTTGGTTTTTCCGCTCAAGGAATTGCCGGTTATGCATGAATATTCAGATGAAGGGAGTTTGCCGGCGGCGACTCTCCATGTTTACGCGCTGGAAGAAATTTTGTCGGAAAAGTTGCGCGCGTTTTCCGGCCAGCGGAAACATGCCATCGCCCGCGATGTTTATGACATTTACCAGATCTCAAAAAGCATGGCCGACGTGAAAAAAGCCATCGGCGCATTTCCGGAAAAATGTCGAGTCAAAGGAATCATTCCCGCAGAAATCGATTTCGACAAGGTTATAAAACGCCAAGCGGAGTACGAAGCGAATTGGCGAACCAATCTTGAATATCTCATTCCGGCAACCATGAAAGTAACGTTTGTGGACGCGTGGAATACCTCGCTTGAACTGCTTAAGAGGGCGATGGGCAAATGAAAATCCCCTACGTCATCGACAATCAAACCCAAACATCGGCCATGGAAGAGAAAGAAATTCAGGTCGGCCTGTTTCGTGTGTCCATTCCCAGGTTTGACAAGCGCGCCTGCTGAACAGCAATGACAGGCAAACAAGTCTTGCAGAACGACAGCTTGTGCGTTTCGTCTGCATCATATCCTTCCTCCTTTCCAAAGTTTTGGGGTGTGGGTGGGATCAACTCAGGCACTGCAGGCGAATGCAATATGTGAAATGAGGGTGGGAAAGTCAAGGGGAAAGTGGCTGTAAAAAGTCATTGTAATTTTAATTAAAAATGTTATCTTGGTGGATAATGTCATTGGGCTGGGAAAATTTTGCTTCAAACTGTTTGACGGTCAGTGTATTTTGACGCCTTGAATAAATTTTATACCAGCCGACTCCAAAAGGGCGGCGCTCTCCTCTCTGAAATGCGCCAGTTGACAAAGCTATGGTCTGATGCGCCTGACACGGCGGAACGATTGGTCGAGCAAAATCCTTTGGCATTACCCAGCCGGGCAAGAGCAAAAGATGTCATCCTTCGCACTTTCGTACCCAGATTCGTGAAAGGCGCACCCCCTCAGCTTTGGAAGCCCTTGGCAGTGTTTGAAGCCTGTGCCGCCAGCGTGGAGACCATTCGCCCTCTCCACTATTTCGCCGCCGCCCGGGCGGAACCTCTTATTGCGGATTTTGTTTGCGAGTTTCTTATGCCGCGACAACGGAGCGGAAAATTGGAGATCACCATAGCGGATGCGATAGGTTTCATAAAAGAGAATGCCATTGAGAAATTTGGCGGCGCGCGATGGAGTGAAGCTGTTCAAACCAAAGTGACGCAAGGACTGCTCGCCGCGCTGCGTGATTTTGGCATACTTGCCGGCAGAGCGAATAAACGGATAGCGCCGTTCTATCTGCCGACGACAGCCTTTTCCTTTATTGCCTTTCTTCTACATTTGAAACAGCCCTCCGGAGATCGTCTACTCGCAGACCCGGAATGGCAATTGTTTTTTCTGTCACCGGCACTGGTTGAGCGTATGTTTTTTGAAGCGCATCAAGAAAGATTTTTGGAATATCATGCCGCGGGGCGGATCATCCGCATCGAGTTCCCGGCCAAAACCATGGAGGAATACGCTTATGCTCTCACTCAAAGACCGGCTTGAACTGCTCCAGAATGATCTGTTGGCGCAACCGCAGAGGATCAGTGTCTACCACGATCTGCCGTTTGCCATTCTGCGGTACGATCCACAGGAAGAATGGGAGCTGCGGTGCGAGGCAAAACTTTTGGCCACCAAGCTCGCCAATAGTGGCAAACAAGTCCATACTATCTCGCTGGCCGAGCTGCTGTGGGAGGCGATTGCGTCAACTGAAGGCGTGAACGCCATTGTTGCGCTCGAGCGGCAGCGCGGCTTCGAGGCCGCGCAGATGCAGATCACGACCTATCTCTCCGACCAAGATTGGCGTCCGTTGCCGGATCTTCTGGCAAAGCGGCTGCGCGTTCTCAATCCCGCAAAAGATATTGCCTTCATTTTGAGAACGGCGGCAATGGCTCCGGCGATTTATCACATGTCCAAGCTGCTGGATGAAATGCATGGGCGGACTCGCGTCACTACGATTCTGTTTTATCCTGGGACACTGGAAGGCACAACTGGTTTGCGATTCATGGATCTCCAAGATCGCGAAGCCACCGGAAATTATCGCGTCAAAATCTATGGATGAGGACATTATTCGATGAAAACCATTGGCGATTTACTTGCCCGCGATCTTTCCCAGCGTATCGAGGAAATCATTCAGGTCGATCAGACCGATGAGCAGTCGGTATACACTGAACTCACCGAATATGTCGCGACCGACCGCATCAAGGATCAGTACCGCCAACTGCTGCGCGCCATCGCCGAAGCGCCCACCGATCCGCACGAAGGCATCGGTGTGTGGATTTCAGGTTTCTTTGGCTCCGGCAAATCCTCATTCGCGAAAAATTTGGGCTACGTGTTGGCCAATCGGGAAGTGTTGGGACAACAGGCTGGCAATCTATTCAAGGCACAGCTCGATGATCACAATATCAGCGCATTGCTCGAATCCATCAACGCCAGAATACCCACGGAAGTGGTGATGTTCGACGTCTCCAAAGATCGCGCCGTGCGACGCGCCACCGAGCGTATTGCCGAGATCATGTACACCGTGCTCCTGCGCGAGCTGGATTACGCTGAAGACTACGATGTCGCCGAGTTGGAAATCGAGCTGGAAAAAGAGGGCCGTTTGGATGATTTCATCCGGCGCTGCCAACAGCTTCATGGCCTCGAGTGGCGCATGGTACGCAAGGGCGCGCAGAAAATCTCAAGAGCCAGCGCGGTGCTGAACGCATTGGATCCCGCCACCTACTCCACTCCCGAATCTTGGGCACTTTCTCTGCGGGACAAAAGCGCGGACATCACCGTGAGCAAATTCGTTGAGCGCACTTTCGAGCTCTGTGCACGTCGCCGGCCTGGGAAAGGTCTGGTCTTTATTATCGACGAAGTAGGGCAATACGTCGCTCGCAGTGCGGACAAAATTGAAGACCTGCGCGCGGTGGTCGAGCAGTTTGGCAAAGTCAGCAAGAATCTCTTGAAGGCAAGAAAAGCAGTGGCGCCGGTGTGGATCGTGGTCACCTCCCAAGAAAAACTCGATGAGGTGGTGGCTGCGCTGGATTCCAGGCGCGTTGAGCTGGCCAAATTACAGGATCGTTTTCGTCATCGCATCGATCTCTCACCTGCGGACATTCGCGAAGTCGCCACCAAACGCGTGCTGGCCAAAAAGGATGAGGCTGTACCAATTCTCCAGAAACTCTTTGCGGAGTCCCAAGGCCAACTCAACATGGCGTGCCGGCTGGAACGCACCAGCCGGCGCAGTGAAATCACCGATACCGATTTCGTTCAGTTCTATCCTTACCTTCCCCATTTCATCGAGCTTTCTATCGATATTATGTCCGGCATCCGGCTCCAACCCGGCGCGTTGCGACACCTTGGCGGCAGCAACCGCACCATCATCAAGCAAGCGCATGAGATGCTCATTTCAGAAAGGACGGCGTTGGCGGGAAAGCCGATCGGCACTTTGGTTACTTTGGACAAAATCTTCGAGCTGGTCGAAGGTAATCTCTCCACGGAAAGGCAAAGGGACATTTATGAAATATCGCAGCGCTTCGATTCCGAAGATAGGGGACTCGCAACGCGCGTCGCCAAGGTCGTTTGCCTTCTGGAGTTCGTGCGCGACTTGCCGCGCACCGAAGCCAATATCGCCGCCTGTCTCGTTGATGCCGTCGGAGAGCTCGCGCCGCTTGCGGAAGTTCAACGAGCGCTCAAAAAACTGCAGGAAGCCCAGTTTGTCAAAAGCACCGAAGACGGCTGGAAATTGCAGACTGCTCAGGAAAAGAATTGGGAGACCGAAAAGCGCGCCATAGATACCCGTACTAGAGATCGCCACGAGATTGTCCGCGATGCTTTGAATGAAATCTTTAACGATTCCAAACTGCGTACCTATCGCTACGGTGATTTGCGCAGCTTTGCGGTCAGCGTCACTGTCGATGGGGTTCGCGTCAGTGACGAGGGCAAGATTCCCCTCTGCCTGGCGATTGCTGATACCGAGGACAGTTTTCAAGAAAAACTGGAAGCCACCTGTATCGAAAGCCGTCAAGAGGCGCACAAGAACGAAATTTACTGGGTTTTTGCACTCACCTCGGAAGTTGATGATTTGGTTGCCAGTTTACACGCCTCGCGCCAAATGGTGGCCAAATATAGTCAATTGCAGAATCAAAACCGCATCAACAAAGATGACGCTGCCTGTCTGGCTGATGAAAAGAACGAAGGTTTCAAGCTGCAAGGGCGCTTGCGGGAAAAGCTGATCGCTACGATCGAAACAGGACAGGGCGTTTTCCAGGGTGTTCCGAAAGATGCTGCCGCGCTGGGTAGAAATCTTGGTGAGATCTTCAAGAAGCTCTTCGACTATGCCGTGCCCTCACTCTATCCCAAGCTTGAGATGGGCAACCGGCCTCTCAAAGGAACCGAAGCGGAGGAAATTCTCAAGGCCGCCAATCTCAATGCGCTTTCACAGGTCTTTTACGAGGGTGAGCAAGGACTGCATCTCGTGATCAAGGAGGGTTCGAAGTTTGTCCTCAATCCCTCTGCAGAAATCGCCAGAGAGATTCTGGATTTCATGAAGCGCGAGCACGCCTACGGCAACAGAGTAACAGGCAAAAACCTGGAAGAGCATTTTCAGGGCATTGGTTATGGTTGGGATCGCGACGTATTGCGCGTGGTGCTCGCGGCTTTGTTGCGCGCCGGCGTCATTGAGGTCACGCATCAAGGCCGGCGCTATCGTAATCATCAAGACCCTCAGTGTCGTGTGCCCTTCACCAATATTCCGGCGTTCAGAGCCGCCTCGTTCGCTCCGCGGGAAGCCATCGACCTCAAGACCTTGACGACTGCGGTTCGATACTTCGAGGAGTTGGCCGGCGAAGAGGTGGACGTCGAAGAGAGCGCCATCGCTGCCGCCTTCCAAAAGCTCGCCGATGCCGAACAGCGCGCACTCTTGCCGGTTGCGGCAATTGCTCGCGCAAATCTTCTGCCGATTCAGGAAACCCTCGAGGCGTACCAACAAACGTTAAACGGCGTTTTAACAGCAGCCACTGACGACCGCGTTCGAATCTTGGCTGGTGAGGGCAAATCCTTTAAAGAAGCGCGCGATCGCATTCAGAACATCCGAAAGGCGCTTACGGATTCAGGACTGGATACCATCCGGCAAGCCAGAACGGCCAAAGATCAACTTTGGCCCATTCTTGCCGCACGCGGTCAATATGGTGAACTGAGGCAAAAGGCGGAACAACTTGGAGCCTTCGTTAACTCCGAAGCTTTCTTTGAGCAGCTTGAGCAAATCAAAAAGCTCTCTCGCGAGCTCGTTTCAACTTATCATTCGGAATACACTAAGCTGCACCACGAACGCGCCCAGGCATTTGCCAAGGCGATTGAAGAGCTGAAAGGCCGCGTGGAATGGAATCAACTGGATGAAGACATGCGTGGGCCCGTGTTGGCGCCATTGCTCGTTCGCGCATGTGAGCCGCTTGATCTCCCGGTTGGCGCAACGCAATGCCGGCGTTGCCAGGCCTCGCTGGGCCAAATCGAGTCGGATCTCGCCGCCTTACCCAGCTTGAAATCGCAGGTACTTGCTCGCTTGCAAGAACTCACGGCGCCTGTTGCCACAAGAGATGGCCGTATCGAAAGAGTGAAGCTTTCCGAATTCTTCAAAGAAACGCTGGATTCTGAACAGGCGGTGGATGAAGCGCTGGAGCGTCTGCGCGAGCACCTGCTAAAATTGATCGCGGAGCGTGCGAGGATTATCATTGAATAATGCCATGATCAGCCCCAGGCAAGCCTTAGAAGACAACATTCACCCGGCGGAGCTGCTGCTGCGGGTCTATCGATTATTGGAGAACGATACCGTGCAGACCAAAGGCGATTTGGTCAAGTCGCTGCGGAGCATTGTTAAAGCCGATGCCGACGAAGAGCTCATGCTCATTTACAATGAGATTTTTCTCGGTCTCATTCGCGAGCGGGCTCAAATTCCTGCTTCGACATTGAAGCGATCAGGTTTGTGCAATTTGCTGCGGCAGGCCGTCGTGGTTGCCTGCACGGCTTTGGATGCTTATCTTCCTGCGGTGTTGCGGCTTAATCTTCCGATTGTCATCAAAGCCAAAGGGCGAGACTTCTTCCCACAGGATGAAGAACTACGTGACTACTTCAAGGAGTTGACTTTCGACTTGGCCGAAACGCTCCGTCTTCTTGGCGACCCTGACGCTCCATTGTACATCGCCAACAAGATTCTGGGACTGACCTCATTTAAATATTTGAGCTCCAGAAAAGGCATTCATGCGGTTGGCTCGCTGCTCTCTCTCGAAAAGCCCTGGTATCTCATCGCTGAAAAATTGCAACGGGATCGCAAGGAGCTGATGAACATTATCGATGAAACGACGCGCCGCCGCAATGACATCGTTCATCGCGCCGATCGCCTTCAAGCAGATCCAGGTGGTGAGATGCAAGAAATCAGCTATGCCTGGGCCAAGCAAGTGGTTGATACCATCACGCACGTTTGTTTGGCATTGGATGAATTGATCTCCATGCGGATGGCACAACTGCGCGCAGAAATTTCAAGAACGACGGAATAATCATAAATATGAACAGGACTTGATATTGGGGATAGGGAAATATACACCGAAGAAGAGGCTTATATGTCGAGTGAAGACACATTAAGAATCATCTGTGCTGAAGGCGAAGGGCAAAAGGTGGAATTCAAGTCCAGATTCTCAGATCTCGGCAGAGAAATGGTTGCATTCGCCAATGCTTCCGGCGGATCGCTGTTCTTGGGCATTACCGATGATGGCAGAATCGACGGTGTCATTGATTCCAACCGATTGCGCAGTCAGATCCAGGATATTGCAAACAATTGTGATCCTCGGGTTCCCATTCGTATCGTCCCGCACGGCAACGTTTTGGAGATAGCAGTTCCCGAAGGAACCGACAAGCCGTACCGATGCAACGAGGGCTTTTTCTTGCGTATTGGGCCAAACTCTCAGCAGCTTACCAGAGATGAGATTCTCCGTTTTGCGATCAAAAGCGATAAGGTTCGGTTTGATGAGCAATATGAGACTAAAGTCAACACTGAAGAATTTCTCGATCATGATCGGGTTCGGGCATTCGCACAACAACGAGGATTGCCGGCAACAACAAAAGCAGATGACGTGTTGACGAGCCTCAGGATCGCCGAGAAGCAACAAAACCGGCTGCTTCTGACCCGGGCCGCGTTATTGTTTTTTGGACACGATCCTCAACGATTGTTTCCCGAAGCTTTTGTCACCTGCGCGTTGTACGCAGATGAAACGCGCGCGACAGTTCTCGATCGCGCAGATTTCAAGGGAACGTTGGTGGAACAATTTGAATCGGCAATGGGATTCATCCGCCGCAATCTTCGCGTTGGCTACAAAATCAACCATGCCGGACCGAGGCGTGAGGTGGCGGAAATACCGGAGCCGGTGCTGCGCGAAGGTCTATTGAATGCTTTGACACATCGCGATTATTTTGCCGATATTGAGCACATCTTTGTACACATGCATTCCAATCGCATCGAAATAACGAATCCGGGTGGCCTACCGTACGGGTTGACCATTGAAGAACTGGGCACCCATGCTGTCCCCCGCAATCGACTGATTGCCGATATTTTCTATCGCATGGGCTACGTGGAGCGTCTTGGCAGTGGCATCCACCGTATGTATGAAGCCATGATAGCGGCAGGCCTTCCAGCCCCACGATTTCTGCCTACAGCAACCGCGTTCCAGATTGAACTTCTTAAATCATTTGTAGATGCCGGACTATCGTCTGAAGATGCCAAGGTGTGTGAGTG
>JAKEEU010000395.1 GCA_022616415.1 Candidatus Zhuqueibacterota bacterium | reverse complement strand
CATTCCGGAGGAATCTTGTTTCAATCCAGCACTGTACTCAGCCGGAACAAGATGCTTTCAGCATGACATGGTTGGGTGTCCACCACTAACTGAGGGATTACTTTTTTTTATTTTCGCTTAACAGTCTTATAACTTGGCTTGCCTGCATTATTCATAAAGAGGCCTTTGTATAACGATTGGCTTTGAGGCTTTTGCGCAAATCTTTCGCAGTGCAATTCACCTCATTGTCTTTATCTGCTCCGGAATTTGCCAATCAATCTCCGGCTTGCTGAATTGGCGCAACGCAACGTTGGTTTTGGAGAACGGCCGGCTGCCGAAGAACCCGTTGTTAGCGGAAAGGGGAGAAGGGTGAGCCGATTGAATGATCACGTGTCGCTTCGTGTCGATTAGTTTCATTTTCTGCTTGGCGTAATTCCCCCACAACAAAAACACCACCGGACTCTCCTTCGCGTTGACGGCCTGAATAACCGCGTCGGTGAAAATCTCCCAGCCCTTGTTCCGGTGCGAGCCCGGCGAATGCGCGCGCACCGTCAGTACGGCATTCAGCATCAGAACGCCCTGCTTCGCCCAGTGCGCCAGGTGACCGTGGTTGGGGATACGAAAGCCGGCGTCGTTTTGAAGTTCTTTGAAAATATTCATCAATGACGGCGGCGGCGCCACACCGGGCCGCACGGAGAAACACAACCCGTGCGCTTGCTTGTCATCGTGGTAGGGATCCTGGCCCAAGAGCAGGATATTTACATTTTTATACGCCGTGAGCTTGAGCGCGGCAAAAACCTCTTTCTCCGCCGGAAAGATGGTATGCTTCTGCCGTTCCTTTTGGAGAAATTTCTGGAGCTTTTGATAATAGGGTTTCTTGACTTCCTCGGCGAGCACAGAGCGCCAACCAGCCGGGATCGGGGGAACCATCAACGACTCCTGCAAATGCTTCAAACTTGGTTCTATAAATGTTCAGCGAAGCTACGCCTCAAACCGACAAGTGAATAAAGCAAAATTAACCCCAACAGATAGAAACAACGCAACGGATGAAAAGCTTTTATCAGTTGTGTTG
>JAKEEU010000394.1 GCA_022616415.1 Candidatus Zhuqueibacterota bacterium | reverse complement strand
TTCGTTGTTCCCCATTTTGAGACGAGTGCAGTACCGTTCCAGCCGTAGACGATAACACCTAATCGAGATTGGTTTTTCCAAGGTTGGATGATTTCCTGCTTGCCATCGCCATCGATATCTGCCGTAAGCCATGCCAAAGCGCCGGGACCTTGGCCGATATTCGTTGTTGCCCATTTTGTGACGAGGGCAGTACCGTTCCAGCCGTAGACGATAACACCTAATTGAGATTGATTTTTCCAAGGTTGGATAAGTTCCTGCTTGCCGTCTCCATCGATATCTGCCGTAAGCCATGCCAAGGCTCCGGGGCCTTGACCGATATTACCTGTTCCCCATTTTGTGACGAGTGCAGTACCGTTCCAGCCGTAGACGATAACACCTAAATATCGAAATCGGTTGTTCCAAGTTTGAATGATTTCTTGCTTACCGTCGCCATCAATATCTGCCGTAAGCCATGCCAAGGCACTGGAGCCTTGGCCGATATTAATTGTTCCCCATTTTTTGACGAGGGCACTATTGTTCCACTCATACAAGATCATCCCAAGATATGTTTCCCTAGATGCTGATAATTGATTGCTTCCATGAAGCAACAAGATGACAATCCACAATTGGTGTAATGCTCTTTTCATATATCCTCCTTTAAACTTTTGCCGTAGTCACATAGCGGTTATACAACCCTTATAATTCGTTTCGGTGCTGCTTCACAATTTTGATTTGGAAAGTGTAATTTGCATCAAACAACACAAGCAACTCCACTTGATTGGTGGACCCATGTTCGGATTGTGATTTCGCTGCGGTTTTGTTAACCAATTGTCATGCCAAAAATCAACTGACAAAAAGTTGCGCGAGGCAATGACTCAACTGATTGGAATTGTTGAAATAGCAATAAACGATTATCAGCAAGGAGTGAGACAGTGAAAGCAAGACAGATAGAAAGGATTCTAACAGGTATGAAAGCGATGATCTTGATTGTATAGAAAATTCAGAGAGTTGAACCTATAAAAATTTCTGACAGGGCGGTGTCAGGAAATTTTATGTTTCTTCATTTTTAAAATCAGCGTTGGCCGGGTGATGCCCAAACTCTTGGCGGTCTGGGTGCGATTGCCATGATGTTTTTCTAGGGCTTCCAGAATAAGATGGCGCTCCAAGAGGTCGAGGCTCTTGTTCAATTTGCCATAGTGTTGACTACGGGCCGCTTCATTTTGTGAGAAGTCGAGGCCAACGATAGATTGGGGCAAAAGCTCCGGTGAAATCAACTCGTCATTCGGAGAGGCCAGATTTACTGCGCGTTCGATGGCATTTTCCAATTCGCGGATGTTGCCGGGCCAGTCGTGCTTTTCCAAAAGCCGCATGGCTGAGGTCGTGAAGCCGCGAAGCCGTTTGGCAGGTTTGGCTTTTTCTGAAAATTTTTTGAGAAAAAACTCCGCCAAAAGTCGAATGTCTTCCTGGCGTTCGCGCAACGCCGGCAAGCGGATGGTGATGACATTCAGGCGATAGTAGAGGTCCTCGCGAAATTCTCCGGCCGCAACTTTCGCTTGTAGATCACTGCTGGTCGCGACAATGATGCGGATATCCACTTGGCGCGGCTCGGCAGCGCCCACCGGTTTGATTTCACCTTCCTGAATAGCGCGCAGCAATTTCGACTGGAAGGCCGGTGTGGTGTTGGTGATCTCATCCAAAAACAGCGTGCCGCCATGCGCGACTTCAAACAGGCCCTTTTTGTCGGCAATCGCGCCGGTAAAAGCGCCTCGAACGTGGCCGAAGAGCTCGCTCTCCAAAAGCGCTTCCGGCAAAGCGCCGCAATCCACCGCAATGAATTTTTTGTCTTTGCGCGGGCCGTTGTAATGAATCGTGCACGCCACCAGCTCCTTGCCGGTGCCGCTCTCGCCGGCGATAATCACGCGGCTCTCCGTCGGGATGATTTTTTCCAAAAGCGCAAACACTTTTTGCATGGCCGGGCTATGGCCGATGATGGCCTCAAAGCCATAACGCGCACACAGCGCTTGTTCGAGGGTTTGTTGGCGATGGTGCAACTCCTTGCGCTCCAGAGCATGATGGGCGGCAACGGAAATAAAATCCGCAAACGGTTCCAGGAAGTCGAACGTCTCGCGAGTAAAAACTCCAGCCACGGTGCGGTTATCAAGGTAGATCACCCCAAAAATATCTCCCCGGTAGATAAGCGGCAAACAAATCACCGAAAGAATCTTGAGGTGGCGCACGCTGCCGCTTTTTGCCGTGGCTGGATCTTCCAGCGCGTTTTTCAGATAAACGGGTTGGCGCTGGTTTTTGACTTTTTCGAGTATGGTGCGGCTGATTTCGAATTCCGGTCGGTTGATATCTTCGTGTTCCAATTGGCGCGCCGTTTGAAAGAGCGGAGCTCCATTCGCATCAAAAAGAATGATCAGGCCTCTCTCAGCGCCGGAGATCTTGAGGAGGTGATCCATGGCGGCAGCCAGCACGCGGTCGATCTCGAGCTCGGCCAGGATTTCTTTTCCGATCTCGACGACTTGTTGCAGTTGCGAAGGATTGGTCGCATTCATGGATCCAAACCTATTTTTTTGAGCAAGTCAAAATATCTGCGGTCTGAGCGCAAGACATCGAATTGCGGTATGGTTTTCAGAGATACCAAGTGAAAGAGGCGTTTTTCGTAGGCTTTTTCCAACTCATCAAAAGCCAGATCGATTTCGCCCAGCGCCGCGTAGGCAACGGCTGGCGACCAGTCATCGAGGAGGTTTTGCTTCAGGAGCGCTTCAAGCCTGGCTTTGGCTTCTTCGGTTTTCCCTGCTTTGGCGTAAATCCAGCTTGTCTGCCATTGGGGTATTCCTTTCGCCTCCGCTTTGGCACATTCGGCAAGGGCCTGCGCATGCATGCCTTTTGTTGTGTAACACCATGACAGCAAGATGTCGGCAAAAGCCAATTCCGGAAAGCGCAACTGGGTTGCCTGGAATTGCACAATGGCTTCATCATATCGCCGCGCCATAAAATAGGTCCATCCCAGGCGTATTTCATAATAACAGGCTTGTGGCACCTTATTCAGACAAGACCTGACCTGCGCAACGGCTTCTTCATGTCGTGCGGTAAACGTCAAATAAAATGCATACGCGTCCCTGGCCGTAACACTATCGGGATGGCGTTCCATGGCCTGATTGAAAAGTCTGCCCGCACTAGCCCAATCATATTCGGTATCAACCTTAATCAAACCGAGTATCGCCAGGGCATTGGCATTTTCGGGCTCAAGCTCCAGCGCGCGCCACACTACAGTTCGGGCCTCTGAAAAAGCCTCGACTGGCGACATCCAGTTGGTCATGCCCAGGAATGTCATCGTCCGTGCCAAGCCGACATACGCTTCGACAAAATTGGGATCATCGTTTATGGCGCTTTTAAAAAACTCCACGCTTTTCTGCACGTTCATCGGGGTGAAATTCTCGAAGGAAAACATGCCTTTCAGATAATTGGCGTAGGCTTCCGGTTTTATCGTACGAGCCTCGGTTTTCCCCGACGCGGTTTGGGGAGCAGCTAATTCATGCAGCGCTTGTAATAATTCCACCGCCGATTGAAAGCGCTCGCTGGCGTCTTTTGCCAGACAGCGATTGACCAATTCCTGCAGCGCCGGAGAGACATGGCCTGAAATCAGTGGCATCGGCTCCGGCGCCTCATGAATAATCTTCGCCAGAATTGTCGCGTTCGACATTCCCTCAAAAGGCCGGCTTCCGCTCACGAGCTCATAGAGAACGACTCCCAAGGAAAAAATGTCACTGCGTTGATCCAGGGATTTCCCTTGCACTTGCTCTGGCGACATGTAATGCACGGTTCCCAGTAATCCACTCAAGCTGCTGAGCACGACACTTTCAGTATATTTCTTTTTCCACGACGTTTTCTTTGGTTGAACCTGTCTGGCAAATTTCCGTTTCCCAGCTAGCTCCGCTGCTTCTGTCGCCAATTTGGCCAACCCGAAATCCATCACCTTCAAAAATCCTTGTTTGGCGATCATCACATTCTCCGGCTTGATATCGCAATGCAGAATGCCTTTATCATGGACTGCCGCCAGCGCATAACAAATTTTTGCGACGATGTCGATGGCTTCCTTTTCCGGCAACGGGCCACGACGGATCAGCATCTCACGCAGTGTCTCTCCATCGACCAGCTCCATGATAATGAAGTTCATTTTTCTGTATTGGCCGATGTCGTAGATGGTGCAGATATTGGGATGATTGAGGGCGGAGGCGGCTTGCGCTTCTTTGATAAAATGACGGTAAAGCTTGTGGTCAGCCGTCAGTTCGGGAAGCAGGATTTTGATCGCGACATGGCGCCGGAGCCGGGTATCCTGAGCTTTATAGACTATGCCCATGCCGCCCTGGCCGAGTTTTTCAATAATCCTGTAATTCGAAATCGTTGTTCCGTCTAAATCGAGCATGGCTTTTCACCAGCTTGTTGATCTCATTCATCCAACCCTATTCTTTTGAGCAAATCAAAATATCTTGGGTCTGAGCGCAAGACATCGAATTCCGGTATGACTTTCAAAAACACCAAGTAAAAATAAGGGAGGCGCCTTTCATAAGCTCTTTCCAAATGTTCAAAGACCAGCTCGGTTTCCCCCAGCGCCGCGTATGCAAGCACGAGCGACAACTCATCTCCTATATTTTGCTTCAGGAGCTCTTCAAGCAGCGCTCTGGCTTCCACGGTCTTGCCTGCTTGTGCGAAAATCCAGCTCGACTGCCATGGGGGCATCCCTTTCGTTTCCGCTTTGGCGCATTCGGCAAGGGCTTGCGTATACATACCCTTTCTCGCATAGCACCAAGCCAGTAATATATCTGCAAAAACTAATTCCGGAAAGTGCACCTGCGTTTCCCGGAGTTGCGCGATGGCTTCATCATATCGCCGCGCTATGAAATAGGTCCATCCCAGGCGTAAGTTGTAATAATAAACCTGATGCATCTTTCCCCAACAATATTTGCCATGTTGGATGGCTTCTTCATGTCGTGCCGTGCAAGTCAAATAAAAAGTATAGGCGTCCAGGACCATCACACTATCGGGATGGCGTTGCATGGCCTGTTTGAACAGGGCTTCTGCGCCGGTCCAATCGAATTCCGTCTGAAACTTGATCAAACCGAGTATCGCTATGGCATCGCCATTTTCAGGCTCGAGTTCCAGCGCGCGCTTCACCGCAGTCCAGGCCTCGGAAAAAGCCTCGCTTGGCGGCATCCAACTGGTCATGCCTAAGTGACTCATCGTCCGGGCCAAGCCGATATACGCTTCGACAAAATCGGGATCATCGCTTATGGCGTTTTTGAAAAACTCCATGCTTTTCTGCACGTTCATCGGTGTAAAATTCTCGAAGGAAAACATACCCTTCAGATAATTGGCATAAGCTTCGGGTTTCACCCCACGGCCAGGCGATGATCCGATCTTTTCGGAAATTGCTTTGGGAGCAGCCAATGAATTCAGCGCTTGTAACAACTCAGCCGCCGATTGAAAGCGATCGCCGGGGTCTTTTGCCAGACAGCGGTTGACCAATTCCTGCAGCGCCGGAGAGACATGGCCTGAAATCAGTGGCATCAACTCCGGCGCCTCATGAATAATCTTCGCCAGAATCGTCACATTCGATGTTCCCTCGAAAGGGTGGTTTCCGGTCGCGAGCTCATAGAGAACAACCCCCAGGGAAAAAATATCACTGCGTTGATCGAGGGGTTTTCCTTGCACTTGCTCCGGCGACATGTAATGCACCGTTCCCAGCAATCCACTCAAGCTGGTGAGCACGACGCCTTCGGCATATTTTTCTTTCCACGACTTTTTCTTTGGACGAGCCTGTTTGGCAAATTCCCGTTTCCCCACCAGCTCAGCCGCTTCCGTCGCCAGCTTGGCCAGCCCGAAATCCATCACTTTCAAAAATCCATGTTTGGAGATCATCACATTCTCAGGCTTGATATCGTGATGCAGGATCGCTTTCTCGTGGACGACCGCAAGCGCACGGCAAATTTTTGAAACGATATCGATGACTTCCTCTTCCGGCAATGGGCCACGCTGGGTTTGTATCTGGCGCAGTGTCGCTCCCTCCACCAGCTCCATGATAATGAAGTTCATTTTTCTGTATTGGCCGATGTCGTAGATGGTGCAGATATTGGGATGATTGAGGGCGGAGGCCGTTTGCGCTTCGTTGATGAAATGACGGTACAGTTTCGCGTCGGCCGTCACTTCGGGAATCAGGATTTTGATCGCGACATGGCGCCGGAGCCGGGTATCCTGAGCTTTATAGACCACGCCCATGCCGCCCTGGCCGAGTTTTTCAATAATCCTGTAATTCGAAATCGTTGTTCCGGTTAAATCAAGCATGGCTTTGCCCCAGCACTGTGATTCTGATTATATTTTATTGCCAAAATGTGGTAAAGAAGAGTACGAGCTCAACAACCCCTTCTCTCAATATTCGTTGATACGCTGTTCGTTGAAATCGTTGTTACAGAAATGTAAAACTTTTTTTGAGATAATCAAAGAACTTTCTCGCCAACTTTTGAGGATTTCACCTACCCGATGAAAGACATCTTCGGCATCCATTCCTGATAACGCCTGCAATGTTTTATTTTCCCCTGCAACTTTCCCGCCTCGCCTTCCGTAAGAGCATGAACAAAACGGAGGCAAAGTTGAATATCATTCAAACTGAAAATTTATCGAAATACTTCAATCGCGGCAGGCTGCACGCGCTGGACAGTGTTTCTTTGCAAGTCGGCGCGGGCATGGTGTTTGGATTGTTGGGGCCGAATGGCGCCGGTAAAACCACGCTGGTTAAAGTATTACTCAGCATTTTGCATCCAACTTCGGGAATCGCCGCGCTTTTCGGCAAACCGATTTCCGACTACGAGCTGCGCCGCCGTATCGGTTATTTGCCCGAGAACCATCGCTATCCCGACTTTCTCAAAGGCGGCGCGGTGATGGATTATTTTGGCCGTTTTGCCGGCGTGCAGAAAGAGCAGCGGCAGCAACGCATTCCGGAACTGCTCAAGCTCGTCGGCATGGAAAAATGGGCTACCACCAAAATCCGCAAGTATTCCAAAGGCATGATGCAGCGGCTCGGCCTGGCGGTGGCCATGATCAACGATCCCGATCTGTTGCTGTTGGATGAGCCGACCGACGGCGTCGATCCGATTGGCCGCAAGGAGATTCGCGATGTCATCTTGCAATTAAAACAAAAAGGCAAAACGATTTTTATCAACTCGCATTTGCTCTCGGAAGTCGAGATGGTGTGCGACGAAGTGGCGATCATGAACAAAGGCAAAATCGTCGTGCAAGGACAGGTCGCGCAATTGACGAACATCGGCTTGAGCTATCGCATTCAAACTTCGCCTTTGGCAGAAAGTGCGAGAGAGAAATTGCGAACGACTTTTGCCAAGCTGGCGCTGCAGAACGGCCACATCGACGTGAGCGTGCAGGACCACGCCGAGCTGAACCGGCTCATCGATCAGCTCCGGCAAAACCAAGCTGAAATTCATGCCATCGTACCGCAACGCCGCACGCTCGAGGAGAGTTTCTTCGCGGCGATTCAAGGCGCGACGTCGGGAGATTTTAATGAGATGGTGGCTGTGGAATAAATTCCACAGCTAAGAAGCGTAAGCCACCTAAAGGTGGCTAAACAGTGGAATTTTAGAAAAATTATGAGATTCTTGGCCATTATTGCTTATACCTTGCGCGAGTCGCTGGCGAAGAAAACATTTATCGCGTTCTTCGTAGTGATCACCATCACGCATCTGCTCTTTTTGTTTGCGCTGAATGTCGATTTGGTCTCCGGCGGCATGGCGGCGGTGCAATTGTTTGGCAAAGATGTCGAGCAGGAGATTGAAATCGAGAAGTTGCGCAAGATCATCATCGGCATCGAATCGGGCCTGGCGATTGCCATGTATGGCGCCGGCATTTTTCTTTCCATCTTTGCCACCGCCAGCTTGGTGCCGAACATGCTGGAGAAAGGCAGCGTCGATCTGTTGCTGTCGCGGCCCTTCGCGCGCTGGCAGTTGTTGCTGGGGCGCTATCTCGGCGCGTTGAGCATCGTGGCGATCAACGTGGCGTATTTGATCGGCGGCGCATGGCTCATTCTCTCGGCGAAGACTGGATTTTGGCACACACCGTTTCTCGCGAGCGGCGTTATCATCATCCTCGTTTTCGGCGTGCTCTATGCGATCATGACGTTCGTCGGCGTCACGGCGCGCAACTCCGGCGTTTCGATCATCGCCGCGTATCTCGTCATCTTTTTCAGTCCGCTGCTGTTGGCGCGCGACAAAATTTATGCGCTGCTGTCGCAGAAAATTTATCAGTGGCTGCTCGATGGCATTTATTATTTGACGCCGCGCACTGCGGAATTGGGCAACATTACGCGCGCGGTGGTTGCCGGCGAACCGATTGCGAGCTGGACGCCGCTGTTTCAGTCACTCGTTGTTGGCGCGGGATTTCTTTTGGGCGCGATTTATATTTTTCAAAAGAAAGATTTTTGAAGAGGCTCTTTAATCTTTACAACAGTAAAGAGATAAAATTTGGTTCGTAGTGTTGCCTTCAGGCATGGGAAGTTTCAAATTAAGAAAATTTTTGCTTTTTCGAAGTATTTTTTATGTTCCCAAGCACGACGCCTGAAGGCGTAACTACAAACGTTTCCAATGTAAATTTTGATAAGGAGATACAACATGAAAAGATGGATGGCTTTTGTTTTACTGCTGGCTTTGGCAATTGTAGCCGGCGGCTGCTCCAAACCAACCACCACGGCTTTGCCGTCAGCAGTTGACCAACACCTGGCGTGGATCCCGCAAACCGTGAATGGCGTCGCTTATTGCGATGTGCAGAGCCTGCGGCAGAGCGAGCTGGGACAAGCGCTGGAAAAGGATTTCAGCGAGCATATCGCGCGGATGCGGGAAAGGCGAGGCTACAGGGAAATGCTGGAAAAGGCGGGCTTCAACGTTGAAAAAGATCTGCACACGGTGTTGGCCGGCTTTCGCGGCGACCGGCACGAGAACTCGGAGAATTTTGCCCTGGTTGCCACCGGCAATTTTGACGAGCAAAAAATTGTCAGGACGATCAAGGCCGCCCATGACTCCCTCGCAAAATATCACGAAGAGCACGAGGCGCCGAATCTGGCGACTGAAACCTATAACGGCAAAACTCTCTATGTCGTCGAAAAGCACGGTGAGAAGGCATTCTACTTTCCCGATGCGCACACTCTCGTCGCTGGCGAAAAAGCTTGGGTGCAGGCGATTATCGACGGCAAAACCACCGGTGAATCGGTCAAACAGAATGAAGCGCTCACGGCGTTGATGAACAAGCTGCCTTATGCCGATCAATGCTGGCTCGTCGCCAACACGGCGGAGACCATGGAAACGTTGTCGGAAGAGCTTGGTGCGCGCGGCGAGTTCAAAGGCACGCGGGCGGTCAAATCTTTGCAAAGCGTTACGCTCTCCGCCAACGTTGGCAAAAAGGCCGATTTGTATGGTGAGGCTTGGTGTGATAACGAAGAGAACAGCAAACTGTTGGCGGATGCGGTGAAAGGCGCGTTGGCCACGGCGAAGCTGGCGGTCTCGGACGACCGTGAAGCCGTCGACATGCTCAACCGGATCGACGTTGATCAAGCGGGCAAATCGGTAAAATTCTCCGCGAATCTCGACAAGGCGTTTTTTGATAAAATGCGGGAGAAAGCCGAGAGCCGCCACAAAGCGGTGGCAATACGGTAGTCTAAAGTGATTTCTTTGCAAAAAAGCAAAAACTTTTCCGCCGAGAAACGCCGAAGAGACCGAGATTCGCCGAAAGAAATTTTTCGATAAAGTTCGGTGGTAAACTTTTTCCTGTTTGTTTCCGATCGGCCTGGATTGGGATAAAATTCGGGCCATAAAATGCGCAAAGCGCCTCTGATTGGATTAATCAGAGGCGCTTTGCATTTTGTCTGTGGGTTCATGCAAAAATAATTTTCCGCACTAAAGTAGTCCCCGGCCCTTTGTGGACGGCTGTTTTGAAGCGGTAGATTCGCCTTCGCCACAGTGCCCCACAAGGGGGCAGGACTACGACGATCTCGGGAAGTTCGGCCCCTTTAAAAAACATAAAGCCATTCACTCTATCTTGCCACGAAAAAGGAAGCGATATTCACGAAGCCGGATGGCGATAAAAAATCTTGCCAATAATTTTCCAACCGTCGTCGAATTTGTAGAGCGACAAGTAATCGCTGAAAACGTGCCTGCCGTTGCGGTGAAGCTCTACTTTCACGACGGCGGCATTGCCGGTGATTTCGACGAGCGGAAATTCAGCTTTGATTTCCGGTTTGGGGCTGTTGCTGTTTTTGGCTTTGGCTGCTTCGATGCGGCCGATCCATTCATCGCGCGTGACTTTGTTGATTTTGCCCGCGTCAAAAACGAACATGATAAAATCCTGGTGAAAGCCTTTTCGCATCGCCTCGCCGCTGGGATTGGCATGCACGCCTTGGACGTAGGCTTCCTCCACCACCTTTGTCACGGCTTGCTTGTCGTCATTTTCGCCGGCAAATGCGCAGACGGTGGTCAGCAAGACGATGATGATAGAGCTTTGAAAAAGTTTGATTTTCATGAGTCAATCTCCCTAGGTTCACTTATACGACTAAACGCAGAAAAAAAATTCTAAAAGTTTTACGTCCAACGGATAAAAGCTGCCAACGGATAGAAACAACGCAACGGATAAAAGATAATAGAAATTACCCAACGGATTCAAACAAAATGGTTTGCAATAGGAAACTTTATTTTTCTGTCCTCCATTTTTCTGTCTGTATTTCTGCCGTAGAAACATTCAGAAGACAGAAAAATAAATGACAGAAAAATGGCAAAATGATTAAAAAATTATTTTGCCATAATCATTTTGCAATTTGGTTCCGGGTTGGGTTCAAGTCGTTTTAAATAATGACTTCCGGCCTTGGAAAACGTTTATCGGCTATTCATATCTCAGCGCTTCCATCCCGAAAATCGGGATCTCTACATTGAGATGTCATTCATATCTCAATGCTTCGACCGGATTCGCCAACGCGGCTTTGACAGTTTGAAAACTGACGGTAAGCAACGCAATCGTGATGGCGACGGCTGCGGTCAGCAAAAACATGAGCCAGTTCAAAGAGGTGCGATACGCAAAGCCTTGCAGCCATTGATTCATGGCGTACCAGACAATCGGCCAGGCGATGATATTCGCCGCGATGACCAATTTTACAAAATCTTTTGAGAGCAAGAGCAGCAATTGCGCCACCGAGGCGCCGAGCACTTTGCGAATGCCGATTTCCTTGGTCTTGCGCCCGGCGGTAAATGAGCCCAGGCCGAATAGTCCGAGGCAGGCGATGAAAATCGCCAAGAACGTAAAATACCCGAACATCGCGCTCAACTTTTCCTCGGCTTGGTACATGCGATTGAATTCATCATCGAGGAAGAAATAGTCAAACGGGTAGTTGGCCGAATATTTTTGCCAGACTTTGCGCGCATGCTCGATGGCGCCGGGAATATCGTTGGCGCGAATTCGCGCCGAGGCATACGTCGCCCAGCTTGTTCCCAGCCGAATGAAGAGCGGATGAATCTCCTCCCGAAAAGAGTGCATGTGAAAATTTTTCATCACGCCGATAACCGCGCCGTCCGGCTTTTCATCCGTGCCGAACGGCTTACCCACCGCCGAATCCCATCCAAGCACGTCGCGCAATTTTTCATTGATGATATAGGCCTGCGTCGAATCCGTTCTAAAATCCCGCGAAAAATTTCGCCCTTCCGCCATCGCAATCTCGAAAACGTCGAGAAAATCGTAGTCCACCCGCGTTTGGTAACTTTGGATCTCGGGTTGGCCTTCGCGTTTCGTCCATTCCAGAGTGGTTGACGAACCGATGCTGGTCGGCAAATGGCCGGAGCAAGTGACTTTGAGGAAATTGGGATTCTCCAACAAATCTCTTTTAATGAGATCGAACTCCCGGCGCGCATCGCGATCGCGCATGCGCATCACCAAAACCTGCTCGCGGTTGTAGCCCAGTTTTTTGCTTTTAATGTAGTGCATTTGCTGTTGCACCGTGGCCGTGCATAGGATGAGTGCGGCGGAAGCGGCAAATTGCGCCACGACTAAAGCGTTGCGCAGGCGCGAGCGGCCGCTGTCTCTGATTTCGCCTTTCAACACTTTCGCCGGCTGCAAAGCGGCAAGAAAGAGCGCCGGGTAGCTTCCCGAGACGATGCCCACGAGAAAAATCGCCACCGCCATGCCGATGAGCATTTTCTCTTGCAACAGCAAATCAAAGGTCAGCTCGCGCTCGACCAACCTTGAAAAAATTGGCAGGAAAAGCTCGACGAGCAGCAGCGCGATCAACGCCGCGGTCAAGGTTAAAAGCATCGACTCGCCGATAAACTGCTTTAAAAGCTGAAGCCGGCCGGCGCCGACCACTTTGCGCATGCCGACTTCTTTGGCACGCAACGAAGAGCGGGCGGTGGCGAGATTCATGTAGTTGATGCACGCCGTCAATATGATGATGAGCGCGAGGCCGGAGAGCAAATAGATGTAGCGAATGTCGTTGTTCTTGCCGATATCGAAATTGATGTGAGAATACAGGTGAATATCGGTCAAGCGCTGCAAGTAGTAGCGGCGCGGATTTGCTTTGTCGCGCCAGTCTTCAGTATGATATTTTTTGACGATCTGTGCGAGTTTGGCGTCGAACGCCTCGGCCTCGAAGCCTGGCGCGCCGAGAATATAGGTGTAATAAGAGCTATTGCCCCATTTCGCAAACTGGTCCTTGTTGGGGCTGATGGCAATGACGGTTTCAAACGAAAACAGCATGTTGGGGTGAAAATGGGAATTTTTAGGAACGTCTTTCATCACCCCGGTCACTTTGAGGTCGTGCTGGTCCTGATAACGGATGATTTTGCCGAGCGGGTTTTCAGCGCCAAAATATTTTCGCGCGACGGTTTCCGAGAGCACGACGGAAAACGGCTCGGCCAGCGCGGTTTGCGGATCGCCCTGCAGCAAGGGGAAAGTAAAAATCTCAAAAATCTCCGGATTCGTTGCAATCAAGCCCTCTTCATAAAAGCTCTGATCGCCAACCGTGATCAAAACGTTGTTATGATCGTCGATGATCGTCGCGTGCAAAACTTCCGGAAATTCTTCCTTGAGCGTTTTGCCCAAGATTGCCTGCGTCACGGCGAAATGGTCGGTGCCCAGATAAACGTTCCCCGGCTGGTGCGCTACGACGCGATAAATCCGATCGGCTTTTTCGTGAAAGCGGTCGAAGCTCAGCTCGTATTGCACGTAGAGCATGATGAGAATAAAACAGGCCATGCCGACCGCCAAGCCGGCCATGTTGATCAGTGAAAATGCTTTCTGTTTGCGGAAATTCCGCCACGCGATGGTGAGATAGTTTTTGAGCATGCTTCCTCCTCGTCGCTTGAAGGGGAGTGTGGACCTTTTGGTCCACACGCGCATCGCGGACAAGAAAGTCCGCGCTCCTTTTTCATAGAATTTTTGCCACTATTTTTTGAAGTGCGCAATGAACATATTGAGTAGCGCAGGAATTTATGCTGGGCGCCTGCGCTTTGCTATTAAGACAAGGGCTTGGGCCAAAAGGTTGGCGCTGTTCGTAAATTTAAACGAAAACTGGTAGGAAATCCAGGCAAGTCAAGAAGGCAAAATTCATCAAACACTTTGCGGGAACGTGTGGGAATCGAACCCACCTCTCCCCGCGCGAGCGAGGAGACAACGGTTTTGAAGACCGCGGAGGCCACCAGGCGCCCATCCATTCCCGGAATGAAAACCATGCAGCTCGGCCGCAACCCAGGTCATTGAAATTTTTCAAGGCAAATCTTTTGTTGACCTCATTGTCTTTGCGTTGTTTCGCGGGAATTTTCTGATGCTGCCGACTTTGCTGGCGGGTTTAAAAAGGCCCTCACCGCCTGGGCGAAATGCTGAGGCTCTTCAATCCATGGATAATGGCCGCTGAACTCGAACAGCTCGAGCTTGGAATTGCGCATGGTGAAGTGCAAACGCCGGGCGGAGGCACGGATAAAATACGGATCGTGCAAGCCGTAAAGCAGCAGCGTCGGCGCCGCGATCTGCGCTTCCTGCCCGTCGAGATTGTAATGCAGCAGGTCACGCCGGACAAACTGATCGAAGTTGTTAATGGAAAGCCTGGCTTCGTTGACGGCTTTTTCAAACGTGGCGCGATGTTGCGAGCCGTAATAATAAAAATAAAGAATCGCCGTTGCCAGCAAATTCTCCCGCAAGGCTTCGGCCGTGCGCGCGTCGTACTCGTCTTTGAATTTGGTCGTTGCGGCCTCCCAGCCTGAATTCTTGCGGCGCGGATGGCGCTGCAAATTCTCATTCACCAACCGCACGCCGTCTTCCACGTTGTCCTGCAGCATGCAATCGACCAGGATCAACTGCGCCAAGCGCGCCGGATATTTCAGCGCATACTTCATCGCAATAAACCCGCCATGTGCATGGCCCATTAAAATGAGGCGATTCAAGCCGAGATGCTGCCGCAGCGCCTCGATATCATCTGCCATCAGTTCGCTCGTGAGCAGCGTCACGTCGGCAATCGGGGCGGCATTGCCGGTACCGCGCGGATCGATGTAGACGAGTGTATAATTCGACTGCAAAAATTTCAGCGTGTTTTGATAGAGCCGGGAATCGAGGCCCCAGCCGACGCCTTGCACGAAGATCACTGGACCGGCGCCGGCCACGGTGTAAGAAATTTCGATGTTGTTCAGCGTGGCTTTGAACGCACCGTTTTGCAGCCCGGCAGGCAAGCCTGCCGTGGCAAAACCTTCTGAAGCGAAGCCGCCCTTTGCTGCCGGCTCGGTGTGAACGACCGCCGCTTCATTATAATTGGCAACAGGCTTATGTGGTGGTGGCGCCGCCGCACCCAAGAAAAATGCGGCGGCAAACAAAAGCGATCTCTCCTGAATCATACTGCCTCCTTGCAACGTTCACCATCAAAAAAATGAGAATGGATTTAGTGCGCTAATCGGCGGCGGTCGTTCCGCTCAACGCGCGTTGTGCATTGAGGCGACCGCCGGTCACCATCTTGCCTTGCAAGCCGGGCGACACGTCAACGGTGGATAACAAGCGTTCTTTGACCTGCACATGCGTCCACCCGGGAAATTGCGAGAACACCAAGCCGGCCACTCCGGCAACGTGCGGCGTCGCCATCGAAGTGCCTTGCAGCTCCGTGTAGCCGTTGTTCGGCGTGGTGCTCAGAATTTTCTTGCCCGGCGCGGCAAGATCGACCATAGTCGCGCCGAAGTTCGATCCGGGTGCGCCGACGACATTGCCGCAGCCCTGGCAGCCGCAGCCGCCGCCACCGCCGCCGAGGTCCCAAACCGCCAGGTTGCCGGTATGATCGATGGCCGCTACGGCGATAACGTTAGGCGCGTCGTAGTTCGAGGGATAATTGGCTGATTGGTCGTTGTCAGTGCCATCATTGCCCGCGGCGGCAACAAAAAGCGCACCTTTGCTGTCGGCATATTCAATGGCATCCAATAGAGCTTGCGAAAAGCCGCCGCCGCCCCAACTGTTGTTCATCACCTGCGCCTCGTTGTTCGCCGCATAGAGAATAGCGGAAATCGCATCGGCGAGCGTTCCGGAGCCGTCGCTGCCCAAAAATTTCAGCGGCATAATTTTCACACGCCAGTTCACCCCGGCAACGCCGACGCCATTGTTGCCCACTGCTCCGATGGTACCTGCAACGTGAGTGCCGTGCAGATTGTCGTCAAACGGATCGTTGTCGTCATTGACGAAATCCCAGCCGCGAGTATCATCGATGTAGTTATTGTTATCATCATCGATTCCATTGTTAGGAATTTCGGTGGGGTTCGTCCAAATGTTGGCCGCTAAATCAGGGTGATTGTAGTCAACGCCGGTGTCAATAACGGCAATGAGCGTCGACTCGCTGCCGGTTTGCGTATCCCAGGCTTCGGGCGCGTCGATATCCGCGTCGGTGGCGCCGCCGGTTTGGCCGGTGTTGTTCATGCCCCACAGCTCGTTAAAGCGCGGGTCGTTCGGCGTGCCGCTGGCGCGATAAATGTAATTCGGCTCCACATATTCCACGCGCGGATCGCTCTGTATGGCTTGTATTCCTACGTCCTGTCGCAGCAATGCGACACCGATTTCCGGGAACACGGCAACCGTGCTGGCTGACATCGCGCTCACCGAAGTATCGGTGACTCCGGGTCTCCATTTAACGATAAATTCGCCTGGAACCGATTCGATTTTTTTCCCTTGTTGAACTTGGGCGCTGAAGACAAGCCCCAGCAGAACGATCAACAGCAAACTCCATCGACTTTTCATAATCACCGTCCTTGAATGGTTCGTTAGAAAACAAAAAACTACCTATGAGTTAGCTATCTGAACCGGAGTGCAATGCCTGCGGCCACAGGCTTTCGCAGTCCCGCGTTCCTATAAATTTTGAAAGCGGAACGCTCCTGGTTTACTTGGCTAAATTCATGCGAAACTGCCAATTTGTTCACGCCCATCTTCTTGCGTCTGCGCGAAAGTGCAGCGCCGGGAAATCGGCAAGAAGAGACGTCAGAAAGAGCGCGAGCAACGCGATCAGTTTTGATCCTTTTCCGGAATGCGGTATTTGAGATTCGGCTCGGCGTATTCAATGAGGTGAGAGTTGATTTTGCTGGCGTCAAGAACCTGTTTGACGGAAACCCGCGAGGTGGTGCGATAGACATTGACGCCAATCGCGCTCAGCTCGCGAACTTTTTCCAATCCCAATCTCGCCGTGAGCGCCCGAATCGAATCATCCGGAATGCCGGCTTTGAATTTGATCAGTACTTCGCCAGGCTCGGCAAGGGAGCGGTCGTCACTCTTCTTCTGCGCCGGCTCACGGCAGGCCGGCAGCAACACCGCAATGCCAAGAAGAAAGAGCAGGCTCACCATCCCGCGTCTGCGCTTGTTGGTGTGAGGTGTTCGTTGCATGATGAAGCAAAATTCAATTAAAAAAATAAATGCGCTGCGGCTGCCCCGGTTATTTTTTAGCTCTGAGACAGTCGTAGGTCAAACAGGTTAAATATAAAAATCTTATGTCAAACTTACAAGAAAAACTTATGGTTTGCGCATAAAATTGGAGTTGACTTTCGAGGGGAAATGTTTTAGCTTATTGGAAGAGTTGTTGGCCGCCACCAAATCTCGGAGGAAGAAATGAGCGATACCGAAAGCATGAACCCGGCCAAGCCGGATAAGAGCGCGAGTTCCGGACGGCTGGTCGCTTATTATGCGTTGCTCTTTTTGTTCATCTTTCAAGCCAGCCTGTTGTTGCGCGAATTGGGCGCCAATTATAATTTGGAAGGCTTCGAGAAAATAAAAGGGCTTATCGATGAAGCCTTCAATCTGTCGATGAGCTTCGACGACGTGGCTTATACGTTCTTTGCGCTGCTGCTGGCGTTTATTTTTACCCTGCCGATCGCCTGGATCTACACCGTGACCAGGAACGATGAAAGCTTCGATCCCTCGCTGGCGCAAACCATCGTCGTGCTCGCCATGGTGGTGACCGGTGTGATGATCGTCATCAGCGATGAGACGGCCCGCGCCTTCGCCCTTGCCGGCGTGGTGGCGGCGGTGCGTTTCCGCAACACCTTGCAAGACACCAAAGACGCGGTGTATGTTTTTGTCGCGGTGGCGATCGGCATGGGTTGCGGCACCCGGGTTTTCCACATCGCCGTGTGGCTGTCGGTGATCATGAGCCTCACCATGTATCTGCTGTGGAAATATCAATTCGGCAAATCACTGCGCCAGGCTTCGACCTTCACCGGCGGCAAGGGCAAAAAAGAAGTGCAAAAGCTTTATGCAACAACTTCCGCCGAGGCGCTGCAGCACGTGGAGCGCGAGTTGGAGCAGCAGGTGCGGCTGATGCAGTGGGCGGACATGCAGGCGGACCAGGAGAAAGGCAAAAAGAAGCCCAACGCCGCGTTGATCGTTCAATGCAGCGATGCTTACCAGGCCATTGCAGAAGTCGACAAAGCTTTGGAGGCGTACGGCGGCAAGTGGCAGTTGGCGAACATTTCGAGCCAGGCGCCGGGCCGCAACACGCTCGAATATGTCGGCCGTCTGCCCAAAGAAGTGACTCCGGCAACGCTCATTGACGCCATTCAACAGAACGGCTCGTCGTGCATTTTCGAAGTGGCGTTCCGCTCGCTCAAAGGCTTGAAAAGCCCGCTGGCGATGAACAAGCAGCCGGAAAAGGTGGGAGAGGGGGATTGAGTTTTAAAACAACCTCGCGAAAACCCAAATGGCCACCACAACCGAATTGACAAAAACCCAGAAAAGCCTCTTTGACATTCCGCTGAACGTCGGCTTGCAAGGCGGCGATCTGCCGGCGCGATACTACTCGACCGGAGTCATCCTGGCGCTTTCAATCATGGCCGCACCGCCGGTTCATCTCTCTCCCAGCGCGCTGAAGATTTCTGCCCTGCTGGCGAGCATGAGCGGCACGATGTTGCTCATGGCCGGCCTGGTGTTCTCGCAGAAGACTCATTACGCCGGCGTTTTATTGATACCGGTGCCTTTTACGCTGCTGTGGCTGGCCGGCGCGGGACTGGCGTGGCTTGGCGTTTTTCTTGGACTGGTGTTCGCCGGCTGGGGCGTGCAGAATCTGGTTACGAAGCGCTGCGCCGTCAACAAGCTGCTTGGCGTCAATAGTTGCAGCTAATGAGCGGCGAAGGCACTAATTAAAATTATTCCACTCTCCAAATCTGCAGTAAAATAAAAAGGCGCGATCTGAAGGGCGCGCCTTTTGTCATTTGATACAGTCCCGGTTTTATTTCTTGCCGCCGAGCACGGCATCCTTGCAGGCTTTGGCAATGCGAAATTTCAGCACGGTTTTGGCGGGGATGTGAATGCTCTCGCCGGTTTGCGGGTTGCGGCCCATGCGGGCTTTGCGCTTGACCATGACCAGTTTGCCGACGTCGGGGATGGTGAAGCCGTTTTTAGCCTCCTTGGCCGCCACTTTTGCCAACTCCGTAAAGAACTCTGCGGCTTGCGCCCGCGTGAGGTCGAATTTCTCCGCAAAGTGCCCCACGAGCTGTCCTTTGGTCATCCCTTTTTTTGCTGTTGCCATAATTTACTTCTCTCCTCTTTAGATTAGGTGATAGAGCAATGTAGAAATATGCCCACGAAAGGTGGTTTTGCCGCAAATAAGATTGGTGCGATTGCCACGACATTTACAAAGTAATAATTTAAGCCTGAACCAAGACACAAACGTCTAAAAGATACACATAAAATTACGCGAAGGCAAGGATTTTCTTTGATTTTTGCGGTTTTTTTGCAAAACGGACAGCTCGTCAATAGCGCCGGTCCCGAGCGTGATGATCAACGGCAGCTTGATAACCAACGGTAAGATCACGAACGGGGTTGAATATTTCTTTTCGGCGCGGACCGTTGATAATGTGCCGCCGGTGTGCCGCAGCAATTTGCGTTGGTGGCGACGCGGAAGGTCGTGTTGATGAAATAGCAATGCTTGTTGCGGTTTACAAATAAAAAAAGGAGAAAGCGATGTGTACTTTCTCCTTTTTGGTTAAACCATAATTTGCGTGCCTTGCGTAGAAAGCTGTTTAAAAATACGTTCACAACATCCCCTGCCTTTTTCTCACGAACCATTCCACGCCCAAAACCAGCAGCAAAACTAACAACACCGGCGTGCGGCCCCAGAGCGCAAAATCGAAAGTTTCATGGCGCGAAATCGAGCTTAACGGCAGGCGCGCGACAAAATTCTCCAAGCTATCCGGCGTGCCATAGGCGCCGCCGGTGGCTTGCGCCATTTGGCGCAAGAGCGGCTCGTTCAAGCGCGTGTTAAGAAACTCAAGGCTGAACGGTTCCACGGTAAAACGGCCGCTGTCTTCGCCGATCTTCCGGCCGCTTTGCTCGGCAATACCGCGAAACTGATACTCACCACCGCCGAGGACTTGCAGGGTGGCGCGATACAGGCCGTCGCCGGCCTCTTGCAAGATTACTTCCTGCGAAAATTGCGGACCGGCAAGCTGCACGCGCACTTGCGCGCCGGCCCGCGGCCGATAATCTTCGTGATAAATTTGCGCCGCCAGCTCGACCGACTCGCCGCCGCGATAAATTTCCTTGTTGCTCGTAATCCGCACGAGCTTGGCGTCTTCAGCAGTGACCATCCAGCGCACGGCGCTGCGGACGAGGGTCTCGTAAGCGACCGTCGTTTTGCCGACGCCTTGCATGAGCAGATGCCAGCGCCAAAGGCCGTAGGCGAAAATGGCCACGGTTTTGCGCTCGGCCGATTTTTGCGCCAACATCACCGGCAAGCCTCCCGGCGAACTCCCACGGCGAGACGGACCGGGCCGTACTGAAATTTCACCCGTCGATTGCTCGCCGCGCCGATTGTCAACCGCAGCCAGCACCTGACTGCCTGCCAAAGGTTGGACGTTGATCAAATTGCAAAAAAGCGGCGGCAATTCTTCCCATATCCGGCGGTTGTCTTCCAGCGTTTCAGAAAATTGCGTGAGCGGATGCGACAATCCGGCCAATTCCGGCTGGATGTAAACGAGACGCTCGCTCGTTTGCAGTGGCGCTGCGGCCAACGGCAGAACACTGCGAAATTGCCAAAGCGAAGCAAGATCGACTCCCGGCCCGTTGAGAAAGAAAAACGGTTGGCGATTTTTGGCCAACTGTTGCAACAAAGCTTCCAGCAAGCGCCGATTCGAGTCGCGGCGCGGGAAATCAACCATGATCACGCCGTCGAGGCTCCCGTCGGCTTCCTCCCGGCGAATGCGCGTCAGCGCAGCAATCAACTCCGCGGCCGAGGTGCTGTAGAAATTGCCGTCCGGCTGCTGCACGAAACCTTGAATCTGAAAATTTTTGTCGGCTTCCAGCGCGCGCTTGAGAAAAACATAATCCGGCGACGGTGCGCCGGCGAAAATCCACAATTTTAATTTGTTTTTCAAAACACGCACGTAAAAAGTGCGGCGGTTGTTCGCTTTGGTCAATTCACCGGCCAGCGTGTCGATTTGCGCCACGTAGCGGTTGAGGCCGAGCTTATGCGGAACGAGATTGAAACGCACGATTTCTTGGGTATTATCGGCTGGCAAAATGATTTCCTGATCGTGCGCGGCTTTACTTTGTCGTGTCGTGTCGGTATCGGCGCCTTCTTCAATAATACGCAAGCGGGCGCGTCGGCCCGCATAACCGAGGCTTGAAATGCTCACCTCGACCGGCAATTGCGTTTCGGCATACGCAATTTCATTGGTGACGATGTCGCTCAATTGCACGTCGCGGACGCCCTGGCTGGAGCCGATGCCGACGGTGATAATTGGAACGCCAAACTGCTCGGCAACACGCACCGGGCTTTCGCCCATATTTTGCGCGCCGTCGGTCAACATGATCGCCGCGGCAAGATGGCGCTCGGCCAGCATCTTTTTGGTTGCCAGCAGCGCACCACCGAGATCGCTGCCGTCGCCGTTGAACGCTTTTGGCGACAGCGTGTCCAAATTCATCCGGCGCAGGCTGTCGCTAAAAGAAAAGCCGGCAATCTCGGCGCGCTTCTCCAAGTCTTTCACCCACGGCAGCGACAAAGCTTGCCGCACCAAATCGGCGCGGACGATTGCCGAATCCGCCAAGGTCATGCTCGCCGAGCGATCCACCAAAACGGCGACGGTCGGTTTTTGGAGGCGCTGCAATCCGAATGTGAGAACCGGCTCGAAGAGAAGCAGTAGCGCCAGCGCCAGCGCAAACGTTCGCAGCACCGCCAGACTCCGGCGCAGCCAATTCGTCACCGGTGGCGTGGTGGTGCGATAAATAAAAAATGTGAAAGCAATGGCGAGGAGAATGAGCAGCAGCGGGTAGATAAGGGTAGATGAAAGTTTCAAATCAAAATTCATGGCAAAATAACAACCTCAATGCGATTCCTGCGCCGCACCACTACTCAACCAGACCTGCAGCTCCTGCTGGCTGTTGATATTGAGCAACGCAACGCCAAGCCGATCCAATTGTTCGCTGCTGAGTTGGTGCAGCTTGCTCGAAAGGTCAGGCGAAATCGCGCCAAGCTTTTGCGCAAGAATGATTTGCAGCAGTGAAAGCTTGCCTTCCTTCTGCCCTTCCTTCTGCCCTTCTTGTAGCCCTTTTTGCCAGCCTTCCTGCTGACTTTGCGTCAGCCAATCTTGAACTATGCTCGTCTCTTTTAACATGTTACGCAATCCGGTTTCAGCGTTAGAACCGTCTTGAAGGCCCGATCAATATCTTGCATAATTCCCGCCGGTTTTTAATGAAAATATACGAAACGGCCGCAACAATATCAACTCCAATTTTTTCACAACAGCACAGCGCGTGAAAACATGGCTACTATGGATTCATTGGCTGCCTTACTCGCAATCAAGATAGAACCAGCCCCGGGTCAGGTGCGAGTGAGAGTGGAGAGTGCCGGCCTGTAGCAAGATGAAACTGCGCCGCCCGCGCGATCATGGCCGCATTATCCGTGCAATAAATCGGCTCGGGATAGTGCAACTGAAACCCTTTTTGTTTTCCCAACTTGGCAAAGGCTTGCCGCAGCGTGCGGTTGCAGGCGACGCCGCCGGCCAAAGCCACGGCGCGGGTGGGAAATTGCGCGTAGGCGCGGGCGACGTTCTCGGCAAGCGCATTGATTAGCGCATATTGAAACGAGGCGGCAATATCGGCGCGCTGCTTTTCCAACTCTTCCGGAGACAGCTTTCGGGTGTAATAAAGCACGGCAGTTTTTAAGCCGCTAAAGCTGAAATCAAATTGGGGGCGTGACGAGCCTGGCAAATTTTTCAAACGCGCTTGCGGAAAATCAATTGCTCGCGGATCGCCGGTGGCGGCAAGTTTTTCTATGGCCGGACCACCCGGATAAGAGAGTCCCAAAATTTTGGCCACTTTGTCGAAGGCTTCGCCTGCCGCATCATCCTGGGTTTGGCCGAGAATTTGATAATTGCCCCACTCGCGAACATAAGTCAGAATGGTGTGGCCGCCGGAAATAATCAAAGAGAGAAAAGGCGGCTCCGGTCCGTCCGGCATGATGTTCGTCGAGAAAAGATGGCCTTCCAAATGATTGATGCCGAGCAGTGGGACGCCGAGCTGCAGTGCAAGTCCCTTGGCAAAGCTGAGACCCACCACCAGAGAACCGATGAGCCCCGGCCCATAAGTCACCGCCACTGCGTCGAGCGCCTCGCGGGAAACTTGCGCTTGTGACAAGGCCCTGTTGACCACGGGCACGATGCGCTGCACGTGCGCACGAGAAGCCAGTTCCGGAACCACGCCGCCATACAGTTGATGAATTTCCTGCGTGGCGATGGTGTTCGAGAGCAATTGCGTTCCGTGCATCACGGCAGCCGCGGTCTCGTCGCAAGAAGTTTCAATGGCGAGCAGGCGCATGATTTTGCACTTCCATCATTAATTTAAACAAAGTCGGCTTGACGTCGCGATAGCGCACGCCGTTGGGGGTGCGGATATAAGCCGGATGGCCTGCGGTTGCCAGGTCATTGCGAATGCGCGCATAGTCGATATACGCCACAATATCTTCGCGCTTGAGATTGAGCAAAATTTTTTCTCCGCCCTCCACCGTCAGCGAGAGCGTCGAAGGAACCGGCGTTATTTTGATATGGCGCGGGGCATTTTGTACGCGCACCGGAATCTCGTGCAACGTCACTTCGATCAGTTTTTGCACGTCGACGAAAAACTGCACGGTGCTGGCGGCGAGCCGCACGCGCTGTGAGGCCGGCAACGGCAGCAGACGAAGCACGGCGGAAAAGCTGTCCTGAACGTTGGCAAATTCCATATGCTCCGTCACAATGACATCAATATCGCACACCACCTCTTCCGGTCCGGAAATGGCAACGGAGTCCGGTACGAGCCGCCAAGGCTGCACGACGGTGTAACCTGGCACCGTCACAATCTTTACGTCAGCATTGACCGCAATCGACTTCTCGACCAGGCTGGAAAGTTGCACGCGCACCGTGTCCGGAGAAAGAATTCGCAGCGGCGTTAAACCGATGCTGCTGCGTGGAGGGTCGACCATTTCGCGTTTTAAGCCAAAGGCATGGCGACGACGAACGTTGGCAAGATCGAGAACGATACGGGCATCGCGGCTGAACATCAATGTCAGCAAAGCCCGACCCTTCCCCTCGAACCGGACCCGGGCTTTAGCAGGCAAATCATTCGCGAGGATTTTTCCTTCCGGCACATTCACGGCAACGATGGGGACATCGACATCATACTCATAGACGTTTTCCGTCACCACCGCAAACCAGAAAAGTGTGGCTAAAGCCCCAACGACGAGTTTGACGCGCAGATTTTCAAGCAGTGAACTTTTTATCGCCATGACTGGTGCCGGCACAAAAAAGGGTATCATTTCGTTTGGCTCCCGGGTGGCACGAATGGACACAGGCCATCCCTTCGGCGCAGAACCCCTTCACGCCTAGCACACCAAGCCCACAGCCGCAGGCTAAACCGAGAGCGCAGTCACAAACCGATACCCTATCGCTCGTCTTGAGGAGGTGGGATAAAATAACTTTCTGATTTCGCGTTTCGTTCTTATTACTTTATCCCACCCCCTGAAGCAATTTTTACTTCTGCGAATGTCCTATCGCTTTGCCGATGCTGACCTCGCCGTTGTCAATGCGCAGATGGAAGCCGCAGTGCGGGTTCGTGCAAACCCAGGCTTTGAATATGATCGTTGCGCCTTCCCTGCCGTAATCGGACAACGGCACGAGAACACCAGTGGTGCATTTCTGGCATACTGGGTAGATTTTTTCCATGATGCTTGCCTCCCTCACAAAGGAGTGAGATGTTGATGTGAGTAACGAAGATGAATTGCCAATCTCTCAAAGATGCGTTAATCTACTAGCCAGCGTCATGCCTGCAAATTAACTCTCCCATTCATCGATGTAATCAAGCAGCATCATCCTTCTCTTAAATTCTTTACCGGTGTGATACAACACCATTTCGCGAAAAGGATAATGATGCTCCATGAGAAAACGCACGGTATGAGCAGAGGCTTTTTGATAGCTCAAACCGCGGGTTTGCCGCATTAAAGCGGCAATTTCCTGGTCATCCAAACTACGAAAGGCTTCCCGCCATACCTCGGCCAGCGATTCATCCAGATCGCCTCGCAATATACCAAGTATGAGCCGGCGCTCAATGTTGGCCCGGGTTGTCGCATACGAACTGCTCATGGCGACTCCTATGGTTTTTTGTGCAAATTGGGGATCCAAGAGGTATTCGAAGGCGCCGCCTTGCAGAGCGTCGCTCCACAGGCACAGTCTCGCGCGCGCGCCTTGCCCTTGACAGAAAAATTTAAGAGAATTTCTGATAAAAGTCAATATCAAAAACGATTTTTTTGCAGAAGCGCGAAAAATTTTTTGATTAAAAAATTTCGCTTGCGCTCAACGGGGCAGCGCCAACAGCAAATACAAATACACCAACGGCGCCAGCAGCATCTCGCTGTCGAATCGATCCAACACGCCGCCGTGGCCCGGGATAAGGGTGGACGAATCTTTCACTCCGGCATCGCGCTTGAAGAGAGATTCGGCGAGATCGCTCATTTGGCCGATGGTTCCCACCAGCGCGCCAATGACGATGCAATCGACCAAACGCAATTCGCGCACGAACCAATAATGTGAGGCCGCCGCCATCAGCACGCCGAAAAACAAGCCGCCGACGGCGCCTTCCCAGGTTTTTTTGGGGCTGACGCGCGCGAAGAGCTTGTGACGGCCAAAAGTCATGCCGACGTGGTAGGCTGCGGTGTCGCAAACCCAAACCGTCGCGATCATCATCACCAGCCACGTGCCGGCGCTCGCGTAGTCGATATGCGGATATTCGCGGGGCAATTCGCGAATGAGCAACAGAAAGCTCCAGCAACCAGCGACGTAAATCACGCCGAGCAAAGTCGCGCCGGCATTCAACAACGCGCTGCCCTTGTTGCGAAACAATTCCACCAGAATCAACGAGACGGCAAAGATGCCGGTGGTCAGCCACAATTCACCGCTGCCGCGAAAATAAATTTGCCATGCCAAACCCAGGCCCACGACGATGCCGAGGGTACGATTCGGATGGACCGATTTTTTTTCGGTTAACGCGTAAAATTCCCACAAGCCTAAAAAAATAATCGCTTCGATCAGCACCCAAAAATAGATACCGCCGCGCCAGCACGCCCAAAGAATAAACGGCGCGGCAACGAGGGCCACCGCAACGCGTTTGCCGAAATTTTTCCAGTCCACCTTCCTCCTCCGGTTGTCAATACTCTTACTCTTTCTCTTACTCTTACTCCTGCTCCTACTTTGAAAATCATGTTTTATAAGACGACCTATTTTTATCCCACTAATCCCCAACCCGGAGGAGCCGGAACCAATCAGGAAAAAGCATTTTGTATCCGGATTTTACGAATCGTCCGGATTAAAAATCTCATGGCTTGAATCCAGGCGATTTGGCAAATCCGGATGCCACTATAAAATCTTTGTTTTTTTTGCACAGATTCAACTTTGAAGTGATTAATTTGTCAAGCTCGCATTCTGCTCTTGAGGAAAATGTTCATGAAACCTTAAGCGCTGTAATAGCAGCGCGCAGCGTATTTTGTACTTTCTTGATTTCTTCCTCGTTCTTGTAAGGTTGGCGCGGCCAGAAAAAGCCTTTCAAACCGTCTTTCTTGCGGCGCGGCACGACGTGGATGTGCAGATGCGGCACGCTTTGGCTGACGCGATTGTTCATCGCCACAAAAGTGCCTTCGGCGTTCATGCTTTGTTCCACCGCGCGCGCCAGAAGCTGGGCATTGGTAAAGATGGGGGTAATCAAATCGGACGGCAGAGCGGCGAGCGTTTCATGATGATCGCGCGGCACCAGCAGGCAATGCCCCGGAAACAACGGGCGATGATCAAGAAAGGCCAACGAGACGTCGTCTTCGAAAACAAAGTAACTTGGCACCTCGCCGCGAATGACTTTGCAAAAGGTGCAGCTTGCAATAGTTTTGGTTGGCATAAACTTATTGCCAGATGGTCGGTACTTCGTTCAAATCCTTCATAGCTTGATCACTTGTCAAAATGGAGACCCCTAAATACTTGGCAGTGGATAAAATGAGCCGATCATGAAGCTCTTTGCAGGCGCTCGAGGCCGCAAGTTTCACAATCTCAGACGTCAAATCGACAACCGAATAATTTTGTGAATAGTTTATGGAATCAAGGGTCTTATCCAAATCTACCGGAATGCGATGCTTTTCGGACAGGTACAAAATTTCTACCAGCGAGACGACCGAAATGAAGATATGATGTTGCCCTTTATCGGCGTCTTCAAGAACTCGCTTTGCTGCCTTTCCGATTTTTCCAGCTTTCGAGAAATGACGCACCAAGGTAACCGTATCGGCAAGGTATTGCATTTCTCACCATTTCTTGTTGAGGATGGCGCTGGAGGCTTCCTGGCGGATTTTACGAATTTCCCCTTCCAAATCGTCGACTTTCTCAAAACCCAGGTTTTTCCACATTCCACCCAGCCTCATAATTTTTTTGTGTTTAACCTGAGATTGGGACAGCATGAATTCTACAAAATCCACCACTTGCTCTAGCTTTTCCGCGGGTAGAATTGACAACTTTTTATGAATCTCGATTCGTTTTGTTGCGGTTGCTTGCATGTTTTGCTTCTCCCTAAATGCTTCCTCAATTAATCAGTTAAGTATTTGCGTTACATTGAAATCGTGTAAGGTTTGTTGCTTTTGCATGCCTCAACCCTACAGTATATCCAAATTTAATGATAATTTGCATGAGTGTCAAGAAAAGTTCTTTTTTTGAGGGCAACAAAAACGAATTGAAACGATGTCCGTCAGTAAGATCATTCGAAATGGACCACTCACTCCTCAATCCGATATAGCCGGTAGAATGTGTCTCCAAAGAATCACGCACCATCAATCTTAATTTGTCCAACCAACTCACCAACGTCACCTAACTGCCGCGCCATCAAATACTCTCGCAATCCATCCGCGACCGTCACCCCCGTGCGCGGATCGACAAAATTCGCCGTGCCGATTTGCACGGCGCTGGCGCCGACGAGAAAGAATTCCACCGCATCCTGCCAGTTCATGATGCCGCCGATGCCGATCACCGGAATCTCGACGGCGCGGCTGGTTTCATAGACTTTTGCCAGGGCCACCGGCTTGATCGCTGGGCCGGAATAACCGCCGACCACGGTGTTGATGCGCGGCCGCCAGGTTTCAATATCAACTGCCATGCCGGTTAGCGTGTTGATGAGCGAGACCGCATCGGCGCCGCCGGCTTCGGCAGCGTGGGCGATATCGCCCACGCGGGTCACATTCGGCGTCAATTTCGGGATGACCAGGCGTTTGGTGATCCCACGAATTTGTCGCGTCGCGCGTTCGGTGATCTCGGCTTTCTGGCTGAATTCCAAACCACCTTCTTTCACATTTGGACAGGAGAAGTTTAATTCGTAACCAACGATGCCGCCTTGTTCTTCAAGTTTGCGCGCCACCGTGACATACTCATCCAAGCTGCGTCCGGCAATATTCACAATGATCGGCACGCCGAGCGTTCGCAAAAAGGGAAGCTTTTCCGTGACGAAATTTTGCACGCCGACATTTTGCAAACCAATCGAATTGAGCAACCCGGCAGCCGTTTCAAAGAGCCGGGGCGGCGGATTGCCGATGCGGGGTTCGGCGCCGATGGATTTGGTGATGATCGCGCCGAGTCCGGTTAAATCGACCAAATCCGCGGCTTCCTGGCCGTAGCCAAACGTGCCGGAGGCCACGAATATCGGGGTGGGGAACTCGACATCGCGGATTTTTATTCGCAAGTTACTCATTGGGAGAACAGAATTTTTACGGTATCCGGATTTTCCGAATCGCCCGGATAATTAAAATGCAGACAGGCTGTCTGCGCTACGATAAACGAATTGCCTCCGCCGAAAACACCGGGCCATCAAGACAAGCGAGATAATAACGGCCCAATTTTTCCACGCCGGCTGCCGGCTCGATCGGACAGCCCATGCAAATGCCGAAGCCGCAGCCCATCATGGTTTCAATAGAAAGCTGTGCCGGCATACGCGCTTCGCGACAGAGTTTGGCCACGACCGCCAGCATTGGCATCGGACCGCAGGCGAAAACCTGCGCCTCGAGGCTAGCGTTTTCTTGCAGCCATTTTTCGAGCAGCTTGGTGACAAAACCTTTTTCGCCGGCGCTGCCATCATCCGTGGCCATTCGCACGTCTCCACCCAGTGCGGCCAACTCGCTCCTACCCCAAATCTCATCGGCAGTGCGGCTGCCGAGCAGCACGTCGAATCTTTTTCCACGCGCAGCCAATTCCATGGCGAGAATCGGCAGCGGCGCTACACCGACACCTCCGGCAACAAGCGCGAGTGGCCCTGCCGAATTTGGCACGTCAAAGCCGCGTCCAAGCGGGCCGATAATGCTTAGTATCGTTCCGGGTTGGTGATGAGCCAGCGCCAGCGTTCCCGGCCCAATCACTTTCCAAATCAACGAAATGGTTCCGGCTTGACGATCAACTTCACAAACGCTGAATGGGCGACGAAGGAGGGGAAAGCAAGTGGCAAGTGGCGGGTGGCAAGTGGCAGTTTGCAGTTTGTTTTTTGCATCTTGCTCGGGCGAAACTTTCACATTGACAAACTGGCCAGGCCGCACTGAAGCGGCGATCTCCGGCGCGAGCAAGCGCATCAAAAAAATGCCCCGCGCCACTTCGTCGTTTGTGAGCACGGGGCATGAAAAGATTCCTTTCTTGGAACGGCCAAATTCCAGCATAACTGTATCACGAATTTAAATCTGTAGATCATTTAATCGAGACGACCAGTTAATAAAATATAATGATTTTTTATAAAATAAACAAGCTTGTGAGTAAAAATATGTCCATGCGCAGAAACTCCTTTCTAATCTTCGTTGTAGGTCCCCACCTACCCAGCCCAACGGCTGCATCAATACCAAGAGAAAAAGAGAGTCCTTGTTTGCCATCCGGATCAAAATACCTGACGGGATTATCATATAAATAATGATACGGAGACCACGACGGATACTTCTCTGCCAGAGAATCCCTCACCATCCACCTTCCAATCTGCGGATCATAATACCTCGCCCCGAAATAATTCCAATTCAGCCCAAATTCATCATCCCACTCCTTGCCGGTGAATTTGTTCTTTGCAATTTTTTGCAAAGAATCATACGGCGTCTTCTTCGTGCGCAACGCCAGTGAATACCCCCACGGATCATAATCATCATAGCCTCGCACCGGCGCGGTGGCGCTGTCCAGCACCGTCGCGCGAATGCTGCCGAGATGATCCTTCAGAAAATAAACCGTCTTGGTTGCCGCATCGGTGGAATAGATCACTTCCAGTATGGGGCGATGCGAAGTGGTATCCGCATACTCCGAGGAACGAAAGCGCAAATCGTAGCCATTGGTGTTTTCATTTGTCGCCCAGAGAATGACGCCATAATTGGTCGCTGTGCCATTAACCCACTTCTGCGCCAGATTGGTGAGGTTCCAAGCCTTCCAACTGGGATACTGGTTTTGCTGGAACAGCACCGTGCTCTCATAAGCCGACTTGGCATCAATGTCATTCAACCCAACATACGCGACATTCCACGGCGTGCTCGAAAGCCGATTAACACTCGTGGCCTGCGCTTCATTCCAGCTCACGAGAATTTGATGCGCTTGCACCCAGCGATCCTGTGCTTAAATCTTTACCTGTACACCAGTGGTACTAAACTTGATAAGTGCTACTTCTTTTCTACTTAGGTGCTGTCAGGATCAAATATTATAGGGATACTAAAGATGACCGCTTGTGGTTTTCCCGCAAAGGTGGGAGTCTCGAAAATATATTGATAAGCTAGACTCTCAGCAGTCGTCTCGAAAATCTTGTTAGTTGACCACATCGCTTTTGCTTTAAAAACCGTCCCATCAATACCAACCGATACCTGAACAATCACTTTACCCTTTTCTCTTAAACTTGTTGCCGAGGGCGGGTAGATTGTTTTTGGTTTTTTTACTAATTTAGGAGCAGGATCTGGAGGGGGCAAATCTTCAATTTTTTTAATACTCTCCTCTTGCTGTTTCGCTTCTTTTTTCTTTTTATTTTCGCAGAAAAAAGAAACTGTTAAACTCAATAAGATCGCGACTACGATAAATCTCTTCATAAAATCTCTCCATTTTATCTGATCAACGGATAAAACTTTCTGATTAGAGGGTTATATAATTGAGTGTTAAGGTGTCTATATTCGGGGATCATCAGCCCACCCTTTTTAAAAGTAGTGATAGCCATGAACCAATCATTTTCATTAAAAGAGTCTCCAAATAATAGTCTTGAATACGATTCCGCAAAAACAGGTATTCTATTCACGCGCATCGGTGTTGAACCCAAAATACCTAGACTCAGAGTTATTGCATCAGCAAATAATGGTGCTTCTATTTCTTCGCCTACACTTCTTGGCAGATTAGCCTGATCATGTTGATAGGCATGATAAACTTCATGTGCAGTCGCGCTTTCTATTCCAGCTAGTGTAATTGACTTAAAAGACAACGTTCCTCCACTTCTGATTTCGTCGGTGTTTCGTTGATACTGGCCAGCCGTTTTTTGTAATTCATTAACGGAAATCCTGTAAATAGCTGATGAGGTGACAAGGGTATTCCAAACTTCTGCAAACCTTTTGTCTTTTGAGAGAGTCACAACAAGTTCATCAAAACTTTTCCGTTGCTCCTTGTTCAATGCACTATAATCGATAGTATCACCATTTGCATCAATAAAAAGCACCGGATTATTCGCCGCATAATTGTACGGACTCAACGATGGGTATTTCTGCGCCAACGGATCCATTATTACCCACCTTCCCATTAACCCATCATACGGCCTGAATGGAGTGTGGTGCAAATTCAAACCGAACTCATCGTCATATACCATACCAGCAAATTTGTATTTCGCAATTTTTTGCAGAGAATCATACGGCGTCTTCTTCGTGCGCAGCGCCAGTGGGTAGCCCCACGGATCGTAATCATCATAACCTCGCACTGGCGCCGTGGCGCTGTCCAGCACCGTGGCACGAATGCTGCCCAAGTGATCTTTCTGAAAGTAAACGGTCTTGGTTGCTGCCTCGGTCGAGTAGATCACTTCCAAATACGGACGATCAGCAGAATTGGTGGCTTCCGAAGAATAAAAGCGCAGATCATAGCCATTGACATCCTCATTGGTCGCCCACACAATCACGCCGTAACTCGGGAAAGAGCCAGGTCCGGAAACTTTCACCCACTTTTGGGTGAGATTGGTCAGATTCCAACTCTTCCAAACCGGCAGCGTTGAAGTCTCGCTCTGCCAAAAAAACACCGTGCTCTCAAATTGCCCATTGGCATCGACCGTGGTAGAATCACTGCCAGGGCCGATTTTACCCCGCGGCGCCAG